>NZ_JBDMHB010000001.1:0-19863 GCF_039752955.1 Collinsella aerofaciens
GCGTACAGAACCCCAGTTCAGATATGTTTACGCCATTTACGTGCGACTTTATTTAAATGAAGCGAGGATTATGTCGGATTATGCAAACTACATCTCTGCTAAACACAAAACAGACAGCGCAATATCTTACTCGCACTATACGAGATTCTATGCACATATAAGTCGAGTATGCACCCCTGCAAAAACAAGGGGCTTTTCATCCAGCATAAGGAATAAAGAAGAGCTCCGAAAAGGCGGCAACAGCCAAGTCCCCCATCCATCCCCAAAGTGGCGCGAGGTTTCGCGGCAAAGCCGCGAAACAGCGAAAGGGACGGAATACCCGCCAACTACGTCCTTCATCCGCCCACACAATCCGAGGACGTAGTCGTAGCAGGATCTGAGGGCTGACCTTCGCGGACACTCCGCAGGACGAAAGAACCCCCGCCGCACGTAGTGCGCAGCGGGGGTTCTTTCATGTCCGAGGACGTCCGCGAAGGTCAGCCCTCAGATCCTGCGGTGGGAGACCTAGGCCTCGTTATACACCGTTTTGAGCTTCAGCAGGTGCTGATAGCGGTCCATAGCAGCCTGCTCATTCTCCTTGAAGAGCTCCTCGGCGCGCTCGGGGAAGGAACGCGTCAGCGAAGCGTAACGGGCCTCGTTCATCAGGAACTCCTGATAACCGCCCGCGGGCTCCTTGGAATCGAGCGAGAACTTCTTGCCGGCAGCAGCCTCGGGGTTGAAGCGGAAGAGGTTCCAGTAACCGCACTCGACAGCCTTCTTCATCTCGGCCTGGCAGTTCTGCATGCCGCCCTTCTTGATGGAGTGCATCTCGCAGGGGCTGTAGCCGATGATGAGGGACGGGCCGTCGTAGGCCTCGGCCTCGTGAATGGCCTTGAGGGTCTGAGCCGGGTTGGCGCCCATGGCGACCTGCGCCACGTAGACGTAGCCGTAGCTCATGGCAATCTCGGCCAGAGACTTCTTCTTGGTCACCTTACCGGCAGCGGCGAACTGAGCGACCTGGCCCAGGTTCGAGGCCTTGGAGGCCTGACCGCCGGTGTTGGAGTAGACCTCGGTGTCGAAGACGAAGACGTTGACGTTGTGGCCGGAAGCCAGGACGTGGTCCAGGCCACCGAAGCCGATGTCGTAGGCCCAGCCGTCGCCGCCGAAGATCCAGAAGGACTTCTTGGTGAGGTAAGCCTTGTCGGCGAGGATCGCCTTGGAAGCGTCGCAGCCGCACTTCTCGAGCTCGGCAACGTAGGCAGCGGCAGCGGTCTTGGAGGCCTCGGCGTCGTTGACGGAGTCGATCCAAGCCTGGCCGGCGGCCTTGAGCTCATCGGACGGACCATCGGCAGCGATGATGTCCTGGGTAGCGGCGATCAGCTTGTGCTGAACGGCCTCATAGCCAACGGCCATGCCCAGACCGTGCTCGGCATTGTCCTCGAACAGGGAGTTGTTCCACGCCGGGCCGTGACCGTCCTTGTCCTTGCAGTAAGGAGCGGTGGCAGCGGGGTTGCCCCAAATGGAGGAGCAGCCGGTGGCGTTGGAAATGAACATGCGGTCGCCGGCGACCTGGGTCACCAGACGTGCATAGGCGGTCTCGGCGCAGCCGGCGCAGGAGCCGGAGAACTCCAGGTAGGGCTGCTTAAACTGGCTGCCCTTGACGTTGGCCGCGATGAGCTCCTTCTTCTCGGAGACGTTCTCGACCATGTAGTCCCAAACGGGCTGCTGGTCCATCTCCTGCTCGGTGGGAACCATCTCGAGGGCGCCCTTGGGGCAGACCTTGACGCAGTTGGTGCAGCCCATGCAGTCGAGCGGGGACACAGCCATGGTGAACTTCATGCCCTTGGCCTTGGGGCCCATGGCGTCGAGCGTGCGGGTAGCCTCGGGCGCGGCGGCAGCCTCGTCCTCGGTCATCGCGAACGGACGGATGGTGGCATGCGGGCACACGTAGGCGCACTGGTTGCACTGGATGCACTTGGTCTCGTCCCAGTGGGGAACGACTACGGCGACGCCGCGTTTCTCGTATGCGGAGGCGCCCAGCTCAAACTGGCCGTCGGCGCAATCGACGAAGGCGGAAACAGGCAGGCTGTCGCCGTCCATGCGATCGATGGGCTCGAGCAGGTTCTTGACCTGCTGGGCGATAGCGGACTTGGTCTCCTCGGAGAGCTCGACGGGAGCGGCATCCTCGGCGGTAGCCCAGTCGGCCGGAACCTCGAACTTACGGAAGGCGGTAGCGCCGGCATCGATGGCCTTGTGGTTGGCGTCGACGATAGCCTGGCCCTTCTTCATGTAGGACTTGGTAGCCGCGTCCTTCATGTACTGCAGGGCGTCCTCGGCGGGCAGGACCTTGGCCAGCGCGAAGAAGGCGGACTGGAGCACCGTGTTGGTGCGCTTGCCCATGCCGACCTTAGCGGCCAGGTCGATAGCGTCGATCAGGTAGACGTTGACGTTGTTGTTCGCGATGTAGCGCTTGGCCACGGCGGGCATGTGCTCGGCGAACTCCTCGTCGCTCCACTGGCAGTTGACCAGGAAGGTGCCACCCGGCTTGACGTCGCGGACCATCTTGAAGCCCTTGACGATGTAGCTGGGGTTGTGGCAGGCGACAAAGTCGGCCTTGGTCACGTAGTACGGCGAACGGATCGGGGAATCACCAAAGCGCAGGTGCGAAACGGTGACGCCGCCGGTCTTCTTGGAGTCGTACTGGAAGTAGGCCTGAACGTACTTGTCGGTGTGATCGCCGATGATCTTGATCGAGTTCTTGTTGGCGCCGACGGTACCGTCGCCACCCAGACCCCAGAACTTGCACTCGATGGTGCCGGGGGCTGCGGTGTTGGGCGCATCCTCGGCCTCGGGCAGGCTCAGGTTGGTCACGTCATCGACAATGCCGATGGTGAACTCGCGCTTGGGCTCGTCCTTCTTGAGCTCCTCGAAGACAGCGAACGCGGACGCGGGAGGCGTGTCCTTGCTGCCCAGGCCATAACGGCCGCCGACGACCTTGATGCCCGTCTTGCCGGCCTCGTAGAGAGCGGAGACGACGTCCTGGTAGAGCGGCTCGCCGATGGAACCCGGCTCCTTGGTACGGTCCATGACGGCGATCTTCTGGACGGTCTCGGGGAGAACGTCGACGAAGTGCTTGATGGAGAACGGACGGAACAGACGAACCTTGACCAGGCCGACCTTCTCGCCGTGAGCGTTGAGGTAGTCGATGACTTCCTCGAGCACGTCGCAGAAGGAGCCCATGCACACGACGACGCGATCGGCATCGGGAGCGCCGTAGTAGTTGAACAGGCCGTAATCGGTGCCGAGCTTCTCGTTGATCTTCTTCATGTAGCCCTCGACGACGGCGGGAAGCTCGTCGTAGACCTTGTTGCAGGCCTCACGGTTCTGGAAGAAGATATCGCCGTTCTCGTGGCTACCGCGGGTGTGCGGGTGCTCAGGGTTGAGCGCGTGGTCGCGGAAAGCCTGGACGGCGTCCATGTCGCACATCTCGGCCAGATCCTTGTAGTCCCACATGGCGACCTTCTGGATCTCGTGGCTGGTGCGGAAGCCGTCGAAGAAGTTAAGGAACGGGGTCTTTCCCTCGATGGCGGCGAGGTGAGCCACCGGCGAGAGGTCCATGACCTCCTGGACGTTGCCCTCGGCGAGCATGGCGAAGCCGGTCTGACGACAAGCCATGACGTCGGAGTGATCGCCAAAGATGTTCAGGGCGTGGGAAGCGACGCAACGCGCGGAGACGTGGAAGACGCCCGGGAGCTGCTCGCCCGCGATCTTGTACATGTTCGGAATCATCAGGAGCAGACCCTGAGAAGCCGTGTAGGTGGTGGTCAGAGCACCGGCACCCAGCGAACCGTGAACGGTACCGGCTGCACCTGCCTCGGACTCCATCTCGACGACCTTGACCGGGGTGCCGAAGATGTTCTTGCGACCCTGGGCCGCCCACTGGTCGACATGGTCGGCCATCGGGCTGGACGGCGTAATGGGATAGATTCCCGCTACCTCGGTGTACGCATACGAAACATATGCGGCCGCCTCGTTGCCGTCCATAGACTTAAACTTACGCGCCATATACCCCTCTCCTCTCATATAGGTATACAGGCCCCGGCGATCGCCGGGATGTTGGCGTGATGGGATTTTCGCTGTTGCTTCCAATCATCTGGCAGGCAGGCTCAGCAGCAGGTACATGGCGTGGAGAGAAGGCATGCCAAGGCAAGGGGCGGCTGTACGCGCTCCACAGGCCCAGCTACCCGTCTTGCACATGACCGAGCGCCGCAAAGGCCGCATGCCGGATGCTCCCGGGCACGCCCCGGCGATGGGAAGCGCCCGCAACGGAAATCCGCATGCGGGTTTATTGTACCCCGCCGTCAAGTGTAATTTCGGCAAATATAGGTGGACGGGTGAAGGTTTACCTCGGGTGACTATCGAATGCTCAGCGCCGAGCAAAATGTCCCCCGTGAACCATACGGCAGTTGCGGTGAAATAGGGACTGTTTTTGCTGCTCAGAGCCTTAAACAGTCCGTATTTCATCGCAACTTATTGAGGGTTGGCTAAAGGGCACCGAAGAGGATGGCGTAGGTAGTGGATTCGCCGAGCTTGAGCTCGTCGCCGGGATTGAGTTGGGCGGAACGGCCGGGCTCGACCTGAATGCAGACGCGCGTGGCCCCGTTTACCACCACGGTTCCGTTGGTGGACGACAAGTCCTCGACGTGCCAGATATTTTGAGCATCGCACCAGATATGGGCATGGCGGGCCGAGACATCGTCGCCGACGTCGGTAATATCGCCCTCACCAGTGGCCAGCGCGCCAATCTCAACACCCTGCTCACTCGGCTGAATCCAGCGCGGGGCGCTCACGACAAAACTGTTTTGTACGCGCAGCAAGCCCAAGGGGTGCGCCGGGGCGGGTTCGCGTTCGCCCGCGGTCATCGACATGCCAAGCGAACGCGGCGTGGAGGTGCCTCCGCCACAGGTCGCGTGCGCGTAGTCGATGGCATAGTTCACCGAGGACCGCACATCCGCCGAACAACCGACAGCGACAAACAGCACCAGCACGGCCTCGGCGCGCTCGGCGGGCATGAGTTCCGCCGCCTGGGACAGGCGATCGAGCGCGTTGCGATAGAGATTCGTGTCCTGGTGGCACTCTTCGAGCGCGCGTACCATCGGTTCACCTGCAGGACCGCACACCATATTGATCACAGCCGTGGAGTCCATGGGATTTCGCTGGCGCAGGGCCAGTTGCGACATAATGCGCGCAGCCGAGGTACCGTATTCGGCAAAGTAGCGCTGCTGAAGCGTGCCGACCGGCGCGCGAACGATAAAGCGGGAAACCCAAGAGCGATCGGCGGCTCGGCTCTGCGGGCTGCGGCCGTCGGCGAGCGGACGGGACGAAAGCACCAAGCCGCACAGCTCGAGATGGCTCAGATGCGCCGCGCGCTTAAAGATGTCAAACATGGCCCCGCATGGGGTGAGCTCAACTTGAGATGCCATGACCTAGGCCTCCTTAGTCGTAGAAATAGAATCGGACGATACTTCGACAGGTCCGCCAAAAGTACGGGCAGCTGCGGCTCCGCCGGCAAGCGGAGTCGCCATCTGGGCTTTTGTGCGTCGCGGTGCCGAAACGGGAAGTTCAAAGGCAAAGCCCATCGCAAGCAAAAACCACGTAAGCGTATAGGTTGCAACCAGAGCGGCAACAAGGCCGCCCATCACGGCGCGTTGGGAAAAAACGCTACATGCAGCCACAACCAGCACCGGAACCTCGCAGGCAGAAAGCGCAAGCACACCCTGCAGGAACCCCGAGCGCCGATCACGCGCAAGTGCCCCCGCGGCAACGCCGGCTATGCCGGGCAGCGCCAACGCCAGTGCGGCAATAATACCCGGTAGCGACCCAGACCACACGAGCGATCCCAAAGTCGCCGTCACGCGGGCGCCCGACGCCAGCAGCGCGGCCGAAACCACGACCACAGCCCAAACCACGCCACAGGCGACCGTCGCGCCGACCATCAGCGCGCGACGAACCGCGCGGCCGGACGCATCCATGGGGCACGGCGTGAGCGGCTCGCCGCGGAGCGAACGGCCGACATTTTGCGCATAGTGGTCACAAAACGCTGAGAGCGCCGCCTCGACCGCCGCCGGCTCGGGACGATCTTTTTGATGGCTGGACAGACAGGCCATCACCACGTCGAACAGCTGGGCATCGACAAACGCCAGCGCATCGCGTAGCTCTTCGGAATCCGGCTCAAGCCCTAGCTGCTGGGCCTGCTCGGCCGCGGCGAGCGCCACATCGGGCTCACGACGAAGCAGCTGAGTCAAATCACAACCGGGCGCATGGGCACCAATGGGATAGTCGGGCCGCGTGTCCATCTTGAGACGGTAGGGGCTCGCGATGTCGCGCGTCTTTTTGCGCGAACCCGAGGTGCCCGAAGTGCTCGGCGCGGCTTCGTATGGCGCGACGCCGGCAATGAGCTCGTAAACCGTGCTTGCCGCGGCATAGACGTCGATCGCCGGCGACATACGCAAAGCGCGCAGATCGGGAATATCGTCGGTGAGCATCTCGGGCGGAGCGTAGGCCACCGTCGCGCGACGCAGCGTGGCATAGCGCTCGGTAAAGGATGCCTTGCCGCCGGTACCGGCCACGGCCGACGCAGGCTCGAGCGCCAGCGACGAGCCAAAGTCGATCAGGCACAGGTCAAAGGTGCCCTCGGCAAGCTGCCGGTCAAGCGGTAAACGCGCCGTACGCACCATAATATTAGCGGGCGAGATATCGCGATGGACAAAGCCCTCCCCCACCAGGCTCATGCGGCAGAGCAGGTCGAACAGGTCGCGCCCCAAGCGCGCCGCCACAAGCGGCGATAGGCGTCCGGCATCGTCCACGGCGAGTCGCGAGCGCAAGCGGGCGAGCGTCTCGCCCTCGACCCATTCCATGACAATTGCAGGCACACCGTCAACCTCGCCCCAGCCATAGAGGCGGGGAAAGCCCTTAAGGCCCGAAAGGGCGCGATGACATTCGTATTCCTCGCGAAATGCCGCTTTGAACTTGGCGACCAGCGACTCATGGGCGGCATCGTCGTCAAACTCATCGCGCGTCGGCAAGATGAGCTGTTTGAGTGCTACGGCCTCGCCTTGGGCGTTGACAGCACGCGTCACGCGGCCGATACCGCCACGGCGCATGGTGGCATCGTCGGCAAACAGTATCGTAAAACGACGCAGATAGGCAGGCAGTTCGTCCTGACCGAGCGCAATGGCCGGCTCAAACCCGTCGACACGCGCCAGGCGCAGGCCGACCATGGGATCGCGACCGAGCGATTGTGGTGTGGTGGATGCAAGATCGGTCATCATAGGGCAAGCGCCGCCACGTTATTGTTGAAGTTACCGAGCGCGACGTCATCATCGCCGTAATGGCCGACCCATTGACATAAGTTGGTGTAACAGCCCCACAGATTGGCATACTGCTGATACCACTTTGACCGGGGCGAGAATGTCTGACGACCGAACTCGGCTCGAATGACAAACATCTCCCCGACCAGGCTGTCGCACGGTCTGGGATCTCCCGTAGAGTTATAGGTCGAGACCACGTCATTGGCACGGGAAACATAGCCGTCGAGCATGTTGTACTTGGTCACAAGCCAACTGTGAATGCTCTCTTCTTCAGCAGCGGAAAGGCCACCGGAGTTTGCATCGTTGTCAGTGTTGCCGCCCGTCGAGCCGCCGTTTCCAGACCCTCCGGTAGAGGAACCCGACCCAGAGCCGCCGCCCGAACTCGATGAATCCGAGCCGGAGCCAGAAGTATCCGAGCTACCGGGCTTTCCGGACTGTTGGGCGTCCTGCTCCTTCTGCTGCTCGACCTTATTCACCGTTGCCGCCACGCTATTGTTGGACAACCGATCGATGATCTTGGTGTTGGTGAGCACGATGGTTTTGCCATTGGCAAGCGTGACTTCGTTGTCCGGAGCCTCGGCGCCGTCCGCATCGTCGGTGCCAAACACAATATGCGCGACCACACTTGCCCAAGCATATCCAGTCGTGGTACCCAGATCACTTTTGACCTCATGCCCCACGCGCGGTTCGCGTGCGGTATGCGCCTGCATCATGGACGGCACGGTCATGCCATAGGCAGAAACGCCAGCTATGACCAGCACCAGCGAGCAAGACAGCAGTGCGTACGCCCGCGGCGCCAAGCCCAGTCGGCGCCGCATGCGCACCGCGGCGCCGCGCTTTGTCTGAGTGCCACCGGGCCGCATGCGTTCTCCTCCAACAAAAACACGCCGCTCGGGAGCGGCGCATTCATTCGAATCCATATTTGAGTGTATCAGCGAACCCAAAAGGTTGCGCAACGAATGGGCAAATTAAGGATGCGAGTGGAAGCATCCATGCGATAAGCGGATACAAAGCATCTTTGTTGCACAACAAACTTACAGTCGCACGGGAAAATTATGACTACCCCGTGCGTCGCGAGGAAAACATACGGCAGGGGCAGGCTCGCCACCTAAATCGTGCGACGGGCCTCGATGGCGCGGCCAAGCGTAAGCTCGTCGGCATACTCCAGGTCGCCGCCCACGGGCAGGCCGCTCGCCAGACGCGATACCTCGACGCCCAGCGGCTTGATAGTGCGGGCCAGATAGCTCGCCGTGGTCTCGCCCTCAATATTGGGGTTGGTGGCGATGATGACCTCGTGGATGTCCTCGTGGCCCAAGCGTGCCAGCAGCTCGCGAATGTGCAGCTGCTCGGGGCCAATCTTGTCCATGGGACTGATCACGCCGCCCAATACGTGGTAGAGACCGTGGTAGCTGCCCGTGCGCTCGATCGCCTGAACATCGCGCGGCTCGCCCACCACGCAAATGCGAGTGGTGTCGCGCATCGAATCCTGACAGATGGAGCACTCGTCGGCCGTGGCGTAGTTAAAGCAACGGCTGCAAAAGTGGACCTCCTGCTTGACCTCCAGGATGGCCTCGGCCAGGCGGCGGGCCTCCTCGGCGTCAGCCTCCAACAGGTAATAGGCGATGCGCTGGGCCGACTTGGGACCAATGCCCGGCAGACGGCCCAGCTCATCGAGCAGTTTTTGCAGACTGTGATTCGCACTCATATATATGCGTGTCTTAGAACGGCATGCCCGGGATGTTGAGGCCGCCGGTGATGGCGCCCATCTGCTTGTTGGCGAGCTCGTTGACGCCGCGGACGGCCTCGTTGACGGCAGCCATGATCATGTCCTGCAGCATATCGACGTCCTCGGGATCGAGGGCATCGGGATCGATGGTGAGGTTGACGAGCTCCATCTCGCCGTTAACGGTCACCTTGACCATGCCGCCGCCGGCAGAGGCGTCGACGGTCTGGGACTTGAGGTTCTCCTGCGCGGCGGCAAGCTGCTCCTGCATCTTGCGAGCCTGCTTCATCATCTGCTGCATGTTCATACCGGCCATGATGGCTCCTTTACGTGCGGCCGCACGCCGAGCTGCAAGGGCAGCCGGAGCACGGCGGGACTTTCAAACTCAAAAATCGTACCACGGCGCGCGGCGAGAGAGCGGGGCGGACGTGTTACCTCAGTCGATATACATGTCCTCCAATACAAACCGCACTCAAAGATTATGCAAGGTCGAATTATGCAAGGTTGCATAATATCGCACACTCAATCTAGTAGAGCCGAATCCGGCATTTCATGTGCGCCACTAAATAGCTAAATGCCGAACCGCTGCTCGAGGCGGCGCACATGGCGGCAGGGTATAATTTGATTGCCATAGATAGTAATTTGGAGGTGCCCCATGAATGCCCCCAACGCGCTCCAAAACATCCGCTCAAAACACCCCGTTGCATATGTGGTTCTCTATCTCTTTGTCGGCTGGGCATTGCTGGTTGTCATCACCCATGCCATAGCTTTTGGAGCAGAACTGCTGATAGCCAGCTCGGACCAGCCCGTCGTCAAATGGGAGACGACCGATGAGTGCACCGACGGAACCCGAACCGTCTACTACAACAGCCCGTCCCTCTATCAAGAGTTCAAGGTCAAGATAAAGGACTTCAAGATTGTCGATGCCGAGCTAGGCGTTTATTTGGCAATCGGAGCAACCATTAACGCCGAGCAAGTCGAGTACACGGACAGCCATGCGACGTATCGTATCGACCTCAGCATCCTAGGCCGACCGTCACGCACCTGTCTGCTCAAATGCGACATACGCGGCACCACACTACACATGTCCGAAATACAGATGCGCCCGGACAAGGGGTCCTCTTCTTGAGCAGTATACCCGCCTGCGCAGCTACTCCACCGGTTTGAAGATGGTGGCCTGGCCGAAGACGTTGCGGATGAGGGCTTTGGCCTCGTCCTCGGTCTGCGGGATGCTCGGGGCTGCGCCCTGATGGCCGAAGGGGCTGCCGGCGCCGGGGTTGGACTCCCAAGGGGCAGCGGGGGCGTCCCCCTCTTTGGGGGCAGCTGCAGCGGACTTGGGCGCGGACGCCGCACCCGGCACGTCGAACGGAGGAAGATCGTCCCCGCTCGCATCGCCGGCAAAGCCGCCGACCATGGCGTCGTCGTAGGGCACCTGCTCGGATTCCCACGGCGCGGACTGCGCGACAGACTGAGCCTTGGGGGCAGCCGAGCGCTCGGGCGCACGGGGTGCGGGCTCGGTCGGGAGCTTACCCGTGGCAGGAGCGCCGGCGGGGTTGTCTGAGCGTAGCCAGGGGGCTTTGCCTAGGTCAGACGACTTGGGCGCGGGCGAGGCGGGCTTGGACACGGGTGTCGGAGCAGCCGGTTTGGGCGCCGCGGGCTTAGGCGCCGACGGGGTCGACGCCGCTACCGGTGTCGCTTGCCGCTGCGGCGCGCTGGCGCTCGAGGATGCAGGGGCCGCCGAGGACACGGGTTGCGGGTCCGCAGATGCCGCAGCCCGTGCAGATGGAGAATGCTCCTCATGTTGAGGAGCCGGCGTGCCACCCCCATCCAAGACATAGTCGACGGTACGACGACCGAAGACTGCGCAGACCGTCGGCAGGACCACCGATTGCGTATCGGCGCGACCGAGCATCTTGATGGCAAAGGTCGAGCCCGCGGGGAACGAGACGGTGAGCTTGGAGCCGTCGTCGGCCGTGGCGCGGGCGTTGAGCAAAAGCCCTGCGTAGGAAGCCTGACGCGCCTTGACACGCTCGACGACCTCGGCCCATTTGCGCTGCAGCTCTCCGGCATCCTCGACCGCGGGCGTCTCGGCAGCACCGGCGGCGGCAACCTGGGCGGCATTGTTGGACTGGGGCTTAGGTGCCGGAGCGGTGGCAGGCGCGGGGGCAGCAACGGGCTGAGGCGTCGACGTCGGCGCAGGCTGAGGTGCAGGCGCTGCAGACTTGGAAGCTGACACGGACGCAGAACGGGGAGCAGGCTGGGCAGCCGGAACAGCAGCGCCGCGGTCCCAAGGCATGCCACCCTGATGCGCGGACGTAGCAGCGGGGGCAGCGGATGCCGCCGGAGCGGCAGCACGGGCGCCCGAAATGAGCGTCGGCTGTTGGGCAGCAGCGGGTACGGATGCTGCAGGCGCGGCGGCCTGAGCAGCGGCCACGCTCGCCGGCACGGCGCCGTTGGCAACCATGGCCTCCAGACGTGCCACGCGCTCGGCCAATGCCTCAATCGTTAAATCGGCCTCGGGACGCGCCAGGCGGGTACAGGCGATCTCGAGCACCAGGCGCACGTCGCTCGCACCCCTCATCTCCAGCGCGGCATCGTCGAGCACCGTCAGCACGCGAGCCAAACGGTCGGCAGAATGCTCGCCAAAGGCAGCGGCCTCGGCTGCAAGCGCCTCGGCCTGCTCGGCGCCTCCCTCAAACAACTCGGCACGGGCACCGGCAACGCAGGCAACATACACGTCGCGCACGTGCGCCACCAGGTCGCGCGTCAGTTCCAGCAGGTCGTTACCTTCCTCGACCTGCGTGCGAATCAGCCCATAGAGCTCGGCGACATCACGATCGGCAATGGCGCGCGCAAACTCGCCCAGAATCTGGTCCGAAACTTCGCCCAAAAGCGAGCGGGCATCGTCCGCATGCACGGTGCCGTTGCCGAAGACGCTCAGCTGCTCCAGCGTGGAAAGCGCGTCGCGCATGCCGCCCTTGGCATGGCGCGCCACGATGGCAAGCGCCTCATCGTCGTAGTCGAAGCCCTCCTGCTCGCACACGTATGCCAGGCGGCGCTCGATATCCTCGTTACCAATGCGGTGGAAATCGAAGCGCTGGCAGCGCGAAAGGATTGTCTCCAGAATCTTTTGCGGGTCGGTGGTGCACAGCACAAAGATCACGTGCGCCGGCGGCTCCTCGAGCGTCTTGAGCAGCGCGTTGAACGCCGCCGTCGTGAGCATGTGGACCTCGTCGATGATATAGATCTTGTACTTGCCACGCACCGGGGCAAAGTTAACGGAGTTGATGATCTCCTCGCGCACGTTGTCCACGCCGGTACGGCTTGCGGCATCGAGCTCGTAGACATCCGGGTGGTTGCCCTCGGCGATGAGCTCGCACTCCTCGCAAGTACCGTCGGGCATGCAGCCGCTTGCACCCTCGGCGCGCGCCGCCTCGGCATTGCGGCACAGCAGCGCCTTGGCCAGAATGCGCGCCATGGTGGTCTTGCCCGTGCCGCGCGGTCCGCAGAACAGGTAGGCGTGGGACAGGCGCCCCTCGGTGATGGCGTGCTCGAGCGTCGAGACGATATGCTGCTGGCCCACCACGGAGTCGAAGGTGAGCGGGCGATACTTTCGGTACAACGATTCCATGGGTGCTCCCCCGGGTATACTGAGTCTTGTTGCCGCGGCGGCCATGCGGTCGCACGGCATACTGCATTCCATAATAACCCGTACGGCGAGCCCGCCGCGATAGGAGTCCAAAGAGCATGGCAGACGCAGAGAGCAACCTCGTTCCCTCCGAAGCAGCCGACCAGGTCGAGGTCGCGCTCGAGGAGCAGGCCGCAGCCGACGACGGCATTCTGTACCTCAACGAGTATCAGTACGAAAACGACCTCGTCACCGACTTTGCGCGCCTGGTCGCCTCGCCCAGGCGTCGCGGCTCGCTGTATGTCGCCGCGGCAATTGCCGCGCTCATCGGCATCGGCATGCTGGTGGCCGGCGGCAGCTGGATCAAGTTCGGCGTCGTGCTAATCGTGTTCGGCGCCTTTTTGGCCTGGTGGAGCAAAAATCTGCACCATACGCTCGCGCGCGACTTTATCGAAGCCGTCGAGGCAGACGAGTCCATGGGCGGCCGCTACCGCCGCGTCGCCGCCAACGAGGACGGCCTGATGGTCTGGGGCAAGAGCGGCAAGTCGCAGTTCTTCCCGTTTGAAAAGCTCGACCACGTACTCGACGGCGAGCGCATCTTTGTAGCCATGTTCGCCGACCAGGGTGTGACTATCCCTAAGGACACCTTTGTCCGCGGCGATGCCGAGCAGTTTGGCACCTTCCTCAAGGCGCGCATCAACAAAAAACTCCGCATCGAGACCAAACGCAAGAAGATGAAGGCAGAAAAGGCCGCTGCCGAAGCCAAGCAGGGCGACAAGCCCCAGGAGACCAAGGGCAAGCAGCGCAAGCAGAAGAAGAACAAGAAGAAGCGGTAGGCCAGCCGACACCGAAGACGCCTCGCCCCGCGTCATTCCGGGCCAGGGCGCCTGGGATCGAGCGCGAGTGCCACCGATGGACCCATTTTGCCTAGCTCTCGAGTTACTTCACTTCAAACCTTAAGAGCCTTCTCTCTGGCAGATCGGTCATCTTCATCGTATAAGTCCCAGGAAAAGCCTTCTCAAAACGGACGGTCTCGTAACCTTCGAAATAGTCGTTGGTGTTTCGCATCATGAATGGGACGAGCAACTCGTTCTCCGCCCCAACCTGTACAGCAAACGCAGCAGAACCGCCCAGAGCCGGCATTGCCTGCGTTATCAGATCGGTATTGACCACAAAGTCATAGTTTGGCGCAGACTCCGGCACCAAATGCCAAACATACGTTTTGATTCCGCCTTCGACATTGTCCTTATTCCTGACACGCATCTTTACGGCGATAACACACGTGATGTCGGCGTCCTTCAATTTCGTTTTCGTATCCACGATGCCATATTTTGAATAATCATCATGCGCACGCTTGAGATACTCGCGCGGCGTGAGCAGCTCTGCCCCGTCTATGCAAAACGAATACCCGTCAGTCGCCACATCCTTCGAACCCAGAAACGCCCCATCCATCGAGAGCCATTCGCCCTCCGCATAATATTTCTCAGGAATGACCGTCCGGTTCCCGTTAACGACGCTCACCCTCATGCCCGCAAGGCCGGTAGCAGCACAGCCGAAAAGAGCAAGCACCGCCCTTCTTGTCCACAGGGTCTTCTTCATCGCGCTCACGACCTTTCCCGAACGTTCACAACGGCACCGTCGCGCATGCAGTAAACCCGATCGGCCAGCTCCTCGAGCACCTCTCCGTCATGGCTGGACAGAATAACCTCGCGACCCGTTGAGGCCGCCATCGCCACAACGCGCTTGAGCATTTCCACGCCCGCTTCGTCGAGGGCATTTGTTGGCTCATCGAGAACAAGCAGCTTCGGCTTCTCCATAATTGCCGCAGCTATCCCCAGACGTTGCTTCATCCCAAGCGAGTATGCTCGGAACTTCTTTTTTTCGTCTGCATCGAGCCCCACGAGCCGCAGGGCAGAGCGAATGTCCTCGGGGGTGGCAACGCCCTTGATCTGAGCGATGAGCTCCAGATTGTCGTAGCCAGACAGATATCCCAAAAAGGAAGGCGCCTCGATCAACATCCCCAGACTCGGCGGGAACGAGATATCAACTCCGAGCCTTTGACCATCGATTGAGATCTCGCCTTCGGTGGGTTTAATCAATCCGCAGACCGCTCGCATGAGCATGGTCTTGCCCGAACCGTTTATCCCCTGAAGCCCGACCACGGTCCCAGGGGCAACCTCGATGGACACGTTGCGCAGAACATCGTTTTTGCCCATGCGCTTCGATACGTCCCTAACGATCACGCTCATATCTTGTCCCCCTTTTCTATAAGGTCTGCCCTTCGAAACCACAGTCCGCCCAGCGATAGGCATAACGACATAATCGCAATTGATGACAAGACGCTCGAGCCCGCCGCGATTCCCTCTTTGACAATTCCGCCCCAGCGCAACAGCATCAAGGCGTTACCCAGTAGCGCCCAATGTCGTGCATATGCCGAGCAGATCAGGTAGCTCATTAAAACCACAAACGAGACCGACGGCCCAAGTACAAAGCCAATCACTGCCTGCGCAAACGCAAGCGCCTCGAAAGCAAATAAGAGACCTATGAAAAACGGCAGCGCATCCGCCTCGGCAGCTTTGAGAAACCACGGCGCCAAATTAGCCAGCTGAAGCGACTCGCCATGAATGACCTCGCTGAACGAGGAGCTCACCACCAAGCTCCAAATCACAACAGAGCAAACCACCACGAGCAGTGAAAATGCCGTTACCGCCGCCACTGAGATAAAACGCGAGGCCCACCAAAGGGTTCTTGCCCGGCATCGAACAAGCGCTTGCAAACCAAGCCCGTGCAACGATTCGGTCGGATAATCGAGTGTTGTATAGAGAATAAGCAGAATGACAAATAGCCACCCTAACGGAGGCACAAACATGACCCCGGGCCTAGGCTCAAACGGAGCAGATCCGGCAAACACGAGCGCAAGATTATCCGCAAACCCCAAGGCATTCGTCCGAACCCCATACACAGAAGACAATCCGTAGGCGTACACCAAGTTCGCAACGGTCACTGCCGCAACCGCAATAAAAGCAATGATGTTCTTCTTCAAAACGGTCCTCAGGTCCGCGGCGACCAGCCTAAACAGCATCAGACCACCTCGCGCCTTTTTAAGAATCTCGCGGAAATCAAAGAAAAGACGAACAGCAAAATGATTTCCGCAAACCCTGCTCGAATGTCGGGCCAGTTATTTAGTGATTCCGACCTGATGCTGTTAAGAATGTTGCAGTTAAAGCCGACGCATGAAAGGACGCTAAAAATCCAATCGTTAACAAAGTGCCATGCAACCATAATCAGATATGGAACGACCATCGACTTGATTCTGCTGCGGAACACAACCGACAGACCGGTCACGGCCATGGATAGAGCCCCCAGCGTCACCGCATCGAACAGTGTATAAACCAGCACGTATAACAGAGGCCGGGAATAAAACAGGCCAGAAAAATAGCTATGCAGATAGAGCCCGACGTAAGTCGATTCATCGACCCGGGGGAGATACGTGGGAAACAGCATTGAGACAATCAGGAAGTTCACGAGTAGCGGAATAGCCGTGACCGCAAACGCAGAGAGAAAAGCAGACAGCATCTTCACGTTCACGTATGCATTTCTAGAAACACGTGTGCAGATCTGCGCCTCGTAACCGCTCAAACGCTCGGACAGGCATGACCACGACCCGGCCAGCATGGCAAGCAACGGCAGCGCATAGAAAAACACTGATGCCGATAGCGGTGCATTTGCACTCACAACGATCCAGTTACCAAAGCTACTTTCACGCGTTTGGCCGAGGTATGCCTGGGCTTGCAAACCAACGCCATAGCCAAGCGATAACAGCTGCTTGCGCTCAGTCTCGAGCGTCCACCATGCCTCAATGGCAGCCGCCATCGAAATTGCAGTTGCAACCATAAGGGTCAACGCAAATATAGGATTGCCAAATATCTTGGACAACTCGTGCCGCATTAGATTTCTATTCAAGCGACATCACCCTCCCTTCGGCCGGGCCGAGCAGCAACACTCGGCCCGGCCCTAATCACAACAAGAAGCTGCGGATTGGCTAGGAGGGAAGTTTGTTAAAATGGCCGAAGCAATCGGGGCTCCACTTTCCATAGACCGTGCCGTATCCGGACTCGGCCCATGCAGTCAGACGAGCATAGCTGCGTTTATTCTCACGGACGAGATTGTATATCTCCCATTCACGCTCATGGTTGGAGCGATACACGCCCTGCGTGCAATTCAAATTGCCCGTTCCTCTATTGTCATAGGCACCGTCCACGTACAAACGTAACGGCTTTCCTGAATAGCCTTTGATCCAAATGTAGACTGAAGATGAATCTTCTTTCTGGCGATAGCCGGTTGCGCTCGTGCCAGAACATTGAAAAGCGAAATCTCTATCTTCGTTGTTCTTGCATGTGGCAATTCCGGCATCCGCGCTCTGTGAAATGCTAGAAACCTGGGAAGTGTCAAACTCCTCTTGAGCAAATGATGCAGCAGGTGCACCCATCGACAAGCCCGCAACAATCGCCAAGCCGACTCCGATTCGAGCAATAGCGCTCCTTGGCTTAATCATGGCCTTCTCCAATCAAAAGCGGTTAACAATGCGTCGACGCACGGCAACCTTTGCATGAATAGAGAAAGATGTCTGTAAACACCCGCTATTGAGTTGATCGCTCAGGCGTTTACACGTTATCTACCTGCGATAACAATGAAACAAGTTCCGCTTTATTCTTGATCTTCAACTGGCGGTAAGATGCAGACCGCAGTGCTTGCACCGTAGATGCAGCGTAACCGACATCCTCCGCAATGGTCTTTGTCGTTGCGCCTTCTGCCGTCATCAGCAAGATTTGCGACTGAACATCGGAAAGGGAGCGCGACGCAAGCAGGGCAAGCTGGCGCACGCGAGCTGCTTCGGTAAGCCCGTTCGCGCGGTACTCCAAGACGGCCTTCTCGTTCTCAACCGAGCGGGTGAGCGCGATGTGCGTGACGAACATGGGCGCAGACCAGCAGACGATCACCGTTGCCACGACGACATTGACAGCCGAACTTTGCCCCAGCAACGAAGTAAGGAACAACGGCTCGAAAACCATCAGATCCTGCGCCATGTTGAGCAAGACAACCCAAACAGGAGCCGTCGCCCCAAAGCAAAGCATCCATACCCCGAGCATTTTGCGCTGCGGACAGCTACGCAGCACTATATATGTGAACAGTATCCCCGTCAGCACCGCAAGTCCATGGATTCGCCCCCTAGTGGCTGCATAGATTAAAGCGGATACACCTATTAACGCCAACGGCACGATAGCCCGAGTACGGCCACGCGCCTTAAATGAACACAGCCCAACAGCGAGCGAAGCCATAGACGTCATGCCGCAAAACAGGACCGGCACAGCCATCAACGGATCGCGTACGCACCTCCATGCCGCGATATAGACAAAAGACCATTCCACGGCAGACAGTATCGCCCACACGCACGGGCTTCCGAGCCCAATCGCCCCATCCGTTCTAGTCAGTGCAGCTTCACGATTCAGTTTTTCACCCGCGTAGTGCAGCGACAGAAGCAGTCCGAGGCCCAATGCATAGCTTGAGAGAGAA
Source organism: Collinsella aerofaciens (assembly GCF_039752955.1). Classification (GTDB taxonomy): domain Bacteria; phylum Actinomycetota; class Coriobacteriia; order Coriobacteriales; family Coriobacteriaceae; genus Collinsella; species Collinsella aerofaciens_BI. Next base: position 18,275 of record NZ_JBDMHB010000001.1, read on the forward strand.
AAGATAACAGCCCATGAAACACCGGATCCCCAATAACTATCCGCCATTACCAAGGGGCCCGCTGCAAGGAGGATAAAAAATAATGTGAGCAGGTATCGAAACAGCCGGCGCGTCCGAGCTGATGCCAACATATCGTCAACATGCCGCCGCGCCGGCTCGGGCCCTACAGCATCACCCTCGTCCACAAACAACGCCACGAGCTCGCGTGAGCCCGCAACCGACGCCTTCCCGTATGCTCGGTGAAGCGTTGTTCGCACCGTCGATGGCTTCGTATCCGTCTCCTTGGCAATTTCCGCCGGCGTTTTTCCTTTGAGCAGCAGTCGGACAAACTGTTCTTCTCGAGGCGACAGGGCGGGGGAAAACGCCCCCGCATCGAATGGGTCGGACGTGCGGGGGATATCCGAATCGTTGTTCCGCTTCTTCCTGAGCAACGTGCATACGAAGGCGGCGATGACGGACCCCATCGTCAGCGACACAATGATCGCGGCATCGTTTGCGAAGTATGCCACCTCAACAGCCGGAACAAGGCCAATAGGAACTGCCACGAGCACAGAACGGGCAGACACGTCGCTCTGTCCCCGACCAAAGGCGCGGAGACAGCAAAGCGGCGGGGCCACAGCCAACACGAGATAGACCAGAGGAATTAAAAGCACTAAGCCAATTGATACGGCCGTTACAGGGGACATCCCCCATGGCTCGGGAACGACTCTCCATGAAACTCGACAGCAAAACAGCAGGCAAGACAGGATGGCTATTGTTTCTGTAAAAATCGCGTCCTGCGGGTGACGAGTTTCTCTTTCGTCAGCCCACGTCGCCCCCTGCGTCAAAGGAGAGCCCACCGTGCCCCAAATAACATATGAGAGGAGCAGCGATCCAACAAAGCACGAGGCGCACGAAACGCCATGCAGCAGCCAGATCGGTGCAAACACGAATGGAATAGAATCTCCGCGAGCATAGAAGGCCAAGTCGGCCCATTCGGGAACCGTTGCAATAACACCAAGGAAAACACCAATGGCGCCAAGGCGACCCGGCCGTCTTATTTCTCTCCCCTTGCGAAGCGCAACACCATGAACAAACGCCGCAAGGCATGCGCCAAGGATAACGAGCCAGGTCATTGCACCTGATGCCAAACCGATTGAAGATGAAAACCGGTGATAAGGGGTGACCGCCATTACGACGAGCACAATGGAGAAAGCAGATGTGGCAGAACAGCAGGAAAAGAGCATATGACCTCCATAGCGCGTCATTATATCGCTCGGGCTGCTCGTTTATCTCCGCGCCCACACCAGCCAGCATCAACGATTCACGTTAACTCCAATCCGAGCCAGGTCACGGTCCATTTTTCCCGCAGTCCCACATCAAAGTGGGATGCGGTTTCCTTTTGAGCGCCGGTTCGGAAAATGCATCCCGTTCTGAGTCAGTATTCTGGGACGCAGTTTCCGCAGCGCACCCCATTCGGAAAGCGCATCCCACAATTTGGCTGAAAACTGGGGCACGCTTTCCGGACGGATCGAAACGAGGCCAAGAAGGATAAGTTGTCCCCGCCGCCCGTTATCCTCGCCATCCATCCGAGCGTGCTACACTAGCAG
>NZ_JBDMHB010000001.1:20017-158972 GCF_039752955.1 Collinsella aerofaciens
GCACCAGCTCTCGCGAGCTACTCAAGCGGTTCCAGCCGCTCGAGACGCTCGCGACCGGCGGTTTTGGCTCCATCGAGATCTGCCGCGACACGCATCTTCGCCGTCGCGTCGCCATTAAGCGCATCCCCCTCACAAGCGGTGCCGGCATACCCGCCAGCGACATCATGGATGTGCTGCGCGAGGCACACACCGCCGCCATGCTTCAACATCCCAATATCGTGCAGGTCATCGACTTTACGCACGACACCGCCTATGCCTACCTGGTCATGGAATATGTCGACGGCATGTCGTTGGCCGAGTTTTTGCATCGCGTGGACGGCCACTCGCTCACCTTTGACGAGGCCGCGGCCATTGCCGACGCGCTGGGTCAGGCACTCACCTTTGCCCATGCAAACGGCGTGCTTCATCTGGACATAAAGCCCGCCAATGTGCTTATCGACCATTCGGGCAATGTAAAGCTCACCGACTTTGGCATGGCGCGGCTGTCGTCTGCCGGCGGCTTTGGCGGCTCGCGCGGCGGCACCATCGGCTACATGCCGCCCGAGCAGCTCGATATCGAGACCGGCACGGTCGACGAACGCGCCGATGTCTTTGCCCTTGCCTGCGTTATCTATGAGGGCTTGTGCGGCAGCGCTCCCTTTATAGCAGCCACGCCCGCCGACTCGCTCGACCGCATCATCGGCGGCGCCACCTATCCCAGCGAGCTGATACCACACTTTCCCCCGGGAGCCGAGGCCGCGCTCATGAGCGCGCTCTCCCCCATGCCGCAGGACCGCCCCAACAGCATCGAGGCATTTTGCGACCAACTCCTTGCCGGTCTGGGCAGCGTGCGTGAGGGCCGTCGCAGTCTGGAGCAAATGGTTAGCGAGCTTTCGGATGACGAGCAGGAGCTCAACGATATCGAGCCGTCGCACTACGAGGACGACGCCATCGAGGTCGACCCCGCACTCGGCTGGGCGGGCACGCGCTGGAGCCATGCGCGCGACTACACCATGCACGCTATCTCGGCGCTAACGTGCGGCACCTTTAGCTTTTTGCTGATGCAAACGGCCGGGGTCGCGGCGCTTCCCGGGTTGGTCGTCGCGGCTATCGCTATTGGCGCGGCAGCCGGCTTGGCACCGCAGATTGGCTCGGCCATCTCGGCCGTGGGCTTTTTGGTGCTCATGGCAAACGCCACCATGCAGGCGCAGGGCATCCTGTCGATGTTGCCCGTCGCGGTGATCTTTGCCGCTGCCATGTCCGGTTGGTGGATCGCCTGGGGTCGCACCGAGGCTGCCGCGAGCGCCGCGCTCACCTGTGCACTCGCGCTTGGCTGTCTGACTGGCAATACCTTCCTGGCAGCTGGGGTCGCCGCCGGCGTCGCGTCATTTTGGCTCGGCCCGGCAAGCGCCGCCGCGGCAACGGGCATGGGCGTGCTTTTTGCCCGTCTGGCGACGGTCGCGCTTTCAGCCGGAGGCGTGCTGGGGCTCGGTAACGTTGCCGCAGCGCTGGAAGACCCGCTCCTTTGGGCTGCCTTTGTGCTGGTCGCGACAACTGCCGCAGCGTCATCTGAGCTGCTCAATGCCCATGCCAAGCGTGCCGACCAGGGCTCAAACCTTGCCGCAATCGCCGCCATCGCCGTCACCGGCATCGGCTGCGCAGCGGCATCCTGTCTTGCACACCATATGGAAATTGCCAGCCTTGCAGCCGCGGTCGCCGCCAAGGCGGCAGTTGCGGGAACCCTATCCTCTATAATCGTTGGGATATGCCTATATTTGCTCGGATACCAAAGAACCTATACGGAGAGTGATCTTTCGTGAACTTCCTGAACATCTTCGAGGACCACGTGGCCGGCATCTTCGGTGCCACCCGTGCCCCGTTCTCCTTTAAGAAGCTTGCCAAGCAGGCTGCTCGCGACATGGAGGATCAGACTCTGGTGATCAACGGCGTCAACACCGCGCCGGCGCTCTATACCATCCTGATCGCCACCGACGACGATCCCATGCTTGCCCCGTTCTACCCCGAGCTTTCGCGCGAGGTCCGCGAGTTTGTGAAGGCGCAGGCCGAAAAACGCCGCTACGTCTTTGTCGGCGAGCCCCTTGTTCGCTTTATGATCGACCCTCAGCTGCGCGCCGGCAAGTTCTCGGTCTTTGCCGAGAACGTCGACGCCCCCACGCTCGGCCGTCTGTACGAGGAAGAGCGCGCCTATCAAAATGGCCTGGGCCAGGACAACTCGGCCGCAAGCCGTGCCGCCAGCGCCCCGCGCGCCGGTCAGCAACAGTTTGCTACCCCGCAGCAACACTCCGCCGTCATGCCGCAGCAGCAGCCGGCACCCCGCGCCGCAGCTCCCGACCCGCTCGCTGTGGCCGACCCCTTTGCACCCAATGTTCCCGACCCCGCAGCCCCCATCCCTGTGCCGCAAACCGTCTCGCGCGACGCACTTGCCGGCATGGGCGGAGCTGCCGCGACTGGTGCCGCCGTGGGCCTTGGTGCCGCAGCCAGCATCGCCTCAAACATGGCAAGCCCCCGCGCCCCGCAGCGTCCGCTCGCCCAACTCGTCGACGTCGTGAGCGGGGAGAGCCACAGCATCACCTCCGCACAGGTGACCATCGGCCGCGAGCGCTCGGTTTCCGACATCGCCCTGCGCGACCCCAACGTCTCGCGCCGTCATGCCCAGCTCACTTTTACGGGGTCCGATTGGTCTATCGAGGACCTCAACTCCACCAACGGCACGCTCGTCAACAACCGCCGCATCACGCGCTGCCCGCTGCGCAACGGCGATCTGTTAACGTTTGGCCTGAGCACCTTTGAATTTAGGGGTTAATCGCTTATGAACATCGATATCGTCCTGTTTGCAGGCCGCATCGTATTGGTCATCCTGCTTTATATCTTCCTGTTCGCCGTTATGAAGACCGGCGTGGGGCTCGTGCGCGGCCAGCGCCGCGACTCGGCTATCTGGACGATCGATGTGGACAAGGGCCCGCGTGGCATCCGCGGTATTCACGTGGACATGCTTGGCCCCGTCATCGTCGGCCGTTCGCCGTCGTCGGACATCTGCATCAACGAGCCGTTTGTCTCTGCCTCGCATGCACGCTTTTCGCTGCAGGGCCCGGCACTTATTATCGAGGACCTCAACTCGCTCAACGGCACCCTTGTTAACGGCCGCCAGCTGGTGGAGCCCGCAACGCTGCGCGAGGGCGACGAAGTCCAGATTGGCGACGTGGTCATGAAGGTGAACCGTCGATGATCGACGAGGAGAACAAGTCCGCAACTATGACCGAGGCACCGGCTGCCGCCACAGCTGCGCCGGCCCACGCCGCTCCGGCGGGCTCCGCACCCGTGGAGCCCGAGGACACCGTGTTCTCCCTGCCTCTTTCGCATGTAACGCATGATATTTCGGATCTCGCCGATAACGAGGACGAAGAGGATGCCGCAGCGGCGCCCATCGGCGCACATGCTGCGGAACAGCCCACAGCGCCCGAAGCAACCCCGGCGCCGGCTCACTTTGCAGAGCCCGTCGCCGCGGCAATCAACGAGAGCGCTGCGGTGTTTGCGGCACCCGAGCCCGCCGCGCCGGCGTTTCCCATAGCCCCGGCATCCGAGGTTGCGCCCGCGTCTACGCCGGCGCCCGAGCCTATAGACGTCAGCCCGCAAGACGACGAGTCGACCGCCCGCGTGTCCGAGGAGCCCGACTCCCCGGACACCGGCGATTCCGAATCAAACGCCGAGACCGACACCGTCTCTCCCGGCGACACAGCCGAGATCGACGTTGCCGCCGTTGAGGCCAAGCTCAAAGACCCCGGCTCGACCATGAGCTTTGAGCCCCTGACCGAGGAGCGCATCGAGACCGACTCGACCTATGACGCCGGTACCACCACGCAACTCATGTGGGGCGCCCGCTCCGACGTTGGCTGCGTGCGCCCGCACAATGAAGATTCCTACCTGGTGCAGTCGCCGCTCTTTTGCGTATGCGACGGCATGGGCGGTCACGCCGCCGGCGAGGTAGCCTCTTCTATCGCCGTCGAGACTATTGCCAAGACGGCCCCGCAGTCCGCCGACGCAGCGCGCCTGGCCGCAGCCGTCGAGGCAGCCAACGCCGCCGTAATCGAGGCGGCCCTGAACGGCCTGGGCAAGCCCGGCATGGGCTGCACAGCCACCTGCGCCTATATCGAAAACGACACGCTCGCCATCGCCCACGTGGGCGACTCTCGCGCCTATCTGCTCCACGAGGGCACGCTCATCCGCGTGACCCGCGACCACTCCTACGTGGAGGAGCTCGTGGACGCCGGCGAGATCACGGCAGATGAGGCTCGCGTCCACCCCAACCGTTCGGTCATCACCCGCGCGCTGGGCTCGGACCCCGCTATGTATGCCGACCACTTCACTCTGCATATCGAGGAAGGCGACCGCCTGATCCTGTGCTCCGACGGCCTTTCGAGCATGATTCCCGATAGCGATATCGAGAACATCGCCACGCAGTCCTCAACCGCGCAAATCTGCGTCGACAACCTAGTGGACGCGGCGCTTGCCGCCGGCGGCCACGACAACGTGACCGTAGTAGTCGTTGACCTGGTTGACGATGGCGTTATGCGCGAGGCGCAGCGCGTGCGTCGCCGCAACATTACTATCGCCGCCATCCTGGCCCTCGTCTTTGTGCTGGCAGCTGGCATCTGGGCCTACACGGGTGTCACCGGCTCGTACTACCTGGGTACCTACCAGGGCAATGTCGCCGTCTGGCGCGGCCTGCCCGGCAAGCCGCTCGGACTCAAGCTCCACTGGCTCGAAAGCGAAACCAGCATCAAGCTATCCGACCTGCCCGAAGACACGCAAAACCGCCTCAAGGCGGGTATTCCGCAAACAAGTGTCGACGATGCGCAGGACACGATATCCAAGTACCGCCACCAGATCGATGAGGAACAGACCCGTCAGGTGATCGACGCGCAAACGATCCGCGACAACACCGACCAGGGATCGACTTCCAAATCGAATTCCGAAAAAACCGCCGAACAGTCCGCCGAGGCAGAAGCCTCCGATAAGAATTAGAAAGGGAGTGCCGCTTATGAGTCGCCGCAACACCGAAATGCTCTTGCTCATCGCCTCGGCGTTCCCCGTCATCCTGCTGTATGCGATGTACGTGCTCACCGCAGGCGCCTCCATTTCGTTTGAAACGCTCGCCGTACCGATCGGCCTCTTTGCTGCCTTCGCCGCGGCGCATATCGCCGTGCGCATCCTGGCACCCGGCGCCGATCCAGTCATCCTGCCCATCGTCTTTGTGCTTTCGGGCATCGGCATCACGTTCGTAACGCGTTTGGCGCCCTCACTCGCCATCTCGCAGCTCGTCATCCTGTTTATCTCGGTGGCGCTGATGGTAGGAACGCTTGCGCTGGTCAAAAACCTCGACGTGGTCATGCGCTACAAGTACACCTTTGGCGCCATCGGCATTGTCCTGCTGATGCTTCCCATCTTTATCGGCACCACGATTTCGGGCTCCAAGCTGTGGATTCGTATCGCCGGCTTTACCATTCAGCCCGGTGAGTTCGCCAAGATCTTTATCGTGCTGTTCCTGGCAGGCTACCTGGCCGAGAACCGCGAGCTGCTCTCTATCTCCAACCGCAAGATCTTGGGTCTTAAGATTCCGCGTCTGCGCCTGCTGCTGCCGCTGTTCGCAGTCTGGGGCGTATGCCTGCTCGTCGTTGTCTTCGAACGTGACCTGGGCTCGGCCTTGCTGTTCTACACCATCTTCTTGCTGATGCTCTACGTTGCCACGGGTCGCTTCTCGTATGTCATCATCGGCCTTGTGCTCTTGGCCGTGGGGGCCGTGGGCGCTTACAAGTTCCTGTCGCACGTCCAGGTTCGTTTCCAGATCTGGGCCGATCCCTTTAAGGATGCACAGGGCCAGGGCTACCAGATTGTCCAGTCCCTCTTCTCGCTGGCCGACGGCGGCCTTGTTGGCGTCGGCATTGGCAACGGCATGGCCAACAACATCCCCGTCGTCGAGTCCGACTTTATCTTCTCGGCTATCGGCGAGGAGATGGGCCTTTTGGGCGGTGGCGCCGTTCTTATCCTGTTTATGCTCTTTGCCGTACGTGGCCTGACCACGGCAGCCCGTGCCAAGTCCGACCTTGCCGCCTTTAGCGCCACCGGTCTTACGGCCGCTATCAGCTTCCAAGCGTTCTTGATCGTTGGCGGCGTTACCCGCCTGATCCCGCTGACCGGCGTCACCCTGCCCTTTATGAGCCAGGGTGGCTCCTCGCTGCTGGCAAGCTTTATCATCGTCGCGCTGCTGCTGCGCGCCGGTGACGAGGCAACCGGTCGCGAGGCCGAGCTCACCGGCACCGGCACCATGGCCGCCATCACCGACGACCAGGTCGCCTCGGCGTCCTCCCCGGCCGGCACGCGCTTCGCCACTTCGTCTTCGTATGCCCGCGGCAGCCACTCCGCCGGCTCGCGCATGCGTCGTCGCCTGCTCGACACGCCCGAATCCGGTGTGCTCGGCCGCGTGGCGCTCGCCAATCGACTGACCCGCGCCGTGCTCGCCTTTACGGCACTATTCGCCATCCTTATCGGCAACCTCACCTATGTCCAGGTCATCAAGGCCAAGGACTATCAGGACATGCCGACCAACAACCACACCATCGCCCGCTCCAAGTACATCCAGCGCGGCTCCATCATCACGTCCGACGGCGTGACGCTGGCCGAGTCGCTGCAACAGGAAGACGGCACCTACGCCCGCTCCTACCCCAACGGAAACATGGCCGCTCACGTGGTGGGCTATGTAAGCCAGCAGTACGGCACCGCTGGTGTCGAGAGCGTCATGAACGAAACGCTCACCGGCTCCAAGGATTACTCCAGCTGGGACAACGCCCTCGCGTCGCTCGCGGGCCAAAACCAACCGGGCAACACCGCCAAGCTCACCATCGACTCGCGCATCCAGACGGCTGCCGAGCAGGCACTCAAGGGCTTTAAGGGTGCCGTGGTGGTTATGGATCCGCGCACCGGCGCGGTCCTCGCATGCGCAAGCTCGCCCACCTATGACAACACCAACATCGATGCCCTGATGCAGTCGGGCGGCGGCGAGGACGGCTCCATGTACGACCGCGCCATGGACGCTCTCTATACCCCGGGCTCGACCTTTAAGGTCGTCACACTCTCCGCGGCGCTCGAAACCGGCACCGCCAGCCTTACCAGCACGTACCAGGCGCCCGGCTCCATGGATATCGGCAACGCGCCGGTCACCAATTACGCCAACGAGAGCTACGGTACCATCAGCCTGCAACAGGCCTTTGCCGTGTCGTCCAACGTCGTCTTTGGCCAGGTGGCCAACGAGATCGGCGCCAGCTCGCTCGTCCAGTTTGCCAACGCCTTTGGTTACGGCCAAAAGCTCGGTCAGGACCTGACCACCGCGGCCTCCATCATGGCCGACCCCTCGCTCATGACCGAGTGGGAGACCGCCTGGGCAGGCGCCGGCCAGCCTGTCGGCATGGACCACACGCCAGGTCCGCAGACCACCGTCATGCAAAACTGCGTGATAGCAGCGGCCATCGCCAACAGCGGCGTGGTCATGGACCCGTTCTTCGTGGCCCAGGTGCTCGCCCCCGACGGAACCGTGGTCAAGACCACGCAATCCCGCTCGCTCGGCCAGGCCGTCAGCGCCACCACGGCCGATCAGGTCAAGCAGGCCATGCTCGCGGTTGTCCAGTCCGGCACCGGCACCGATGCCCAGATTCCGGGCGTCAAGGTCGCCGGCAAGACTGGATCGGCCGAGACCGGCGGCACCAACGTCAACTCGATGTTCGTCGGCTTCGCACCTTACGATTCACCCACGGTCGCCATCTCGGTGGCCTTGGAGGATTACGACAAACACGACGTCAAGGCAGCCAAGATCGCCGGCATCGTCCTGACCGCGGCACTTGCCGCCCAAGGAGCGTGATGCCTGTGATCGAAGCGGATACTTGGGGCGCGCCACGGCCGATGAGCTAGCGGCAAGGCGCCACGCGGTCCCAGCGACCATAGATTTGGTACTACACACATCGTTGAGCGAATAAGTTAGTTAGGAGCAGGAATGGAACAGAGGGTCCTCGGGGGAAGATACCTCCTCAAGGATAAGGTGGGAACGGGCGGCATGGCGACCGTCTTCCGTGCGCAAGATCAGGTCCTCGACCGCACGGTTGCCGTCAAGATCATGCTGCCGCAGTATGCCGGCGACGCCACCTTCGCCGCCCGCTTTAAGCAGGAGGCCCAGGCAGCAGCAGGTCTCTCCTCCCCCTATATCGTGGGCGTCTACGATTGGGGCAAGGATGGCGATACCTACTACATCGTCATGGAGTACCTGCGCGGTACCGACCTTAAGAGCGGCATCAAGAGCCACGGCGCCCTCGATCCAAAGAAGGTCGCGCAGATCGGCTCGCAGATCAGCTCCGCGCTTTCGGTCGCCCACAAGCACGAGATCATCCACCGCGACATTAAGCCGCAAAACATCATGGTGCTGCCCGACGGCAACATCAAGGTCATGGACTTTGGCATCGCGCGCGCAAAGAACAGCCACCTCACGCAGGACAACAATGTACTGGGCACCGCCCACTACGTAAGCCCCGAGCAAACGCGCGGCCAGGACCTCGGTCCCACTTCGGATATCTACTCCCTGGGCGTCGTGATGTACGAGTGCGCCACCGGTCGCGTCCCCTTTGACGGTGACGACGCCATCTCGGTTGCGCTCAAGCAGGTAAACGAACTGCCGGTTCCGCCGAGCCAGATCAACTCCGGCGTCGACGCCGATCTGGAGCGCATCATCCTCAAGTGCATGGAAAAGGACCCGTCGAACCGCTTCCAGACGGCAGACGAGCTGCGCCAGGTGCTCAACAACTACCTGTCCGGCCGCGCCGTCAACGTCTCCGAGCCCACGCGCATCATCGGTGCCGCGGGCGACCTGGGCGCCACCAAGACCCGTGAGCTGTCTGACTCCACGCGCGCTATGGTTCGCCCCGTATCGGGCGTAAGCGGACAGACCAACCCCCGCAGCGCCGTCTCGGGTTCCACCGGTTCCTACGAGGTCGATCAGCCCAAGTCCAACAAGAACAAGATTATCGCCGCCGTAGTCGCCGCAATCGCCGTGGTTGGCGTTGTGGTGGCCTTCGCCACCGGGCTCTTTGGGGGCGAGCAGGTTACGGTGCCCGATGTGCTTAACAAGGACCAGCAGACCGCTATCGAGCTGATCAAGGAGGCCGGCCTTGAGGTCGGAACTGTCGACCAGAGCTATAACGACGATGTCGACGAGGGCAAGGTTGCCGAGCAGACCCCCAACGGCAACACTAAGAAGCCCAAGGGCTCCAAGGTTAACCTGGTGATCTCCAAGGGCCCCAAGCCCTCCGAGAAAGTTGAGGTTCCGCAGCTCGTCGGCCTAACCAAGGACCAGGCCGAGGCCGCGCTGGCAAGCGTGGGCCTGAAGGGCAACGCAACCGAGGAGGCCAACGAGGCCGACGAAGGCCAGGTCTTTGAGCAGGGCACTGATGCCGGCAAGGAAGTCGAGAAGGGCACGACCATCTCGTATAAGGTCTCCAGCGGTCCTGACACCACCTCCGTCCCCGATCTGACCGACATGACCGAGGCCCAGGCACGCAACGCTCTCGACATGGCCGGTTTTGGCGTCAACGTGAGCTACCAGGAGAACGATTCCGTCACCGAGGGCACCGTCATTAGCTGGAACCCCAGCGGCAAGCAGAAGCCCGGCGCCACGATCACCGTCGTCATCGCCAAGAAGTCCGGCAAGGCCAGCGTTCCGGGCAACCTGTACGGCAAGAGCATCTCCGCCGCCGTCACCGCGCTCAACAACGCCGGGTTCTACAACATCGCATTCTGCGATCAGAACGGCAATCCCGTGAGTGGCAACGAAAACGCCACCGTGACGGGCGTCTCCCCCACTGGCAAGCAGTCCACCGACAGCACGATCACGCTGACGGTTTCGCTTTCTGGCTCTGCCTCGGGTGACGATTCCGACACGACGACTAACTAGTCGACAACCCATCACCTGCAGCGGCTATGGCCGCAAACATATTCGCTCAACGGCGCCCGCTTGCTCCCCAGCAAGCGGGCGCGTTATTTATCGACAGGCCAGGGCTCCATAGCAACGCAAAGAGGCCCGCAAAAGCGAGCCTCTCAGGTAACAACAGATATGTGATGCAGTAATTACTAGCCGCAGAACTTCACCATGGTCTCGACCATGGACTCTTGCCTATAGACAAAATGTCCAGAAGCAAGGAGATGAAAGAGTAAGGACAACGCCCTCTAAAAGAAGGCCGTATATGAAGATTGCATATCCCTTTTGCCTTCATATACTCAAGAAGCACCCCTCGAAGCGCTCCTGAGAGGCCCCCTTGGATGCAACCCAGGGGATCCAGATTCTGGTAGACATCGGCACAGCAAAATCCTGCCGCGCAGGCACGAACGGACATCTTGACTCCCAACGCAATGCGGGGCGCCCCAAGACACCCCGCCACGACAAAAAACTAGTTCTCGTAGACCAGCGGGTGGCCCCAACTGCCCTCGATCTTGCAGGTCTGCGCCGCAAAACCGGCAGCGAAGTCCAAGCTCTCGCGAATTGCGGCCTCGCCGCACTCGCCGGCCTTCTTCTTGGAAAGATAGGTGACCAAAAACGCCGTCAGCAGTGAATCGCCGGCCGCCATAGCGTCTTTGAGCTCCTCGGGCGCCACGGGCTTGATGCCCTGCTCGTAGAAGTTTTCGCCGTCATAGGCGACGGAACCCTTGCTCCCGCGCGACGCGCATACGATTTGAGGGCCAAGGGCCTTCACCCACTCGAGCTTCGCCTTGATATCCTCCAGGGAAGCGTCGCCCATGGACATAAAGGCGTACGTCACAAATGGCGCAATCTGCTCGAAGTACTCGTCGGTGGAGTCATCGGAGAAGTCGAAGCTGATAGGCACACCGGCAGCCTTGATCTTGGGGAGCTCGCGCTCGGTGAAGCAGTAGTTGCCGCTGTGCACCAAATCGAAGCCGCTGACGTACTCGGCGGCGAAGCGGTCTATCACGTAGCGCATGTCGCCACGTATGCCGCCTTCATTGGAGCCCAGGAAGATACGGTCCCCGGTCTTGTCAACGGTCACGCGAGCGGCGCCGTTGACGCCCAGGACCTGCTGGCAGCGAAGAAGCTCGACGCCCTCGTCCTCAAGCGATGCTATAACGTGCTCGGCCTCCTCATCTGATCCGAAGATTCCCATGTAGGCGCTGCGATCGACACCGAGCTTCTTGGCGAAGACGGCGAAGTTGACTGCGTTGCCGCCGGGATACATAGTCTTGATATGCTCGTACTTATCGACAACGTTGTCTCCAAAGCCGAGCACGCTTATAGGATAGGCTGCCATGGTTATCTCCATTCAGGTAAACCGCCGTGGCTACGGCGAGCAGAAGAGGCGCGAGGATTCGCACGTCTCAACGCGCTTCGCGCCCCGTTCTAAAATCGCTAGTACTTCTCGATGCCCATGTAACGACGCACGTCCGGGTGATGGTCGAACACCTTGCCGCGAGCGGAGCGCAGCTCACAGTTCATCGCGTAGAACAGGATTGGATCAAGGAACGCGCGAACGCTTGCCGGTACTTGGTCCATGCCGTACTCCATGGCGTCGAGCACCATAAGAGTGTCGGTATGGGTCTCGAGGAATGCGAGGGCGCGCTCATCCATGGCTCGGCACTCACTGGAAGACATCTGCAGGAAGTAGAAGACTCCGGGCTCGGTCACCTCGAAGGGGCCGTGGAAGTACTCGCCGGAGTGGATATAGGCGCAGCTCTGCCACTGCATCTCCATAAGCGAGCAGATAGCGAAGCCATAGGTCTGGCTAAACACGGGACCGGATCCCAAGATATACAGGAACTTGTGGTCCTGGCACAGGGCAGCGAAACGGTCGCAAAGTTCGGCGTTGACCTTCTCGCGAGCCGCAGGCAGGATCCGGTCCATCTTGGCGATGCCTTCGTACATATCGGCAAGGTCAGCATAACCTTCCTGCTGATCCAAGAGCTCGGCAGCGAGAGCCAAAGAGATGCCGGCGGGTACCTCCGCCTGCGGAACTCCCTCGCCCCACGGATATACCCAGCACGTCCACTCACCGTTATCGATGCCGGAGCCGGCGTTGTCGGTCTGTGCGATAACGGTTGCGCCCGCCGCCTTGGCGATCGAGCACGCATCGATTACCTCGGGAGTGTTGCCGGAGTGGCTGCAAGCGATAACAAGGGACTTTTCGCCCAGGCGCTTGGGACGCATGATATCGAACTCGCGGGCGGTATACGCCTCACTGGCAAACGTAGTCGCCTCGCGCTTAAGCAGCTCATGGGCGGGCAGCAGGTCGATGAGGGAGCCGCCGCAGGCAACCCAGAAGACGCTATCGAAACCGCCCTTTTCGGCGATTGCGTCGGCGATGAGATCATGTGCGTTCATTGTTATTCTTCCTTTCGATACGGCGGACGAATCCGCCAACGTTTACTGCAAGTCTTCTCGTCAAGCGTGTTGACTGCCCCACGCGAATGGGAGCTACGCGCTAGTCGACAAAATACCTCTCGAAGGCGTCCATGTTGCGCCGGTCCGCTGCTGCGGGATCATCGAAATACCTTCCATCGGTGATCTCCTGGCCAAGATAGCCCTCGAACCCATGCGCGTTGAGGACACGCACGAAATCGTCCATGCTGTGCTTTCCATCGCCCCAAACCAGATGGCCGTATGGGTCGCCATCAATGAAGTGCATGTTCCTTATGGCACCATCGCCAAACTCGGCAAACCACTCTTCAAGGCTCTCGCCGGCGACTCCCATAGCAGTAGTGTCCACCATTGGAGTAAGGTGCGGGTTGGCTACTTGGTCAAGCATGCGCCTGGCATCCGCGAGTGTAACCACCAAGTTGCTCTCTTCCGGCCTCAGGCTCTCCATGCAGAGGGTCACGCCGTGCTCGCCGGCATAGTCCGCAAGAATCGCCAAGTGCTCGGCAGAGCGCTTCCAAGCTTCCTCGCGGTCCTCGTCCCAATCGCCCCAACCGGAGTTGATGGACATATACGGGGCGCCGAGCACCTCGGCGAGCTCGATGCCGTGCTTGAAGTAAGCGAGGCTCCGCTGCGCGTGGAGGGGCTTTCTGGCAGCGTACTGCCACGGATACACCACGTTCTCCGGGCACAGGGAGCTCCCGGAGAGTCCGCGGGACTCGATCTTGCGGCGAAGCTTGTCGGCCTCGAAATACCCCGTGTGGTCCAGCGTCACGTGCGGCTCGGCCGCCCAAAGCTCGATGGTTTTGAAGCCAAGGCGCTGCTGAACATCAAGGAAATAATCGAGCGACCACATGATGTAGTGAATGTTCATGCCGGCGACCTGCTCGCGACGCAGGCGGGGCGCGGAAGCGTTTAAATCCATGCTGGGCATCTCCTCTCCTAGCAATCTTCGTACACGACCCGACCATCGCTCAGCGTGAGCGAGACCTGGATGTCTCTGGCATCTTTGGGGTCCACCGCAAACATATCGCGGTCCAAAACGCAGATGTCCGCGAGCTTGCCCGCCTCGAGGGTGCCGAAATCGTTCTCGCGAACCAGATCGTAGGAACCCCCGGCAGTCCATGCCCGCAGCAGCTCGGCAACGCTAACGGTATTCTGCGGGTTGACGTCCAAACCGTCGGCGAAGTACCCTCCGCAGGCGCTGTAGATCGAATCTCCTAGATGCGGGATAAGGAGGGGAAGATCGGTTCCGCAGCACAGCACACATCCGCCATCCACCATGGCGCGACGGTTCCAGCTGCGGGAGAGCCTCTTCTCTCCTATCTGGCGACGCATGGTCGAAAGGCAATCCTCGCGCTTATCAAGAGTAAGGATCTGGGGATAGACCTCGCAGATACCGCCGATGGCGCCCATGCGCGCCAGGTCAGCTGGATCGGAGTTCTCAAGGTCCGTAATCGAATGCCTGCGAGCGAGCCTTCCCGACTCATCACGCGGTAGCCGCTCATACAGGTCGATCGTCTTGCGAACGGCCCCATCCCCCTGGCAATGCAGGGAGTAGCGGAATCCCTGGGCATCGATCTCGGACAGCTCGCGAGAGATGAGGTCCCATTCGGGCTCCTCGACCACGGTCTTTCCGCCGGCACCCGCATCGGCCCCCTCCTCGTAGGGATCGATCATCTCGGCCAGGCCGCACCACACGCCGCGATCGGTCATGCGATTGAAGCCGGAGAACCTGACGAAGTCTCCTTGGAAGCGGTCGCGCGCCGAGCAGGCGTAATCAAGGTCGGCTCCATGCCCGACGGGCTGGCTCATCATGTCGACCCTAACCGTAAGTTCGCCTTCCTGCTCGCGGCGATACATCTCGTCCGCAAATCCGTAATAATCGTCAAAGCACATCTCCTTGATGGCGGTGACGCCACGGGAGTTAAGCATGGTCATGTAGTCGCCATACGCATCGCGGACTTCCTGAAGAGGTAGATAATCGCGCATAAGGTGCCAAATCATCTCGGCATAGCAAGCCTCGGGCGTAAAACCATAGCGCGCAGATGCGGCGGAGTTGAGCACGCAGGTCTCCGCGCCGGCAGTAAAGGCGACGGCAGGCGTGGATGAGAACTTCTCGTCCAACATATCAACCAAGTCGTCACCCATAAGGGTCTCCGGAAGGTTCATGCCCAACGCCATAGGGGCCTGGGGCCGCTCCTCCTTCCAATTCGACATCGCGGTGAAAACATCATCTGCCGAGGTCGCATCGATAAGATCGGCGCCGATGCGACGGAGCACCCAGCCGGTAAAGAACGTGTGCACGTCGACAAGGCCTGCCATGACGGTTCTGGAGCCAAGGTCGCGAACCTCGTCCGCATGCGCAGTATATTCGGCAGCCCGATCAGAGGCGCCCACGGATTCGATGCGATTACCGCGAATCGAAACATATCCGTCGATCGGTTCATCGGAAAGGCCGGTAAAGATGCTGCGGGACAGCAATACTAGCGAACGATCAAACACCGGGCACCTCCTACATCGGCAGTAGGCCGGAGATCACAGTCGCGACCAATCCGAACAGAACCATGAAGATAAAGAACTTCCAGATGGTCTTCCACCATTGCCCGAAGGAGATCTTCGCCACGGCAAGACCCGCGACGGTCATGCCCGCAACGGGGCTGATGGTGTTGACGGTCTGGTTCGCGAACTGCAGAGCGGTGACGGCAGCCCCGGGATTGAGGCCCATAAGCTCGGTCAGCGGGCCCATGACGGGCATGGTGAGTGCAGCGAGGCCGGAGCTGGAAGGAACCAGCAGCGAAAGCAGGCCGAGGACGATGTACATGAAGGTGGTATAGATGAAGGACGGAGCGCCCGCAAGGAGTCCGACGAGCCAGTTAAGAATAGAGTCGATGATCATTCCGCCCTCTGCGACGACCAGGATGCCGCGGGCGATGCCGATGATGCAGGCTGCGTAGGCGAAGTCGGCGATTCCGCGGACGAACTCCTCCGCAATGGTCTTCTCGTCCAGGCCGCCGAGTATGCCGGCAAGAAGGCCCATGGCCAGGAACACCATGGAGATCTCGTCCATATACCAGCCCTGGGTAACGAGGCCCCACACGATAACGCCCATGCCGACCGCGAAATCAATGAGGACGAGCTTGTGGCGAAGCGTGAACTCCTCTTCGATAGAGGCATCGGTGACAGAGAACTCGATGCGCTTCTGCTTATCGTCCTCATAGGTGATGGAGGACTTGGGATCGAGCTTGACGCGGCGCGCGTAGCGCATGGCCCAGAAAATGCCCGCGGCGGTGAAGATGACCCACAGGATGGCGCGGAGCCAAAGCTGGGGATTTCCCTCGATGCCGATAACGCCCTGGGCGATCAGCACGTTGAAAGGATCAATAGTGGATGCGCAGTAACCAAGGTTGGGGCCGAGGAAGCAGATGATGAACGCGGTCATGGAGTCATACCCGATGCTCAGCATGATGGGGATGAAGATCGCGTAGAACGGCAGCGCCTCCTCGGACATGCCGAACGTGGTGCCGCAGATCGAGAGCAGGATCATGGAGATGGGGATGATCAAGATGTCCTTGTTCTTCAGCTTCTTGATCACGCGGCTCATGCCGGCGTTTAGGGCGTTGGTCTTGGTGACGATGGCGAACGATCCGCCGATCAGCAGGACGAACGCGACGACATCGGCCGCAGCCTGAATGCCCTTGGCGGGAGCCTGCAGGACGGCATCGATGCCCTGTCGCAGATCGACGGTCTCCCCCGTCTCCGAATCGGTGTAGACCTTGTCGACCTCTTGGTACGTTCCGGCTACGGCGACTTCTCGCTCGCCCGCGGCCGTCTGAATGGTCTGGCGGTCGAACTGACCCGATGGGACGATCCATGTGAGCACCGCGAAGAACACGATCAGCATGAACGCGATGGTGTACACATGGGGAAGCTGGAGATGGAATCTGCGCTTGGGCTTCTCCTGTTTGGCATCCGGCATTCTTAACCTCCTGCCAGAGCAACGATGCTTGCCAAAAATCCTTCACGTATAGGCAAACATCTTAGGTTGTTCTATGTATAACCTGCATGAAGGCGTCGGTCAAGAAACATATTAGGTTGTTCTATAAGTGGTAACTTTTACGCGCTAAACGGACCTGCCGCGGCAATACGAGAACAGCGCTGTGTGAGACAGAGCCGCTAGATATCGAAGCTGTAGCGCGAACCCACGTAGTACTGTCTGCCATAGCAGAAGCGCTCTCCGTTGGAATCGAGAAAGCCCGCGTTCATGAAGAACAGCGGCTCCCCTACTGGGACCTTGAGCTCGCGGGCGGCATCAATTCCCGCACGGGCGATCTCCAGCCTGCAGGGATCGGACGAGCAGGGATACCTACCCGTACGCTCCCCCACGGCCTCGAATATCGAACAATTGGAGAGACCGATATCTTTGAGAAATTCGAATCCATCGACAGGATAGTAGTTGTTCTCGAACAGGACCGGCACGCCGTCTGCGGTACGCACGCGTGAGACCAAGATGAGGTCAGAGCCTTCATCCAAGCCAAAGAAAGAAGCGAGGTCGCGATCGGCGGCAACGGTCTTGCGGGCAACGACGCGAGCGCCCGCCTTCATGCCGTTTTCAGCGCATGCTTGGGTAAAACTCTGAACATCGTCCTTCTGATGCACCTTGCGAATTATCTTTGTCGCGGTCACAAACGTACCACGCCCCTGCCGCTTGGTGAGATACCCCTCGCCCACAAGCTCCTCTATTGCGCGGCGAACCGTGACCCTTCCCACGCCGTACATCTTAGAAAGCTCAAGTTCCGTTGGAATCTGCGAGTCAACGGGATATGTCCCCTGTTCGATATCGCTCTTAAGCAAATCGAGCACCTGTTGATACAGCGGGGCGGAAGAGCCCCCATCCAGATGCGCATCCACAAAAACTCTCCCTTTAAGGCGTTCGCGATCTCAACGACTCCATTCTACCGCACACGGAAAAATGAGGTTAAACACATAGGGGCCCTGCATGTTTGAGCGTATCGGGAATCTGGTCGCTGATTTCGTCCGCATTTGCTTGCGAAAAACCAAAACGCTCCTCGCGCTTGGCGAACACGGTGAGGCCCGCCGCCTTGCACGCAGCGATCGATGATGCTCGTGTGATGTTGGCTTCCTTCCTTTGCTTGCGAGGCGCGTCACTCGTCCTGCTGAGCCGCGGGCCCATCGTTCGGCGTGGCCTGCCTGCGCGGGGCATGCCGGGAATTGATGTAGTCGTATGCGTAGGCGATCTCCGTGACGGGGACCTCCACGTGGTAATGGGCGGAAATGTCAGAGAAGCTCGTGCGGAATGCCTCGACGAAATCGTTGTGTTCATTGGCGAAGCGCTGCTCGTCTGCGTAGTTCTCGATGGGGCTTCTGGTCACGAGGCGCTCCACGAGACAACACAGGTGCACGTAGAGCCCCATGCTCACACGAGCGCCAATCACGTCTCCGGTGAGCTGCTGGAGCCGCTCTGCGGCACTCTCGATTTCGCCGAAGAGCTTGTTGGGGTTAAGGATTGTGATGGACTCGACCACGTTCCTGAGGGTCATGTTCTTGACGAGATTCTGGTGGAACGTGCGCAAGCTGTCAGCGTCGAGCAAGCGTGCGAAGGCGCGGTCTATCTGGGCCGTTCCTTCGCCGGCGATGAGTTCCTCGAGCGAAATGAACGGGACTCCGTCGGCGTGCGGATTGTCCGTGCCGATGACCGAGCGCACGTTGTACTGGGAGAAGGCGGCATCCTCAGATCCGTTATTGGCGAGCTGCCGCCAGTCAACGGCGACAAGCCGCGCGGGGGACTCGCCAGGCAGGCTCTGCGCCACGAGATCGCGGATCCGCGCAGCTGCGTCAAGTCCGCCTTCGGAGCAGAAGACAATCGCGTCCGGTCGGGCGTTGCGCGCCACGATGTGATAATTACAGGTGCAAGCTGCCGCAGCATCGTCGAGAACCTCTCGCACGGAGCGACCCGCGATAAGTCCGGCGCCAACCTCCACCGCAAGGCCGGTAGAGGCGTTGTTTATGATGCCGAGCGTCATGCCGGAGGTGGATTCCAGACTCTTATAAATATCCTGGAGCGATCCCATGTCCACGAGGATGACGACCTCGTCTGCGTAGGAGAAGCGGTCGATGATTTGCTGAAGAGGAACAGCGACGTCCGTAACCTTCTGGTCGTAGGGCATGTCGATGGCCTCGAAGACCCTCGTGTCAAGAATCCGATTGGCGGCGTCGGCGATGCTCGTGGCGGTCGAGTAGCCATGACTGAGGACGATACCGACGCTCCGACGACGCTTAGACGGGTCGAGTGCGAGTGCCGCATGCGCAAGGACGAGCAGACACGTGAGATCGTCGAGTGCGATGCCGAGCGTGGCCTTGAGTTCATCAGCGATGCAGGCGCAGACAGTAACGGCAAAGCGGTTGCGCTGGGCCACGACGCCGCGCATGCCGGAAAGCTCGCTTGCATGGGAGCTCTTCCAACGCGAGAGGCTTGCGGGCGGCCACAGCTGGAGGCAGATGCCCTGGGCGATTAGATGCGAGCTCTTTCGGGACAAATCGATCGAGTAGAGTTCGTTCACGGAAGTGACGACGCTGTCGGCGATCTGCTCGTATGCGTCGGACTTCGAGCGGCCCGGGTTTTGCCCGAACGCCAGGTAGTCCTCGAGGTCGCGGGCTCGCTCCACCAGCTGAGCGCTGCACGCGCCCCCATCAAGCGTGCCTTCGCGATAGCTCTCGTATGGCTCCAGCATGGCGTCGAGTACATGCCGTGCGCGGTCGTCCGCCTGGCTTTGGATGCTCCGGGTGGTGTCGATGAGCTGCATGTCGTTCTCGCTGCGCTCGAGTGCGGAGCCGGCAAGGATTGCGGAGGGAAGCTGGTAGGTGCGAATCTCCAGGCTGTCACCCTTCGTGTCTAGATAGGCCTCGGCGCAACAGTTGGTGATGCAGTCGCGCAGGCCGCGTACGTTCTCCTCGAAGTTGGTGCCGGCGAGGGCTCGGAAGGCTCCGCGACTTATGAGGATGTCGCGTCCTATGCGTCGGCCCTCCTCCTTGAGGAAGTGGAGAGTCAGTTCCTCACGCTCCTCCTGGGTGCGCTCGCGCAGAGACGGCACCTGGGCGGACATGGGGATGCGACGCGTGAGGCTGCGGCACTCGGTACTGTCTGCCTCGTTTGAGGTGGCAAAGATAAGGCGCACAGCAGGGGCTGGCACAATGGCGCCCGCCTGTGCGGAGGCCCACTCCAAGAGCGCGTCCTGGGCAGCGGGTGAGAGGGCGTCGACGTCCTTGAGATAAACGATGCCGCCGCTCGCCCGATCTGCAGGCCCGCCATCTGCGCACAGGTCGTGAGTGAGCGCGCGGGCATCGTCTGCGTAATGCGAGCAGTCGATGCTCACAAGCTTGGCTTCCTGCTGCAGGACGCCGACGTTCTTGCCGTATTCGAGGGCAAGTTCGGCGAGTAGACCCTTGCCGGTTCCCGAGGCGCCACAGAGCAGGATGGGCAGGCCAGCTGGCGGGTACTTGAGCGCGGCGCAGAGCTGGCTGATGCAGGGCGCAAGGCTCAGCTCGTGACCGATTGCGCGGTCGAAGTCGAGTCGCTCGCCGTTTCCGAGCGTGGCGAAGAGCTGCTCGACCGAAGGGTAGGTGCTACGCTCAATGCGAGACTGGAAGAAGCGTTCGAGGGAGCGGCGGTGGAAGTAGCACACCGGTCGTGCCCCTGCTTTCACCACGAGGCCAGCGCGCACGAGCTCGTTGAGATACTGACTTGCCAGGCTGCGCGAGATGGCGAGCGAGTCGGTTATAGATGCCGTGGTGAAGTGGTCGAGACGGTTCTGGATGCGCCCGCCCCGCGTGCTGCCAAGCTCGCGCGTGATGCGATCGAGGTAGGCAAGCAGGTCTTTCTGTGTCTCGGGGATGTTCATGCGGCTGGTCCTCCTTTCGTCCCACACCTTACGGGCGGGGTGGTGCTCGGGACGGGTTGGCGCCCGCGTTTTGTCACGGGCACGTGAACTTCGGCACTCCATGATACATCTGTAGTGGCATATGGCGACTTCTCGACACCTGCGCTCGACACAGCGAGCGGCAACAGCGCTGTCCGCCGAGCGCCTCACGGGCGTATCCCAACCGTAGGAGTGCGCTTTGCCACCTTTGACTGCCTCCCTGTCGGCAAGCGGCTCGCCGTTCGCTCCGTCTCTGACCACATCGCTCGAATCGACTCTGCCGCCGGCGCTGTGGTGGCCGTCGTGCCCGCAAAGGTCATCAAGCAGGCCGACGAGGTCACCGCGGGCAAGGTCTCCCTCGTCGACGCACTCAGGAATCTGTAGGCGAGGCCCCTAAGGCCGCCTCGCTGTCGGCAGCCCGGGGCCATGTGCCATCAGGGCACAGGACGAGTCCGGTCGCCGGAATGCGGCCGGACCCGTTGTTCGCGTGTTTTGCTGGGGGAGTCGCTGTGGCGACGAGGTTCACTGGCTTACTTTTCCTGTTCGCGCAGCCCCTTCGCCAAGGCTATGTTGGACAGTTTGAGTTCGCCATTCGTTACCGTAACAGCAAGCGAGTGGCCGAACTTCTCGCAGACGCGTGTCGTGAGTGCGGTACCGTCGAGGTAGAGGACGAGGATGTTGTCGTCAACGATGAGCTGCAGGTGGTAAGAACGCCCGGACTCGAGCCAGACTGGCCTCCAAAGCCCCTTATCCATTACGCGGAACCACTTGTAACAGGGGCTCTTGTCGAACGAGAGCCGATTCGCGTCGAGGTCGAAGCGGTATTCGTACGACTCGTCGGTCTCGAGATTCTTGTAGGCTCGAATTGAGAAGTCGCAAGCGTCCCTGAACGTCACGTCTGCCTCGAAGCAGAAGATCTCGCCTGCGTTTTCGGTGATTACGCACTCCGTTCGTTCGTGGTCTCCGCGAAGCTCGATATCCGGGACGGCATCAGGGCACTCGAACGCATCCTTTATGCTTTGGGGAGGGCGAACGCCGAGGGTGCCATTGGGGCGCTGGTACACCTCATGGGGCATAAACGAGCCACCCCAAAGCCAGTTGGCCCGGTCATCGTCGTTCTCGCGCGTGGGGACCCAGCCGGACAGAATCCTGCGCGATCCGTCGAAGGCGGTCCGTCCGGCGTAATACGCCCTCCCGTCGAAGGCGTCATCTCTCGGCTTCTCCCACGGACCGTAGAGATCGCGGCTCATGCGGTAGACGATCTTGTTCTCGTCGCTGTACTCAGAGTAGACCAGGTACCACCAATCGCCAATTTTAAAAATGTCTGGCATTTCGAACATGGTGTAGAGGCCGGGGGCCCAGAAGTCGCCCTTGAACTGCCAGTGCTCGAGGTCCTTCGACGTAAAGTGAACGAGCCTGCCAGTTTGGAGGGTTTTGGAGGGGTCGTCTCCCTTACGCGTGCCCAGTACGAGGAGGTATTCCTTCCGGTCGTCATCCCATATTACGAAAGGGTCGCGCCAGTTGCGCCCATCGTATCCTGGCTGAGGCGTGAGCTCTACTGCAACGCCCGTCTTTTTCCACGTCGCATAATCATCCGAGCAGGCCTTCGCCTGCATGAGCACCTGGGACGTTTTGCCTTCTCGCAGGTAGTTGCGGTTGAACCCGGTATAGAAAGCGCGTACCTCCCCTTTTGCCTCGTAAACGGTTCCGGCGTAGATGAACTGGTCTTGGTCGTCTTCTCCGCCGTGGGGGATCGCCGTTCCGTGTTCCTGGTACGTCACGAAGTCCTGGGTGGTCGCGAGCGACCACCCAAAGGGCTGTCCTTCGGCAAGCGGAGCGGGGTCGCGCGTGTCACGCTGGTGGTATAGATAGAACGTGCCGTCCTTGCCGAAGGGCATGACGTCTCCCACCCACACGTCCTTCGGTTGGTAGAACAGGTGCTGGTTATTGGTCGGGACTTTGCGCATGTCTCGTCCTCCTTACTGTCGCGTCTTTCCTATTCGTCTTCTTCGTCAACGTCCGGAGTAAGATCTCCGAGGTAGACGAGCTGCTCTTTGGCTTGGGTGACGACATGCCTCACCACATCGGGAGTAAGCTGTCCGGCGTGGAGCGAGAGCTCGAGGGCCACGGGAAGGTTTACGCCGGTCACTATGAACGCGCCTCGCGGAGCCGAGCAGGCTACGAGCTGGTTTACGCTGCCCTGAAGGATGTCGGTGAGAACGAGGGTCTCGTCATCTTCGGCGATGCCCTCGAATGCGCTGGCGAGCTTCTCCTCGAGCGGGGTTTCGTCTGTAAACGCGCAGACAACCCTGATGTCGTGCCCCGGTCCTATGATGGCCTTGAGCGTGTCTCCGAGTCCGGCTGCCAGGCCGTAGTGCGATGCAATGATGATGTGCCTCATAATGCGTCCTTTGTGGGTTGGTCTAGCCCTAGGCTAGGCAGCAAGAATGCCGAAAGCCGCGCACACCCACGAGATGATGAGGATGCCGAGGACAATCTTGTTGATGCTGACCTTGCGCTTGACGAGGGCGTAGACGATGGCTGTGGCTATTACGGGCAGCATGCCGACCATGATTTGGTCGAGGATGCCCGTCTGGACGTCGAGCGTGACGTCACCCATGGTGAACGTGAGACCACACGAGACCTTGATGACGGTGGGGATGAGCGCACCGACGACCATCATGCCAAGTGCCGACGTCGACTCGGTGAAAACGGACATCTTCTCGGCAAGGGTCGTGAAGAGCTTGTCGCCGAACTTATAGCCTATGCGCCAGTCAAAGAGCTTCCATACGAAGATGGCGATGGCGACGGCGAGCCAGAGAAGCACGCCGACGGGGTTTCCCGCCTGTCCCATGTAGGCGGCGATGGAGCCGAAGATGGTGGGAATGAGGATGGCGAAGATCGTATCGCCGACTCCTGAGAGGGAGCCCATGAGGCCAATCTTAAGGTCTTGGACCGCGTCGATGGCGTCATTGTGCCCCTTGTCCTCCAAGGCTAGGCCGGCGCCGAGGAGCAGGCCGCTTACCTGGGGAGTCGCATTGTAATAGCGATAGGTGCTCAGAAGTGACCTGCGGTAGCCCTCCTCGTCTCCTGCATAGATCTTGCGCAGGGCGGGTTCGGTTGCGAACATGACCGCCGGGGCACACTGGGACTCATAGTTATAGATGGACGCGCCGAGCATCCAGCGGCGGCCGCAACGGTCGAGATCGGAAACGGTGAGGACTGGCTGGTACGTTCCGTCTGCCAGGCGGGTTGGCGCTTCGTTTGCCTTGGTGGCGTTAACTTCGTTACTCATCTTCCAGACCTCCAGCGTCGAGGGCGTTTACGGACGGATTGCTGTGCGACTTGTAGTACTCGATGGCCGCGGCGGCACCGAGCAGGGCAATGGGGAGAATGCTTATCTGCAGGTAGGCGGCCAGAACGAAGCCAACGATGGCGTAGGCGATGAATTTCTTCATTGGCATGAAGGACAGAAGCATCGCAAGGCCGACGACGGGGAGGATACCGGCGGCGATGGAGAGGCCGGTCGTGAACCAGGAGGGCATGACGGAGAGGAAAGCGTTGACGGCATCGGCGCCAAAGAGCAGTACGGCAAACGTGGGGATGGCCGCCGTAAGGCCATAGAAGACCGGACCGAGGAAAAGTACGCTCTTCATCTGCGAGTACTTGCCCTCTTCGGCAAAGCGCTGCGAGGTACGCCCGAGGAAGCCGTTTGCCGTCTTGGCGATGACGTCGAGCTGAAGGCCGAGCATGCCGACTGCGATTCCGGCGGCAACGCCGACGCTCGCCTCCTGACCCGAGGTGATGGCAACGACGGCGCCAATGATGGCGGCAGTGGGATAGTCGGGGACGGAGGCTCCTCCCATGGCCGCCACGCCCAGGCTCATGAGTTGGACGATGGCGCCGACGGCGAGGCCGGTTACGGGGTCGCCGAGCGCAAGTCCGACGAACCATGCTGGCGTGACGGACATGTTCGTGAGAATTTGTCCCGCGTTCTTCTCGGCTCCGTAGATGAAGGCGATGAGTGTAACGACGGCTATCTGGATGATGGATGGTGTCATAAGTTCACTCCCTTGCTAAAGCGTGATGATGCTGGAGAGCTCTACGGGCTTGTCGGCCGGCACATAGCGAACGGTGATGTCGCAGCCGGTGCCAGCAATCGCTCGATATGCGGGCAGCTCGTCTTTGGTGACGTAGGCGCGACTGCTCACCTGGACGGCGTCTGACCCCTCTTCGGGAAAGACTGTGCCTCCGACCACGAGTGTGGGAACAACCTGGCCCGTCTGTATGACGTCGAGGATGGTCTGGGGGTCTCGCGCCACGATGAAGACCGTGTGGTCGTCGTACTTGCCCGCCCGATAGTTCGTGAGAGCCGTCTCCTTGTTGATAATGGAGAGGGCGACTCCCGAGGGCTTTGCCATCCGCATGGCGGCCTTCTTGGTCGGGTCGTTGGCGACGATGTCATCGATGACCATGAGACGCTGCGGACGGAACTCGGGTACCCACTGGGTTGCCACTATGCCGTGTAGCAGGCGGTTGTCGATGCGTGCTGCGATGATGCTCATGTGATGTTGGCTTCCTTCCTTTGCTTGCGTGACGCGTTTCGGCATGGCCTGTGCCGAAGCGCGTCATTCGTCCTGCCGGGCCGCGGACCCGTCGTTCAGCGTGGCCTGCCTGCGCGGGGCATGCCGGGAATTGATGTAGTCGTATGCGTAGGCGATCTCCGCGACGGGGACCTCCACGTGGTAATGGGCGGAAATGTCAGAGAAGCTCGTGCGGAATGCGATCGAGGTAGGCTCTGTGTCTCGGGGATGTTCATGCGGCTGGTCCTCCTTTCGCCACACACCTTACGGGCGGGGTGGTGCGCGGAACGGGTTGGCGCCAGTGTTTCGTCACGGGCGCGTGCACTTCGGCACTCCATGCTACATCTGAGTGGCATATGGCGACTTCTCGACACTCGCGCTCGACACAGCGAGCGGAAATGGCGCTGCCTGCCGAGCGCCTCGCGGGCGCATCCCGACCGCAGAAGTGAGCGCGAAGGCTCGTCGAAGTGCTGGGTGGGGGACCGGCGGTCTGGATACGCGGTTTCGTTCGGCGAAGGCGGCGAGGCGAATGGCATGGCGAACGTACGGGTTTGACGTGAACGGGTTGCCCGTGGCGGCGTGGTATCGGGAGGAGACGGTCGAGCAGGTGCTCGCGCCGCTGCTCGCCCGTCTCGCGCGCTCGCATCAGGAGAAGGGGTCGCAGGCCCATCTCGGCAACCCGGTGCGCATACGCTATTGCGACCGGGACGGCCACGTGTCGCGAACGGATATCGTCCGCCAGGTGGACGTCGCGCCGCGAAATGCAGACTCGCCTCAATCGTCGGTAAGGGGTGCCGCGGGCGATACGATGGAATCCACGGACCGCACCGCGCCGCCGAGATTGCGACGCGAACGCAGGCGATGCGCCCGAAAAACTCCTCCGCGCATGTAGGGCGAAACGCCAGATTGGAGCTCCATGAACGATTTCTCCTTCTACTCCCCCACCCGCTTTGTCTTTGGGCGAAAAGCGACCGACAAGGTTGGGGGACTCTGTCCGCCTCCGGCTACCGCTGAGCGCTCATTGTCTACGGCAGGGGTTCCGCAGTTCGCTGCGGAACGCTCGTCCGCGTGAGGGCATCGCTCGATGCCGCGGGCGTGGAGCACATCGGGCTTGGAGGGGTGCGTCCAAACCCCGAAATAGGCTTGGCACGAGAAGGCGTCGAGCTCGCACGGGCAAACGACGCCGACATCATCCTGCCCGTGGGCGGCGGCTCCGTCATGGACTGCGCGAAGGCCATCGCACTGGGGCGGTATACGACGGCGACGTATGGGACTTCTTCCGCAAGCGCGCCGTTCCCGCCGACCGCATCGACGTCGCCTGCGTGGTGACCATCCCCGCATCCGGTTCCGAGGCCTCTAACTCCTGCGTTATCAGCAACGACGAGGAGCACCTCAAATGCAGCATTAACACGGACCTCAACCGCCCGGCCATCGCCTTCCTCGACCCGGAGCTGACCTTCAGCCTGCCCGCCTGCCAGACCGCCGCGGGAGTGACCGACATGATCGCCCATATCATGGAGCGACTCTTCTCCGGCGAGCCCGCCGTGGGCGTAACCGACAACATCGCCTGCGGGCTAGTGCGCGCCGCGAGGGAGGCGGCGCCCAAGGTGATGGAGAACCCCGATGACTACGACGCCCGCGCCGAGATCATGTGGGTGGGTACGCTCGCCCATAACGCCCTGCGCGACGGCGATTGGACCTGCCGCGGCCTTGAGCACGAGCTATCCGCACTGGACACCAAGATCACGCACGGCGCCGGCCTCGCCGTCATCTTCCCCGCCTGGATGCGCTACGTATGGCGAGAGCACCCTGAGCGCTTCCTGGAGTTCAGCGCCCAGGCCCTTGGCATCGAACCCATCGATTCGGACGCGGACGAGCTCGATGTGGAGGTAACCCCCGAGCAGGCAATCGAGTACGCGGTCGAAGCGACCATCGACGAGCTGCAGGATTTCTTCGTCTCGCTGGGAATGCCGCGCGCGCTATCGGAGTTCGGAGTCACCGAGGACGATATCGAAAAGATGATTCCGGGCCTCAAGATCAACCGCGGAGAGCTCTTCGGCAGCTTCAGGAAGCTCACGCTGGACAACGCGAGAAAGATTTACCGCAGCGCACTCTAGGAAACAGATGCCAGTCCCCCACGGGCGAGCAGCACGGCGGCCCCCGCAAACCAGAAACGGCGCCGCTCCCGCGACGCCGTCATATTCCCTGGTGCCCCCGGGCGGATTCGAACCGTCGACACCCGCTTTAGGAGATATGATTTAATGCTACCCCCTACCATTCATCAAGCATCATTGAACAGCATATAACCGCAGATAAACATAGCAGTTTGTGTCTTTTGCCTCCGGTAGCTGCGCCTACGCTTTTACAAACATATTACTAACAGCTTTAGCTAAACTGCACTCAACGAATTGTTGAAAACTATTCAAAGAAACGGAGCGCAAAGATGACAGAACAGCCACTAATTAGCGGAAGAGGCACGTGTTGGAAAGACAAGAGATCACCTAACACCTATCGCTATTATTTTTCCCTTGGAGTCAAGGACCCTAAGACGGGGCGCTACAAACGATCCCCAACTTATACAGTCCGTTGCAAGACTAAAACAGAAGCTAAGGCTGCAATGCAGGCCAAGCTGGCTGAAATCAACTCCTCTGGCACGATCACTAAAACTAAAAAGCCCACTTTGCTTGCGTCCTACTGCTGGGCCTTTCATGAAAATAGGGACACCGAGCTTGCGCCAACGAGCTATGAAAGAGAAGCGTACGATTGCAGGCATATCGAAGACCTATTCGGTGCGTTTCAGACAATTGAGGGGCTAACTCCCGATCTAATCGAAGAAACATATGCCGAAGCTCGTCGTACGGGAAAATACAAACCATCAGAGCTTGTACGAATCAATGCGAAACTGCGTCAAATTTTGTCGAATGCAGTCGCAAAGAGAATAATTGACCGAAACCCCTGCGCTACCGTTCATGTTCGCAGACCACGCAACAAAAGAGAATCACTGACAATCGACCAAGTAGCTACCCTATGCACACATCTTCAACACATTGAGCTCACCGCCGAAGCTGTTGGTACACTAGTACTAGTGTATACGGGTATGCGGAAAGGCGAGATGCTGGGCCTCGAATGGCGCGATTGGGACCCTGCCAATAAAACCTTGAAAATTGACAGGCAGTACACCAACGACCATGAACTGAGGGCACCCAAGTCACAAGAAAGCCAACGCAAAATCCCCGTTGGAGAAACCTTGGCCGAACGTCTTCAATCATGGTCAGCCATACAAAAAGAGCTCCTGGCCTCTCTGGGGCTGTCCCAGACTGGCAGCACTCCCATCATTAGCGATATTGCTGTCGAGCAAGGGATCCCTACTGTCTGTCACATGAAAAACTACATCTTCAACCATTGGTTTCGCGATTTCGCAGTTAGCTGCAATCTTGGAATCTATGAGCCGAACAATTCGACTGGCGGAAAACTATATAAGGGCATCTGCCCGCATCAGCTCAGGCATTGTGTAAGCACTTTTATGCTGGCGAACGGATCGGACGTTAGAAGCGTGCAAGGTATTCTTGGCCACGCGGACCCCAATATCACGCTCAAAACGTATACAAGCCTCGTTCAACAATCAGAAATAAAAGCAGTTAAAGGCTACGAAGCCTTCATCAACGCCTATATACAGAGAAGCGAGAAATAGCATGTTTTTCATTCATCGTTTATTTCATAATATTACGGTACTATAATACCGTTTCCGCAGGTAGATGCTTTATTTGATTGACATCTAATGCGTTTTAATACATGCTAAAGCTGTCAGATGGCTACGCATGTAGTCATAGAAACCGGCCCCCCAAGTGCTTATGAACCTGGTACGTCTTACAAGCACAGGGAGGGCCCTCATTGAAAGGATAGCTCATCATGGCTACTCCAAAGATTAGCACTCAGGCGTCCACACCGACTTTCCCCACTGGTGCCGCTCAGTGCGATCGGTTGCTCCGCGTTAACGATATCCGCGAACTCACTGGCTGGAGCGAAAACACCGCACGCAAGTTTATGCGAGAGTCCGGCAAGCTCATCCAGATCCATCGCTCTAATTACATGTTTGAAAGCTCGTTCTACGAGCTTTTCAAGCAGCTTGAAGGTCGTACCGCCCACCTTGATTAGGTGGTAAACATGAGCGAGCTTCCGTCGATTTCCGACATATTTAGCGATGATGCTACTGAGCAACGAGAGATTACGGGAAAAATGGATAAGGCTATTTTTATTTCAGTGCCCGAGTGGGCGTGCTGCGTCACCACCGTTGCCGCCGAGCGTCTCATCCTCGGCCTTGTATGGAAGTTTGGAAAACCTTCCAAAAACAAACGGCCCATGGGCTTCTGCGCTAAAAGCAAATGGATTGAGGATCACTACCGCCTGAGTAAGAACACGATATCCCGGGCCTATACCTCTCTGAAGGATAAGGGGTATATTCAAAAAGTTGGTGATGGCAGCTGGATGCTTAATTACGCCGCAATCTACCGCGCCGCGATTGAAAACGCTTGGGAGCCTCCGAAACTTTAAGCCCACAAACCGACTATCGAGGTCGTGAGAGTCGGTCACCGTCAGGATGCCCACAAGAACATGCCGCGGATGTAAAATGAAGCAGGGTCGAACCGAAACAGTTCCCGGACAATTGGCGTCCGGCCAGACACTTCGATTCGACCCTTTCTCATGCCTGCATCTAAAATACTCCCACAATCATTCTCGACATCTTTAACGCCCTCACCTCCTGCCACCAACACGTCGTAGACGCTATTTACAACGAATCGATATGGCCGCCCGTTCTTTAAGGCACGTGTTACCACGAAAACGTGCGGTATTTCTCCAACCGAAAACCTGCGTGAACGCATGACTTGAGACGCCTTTTAGAACTCACCGATCGCAGGGCGAACACAAATCAACAGCGGCCGTGCATTGTTCCCAGCCATATGGCATGGCGGAGCCATGCCCGTTGTTGATTGGAGTGCCGCACCATGGCAGACGAGAAGAAAATCAGGGAGATCTACGGCGTGAAGTCCGTCCTCGATGAGGCCGCCGAGCGGATCGAGGCGACGTGGCGGGAGAAGCTGCTGCGCGAGACGGGCGACCTCAGAACCGAGAACGCGTTGCTCAGGGCCCAGCTCGACGAATTCAACCGCAAGCTCGTCGAGGCGAGAGACCGGAACGAAAGACTTGAGGCCGACTGCAATGAGCGGGTCGCCTTTATCGAGGAGAAGTTCGAACTCGATACCGCGAGCCTCGAGCTCGAGAACAACGAGCTTCATGCCGCGAGCGTCAGATACCTCGCCGATGCCAGGGAGCTCGACAGGCAGGTCGTCCAGCTCCATGCCGAGGCCGTGGCCATGGTCGATGAGATCGAGCGCCTGCGCGGCGAGCGTGACGCCGCGCTGAAAGCCCAAGCCGAGTTGAACGACGCACTCCTGGCCCAGCGCGACCTGATGGCCGAGCTCGCCGCCCTCAAGGACCGCCTTGCCGCCTCCGAGCAGCGGGCGGCCGTGGCCGAGGCTAAGGTCGAGGTCATGACCCAGATGAAGGACGAGTAGCCCCGCGCTTCTCCTGTCAGGCTACTGATTTCTAGGAATCTTCTAGAGCACTTCCAGAAGGTTCCTAGAACCGGGCGTAGCATCTTCGATCGGCACGATGTCTTGGTAGATCAGGCGATGTCTGTCGTCGCGCCATTCGTCGCCGTGATAATGTCCGAAGAACCAGGCTCGGTAGCCGAGCCGCCCGTCGAGCTCGCCAAGGAATCGTTGCAGCCGGTCGCCTCGATACTCGCGCCCGCGCTCGCGGCACAGCTTCTCTGCCAGGACGGCAGGGGCCTCATGCGTCACCACGTAATCGACCCTCCAGCCTACGCGGTCGAGCGAGGAACGGCAGTGGTCCATCTCCTCCTCGCTCGGCATCTCCTCGGGCCACCAGCTCCTCCCCTCCTTGCGATACTGCCTGTCGTTGCTTGCGGCACCGCCCATGGCAAGGACCGTGAGCCCGTCGATGTCGAACACCTCCCCACGCATCAGGTGCAGCACGTGCGGTCGCGCCTCATGGACGAGGCCGCCGTTCCACTCCCGCACCGGCAGTTCTGCCAGGGCGTGGTGGTTCTCATGGTTGCCGTCTACGAAACACGTGGTCCAGGGCTTCGACTCGAACCAGTCGAGCCAATACCTCTCAGCATTCGAGCCGTCCCAGACAAAGCCGAAGTCGCCGGCCACGATCACCACGTCATCGCGCGTCAGCATGCGCCCCAGCGGCCAAGATTTGAAGGCGAATCTGCTGGCCCCATACTCGGCCCTGCCGTGGACATCGCCTGTCACATAGACCGTCATCAGTACGCGCCCCACGGCAGGAGTTTGTCCCCGAGCCTCACGATCCGGTCATACAGCACCGTGTGCCGTTCGTCCGGATTGCCGTCTCGGTGAAAATGTCCGTAATACCAGCGCTTGTAGTCCAGGCGGTCCTCGAGCTCGTCGAGGAATCCGGTCAACCGGTCCACATCGGGGCGTTCCCAGCCTGGGTCCGGGTAGAGCGTCGGCGAGAGCATGCGCGTGGCGCAGGTATGGGTGATGACGCAGTCGACCTTCCAGCCGACCTCGTCGAGCCTTGCCCGCGCGGTATCGAAATCGCGCTCGTCCGGGAGCTCCTGAGGCCACCAGCTGGAATACGGCACGCGGTATTCCCTGTCCACGCTCGTGGCACCGCCCATGGTGAAGATTGTCGAACCGTCGAGCTCAAAGACCTCGCCGCGCGTCAGGCGCCGAATGGACGAAGTATCCGACAGGCGTTGCGTCAGCCCGCCGTGCCACGGTTCCATGGGACGCTCCTCCCAGTGGTCGAAGCGCTCGTGGTTGCCGTCGACGAACAGTACCGTGTAGGGGCGCGACTCCAGCCAGGCGATGTCGGCGCATTCCTCGGCAGAAAAGTCCCACGGAAAGCCAAAGTCGCCGGCGACAATGAGGTAGTCATCGCCGGTAAGGCTATTCCCAAGCTCCCAGTCGCGGAGCTTTTGCATGTCGAGCCCACCGTGGATGTCGCCTGTCACATAGACCGTCATCGGATCGCCTCTTTCCGCTTGTAAACCGCCAGTTCGCGCTCGACCTGCCTGTCGCCTGTCTCGTTGACCCACCAGGGCCATTTCACCCGGCCGCACGGCTCGTCGACTCCGGCGAACCATTCCCTCAGCTCGTCGAGGCTCACCGGGGAGTGCCCGTTGGCATCGCAACCGACGTCGTAGCGCAGAAGGCCCTGCTTGCGGTTGAACTCGTTGTACGCGCCGCCGCTGGTGTGGATGTGCCCGTGGAGGTGCCACGATCCATGGTTCATGCCCTGCCAGTCGGCCATGGGGTAATGGCTCAGGACGATCTTCTGCCCGTCGATCTTGAGCACGCAGATCGGCGGCTCCACGGTGAACGCGCCCGCGACCGCCGGCTGGGTCCAGTCCTTGTCGTGGTTTCCCGGGACGAGGTGGATGCGCCTGCAGGCGATCCGCTTGCGCAGCCCGTAGGCGTCCTGGGCGGTCATCTTGAATGAGAAATCCCCCAGGATGTAGAGCTCGTCGTCCACGGCGACCCTGCCGTTGATGTTGTCGACGATGGCATCGTTCATCTGCCAAATCGTCTCCCACGGGCGATCGGTAAACTTCAGCACATTCTCATGCCCGAAGTGGGTGTCGCTGGTGAACCAGATCATATTTATGTCTCCTTTTATCGCTAAAAAACGTTCTCCCTCGAGGTCAGGAGACGTTTTATGAGCGACATGAGGTGCATATCCCTCATGTTCCAAGCTCCAATCTGCCGGATTTGCCCAACTAAAAGTTTACGCCGGTTGATTTCCGATCTCAGCCGAACACATTAGGCGGACAGGCCGTTCCCGCAGCTAGCCGAACGCCCCCGAGGCCCCATCCGGGCCCCGGGGGCGCCGTTTTCCCAGTTGAAGGAACGGTGGAGATGTGTTTCGATGGGTCCGGTGGCCATGCTCCGCCCTCCGCCCGGCACCTCTTCCCAGACTCAGCCGGACGGTCGGTCAGTCTATTCCGTTTTGCCTTCAGGCTAGGCCAGCGGGGCATCGCCCCTCTCTGCGCGCGCCCTCTCGATGAGTCCCGGCGTCAGGTCGAGCTCGGCCAGAGGCACGTCCTCCACGCCGTAGGCGTTCAGCAGCGCCGCCGCGTCGTCCCCGAGCATCGCCCGGAAGGCGCGCGCGGGCGTCGCGAAGCCGAGCGCGCCGCGGGGCTCGGAGTTCACGTGCGACATCGCGAGCGCCATGTCGGCCGGGGATAGCCGGTCGAACCTGAGCCCGGCGCCCTTGGGCAGCAGCTTCCTTATCTCGACGTGGTTTCGCTCGCAGGCGCCCTTCTGGTCGCTGCGCCTCGGGTCGCAGTAGAACAGCCTCGTCTCGCCGGGCCCCTCGCCGAGGAGCGCGGCGATCGCGCCCTCGTCGGAGAACTCGGCGCCGTTGTCGGTGAGCACGGCGCGGAACACGCGGCGCGTCCCGTCTGCGCCGAGGACCGCCCGGACGCCCTCCAGGGCGGCCGCGACGCACCCGGAGGTCTTCTCCCCGAGCAGGAGCGCCAGCTGGAGCCTGCTGGGGCGGTGGAGCAGCGTGAGCAGGCAGGCCGAGTCCTCCCGGGCGCCCTCGACGGTGTCCATCTCCCAGGCCGCGGCGCACGCGTCCTCCCCGAGGGCGAGGAACGCGGCGTATGACCTGCGGGCGGAGTGGCGCGTGGCCGCCCGGACGGCGGCGCGCCTCCTCGGCCTGTAGCCGACCTTGCGCCTGAGCTCCATGTTGGTCATGCCGTCGTAGCCCGCCGCGACCCAGCGGTAGATGGTCGACGGCGACAGGTCCACCGGCCCTCCGTTGCATGCGGCCATCTGCTCGGGCGAGAGCCCCCGGCGCAGGCAGTCCCTGATGGCCTCCAGCCTGGCCGCCGCGGCCGGCTCGTCGGCGTCGATCCCGCGCCTGGACGAGACGAGCACCGAGTCGGCACACAGCTGCGCGGCGCGGGCCTCGTAGAAGACGTGCGGGCGGCGCTTGCAGCCCATCGCGCGGTAGCGGCTGTTAGCGTCAATCTATTTTTCACCAGTTTCGCTAAGCAGGCGCGCCGTTCGCGCAAAGGCGGTTTCACCGGTTGCGCTAACGTATTTTCACCGATTCCGGTCACGGCTTGACGGGCCCGTCCCTCGGCAGGTCCTTCAGCCTGTAGGACCTGCCGGTTATCTTGACCAGGTGGCAGTGGTGGCACACCCTGTCCGCGATCGCGCTCGCCGCCACGTCGTCCCCGAACACCCTGCCCCAGCCGCTGATCCCCACGTTGGTGGTGATGATCGTCGAGCGCTGCTCGTAGCGCGTCGATATCAGCTGGAACAGCAGGTCCGCGCCCGCGCTGCCGACGTCGAGGTAGCCGAGCTCGTCGATGATCAGCAGCCTCGAGTGGGCGTAGTACTTGAGCCTCTTCTTGAGGATGCCGCGCGACGAGGCGTCCTCGAGGTCCTCGACGAGCCGGGCGCAGTCCACGAACCTGACCTCGCGCCCCGCCCTGACCGCCTCGATGCCAAGCGCGACGGCGAGGTGCGTCTTGCCCACGCCGGGGCTCCCCACGAGCAGGACGTTCTCGGCCCGCTCGACGAACCTCAGGGTCGCGAGCTCCTCGATCTCGGCGCGCGGGACCGACGGCTGGAAGTCCCAGTCGAAGTCCGCCAGCCCCTTGACGTAGGGGAACCCCGACGACCGTATGCGCTGGTTGGTGATCCTGACCTCCCGGGCGGCGACCTCGACGCGCGTCATCTCCTCGAGGGCGGAGGCGAAGCCCCGCTCGCCCGCGGCGACCATCCTCACGTAGTCGGGCAGGGACGCCGCCATCTCGTGCAGCCCGAGCGCGGAGAGGTTCGCCTGCGCCCTGATCGAGGGGCTGCCCTCCGCGACGGCGCCCATCACGCCCCTCCGAGCGAGTCGAGCAGCGCGAGGTTGGCGCGCGCGGCCTCGGCGATGTCCGCGTCGGCCAGGCCCCGCTTCCCCTCGAGGGCCTGCCCATAGTGGTCGGGGTCGTAGTTGATTGGCCTCGACGGCCCGGACGCGGCGTCGTGGACGGCGACCTCCTCGCCGGCCATCCTCACCACGACCTGGCCGCCGGGCATCGCTATGACGCTCACGCGCCGGCCGATGCAGCGCCTGGGCACGGACCACTCCCTGCCGGCGGCCCTGACGAGCATGGTCGGCGGGACGGTCTGGACGCTCACGTCGCCCACCATCGACTCGAGGAGACGGAGGTTCCCGATGGGCCGCAGGCTCTCCTTCTCCCGCATGAACAGCGCGTCGGGCGGCAGGCCGGTGGTGCGGTTCGGCTCCGAGTTTGCCTGGGCCTCGACCCGGGCCACCGCCTCGGCGAGGCCGCCCCACCCGGTGAACTCGCCGCCGTAGGCGAGCAGGCGGTTCAGGAAGCGGTTGGCCGACTCGTCCTTGCCCTTGGTCTGCGGCGAGCGCGGCGCGCAGAGCCTGAGCTCGAAGCCGGCCTCCCGCGCGAACCGCCACGCCCTCTCCTGCCTGGTCCTCCTGCGGCCGGAGACGGTCACCAGGCACGACATGTTGTCCGTGATGCACTCCTCCGGGACGCCGCCGAGGCGGGTGAAGGTGGCGAGCAGGCAGGACAGCAGGTCGTCGAGCGTGCGGCTCCTGACCGGTATGAAGCGGTGCTTCCTGGAGTAGCCGAGCGTCGCGGTGAACACGCTGAACTCGAAGACCTCGCCCTCCGAGTCGACGAGCCTCATGCCCTCCTTCCAGTCGAACTGCAGCTGCCTGCCCGGGGGCGTCTCGAACCGCGGGTGCGGCTCGCGGCCGCCCGCGCCCCCGAAGGGCATGTCGCGGGCCCGGCACCATGCGGTGAAGGCGCCGTACCCGGGCAGCCCCTCCCCGCGGCCCTCGCGCAGGAACGCGTACACGGCCATCTTGGTCATCCCGGGCAGCTGGGCCTTCGCGCGGATCACCTCCTCGAGCGGGTCGAAGGCGCTGCCCCTCGCGGACCTCCCGTCGGCGGCGGACTCGCCCTCCCGCCAGTACTTGGCGACCGTGTGCCGGTCCATGCCGTGCCTCCTCGCGATCTCGCTGAAGTTCGGCTTCGCGCCGGACCCCCTGTAGACGTTCAGCTCTCCCATTACGTTTCGCTCCATATCCCGCTCCTCCCGGGTCGGATACCCGATCGGAGCATAGTTCCGTTAGCGCAGTTGGTGAAAGTACGTTAGCGGGGTCGGCGAAATCGCGTTAGCGCATTCGGCGAGATGCGTTTGCGAAAGTGGTCATTTTTAGATTAGCGCTAACAGCGGCCGCACCCGTTGCAGCAGCGCGGCCACGCCGCCAGGCGCGGGCAGGCCGACGACAGGTCGGTGTCGGCGCCCACGCGCTCGCCGCGCCTGGGCTTCGGCGCCGTCACGAACCTGTGCGACGCCACCTCGGCGCTCACCGTCGAGGGCGACCTGCCCAGCTCCCTCGCGATCTCCCTGCACGAGGCCCTGCGCTCCAGCATCCTCTGGACCGTGTCCCGCTCGTGCCTCGTGAGCCTTCCGTAGGCCCTCGGGACCGCCCTCGCGGAGCCCCTATTCTTCTTTCCGGACATGCCGTCCTCCGATCTCCCGGGGCCGGCCGGTCCGGCCCTCAGGGTATCGGGTTCCCACATTCATCCGCACATGTGCGGATGAATGTGGGAGGTGTTCGGATGAAGTCGATAATCAAGGAAAAGTTTACGCCCACGCGCGAACAGGATTTGATTTTTGAAATATGGACGAATTCCTCGTCAGGAGGGTAAAATGGTGCCGACGGCAGCCCAAGTTGTAGAGAGCTGGGCAGAGCCGTTGCTTAACGAAGTTAGGTCATCGTCTTAGCGACGGTGGCCTTTCTTTTTGGGCTTCGAACCCTGCTTGAGTGCCTTGGAAAGGCCGACAAGGGGCGTGAGGAGCGAGACCATAGCGGTCAGGAGCTTCACGGACTCAGTGAAATCGGTCATGGGCATCACCTCCCATCGGATGGAGGACTCTGCCCGGCACGAGAGCTGCCGCCAGCAAGGACGATTCTATCAGAGCGGCTGACTCCCGCCGATCAATTCATACTCCTCACCCTCGCCGAATTGCGAGCATGAAAGAATCGGCACTGAATAGCAGCGCGCTAGGGCACCGACGATAGGCTTTCCAAAACTAGCGAGGCGTGTTGCCGTGCGAGTAGTCACCGCGATCGACGACGCGATCGTCCATCTGCCGCGATGCGGAGCTTCCGCCATGTGCTTGGCCTGCGGCGCGAACGCGGTCGTCGCCGGCATCGGGAACGGCGCCGGCGTAACGATTGCGAATCTCCCTTGCGTAACCGCGACGCGCAAGAAGCTCATCGCGAACCGCCGGATCTTCGAGCAGATCTTCATCGCACTTCGGGGCAACGAATTTAGGAAACGAATTGTAGGCGACGCCTTTGCTCGCCTTCGCCTGCTCGACCCACGCCGAGTATGCTTTCTTGAGACGCTTGATGTAAATCTCACAACGTTTCTCGTATGGAAGGGCTCGCTCGGCTTCCAACACGTTATTTTCGAAAGCCATCTGCAACGACTTCAACGCGAAGCGCCCGTCGAGACGGGTCAGGTTGAAAGTGCACTTCGGATTGCCGGCCTCTTTGATATCGAGATCTGTCGCATAGACTCGATTGTTCTTGATGAAAATGTCTACGCCCCATGAGGCAAGTAATTTCTTGAACTGCTCCATATTCTTTACGCGACCTTCGTCGATCGCAATATGGATCAGCTCGCGCAGATTGTTTTTATAACTGTACTCACCGCGACCGATAATCTCCTTTTCTGTGTCGCGCGGCTGGCGATCGCGAATCTTCGAATTCTTCTTTCCCTTTTCGAGCTGAGTGAGATTCCAGGCCTCGTCCATTTCACGAACCCATGCAGCGCGTTCGTACTTTCCCTTGCGACCGCCGATGTCGCAACGCTTGCCGGTGTCAAGGTTTGTCCGGTTGATCGCCATGTGCACTGCGTAGCGTTTTCCCGCCTTATCGCTTTCTTCATGCAGCGCGAGAATCACTTGTTGATGCGGATAGTGCTTCGCAAGCCATTGCTCCGCGTAGGCCAAACATGCATCGGGAGTCATCTTGCCCCCGTTGCATGAGCATTCTTCCGGAAGGAACGCGAGGATCTGATGAAGCAGGATTACGTTTTTGGCTCCGGCTCTCGACGGTTTGTCGTGATGGAAAACCTTTCTGGTTCTATCCATTTTCGAAAACCAGCGATCGCTGTATTCGATGTTCCAGCCACCACGCACAAGCGCATCTTTTCCGTTGATGTATTTACGGACGTTCTTCGCATACCGTTCACTCGAAACACTCTTCTGCTTAATGACGGTCATTTTGGTCACCGCCGACGAAATATCGCTTCTCAAACTCGTCGATGAAACGGTCCAGCTTACGCCCAACTTGGTAAACCTTTTCGAGCGTGCGGAAAACAGCTTTCTCGTTGTACGCGGGAAGCCCCTGGGCGTTCACAAAATACATCAGCTGATTGAGGTTTGTTCCTTCCTTCAAAAGTTCGTGATAGATCTTGTCGATCGACGCCCGATCGACATCGATTTTCTCGACATTCCCTTTGAGCAGTACGCGACGTGCATACGCACTGACAGTCATATCGAGGGAATCAGCATTGCTTTCAATTTTCGTTTTTTCTTCCGGTGAGACCCGGACGTGAATGTCATCGGTTCGGAATTTCTGGTCAGCGATTTCTGAAAAACCAAAATCGATATCGAGATCGTCGGCATTGCACAAAGCAAAGCGGATGAGTTCCGCCTCGCTCATCTCATGTCGCTTTGCGATTGCAGTGATGGCTTTCTTCTCTTCATCGGAAAGAGACGCCTTGACGGTGTGTGGGCGGAGCCTACTCATGATTCCTCCGGAAAACGAATCAGCGATCGGAGAGGCCTCCGATCAAAACCTGCTATGCGATTCGCTTTCCTTTTAATGAGGAACGGCTGGCGTCGTTCCAAAATGAAGAATCGTCTCCGCGATTCTTCATCGCGAAGTTCCAACTTCACGATAACCTTATCGCCGTAGCAGGCGGTAAGCAAGGTCTGTGGCGTGGTGTTTTTGGGGTCCGAATGGGCCCACAAAAATGCCACCCACAGTCATCTTGCAATCACCGGTACGGCGATTGGGCGGAACGCAGTGTAGACATGGAATGAGAGGCCTCATTCCAAGCGAGATGCCTCGCGTTGTCGAAACGAAAAGTGAAGACCGTGAGCGGAAGCGAACTTTTAACGCGAGGGATGCCGAGTGTTAAGAGTTCGCTGTAGCGAGAGCGAAGCGGTACTGCGAATGCGAGGGATGCCGAGTTTTTGCATTACCGCGCAGCGGACTCCGGGCGAGGGCTGGAGCAAGTTGATGGAAGACCTTACCGATTTGCGGAAGGTTTTGCCCGAAGCATCCGGCACCGCCGGATTCTTTTGGAACGGCCTCTCGTTTGATTGCTTTCCTATCGTTTGCTCCCAGACTGGGCGTCTAAAAAAGGCGGCCGAAACCGGCCGCCCGCAAATAAATATTTATTTACCGAATATAAGAGAAGAGGAACAAATGTCCATTACTCCCAGTGACCGGCGACATCGACAACCCAATGCTGTCCCGTAGCCTTCTGCTCATAATGACCCTGGTCCTCAGAGGTGGTATACGAATCATCGACAATTGATCCGCCGATGCCGCCTGAAAACGCATCATTTTCACTCCACGAATAGGCGGCATCTTCGGAATCGAAGGGGCCTACCATAGTACCACCATGGTTTACCCAATAGCGAGGATGACGCGTGTATACCACGTTCGGTACCCAGACCTGGCTGTAATCGGTCTCCCAGTGCCCCTGCTCGGCAACCCACTTCTTCTGGCTACCGCCATTAGAAGAGGAATTATTGCTGCCGGAACCCTGTGAATTGCCGGAACCCTGCTTCGAGTCGGAGGAGTTTCCCTTGCTGTCAGACTTCGACGAGTCGGAAGACTTGTTATCCTCCTTCTTGGAGTCATCGGACTTCTGGTCCTTGTCGTCGGATTCTTTCTTCTCCTCGGTCTTGGCTCCAGAGGCTTGCGTCGCCTTTTCTTCGCTTGGCTTCTTTTTGTCTTTATTCTTTACCGCTGTGGCGGCCCTTTCCGTAGAGCCGCTTCCTTGCTTTGCAACGCTGGCACATCCAAGTTGAGGTGCCGAAAGGCACACCAGAAGCGCAACGATAATAGCCTTTGTTCTCACACCGATCTCCCCGTCCATGAAACCGGGCGTTGGACACTAGCCGATATCCAACGCCCGGCTCGCTTTTACATCTGCTCGCGGCGCTTCTTTTGATCGAGGAAGACGCCGGCTGCCACGAGGACGGTACCGCCGATGACGAACGTCTCGCCGATGAGTCCCGCGCGGTCACCGGTCTGGGCGAGGCTGCCGGGCTGGGCGGTATCCGTGCCGGCGAGGTGCTTCGGGGTGTATGCCGCCTGCTGCTTTGCGGCCTCCTCTGCCTCCTGTCGTGCGATCTCATCGGAAAGCTTCTGCTCCGCCGCGATGCGGTCGGACTTCGCCTGCTCGTAGGCGGCGAGTGCCGCATCGTAGCCGGACTGGAGCCCGTCCACCGCGGCCTGCTTCTCGTCCAGGATGGCCTTGGCGGGCGCGACCTTGGCGCGTGCCTCGACTGCTGCGGCGAAAAGCGCGTTGAGGACGTCATCCGCGTTCACATCATGGCCGGAAGCGATCGCCGCGCCGGCATCGATGGAGTTCAGCTTCGACAGCTTGGCGTCTGCCTGCGCCTTCGCCTGCTCGGCGGCGGAGACCAGGGACTCGGCGGCGATGGTATCCGCCTTCGCGGCATCGAGGGCGGCCTTGGTGTCATTGACGGCCTTTACTGCATCCTGCTCGCGCTGCTGTGCCTCTGCGAGCTTCGCGGCAAGACCGGTGAGGATGTCGAGGTTCGACTGTGCATCCTCGAGATCGGTCTGGGAGCCGGTAAGCCTGTCGGCGGCAACGCCGGTGTCGACCTTTGCGGCATCGACGGCACGCTGTGCATCCGCGAGGGCGCGTGCGGTGGCGTCCGCCTTTTGCTCGGCGGCGGCGAGGACGGTCGCCTTCTCGACCTGATCGGCTGTCGCCGCGTCATGGACGCTCTTTGCT
Organism: Collinsella aerofaciens; assembly: GCF_039752955.1. GTDB lineage: Bacteria > Actinomycetota > Coriobacteriia > Coriobacteriales > Coriobacteriaceae > Collinsella > Collinsella aerofaciens_BI. The sequence goes on from NZ_JBDMHB010000001.1 coordinate 61,172, forward strand.
GTATCGAGCGCCTTCTTGGCGTCGGCGACGTCTTGGAAGAACTTCGCGAGATCGGCGTTCGCATCGTCCACGCCCTGCTGCTTGGATGCGGTGTCCGCCTTGGCGGAGTCCAGCTTGGACTGTGCGGTCGTTACGGCTGCGTTGGCGGCATCAAAGGCGACCTGCTTCTGCTGGACGGTCGACTTTGCCGTATCGACTGCCGCGTTGGCGGCATCGAGGTCCGATTTCGCCGCATCAAGCTCGATCTGGGCATCCGTGACGCCCTGCTGCTTGGCGGCGACATCAGCCTTGGCTACATCGACGGCACGCTGGGCATCGGTGACATCCTGCTTCGCGGTATCGACACCTGTCTGTGCGGCATCGAAGGCATCCTGCTTCTGCTGGACGGTTGCTGCGGCGCCGGCGGCTGCCTGCTGCTTGGCTGCGAGATCGGCCTTGGCTGCGTCGAGTGCGCTCTTGGCGTTCTTCAGGCCGTTGATGTAGGAGGTCAGCTTCTGCTCGTACTCGTCGACGGAGATGGCTCCGGTATTCCAGCCCGAACCGGCCCAACCGCCGTATTGCAGCGTGAGCGAGAACGTCAAACGGGTGTCATCGTTCAGACCGCATCCCATGACAGCATAGTCAGGGTTGATGATGTTCATGTAATGACCGATACGGTAGTAATCGAACTTGTCCTGGTTGGCGTACCAGAAGTCGTAGGCGTCCTTTCCGGAAAGATTCGTCGCACCAAGGGATGCTGCAGTCTTGTCAAACAGATCCTTTTCCTGATAGATCCAGGCCTTGCAGGGGTCGCGATAGCTCCAGGCAAGGTTTTCACCGACATCGAACTGCTGGGCATGCTCTACATTTTTCGTCGAATAGTTTGCATCTGCAATCGCTGCCGCAATGAGCTTATAGCTTACCTCAAGCTCGGAAAGGCCGACGGACTTACGGTAGGCGTTCACGTTCTTCATGACCGTGATGGACGAAAGCATGTTTTCAAGGCCCGTTGCGTCGAGACTGTTTCCGATCTCGGTGTAGTCTTTGTACGTGCAGTTCTGGATGATCTCGATGGCTGAATCGGCACCCATGGCACGGAAGAAGCCGATGGCTCCCTGCTTGAGCTGCGCGTCGGCGGAATCGAGTTTCGCCTGGGCCTCGTCGACCTTCTGCTGCGCGGCGGTCACGGCGGCGTCAGCGGTATCCTTTGCGGTCTTGGCGTTCGCGAGCTCTACGTCGGCGGCTGCCTTGGCGGACTCGGCGTCCTTGACAGCCTGCTTCGCGGCATCCAGCTTGGCGACGGCGTCGGCATTCGCCTGCTTGGCCGCATCGAGGCCGGCGTTCGCGGCATCGAGAGCGGACTGGGCGGCGTTCACGCCGGATTCGGCATCGGCCGCGGCCTGCTGCTTTACGGAGAGGGCCACCTGGGCATCATTCAGGTCGGCCTGTGCCGTTGCCGCAGCGGACTGTGCCTGCTCGAGCTCGGACTTGCACTGGGACTGCACAGCTCGTGCGGCGGCGAGGGCTGCCTCTGCGTCCGCGACCTTCTGTTTTGCCGCATCGTACTCCGGACCGCTGGCACCGGCCTCCGCTGCGGCGAGGTCTGCTTTCGCCTTCTCGTAGGCGGCGCTGGCGGCCGCGGCCTTCGCATCCGCCGCGTCCTTGTTCTGTTGGGCTGCAGTGAGGACAGAATCGGCGGAATCCTTTGCAGACTGGGCCGCAACCAGCTTGGACTGGGCATCGGCAAGCGTCGCGTTGGCGTTGGCGAGGTCGGCCTGTGCCCTGCTCACGGCATCCGTGGCGTCGCGCACGGCCTGCTCGGCGGCACGGATAGCCTCCGGGGTGGCGCCTACGGCATCTGCCTTGGCCTTATCGAGGGCATCCTTGGCATCTTGGGCCGCCTTGAGGGCGGACTGGTACGCTTCGTCCTTCTCGGACGCATCCGCCTTGGCGTCTGCGAGACCCGCCTTCGCCTGCTCGAGGTCCTTGCCGGCGGCATCGGCGGCGTCCTTGCCCTCCGCGACCTGACGGGCGTACTCGTCCATTGCCGCTCGGTCGGCTGCCGTGCCGGCGCTGACTGCCGAATCGTAGGATGCCTTGGCCTGGTCGCGGGCGGAAGCCGCCTCGTTGTAGGGACCGGCGGCCTCATCGTAGGATGCCTTGGCGGCGTCCTCCTTCGCCTTCGCCTCATCGACTGCCTTCTGCAGGTCCGCGATGGTCTGTGCGGCGGATTTCGCGCCGGTACCGGATGCCGCGCCGGCGTGGGCGGCGATCGGCGACATCACGGCGGGGTGCTGCGTGCCCCCGTCACCGGTCTGGGCGAATGCCGTGAACGGTGAGATGAGGCTCGACCCGGTCATGGCGGCCATGGTCGCCGCGGTGACGGTCAGACGCGCGATCCCCTTCGGAGTGTGAATCTTTTTGTTTGGCAGTGCGGCGAAGTGATCGCCACCGGCAGCGAAGTGCTTTCCCTGAGTCATTGTGCTGTTCCATTCCTTTTCCGTGCCCTATCCGACTGGGCATCAGAGCGCTTTCCAATAGAGATAATTATGCGCCTTAACTGGGATTGTTGTATATAGTCCGTTGGCATAAATACAACAATCCATGACTCTTTTTGTCATGGATATCTCGCCGCTACAACAATCCTTTGGTCTACGCTGCAAAGAACTCAGATCAGAGTCTGGTTACTCACAAGAGCAATTTGCGAACCGCATTGACATGGACAGGTCTTACTACGCCTCGATGGAGGTCGGGCGAAGAAATGTCAGTCTTTCTAACCTCTCTAAAATTGCCAATGGATTCAACATATCAATTGCTGCACTTATGACTGGTGTATCCGATAAATCGGATTAGTCCATCAATCAGCGAACGAAGTGAGCGAATAAATCGGCGGCGTAGCCGGCGGCAAGGACACGGTACGTGGCCGCGCAGCGAGCTCCGCGAGCGAAGGGGACGGCATCGCCGTCCCTATTTCTTTTTAATCTATTTCTCTATTAATTGGTTTCACCAAACTGGGTATTACACAAGCTTCTGAGCAGGCTTTTTATCAAATAATTCAAAGCTACCGAATCATCAAAATGGTGAAATTATTTACCCAAAAGAGGGAAGCACATCACCAAAATGGAACCGACCAACAGCTGTTGAAAACTTTTATCCCCAAAATGGTGATTTCCTGTTTTCAGTGGAAAACTCGGGAAGTCATAATATTTACTTACCAGATTTACAAACGAAAGCGGTTCTTAGTCCCAAAACCAGAACAGGTCAGAAGCAAAAATAACTCCTGACCTGCGATTTTCCTGGTGCCCCCGGGCGGATTCGAACCGTCGACACCCGCTTTAGGAGAGCGGTGCTCTATCCCCTGAGCTACGGAGGCATGTTGTACTAGTGTAGCAGATTTACTGCATCGCCATACGTCGCATGACTAGACTTCGAAGTTGCGGTGGAATAGTTCCTGTCTGAAGCATCTAAAGCCGTATTTAGAAACTATTTCACTGCAACTTATGAGGAGCTAGTTGCCTTTGTGGAAGAGGCTTTTGATGACGGAGGGGATGCTCTTGGCGCCCTTGGCGGTCACATCGATAAAGTCGGGCGAACGCACGAGCTTATCCTCGTCGACGTACTTGCGGACCGCGCGAAGCGTCTCTTTGTCGTCGCGCGTCGAAAACGTAAAGTGACCGTTGTCCTTGGTGAAGATGGCAAAACGCGTAATCATCTTGGTGCCGCGCAAAACCTCGGCGGCAATATAGTCGACCTCGTCCCACGGGATTTGAATATAATCCTCGGGATTGCGCTCGTTATAGTACTCGAACGCCTTATTGCCCACCATCACGTTACCGTGGCTGGTAAGCCCCATCAGGCAGGTTGCCGGCGTTGCCAGATCGACCGTGCTGTTCTGAGATTGCGCCATACGCGCCTCGCCCTCCAATAAAAACAATCGGACCGCATCCAGTGTACCCACCGGGTGCGGTCCGTTTCAATGGCTCAAAAGCCCTTACCTAGCAACTCTCGGTCTTAAGCCGAAGCGTGCTTACATGAAGCCGCAGAAGCGACCGATGATGCCGACGGCGAAGAGAGCCAGGATGATGACGATCGGGCTAACCTTCTTCTTGAGGAGCTTGCAGACCAGCAGGGTCAGGCACACGGCGGCAAGGCCGGGGATGAGCTGATCGAGGTTACCCTGGAGCGTGGTGACCTTCATCTGATCAAGGGCGGTAGCACCGACGGAGTTGTACATCGTCAGCGCTTCCTTGATACCCTCGGAACCGGAGGGCAGGCTAGCCCAGTCGATAAAGGCGCCAGCAGACTGCTTGACCGTGGAGACAATCGGGGTGAAGGAAATGGACACCCAGCGCTCGACCAGGGCGCCGATGATGAACATACCCAGGATGGAAGCGCCCTCGGTGACCTTGCCCATCAGACCGCCGGAGAGGTCCTTGGCGATAGAGGAGCCGACCTTGTAGCCAAACTCCTGTGTGTACCACAGGAAAGCGTAACGGATGATGTTCCACGCGAAGAAGAACAGCAGCGGACCGACGATGCTGCCGGACATGGCCAGGGAAGCGCCCAGAGCGCCCAGAATCGGGCGAAGGGTGAACCAGAAGACGGGGTCACCGACGCCGGCGAGCGGGCCCATCATACCGACCTTGACGCCCTGAATGGCGACGTCGTCAATCGGAGCACCGTTGGCGCGCTCCTCCTCGAGGGCGAGGGTAACGCCAATGACGGGGGCGGAAACATAGGGGTGGGTGTTATAGAACTCCAGGTGGCGCTTAAGAGCGGCAATCTGGTCATCCTTGCTGGTGTAGAGCTTCTTGATCGCAGGGATCATTGCGAAGCACCAGCCGCCGTTCTGCATACGCTCGTAGTTCCACGAGCCCTGAAGGAACTGATGACGGAAGCAAACCTTCTTACGGTCAGCCTTGGTGAGCTGAATCTTGTTCTCTGCCATATGTATCACTCCCCTCCTACTCGTAATCGTTCAGAATGTCGCCGAGCGGGTCGCCGGAGCCACCGCCCATGCCGCCACCCTGCTTGGCCAGATCCTTAAGGCCAAGGTAGATGAGGGCAAGGGAGATGCCGATGAGGCCAAGGGCGATCAGCGTGAGCTGAGGGATGGCAGCAAGGACAAAGCCGAGGATAAAGAACGGCCAGGTCTCCTTGGTGGCCATCATGTTGATGACCATGGCGTAACCGACGGAAGCGACCATGCCGCCGCCGACGGCCATGCCGCCGGACAGCCAGTCGGGCATAGCGTTAAGCGCGTTGGTAACAGCCTCGGCCGGGATGACGCACAGAAGTACTGCCGGGATGGCGATACGAAGGCCCTGCATGAGGATGGCAGCATACTGCCAGCGCTCGATGCCGGAGAAGTCGCCCTTCTCGGCGCAACCGTCCATGGCGTGAGCGATAGCGGTAGCAATGGTACGGCAGATCATGGTCAGGAACAGACCAGCGACCGACAGCGGGACGGCGACGGCGATAGCGGTGGTAACGGCCTTGGCCGAATCGGTGGCGCCACCGTTGAGGGCGAGCACCATGATGATCGAAGAAGCGACCGAGGCCAGAGCGGCGTCAGGCGCGACAGCGGCGCCGACGTTAGCCCAGCCAAGGGCCATCATCTGGAGCGAACCGCCCAGGAGGATGCCCTCCTGAAGGTGACCGGTTACGAGACCGATAAGCGTGCATGCCACGAGCGGCTGATGGAACTGGAACTCATCCAGAATGCCTTCCATACCGGCAAGCAACGCGACAATCGCAACAAGCAGAATAGTGATTGCAGACATGTATCGGACCCTCCTTTACTATGCTTGAGCGGCCAGTTCGGCCTTAGCTTTCTTCAACATGGCGTCGAGATCCTCGGAGGAATCCGAAGGAACCTTGCGGACCTCGAACTTGACGCCCTTGGCCTTGAGAGCCTCGAGAGTCTTAACGTCGTCATCGCCCATAGCGACGGCGTTGGTGACGACGACCTTGCCCTTGGAGTGAGCCATGGAACCGATGTTGACTTCCTTGATGTCGACACCGGCCTCGATGGCCTTGAGCAGATCCTGCGGATTCTCAAAGAGCAGCATGGCCTTGGTGTCACCAAAGCGCGTGTCCTTGACGACCTCGGCCATCTTCTTGATGGGCACGACGTTGGCATGGACTCCCGGAGGGGCAGCCTGCTCGATCATGGTCTTGCGGAGCTCGTCGTGAGCAACGCCGTCGGAAACCACGATGATGCGGTTGGGGTTGATCTGCTTGGTCCACGTGGTGGCCACCTGACCATGAAGCAGACGGGTGTCGATACGGACGTGGGCGATCTTGATGTGCCCATCGCCGATGACCGTTCCCGGAGGGATGGCGCCTGCAGGAGCAGCGGCGGCCGCAGCCGGCTTCTTCTCCTCGGGCTCCAGAGACTCGGGCTTGACACGCACGCCAGCCTTAGCCTCAGTCACGAGATGTTTTGCGATCGCATGTGCAGTGTTCTTTGCGTCAAAGCGCTGCGAATATGCCTCGATGAGCATAGGCAGGTTGACACCGGTGACGATAGCCCAGGAATCGTGGCCCTCGATGAGCCCGCTGATCTGGTTGAACGGCGTGCCGCCCCACAGATCAACGAGGAAGAGCACCTGCTCCTGGTCTTCGAAGGAAGCGATTGCTTCCTCGACCTTGGCACGGAAATCGTCGGGGCCCATGCTCGGCTCGAGCGAGACCACGGCAACAGACGGCTGATCGCCAAAGACCATCGAGCCCGTCTGCTTGATTCCAGCTGCCAAGTCCCCGTGGCTAGCAAGAACAATACTTACCATCACATAACCTCCTTTTTGTCTACGTATTTCCTACACGACATGAAAGGAGTATAGCTGTTTGGTTTGTGGAATTATAGCTAAATCCGCAAAAGGTTGGATTATTTGTTTAAACGTCTAGGTTTGTTACAAGTTGATTACGTTACTGCTTTTTGACTCATTACACGACAAGGCGTCGCTCATCAAGCCATGCATTTTACAGATACAAGCAGGCTGTTCATTAATATCGATTTTAGGCAAGCGCGAATGCGCTTGTACTGCCGCTATTTTGTTTAAACAGACATGGCTTGACTATTTTCGTGACTTATGCACTAGCGCAAGTAGTCATTGGGGACGTTCTTAAACGACTAGTCGTTGGGGACGTCCTTGATTGACTGGTCATGTAAGAGCGTCCTCAACGACTAGGGGCTAGACGATGTGGAGAGGGTTGGCGGCGTCGATGGCGTCGGGGGCGTCGGAGGGGTCATCGGGAACAGTGTCTGCCGGGTCCTCGTCGGGGGTCTCGATCTGTTTGATCATGACCTCTTGGCCCTGCAGCAAATAGGTCTCGCCGCTACCGCAATGGGGACAGGTCTTGCCGTGCTCGACTGTCGAATAGTCGCGGCCGCACGCCTCGCAATGTGTCACGGCCTCAACGGGCTCCACGATAAGCTCTGCACCCTCGGTGATGGGCTTTTTATCTGCCGCCCAGCGCCAAGCGTCGAGTAGCAAGTCGGGAACGACGCCCGAGACCTCGCCCAGCAGCAGCGTGACGCTCGAAACGCGACGCACGCCATTGGCGCGCGCCACGTTCTCGACATCGCGAATGATGTGATAGACGATCCCCAGCTCGTGCACTTTTAATTCCTTCCGCCGTTCTAACGAACGGCGGTCGGCTTGACGCTGCGCGAGTCCCAGACGGGCGATCTGCCTTTCAATCGTCGGGCATGGGCAAAAGCCCTATGCCCTCCTCTTTCAAGGCACCTCGCCACGCCTGGGACCCGCTCGCTGTCCAACCGCCCTCTGCGCCGTTCACTTACTTGTTAGGTCTCTTACTTCTTCCCAAATTTGATCTTAATTGCACGCTTCAATGCGTACTTGCCCAGGCTTGGGAGCTTTTGCTCGTATTTGACCATCGTGGAGCACTCGGGGCGATCGCGATCAAGATGGATGGCGTCAAACGCGCACTTGGTGGTGCACAGGCCGCAGCCGATGCACTTGTTAGGGTCGACGATCGAGGCGCCGCAGCCCAGGCAGCGGGCGGTCTCGGCGCGCACCTGCTCCTCGGTAAAGGTCTCAACATACTCGCTAAACGGCGCAGCCTTCTCGCGTTCGCGGTCCACATGCGCAACCTCGCGGCTCGCGTTGTCGTAGCTCTCGAGCACAACGTCGTTGCGGTCGAGCGCGGTGTAGCGGCGCTGGTTGCGGCCGATGGTGAGCGTGGAGCCCGGCTGCACGAAGCGATGGATGGACACGGCGGCCTCGTGACCGGCGGCGATGGCATCGATGGCAAAGCTCGGACCGGTATAGACGTCGCCGCCCACAAAGATGTCTGGCTCGGCGGTCTGATAGGTCTGGGGATCGGCAAGGGCACCCTGGCCGCGGCCAAGCTCCACCTTGGAGCCAGCCAGCAGGTCGCCCCACACAATGGACTGGCCAATCGACATGACTACGCGGTCGGCATCGACACGACGCAGGTCGTTCTCGTCGTACTCGGGCGCAAAACGGCCCTCGTCGTCAAAGACACGCGTGCAGCGCTTGAAGGTGATACCGCACACACGACCGGCCTCGTCCAGGTGAATCTCCTTGGGGCCCCAGCCGCAGCTGATGTGAGCGCCGTCCTCAACGGCCTCGCGACGCTCCTCCTCGCTGGCGGGCATCTGGGCCTCGCTCTCCAAGCAGAACATCTCAACGTACTCGGAACCCAGACGGCAGGCGTTGCGCGCGACATCGATAGCCACGTTGCCACCGCCCACCACGATGGTGCGGCCGGGCAGGGAATCGATCTTGCCGCTGTTAACCTCGCGAAGGAAGTCGACGGCCACGGTCACGTCCTCGGCACCCTCGCCCGGAATGCCCGCAAGGCGGCCGCCCTAGCAGCCAATGGCAACGTAGAAGGCCTTAAAGCCCTGCGCGCGCAGCTCGTCGAGCGTCACATCGCGACCGACCTCCACGCCATAGCGGAACTCGGCACCCATCAGGCGAATAACTTCGACCTCGGCCTCGATAACGTCCTTCTCCAGCTTAAAGCTGGGAATGCCATAGGTGAGCATGCCGCCCGGGCGCTCGTTCTTCTCGAACACGACGGGCTTGTAGCCCTTCTCGGCCAGATAGAAGGCACAGGACAGACCGGCCGGGCCGGCACCGATGATGGCGATCTTCTGATCGAAGCCGCCGGCGCGCGTCGGCGTCACCACGGGTGGGACATAGCGGGTCGCGGCATCAAGATCGCGCTGGGCGATAAACTTCTTGACCTCGTCGATAGCCACGGCGGCGTCCACACGGCCACGGGTGCAGGCATCCTCACAGCGGCGGTTGCACACACGGCCGCAGATAGCGGGCAGCGGGTTCTCGCGCTTGATGAGCGCCAGCGCCTCGTCATAGCGGCCCTGCGCCGCGAGCTTTAAGTAGCCCTGGACGGCAACGTGCGCGGGGCAAGCCGTCTTGCAGGGCGCGGTGCCGGACTCGTGCGTCTCGATACGGTTATCGTTGCGGTAGTTGGGCGACCACTTGGTGTGGTCCCACTTGGTGGCATCGGGCAGCTCCTGGCGCGGATACTCGGGCACCTGTCCGCCGGCCTTTTTGCTGCAGAGCTTCTGGCCGAGCTTGGCGGCACCGGCGGGGCACACCTCAACGCAGCGACCGCAGGCCACGCACTTGTCCTTCTCGACCTTGGCGACATAGGCCGAGCGCGACAGGTTGGGCGTGTTGAACAGCTGCGAGGTGCGCAGGGCGTAGCACACGTTGACGTTGCAGTTGCAGATGGCGAAGATCTTGTTCTCGCCGTCGATATTGGTGATCTGGTGCACAAAGCCGTTGTCCTCGGCCTGGCGCAGGATGTCGTAGACCTCGTCGCGGGTCACGTAATGGCCACGATCGGTCTCGACCACGTAGTCGGCCATATCGCCCACGGCGATGCACCAATCGGCCGGGTCGTCGGCGCAGCCCTCACCCATCACGCGACGGCTCGCGCGGCAGCTGCAGGTGCTGGCGGCATACTTACCCTCGTATTTGTCGAGCCAGTGCTCTATATGCTCAATAGGCACCGACGTGCTCGCGGCATCGATAGCCTTCTCGACCGGAATGACATGCATGCCGATGCCGGCACCACCGGGCGGCACCATCGGCGTGGCCTTGGACAGCGGTCCCTTGGACGCCTGCTCAAAGAACTTGGCATAGACCGGGTGCTCCTCGAGCTGGCTCACGCGCATGTTGAGGAACTCGGCGGAACCCGGCACCAGCATGGGCAGCACCCACTGCTTGGCGTGCTCGGGGTTTTCCCAGTTGTACTCGAGCAGACCCGTGTAGCTCATGTCGTCGAGCATCTTCTCGATATCGGCTTCGGGCATGCTGGTGAGCTTGACCATCTCGGGCAGCGTATAGGGACGGCGCATCTTCATCTTGCAGAGCACTTCGGCCTGCTCGTCGGTTGCGGCCTCGGCAAACGACCAGTACTCGTAGCCCAGCAGCTCGTCGCGGTGCAACAGACGGTTGGTGCAGTGCTCGCACAGTTTGACGATGGCCTCGCGCGGATGCTCCGGTATCGGCGGCACGAACTCAGCGCCGATATCGGGCTCGGTATAGCTAATCCCCGGTCCGTTGAGAATCATGGTTGTCCCTTCTCTTGCCACAGCCCAGCGAGACCGCGGCACCCCTCTTTTTTGCAGGCCGGGCATGCCCCCATGCCGTTCACCCGCCATTAGTTGACATTGTGTCAAAAATAGTATTGACGAACCGTCAACAATATTCAAGACTGTTAGGCGAACGGTCAGGCAAAAGAGGATGAAAGGCGGCAAAACATGAGCAACAACACAGCAGATACCTCTGTGGTCGATGCCGTTCCCGCATCCGATAGCGCGGCAAAGCGCCTGACGGGCGACGAACGCCGTCGCGAGATCCTCGATGCCGTGCGCACCGTAAGCTCCGAGCTGGGCGTGTCCCACCTATCGGTATCGGCCGTGACCAAGCGAGCCGGCTGCACGCGTTCATTGTTCTACCACTACTTTGCCGATATGGACGCCGCCGTCACCGCCGTCATGGACGAGGCGATCGACGGCTTTATCTCCGAACTCGAGCAGTGGAACGCCGACCGCACCGTCGGCGATATCGAAGGCGCGCTCGACACCGTCGCCCCGCTCTTTAAGCGCCTGGTCGCCAGCGGCCACGAGCTGCCGAGTACGCTCACCTCAAGCAGCGGCGCGCTCTACGGCGGCTTTTTGCACAACGTGGTCCAGCGTGTGGCGCAGTATATCTGCGACACCACCGTGGTGGACTTTGTCGCCCATCATGAGCTACGCATCGACCATGTCTACGAGACGTTCTACACCCTCATCATGGGGTTGTTGATGTATATCCGCACGCACCCCGATGTGCCCGACGAGACGGTCAAGGAAATCATCGCCTCGACACTCCACATCGAGGGCTATACCGCCAAGTATCCGGAGCGCAAGCCCCAGAACTGACGACATTTGGCCAAACTGCCCGCGATCAGAAGAGGGGCCGCGGGCGTGTGAAAGGAGAGCAGCATGCTGTTCGATGTTTGGGGTAGCGATACCCTTATCCACTGGGCCGGCTGGGCCATGGTCTTTATTGGCCTGATCGTGCTCAACGAAGTCGGCCGCCGCACCAAGCTGGGCGCGGCAATCATCTTTGGCGTGGCTCCGCTGGCCATGACCATCTACTGCGTCGCCATCGCCATCGGCGTCTCACAGGGTGCCGAGTGGGCGCTCACCAACCCCACCCATGTGTACCAGAACAGCTGGTTCCACTACGCCAAGGTATACGCGGCGCTGGCCGGCTGCTGGGGCTTCATTGCCATTAAGTACCAGTGGGGCAAGATCGGCAAGGCACATTGGTTCCGCGCATGGCCGTTTGTGATCGTCGCCATCAACATCATGATTGCCGTCGTATCCGACTTCGAGAGCGCCTATCACTTCTTTGTCCTGGGCGAGTCCACCTGGGTCACCTCCGAAGGTGCTACGCAGCTGGCCGGCTGGAACAACGTGTTCAACGGCATCGCCGGTATTATCAACATCTTCTGCATGACCGGTTGGTGGAGCGTCTACGCCTCCGAGGATCAGACCGACATGCTGTGGCCCGATATGACCTGGGTCTACATCATCGCCTACGATATCTGGAACTTCTGCTACACCTACAACTGCCTGCCCACCCACTCCTGGTTCTGCGGCTTTGCGCTGCTGCTGGCGCCCACTGTCGCCGCCTTTATCTGGAACAAGGGCGGCTGGATCCAGAACCGCGCCTTTACGCTGGCCATTTGGTGCATGTTTGCCCAGGTGTTCCCGTACTTCCAGGAGGAGTCCATCTTTGTGACCCACTCCACGCTCGACCCCGGCGCCGCTACCGCGGTCTCGATCGCCGCACTGGTCGCCAACGTCGCCGCGATCATCTACATCGCCTACCGTGCCAAGAAGCTCGGCCGCAATCCCTACAAGCAGGATGTCTTTGAGGGCACCAGCGATTGGGAGAAGGCCACCGCTCGTCGCGCCAAGGTCGATTACGCTCACGCCGAGTAACATGTTGGTCGCTGTTGGCGCCTGGGCATAGGCCCGCCCGCCAGATTTTCAATCCAATGTCTCGCAGAGCCCCCGGAAAGCGTTTCGCTCGCTTTTCGGGGGCTTTTGTCGTTGCGTCTCTATTCATCTATTCAAAAACATGCGCATATATAAAATCGGATTTCAAATCATGAGGCGGCTCTATAGGGTCCTGTTTTTGGGTACAGTGTTGTCCCGATATTGAGCTTGGGGGATATATGAAAGATGAGACGACGGGCCAAGAGGACGCGGTCCAAGATGCAGAAGCGTGTGCCGAGGCCTTGGAAAGCCTAGACCGGATTTCGCTTGACGATGTTGCGTTTGACGATTCGAGCGTTGATGTGCAGGATGAGCCGGAAATCGAGGCACAGCCCGATGATCAGGATACAGGCGACGTTGAGCCTGCCGAGGATGAGGCAGATCACGAAGACACCGAAAGCGAGGCCGACGACCAGCCCGGATCCGACACGAGCGAGGAAACCATCTTGCTCGACAACTTGCCGGCCGAAGATTCGCTGACCCGCGAGCTCCCTGGCTTAGGCTCTGCGCCTGCCGTGGACGAGACCATCGCCATGGGCGATATTCCCCTACCGTCCGTTCCTTCGGCACGCGAAGCCGAGGTTCGTCACCGTAAGATGTCGCCCAAGCGCCGCAACCTGATGGTGGCAGGCGTCGTAGCCGTCGCGCTTGTCGCCGGCGGCGCAGGCTATGCCGCTTGGAATGGATACCGGCAAGAGCAGGCCGCCGTGGTTGCCGCAAACGCCCATACCATGATGTCGGTGCAAATTGGCGTACATGCCGCGGGGCTCGACTGCTCAACTGGCTCCAAGATTCCCGTGCAGGTGAGCGGTCAGGATTCCGACGGTTCTTCCGTGAGCGAAACGCTCTACGTTGACGAGCACGGTCGCGGCATTAAGCTGCTGCCCGGCGATTACACGTTCTCCATCGCCGCCTCCCCCATCGCGGCCGACGGCACCATCTACACCGTCCCGACCACCAAGGCCCAGGTTACGGTCAAGAATGACGGGCAGGATCTGCGCGCTCAAGCCACCTTTAAGCTTAAGGTGCCCTCAGCCGACACGGTGACCGACGACCAGATCGATGCCGCCGCCAAGTACGCCGAAGAAGGCGGCGCGAGCTCTGCCGCCGCGGCAAAGATACTCCAGCAGGCGGCAATTACGCGCCGCGATGCCGCCGCCAACGCCGTAAGCGCAAGCGAGGCTCAGTCCGCCCGCGATGCCGACGCTCGGCACAAGGCGACGAACCTGTATCAGCTCGATATTCCGGTTGAGTGGTATGGCAAGGTCGCAACCTGGCAGAACGGCAACACGCTGTGCATTTATCTGGACGGCGACACCAACACACCGCTCGTGACGCTTGTCGCGGTGCGCGAGGGCGAGAGCTTTACGCCCGATGAAGGCGATACGGTTTTGGGTGCGGTCAGTCTGGGCAACGGCTACACGGTCTATGCCAGCGGGCCCGTCTATCCGTATGTGGTGGCGCAGACCATTAACGGCAAAACGAGCGAACCCGTCTCCAAATACCCCATGGACACGGCCATCGAGCTCGTCGAGCTCACGACCGGCAACCGCTACACGTACAGCCAGATCAAGAACGACCTGGTCGGCAAAGACGGCAAGGCAGATGCCGCGACCAAGCTCGAGACCGATTACCTGGCCCAGATCATGCTGCCGAGCATCAAGGCCCAGGACTAGCCGCCCCACTGCGGGGCCAAGAGGTCCTGGCCTCCACGGATCTATAGATGATTAGGTAAGGAGCCACTTCCATGCGGGCACAGCGTGCACTACCCCGTGTTCGCATGGAATATCGGCCTGCTCATCCATGGTAACGATTGCCGACTCGCCAAGATCGAACTGGGCCATCGAGACATCGAGGGCGGCTATTTCGCGTGCGCGCGTTTTCTCGCTTGCCATATCCGCGCTCACCTGAATCAGGCTATAAGCCTGCATGAGAAGTGCATCCCCAGCCACAAAGTCCACCTCGTGGCTTTTATTCTTCTCTTTGATCAGCAGGCGACAGACCGAACCGGTCCGCACCGCGGGAGTCCTTCTTCTGAGCGCATTGAACACTGCAGTCTCAAGCCTCTGGCCCTGGTCCAATGCCGATGCGGGAGAGAATGCTCCAAACATCGCAGGATCGACAGCGTAGACTTTAGACGTAGACCGCATATTATTTGCAAGTGAACGCGTGAACTCTGGCACAGAAAACATCAGATAGGCGTCCTCGTAGTACTCAAGTAGGGCACTGAGCGAATTACGGCTGACGGGTATCTGCCTACTCTTGAACTCGTTGTACACTTTGTTCACTGACAGCTCTCGTCCCGAAGACGCCATACATCGCGTCAGGAACAGCGAGGCCAAACGAGGATTCTTGACGTCATAGCGTTCAACGATGTCCATAGCGACCGTTCGCGACGCATATTCCTGCAGCAGCTGAATCGCGTCCGCAGGCGTCTGCTCAAGCGTCGCGATGAATCCACCCCGTTCAAGATATCCAGCCAGATGATGCCGAAGCAATGCTGCATCACTCGGAGAAAAGGGCACATCCTGCTCAGGAACGTTTCCCGTCTTATATCGAACGTATTCCGAAAAACTCAACGGAAAAAGCTCTCGAACAAGAGAACGACCCCTGAACTCGCTCTTAAGTTCCGAGGACAGCATCTTAGAAGAAGATCCCGTCACATAGACGGTCGCTTTCTCCGTATCGACCACACGCCGCAGAAACGCACCCCATTCAGGAATTTCCTGAATCTCGTCAAAGAAAATGTAAGCGCCCTCGGTTCGAGCAGCGGGATACAGCGCATAGAATGTATCGAGCACGTCCGCTAGTAGCGATGGCTCATACGGACGCAAGCGCTCATCCTCAAAATTGAAGTAAAGCATTCGGTCAAGCTCGACGCCTTGACCCTGAAGCCGTCGCATCTCCTGATACAGGCGATACGTCTTTCCACAACGGCGGGCACCCACAATCACATTTACGATGTTGTCGCGCTTTGGCTTCTGTGGGTTTCCCAAATCAAGGTCTCGCTCAAAGACCTGCGGAACCCCCTGCTGCTCAAAATCCTTTATTTTCTGGGCTACCAAGTCGTTGAATGCCATGATTCTCCAATCTTGCTCTCTAGCTAATCAAGATTATACTGTTTCTTGATTAGCTAGAGAGCAAGATTTCGTTTAACTTGATTAATGCTTAAGCAAGTTTTCTATCATTGTCCCGAAGGATGCCGAACAGTTGAGGGGACCTAACACGAACGCCTCGAGCCGACAGAAACGCGCGGTTCCGTCAGCTAGAGGACATTTCCTAGTTCCACGGATCGGCTTCGAACAGGGGCTCGCGCTCGGGGCGGCGATCGCTGTAGGGATCGTAGCCGTCGTCGTCCTCGTTCTCGGCACGAATGAAGGGGTCGCGCGGTTTGGGCGCCGGCTTAGGCACGGCGGGTGCAGGCTTGGGGGCCGGCGCGTTCGTCTTGTTCTCGTCTTTCATCTGCATATCTCCTTGCCATGTACTCACGTTCAACATCATCGATTGTCGCACGAAAAAGGGCGACGGACCCAATTGGATCCGTCGCCCTTGGCGTTTAGAGACGAGCTGGTAGATTTTAAGGCATGTCCCAAAAATCTACTCGGCGTCGGGGACCTCGTAGGTGGCCGACGGCGTGTTGTCGCACACGACGGTAAAGCCGCCGTCCTTGTCGACATCGACCGTCACCTGATCGCCCTCGCGCACCGTACCATCGATGATGGCGGCGGCGATGGCGTCCACGACCTCGCGCTGCACCAGGCGCTTGAGCGGACGGGCGCCAAAGACCGGGTCCAGGCCGCCCACGGCGAGCATCTGCTTGGCCGCTGGGGTGATGGCAAGCGTCATGCGCTCCTTTGCCAGACGTGCGCGGACGTCGGCGAGCTGGATGTCGACGATCTTCTCGATCTGCGCCATGCCGAGCGGATGGAACACCACGATGTCGTCGATACGGTTGAGGAACTCGGGGCGGAAGGTCTGAGCCATGGCCGCGTCGACCTGATGGCGCATCTCCTCCTCGTCCTTACCGGACAGGTCGGCGATGGCCTTGGAGCCCACGTTGGACGTCATGATGATGATCGTGTTCTTGAAGGACACCTGACGACCCTGACCATCGGTCAGACGACCGTCGTCAAGCACCTGCAGCAGCACGTTGAAGACGTCCGGATGAGCCTTCTCCATCTCGTCGAGCAAGATCACGGAGTACGGACGACGGCGCACGGCCTCGGTGAGCTGGCCGCCCTCGTCGTAGCCCACGTATCCCGGAGGCGCACCGATCAGACGCTGGACGCTGAATTTCTCCATGTACTCGGACATGTCGATACGTACGAGCGCGCGCTCGTCGTCGAACAGGCACTCGGCCAGCGCCTTGGCGAGCTCGGTCTTGCCCACGCCAGTGGGACCGAGAAAGAAGAAGCTGCCGATGGGCTTGTCCGGATCGGAGAGACCCGCGCGGCTGCGGCGCACGGCCGCGGCGACGGCGGAGACGGCCTCGTCCTGGCCGATGACACGCTTATGCAGCTCGCCTTCCAGGCCCTTGAGCTTGTCGAGCTCGCCCTGCATCATCTTGGAAACGGGCACGCCGGTCCAGGCGCTCACGACCTCGGCGATCTCATCGGAGGTCACCTGCTCGTTCAGGCCTTCGCCGTTTTGCTCCTTCTGCGCCTCGAGCGCGGCCTCGGACTCCTGAATCTGCTGCTGTAGGCCCGGAATCACAGCGTAGCGCAGCTCGGACGCACGGCCCAGATCGCCGTTACGCGTCGCCCGCTCCTCCTCGCTCTTGGCCTCGTCGAGCTGGCCCTTGAGCTCCTGCACGCGGTCGATGGCGTTCTTTTGGTTGAGCCAGCCGGCCTTTTGCACGTTGAGCATTTCCTGGATCTCGGCAATCTCCTGGCGCAGGGCCCCCAGACGCTCCTTGGAGGCGTCGTCGGTCTCCTTCATGAGCGCCTGCTCCTCGATCTGTAGCTGGGTGAGCTGACGCGTGGTGGCGTCGATCTCGACCGGCATGCTGTCGAGCTCCATGCGCAGGCGGCTTGCGGCCTCATCGACCAGGTCGATAGCCTTGTCGGGCAGGAAGCGGTCGGCGATGTAGCGATCGGAGAGGTCTGCGGCCGCCACGAGCGCGCCGTCGGTGATGTGCACGCCGTGGAAGATCTCGTACTTCTCCTTGAGGCCACGCAGGATCGAGATGGTGTCCTCGACGGTGGGCTCGCTCACCAGAACGGTCTGGAAACGGCGTGCGAGCGCCGCGTCCTTCTCGATGTACTTGCGATACTCGTCGAGCGTGGTCGCGCCGATCGCGTGCAGGTCGCCACGGGCGAGCGCCGGCTTGAGGATGTTGCCGGCGTCCATAGAACCCTCGGTGGCACCCGCGCCCACGATGGTGTGGAGTTCGTCGATAAACAGGATGACCTTGCCTTCGGACTTCTGGACTTCCTTGAGCACGGCCTTCAAACGGTCCTCGAACTCGCCGCGGTACTTGGCGCCGGCGACCAGCGCGCTCATATCGAGCTCGATGAGGTCGCGGTCGCGCAGGGTACTCGGCACGTCGCCGGCCACGATACGCTGGGCGATGCCCTCGACGATGGCCGTCTTGCCGACACCCGGCTCGCCGATGAGCACAGGGTTATTCTTGGTGCGGCGGGACAGGACCTGAATGGTACGGCGGATCTCGTCGGTACGACCGATGACCGGGTCGAGCTTGCCGGCGCGGGCAAGGTCGCAGATGTTGCGGCCGTACTGCTCCAGCGCCTCAAACTGGGTCTTGTCCTCGGCAGATGTCACGCGGTCATCGCCACGCAGCTCCTCGTAGACCTGCTCGATGCGCTCCTTGGTCACGCCGGCGCCGCGCAGCACGCGGCCCGCCTCGCCCTTGTCCTCGGCAAGTGCCATGAGCAGATGCTCAGTCACCACAAAGCTGTCGCCCATCTTGGCGGCCTTCTTCTCGGCCTTCTCGATGACACGGACGAGCTCATTGGAAAGGCCCATCTGCTGACCCTCGCCCGAAACCTTGGGCGCGTGGTCGATGGCATCCTGTGTGGAGCGTGCGAGCTGAGCTGGGTCAGCACCGATGCGCTCGATAATCACGGAGATATTGCGCTCGCCGGCACCGAGCAGGGCGGACAGCAGGTGAATCGGCTCTACCGCGCCAGCCTGCGCGTCGGCAGCCGTGCTCATGGCGGTCTGCAACGCCTCGCGCGACGTCATTGCTAGCTTATCGATTCTCATGGAATCACCTCTCTTGGGGCGGCCGCCCTACGGGGCGGCTTCACGTTGTTCGAGAAGTATTGTTGCCAGCTTTGCGCGATCTTATACACAAATCTAAGTCTCTATATATAAGATTTTCTGAGTGATTGAAAGATAGGGAGCAGGTGCGCTCACCCGCTACGGCCTCGTCCCCTTACTATCTCAATCTGTAACATCTAGCGGCTGTTTATGGTTCTAGATGTTACAGATTGAGATGAAATGACCAGCGGCACCCGTTTATCTAAATCTGTAACATCTAGTCAGAAAATAGAGCTCTATCTGTTACAAATCGAGACGAACAGAAAACACCCGGATCAAAAATCTAAATCTGTAACACCAGGCCCACTTTTAGCGGCCAAGATGTTACAGATCGAGACAGACCGAAAACCACCACAAAGGGGACAGGCACCTTTGTGGTGGTTGCAGTCTCTATTTACTTGCCGAGCCCGTGCTTCCCGATTTGGCGTTCCAGGGCATCTCATCCTCGAACAGCCACGTGCGGGCAGACCCACTATCGCGTGCAATCTGCGGATCGGGCAAGCAGGTCTGTCCATAGGCATCTTGGATACACTGACCCATAAAATCGTTGAGCTCGGTCTGGTCGCCCTCCATGACATAGGCGACATCGCCGTCCATGATGTAGATGCCCGGACCCTCATTGCCCTCGTAGCCCGGATCGTACGAGACATCACATAACTTTGCGCCGTTTGCAGTGTCCAGCTCGATGGAAGAGTGGCATCCGCCAACCATGTCGTTCGCTTTTGCCCGATAGGACGCATATCCATACCAGCGCTTAAAGGTTTTGCCCTTGAGCAGCTCGGACGCTTTGCTGATTAGGCTCGCGTCCATGGTGTAGCGCATGGCCCCAAGCTGAATGCGCGGATAATTGCTAATGCCCAGCGCTGCCGGTTTCTCATCAAAATCAACAGTAATGGTCTCGGGTTTTTCGTCGCCGGTCAGAAGTTCGACTGATTGAGTCACAGGCTTAACCACCGGCTCCGTCACCGCAGCAGGCAGAAATGCCATACCGACAACGCCCACACCAACCACGGCGATCGCAAGCGCCAGAGCAATCAATCCAATACGGGCAGAGCGACTCACAGCAAAACACCTCGCAATGCAGATCTGCGTCATTTGCCCTAATGATACCGTCAGCTAACACTATCACCAAAAGAAGCCGCTCGCTCCCCACCACCACAAAGGAGACAGGCACCTTTGTGGTGGGTTTCGACGCTAACGGTCGACCATCTCACGCCATGAGATTAAACTTAATTTGTTATCTGAATTTATCTATTTCTATCTATCCTCAACAGCTTTTTGTTTCGGGGAGATCATATGAAGCCGTCTCATTCCACCGGTCGCAACGTCATCGCCATTCTCGCCGTACCCATCGTGATGCTCTTCCTTATCGTCATCACGCCCTTTTCTCTCGGTATCGCCTCGCCCTTCGATTTGTGCGGGATGGTCGACGCCGGCTCGCGTGCCACCTCGCTCTCCTTTATCTGCCGCGGCGTGTTTTACGAAGATAGAATTCCCACCGGATTTTGGCAGTCAAAGTTGCCACTGCTCGGTCAGATCGACGGATGCTCCCCCCATTTCTGCCTTGAACCTCAGGCGCTAAACTATCTGATCGACGACCAGCCACTCGACTCCATCACCCTCGCCTACGACTACGCACCAAACACCGATGAGCGCCACATGAACCAAGTCCTCGACAAGATGCTTGGACAGTGCGGGCTCACCGAGGAGGACGGTCGAACCATCTATAGCAACCAGAAATTAAAGCGAACAGAACTCCGCCGTGTCGGAAAAATCGAAGGGCGAAGTGGGGCCGCCTACTGGCAGGCCTGGGCAACACGCGACAAGAGCGAATTCGGACACAGCACCTATATGGTCACCGTCTACACCAAAGACGGAATTAAGGACAATGTTGACGATTTCGCGTCGTCCAAACTCGGCATCCCCAAAACAACCAAACCCGCCACCCCAGATGAAATCCTGTAGAGACATTCATTAAAATGCTGCCCAGCGATCACAATAACATCGAGCCCGCCCCCCACCACCACAAAGGGGACAGGCACCTTTGTGGTGATTTTCGACTCCGGCGCTCATCTGTCTCGATCTGTAACATCTAGCGGCCGTTTTTGACCCCAGATGTTACAGATTGAGATGAAATGCTCAGCGGCGCCCGTTTATCTAAATCTGTAACAACTACTCGGCAAATAAGGGTCCACCTGTTACAGATCGAGATAAACAGAAGACACCCGAATCGATAATCTAAATCTGCAACACCAAGCCCACTTTTAACGGCCCAGATGTTACAGATCGAGACAGACTGAAAACCACCGCAAAGGGGCACCTTTGTGGTGGTCGCGTTCTCTACTCTTTTGCCGAGCCCGTGCTTCCCGATTCGGCGGTCTAGGGCATCTCATCCTCGAATAGCCATGTACGAGCAGATCCACCATCGCGTGCAGTCTGCGGGTCGGGCAGGCAGGTCTGGTCGTACGCGTCCATCACGCAACGATCCAAAAAATCGATCACCTGCTGCTGGTCGCCTTCAAGAATGTAGGTCACGCCGCCATCTTGGATATAGACGCCGTCCCCACCTCCGGCTTTTGCGTATTCCGGATTGTAGTTAACGGTGCGCATCAGTTTGCCATCAGATGAATACAACTTCAGCGTTGTATAGTAGCCACCGTTCACAGAACCACGTCGGCGCTCATAGGCATCCCAACCGTCCCAGCGTTTGAACGAACGCCCGTTTAGCAAGTCCAGCGCCTGTCGGGACAACTTCTCGTCCTTGGTATAGCGAGACGAGCCAAGTTCAATCATGGGGTAGTTGCTTATGCTTAGAATGCCCGGCGTTTCCTCGATATCGAGCGTTATCTCATCGGGCTTTGTAACGTCCGAAATCATTTGCCCGGGCATCGATGCAACAAGGGACGCCATCTCAACCGTCTGCTCAACCCCACTCGGCCCATAGAAGATAAGCGAGCCAAATAGGACCACGCCCGCAGCAGCGACGACGCAAGCCACCAACAGCAACAAAACAGAAGTGCAACGCTTCATCTTCAACTCCACAAACGAGAGTGTTTTGAGCTCACTTTAAAGCGCCAACTTCATACTGTCAATTCTAGATAGCATATGAACAAAGGCGCACTCCCCCATAGAGGAGAGTTGCAACCTCGATTTTAGCGCCCTCAAGACCCAACGAGCAGCACTTAACAAGTAGCCCCGGTTATACCTTTCTCTGACGCGACCCTCGCGAAGCGCGTGAGCGGCAGGGAAAGGTATAACCGGGGCGGACAAGTATGTGCGTTACTCGGCAGCGGCCTTGAACTTGTTGTAGTTGATCAGGCAGCCGGCCTTGACGATGGCGCGCTCCTCGGCCGTCATGTCGGCGATGTAGAGCTCAATCTGCTCGACCGCGCCGTCGACACGCACCACGTAGGCAGCGATGTTCTGCAGATCGCCGTCGAGCGCGGCGCGGATACCCGGCACGAAGACGTAGTCGCCCACCTCAAAGTTGGGCTCGGCCTCCATCTGGAAGGGCACCATGCCCCAGTTCATCACGTTAGAGCGATAGCGCTTGGTGGCGTACTCGTGAACGATGTTGGCCAGGCCGCCGATCACGCGCTGGCAGCTCGCGGCCTGCTCGCGGGCGGAACCGTCGCCGGGCTTCTTGGCGTAGAGCATAGAGCCGTACTCGGTAGCTTTGGCATCTGCCGCGACACCCGCGCCGGCCAGCGCCTCAAACACACTGGCAAGCTCGGCATCAAGCGCGGCCAGATCTCCCGCGGCCTCACCGGCAACACGGCGCTTCTCCACGGCGTCGACCTCCTTGGAGCGACCCACGTAGACAGGGTCGCGACGGCTGAGCGTAAACTCGGCTAGGCCCAACGGGTTGGAGCGGAAGGAGCTCGTCTCGCCCGAGGGAATGAGCTCGTCGGTTGTGGTGACCGGGTCCATGATCTTGGAGCACACCTTGAGCAGGATGTCGTCGCCGAGCGGCTCCATCGCGGGCCACGGCTTGATGTTGGGGCCCTCGACCAGCTCGTCGGCAGGCTCAGCCTTGCCAAAGCCCCAGTACACGCGCTTCTTGTACGGCGCGTCGTCGAAGGTGTACTCGCAGGCCTCGTCCCAGGTCTCCTCGGGCAGGTCGGTCGCCGGCGTCAGGATGCCGCCGTTGGCCGCCGTCGCCGCGATGGAGCGGGCGTCCATCAGGGCCACGGCGCTCAGCTGACCATTGCCCGGCTTGGAACCCTCGCGGTTGGGGAAGTTGCGCGTGGTGTGGCGGATGGACAGGCCGTTGTTGGCAGGCGTGTCGCCGGCACCAAAGCACGGGCCGCAGAACGCCGTACGCACGATCGCGCCGGCCTCCATAAGGTCGTAAATATAGCCGCGGCGCGTAAGCTCGAGTGCCACGGGCTGGCTCGTAGGATAGACCGACAGCGAGAACTCGCCGCAGCCGGTGTTGGCGCCCTTGAGCACGCGGGCAGCCTGGACCACGGAATCGTAGTTACCGCCCGAGCAGCCGGCGATAACGCCCTGCTGCACGTACAGCTTGCCGTCGACGATCTTGTCGAGCAGGCTAAAGTGCGTCTTGCCCTCGCCGATCTTGGCAGCCTCGAGCTCCACCTCATGCAGGATGTCCTCGAGGTTCTCGTTGAGCTCGTCGATCTCGAAGCCGTTGGAAGGATGGAACGGCAGCGCGATCATGGGCTTGATGCTCGACAGGTCGACCTCGACGCAGCCGTCATAGTAGGCGACATCGGCGGGCTTGAGCTCGCGGTAGTCGTCGCCGCGGCCGTGCATGGTCAAAAACGCGTGTGTGTCCTCGTCGGTGGCCCAGATGCTCGACAGACAGGTGGTCTCGGTGGTCATGACATCGACGCCGTTGCGGTAGTCGGTCGTCATGCTCGCGATGCCGGGGCCCACAAACTCCATGACCTTGTTCTTGACGTAGCCCTTGGCAAAGACGGCGCGGATGATGGCGAGCGCCACATCGTGCGGGCCGACGCCGGGGCGCGGGGCGCCCGTGAGGTAGATGGCGACAACGCCGGGATAGGCAACATCGTAGGTGTCACGCAGCAGCTGCTTTGCCAGCTCGCCGCCGCCCTCGCCCACGGCCATGGTGCCCAGGGCGCCGTAGCGGGTGTGCGAGTCGGAACCCAGGATCATCTTGCCGCAACCGGCGAAGTTCTCACGCATAAAGGAGTGGATGACGGCGATGTGCGGCGGAACGAAGATGCCGCCGTACTTCTTGGCCGCGGAAAGGCCAAAGACATGGTCGTCCTCGTTGATGGTGCCGCCCACGGCGCACAGCGAGTTGTGGCAGTTGGTGAGCACGTAGGGCAGCGGGAACTGCTCCATGCCCGAAGCGCGCGCCGTCTGGATGATGCCGACAAAGGTGATATCGTGGCTCGCCATGGCGTCGAAGCGAATCTTGAGGGCCTCGGGGTCGCCCGACGTGTTATGTGCCTGAAGAATCGAATAAGCAATGGTGCCGCGCTTGGCATCCTCGGGCGTCTGCGTAATGCCGCGCTCAGCAGCCTCGGCCGCAGGCACAACCTCGTTGCCGCCGCGCAGGTAGATGCCGTCCTCGTACAGCTTGACCATACTGTCTCCCACTCTGCCCGAAAGGCTCGGGCGCATAGCATACATTCGTTCAATATCGTGCCATAGAACGGTTGCGAGTGGGTTACGAATCTGCGCGTTCACTTTATCTCGGTAAAGTAAAGGACGAGCCCGGTGTGAGCAGGCAAAAATGATCCCTTGGGGACGGAGGAAAACGGATCATTGGGTCAGGCCGACCCCCTCAGTGATCCGTTTTCCTCCGTCCCCAAGGGATCATGAAGTTGAATGCCAGATTGCCCGAATGCATCCCGCGTAACTACAAATCGGTTCCCGCACCCAGCAGCTTGCGCATGACCTGTTCGGGGTTAACTGAGCCGTCGCGCGGGGCCAGGGCGGTGATCTTCTTCTGCATCTTGTACTCGTGTAGCTCGTCCTCGAGCTGGCGAACGCGGGCGCGGAGCTTCTCGTTCTCGCGCTCGCGCTCCTCAGCACGCTCCTTCATATCGAGGATGCGTACCACGCCGGCAAGGTTGATGCCCTCGTCGGTGAGCTGGTTGATGAGCTCCAGGCGCTCGATATCGGCACGCGAATACAGACGCGTGTTGCCGCCCGAGCGCTGGGGGTTCACCAGGCCCTTGGACTCGTAGACGCGCAGGGTCTGCGGATGCATGCCGGTCAGCTCGGCCGCCACGCTGATCATGTACAGCGGTTTGTTCCTATTGTCCTCGGCCATGCTACCTGACCCCTTTCCGTCTCGTTATCGTCCATCATAAGCCCGCGGGCGCGGGCGTGCGCCGCGACCGCCCTAGTACGTCGCCTTGTAACGGTTGACCTTCTCGCGATAGTCGCGCGTGTCGGCCTCGCGCAACTTGGTCATGGCCTCGCGTTCATCGTCGGACAGGTTCGTGGGAACTTGCACCTTGATCTCGACAAGCAACGCGCCCGTGCGGCCGCGATGCTTGACGTCGGGCGCACCCATCTCCTTAAAGCGGAACTTCTTGCCCGTCTGGGTACCCGCGGGCACCTTCAGACGAACCGTCGCGCCACCGGGCGTGGGCACGTCCACCGTGCAGCCGAGCGCCGCCTCGTAGACCGAGATCGGCACCTCCATGGTCACATCGGCACCCTTGCGCTTAAACAGCGGATGCTCCTCCACATGCGTGGTCACGACCAGGTCGCCGCGCTCGCCTCCGGCAACACCGTACTCGCCGCGGCGCTTGTAGCGCAGCTTGCCGCCGTCGACCGCGCCCGCGGGTACCGAAACCGTAATGGTCTGCTGCTCGCCCGTCGAGGGAATGCGGTAGGTGACCTTGTGCGTCACGCCGCGAAACGCGTCCTCGGCCGTCACATCGACGGTCAGCGACAGGTCGCCGCCCTTGCGCGCGCGGTTGCGGCCCGCGCCGGCACCGGCAGCGCCCGCAGCCCCGGCAAAGCCAGAGCCCCAATCGCTGCCCCAGGCGCCGTTGCCGCTAAAGATGCTGTCGAAAATATCGCCCCAGCCGCTCGCGCCAGCACCGGCACCATAGCCGCCGCCATACGCACCGCCCGCGCCCGGCATGCCGCCGAACATGAGCATCTGATCGTACTCTTTGCGCTTCTTCTCGTCCGAAAGCGTCTCGTAGGCCTCGCTAATCTCCTTAAACTTGGCCTCGTCGCCGCCGGCATCGGGGTGATATTTTTGCGCGAGCTTGCGAAACGCGCTCTTGATCTCTTTGTCGGAGGCGCTCTTGGATACGCCCAGGATGTCATAGAAGGTTTTGCCTGCAGCCATCGTAGCTCCTCTCCTGTTTCATCCGCCGTCCCCGCGGACGACGGCTCATGCTTTCATATGGCACTAGGCCAGAAAGGGCCCCGGGTGTTGCCCCGGGGCCCTTCTCAATTACTCCTCGGTGCTCTCGGCCGTATCGGCCGCAGCATCCTCGGGCGCCGCTTCGGGCTCCGGTGCGGGGCGCTTCTCGCCACCGTAGGTCACCGTCACCATCGCGGAACGCAGGATGCGATCCGCCATGCGGTAGCCCTTCTGGTACACGTCGTTGACGGTCTCGTCGTACTGCGATGCGTCCTCGACGCGGCCCACGGCCTGGTGCTCGAGCGGATCGAACGCCTCGCCCTTGGGGTCGATGGGCTCAACGCCCTCGTGCGCAAACACATCGAGCAGCTTGGCATGCACCGCGTCGACACCGTCGACGAACTGCTTAAAGTCGTCGGCAAGCTCCTGGCTGCGGGCATGGTCGATCGCACGCTCGATATCGTCGACCACCGGCAGCAGCGCGGTGACGAGCTTCTCGGTCGCGCGCTCGCGCTCGGCGATACGCTCATTGGCAGTGCGGCGACGGAAGTTCTCCCAGTCGGCCTGCAGACGGGCGGTGCGCTCGGTGGCGTCCTTTGCCTTGTCCTCGGCGGCCTTCTGAGCCTCTGCCGCAGCATCGAGCTCGTTGCGCACATCGGCAAGCTCTTTCTGAGCCTGCTCGAACTTGAGCTTAAAGTCGTTGTCGGCGGCTTCCTCACCGGCGCGGATAGCGGCTTCCACCATCTCGTCCTCGGTCATCGTCGCCTCCTTGTTGGAATCCTCTACCTGGTTCTCGGCAGCCTCGGCGGCCTCGGCCTCATTGGCCTCGGTAACGTCTGCGGCCTCTACGGGAATCTTCACGTCCTTCTCCTCAGAGTCAACGGGGGCGGTGCCAGCGGCAGCCGCCTCCGTGCGAGCTTTACGGGCGGACATGATTACTTGTCCTCGTCGTCCACAACCTCGTAGTCGGCGTCGACGACGTCGTCGTCGGCAGGCTGGGCGCCGGCGGCACCGTCGGTCTGCTGCTGAGCGTCGGCGTAGACAACCTGAGCCAGCTCGTAGGCCACAGACTGCAGGGACTCGCCAGCGGCCTTGATGGCCTCGACGTCAGAGCCCTCGAGTGCCTTCTTGGCGTCGGCGATAGCGGCCTCGGCCTTGGACTTCACGTCGGCGGAAACCTTGTCGCCCAGCTCGTTGAGGGTCTGCTCGGTGGAGTAGCACAGGCTGTCGGTCTGGTTGCGGACCTCGACCTCTTCCTTCTGCTTCTTATCCTCCTCGGCATGAGCCTCGGCGTCCTTGACCATGCGATCGACTTCGTCGTCGGACAGAGCGGTGGAGCCAGAGATGGTGATCTGCTGCTCCTTGCCGGTGCCCTTGTCCTTAGCGGAGACCTTGACGATGCCGTTGGCGTCGATGTCGAAGGTGACCTCGATCTGCGGCACGCCGCGGCGGGCAGCCGGGATGCCGGTCAGCTGGAACTTACCGAGCGACTTGTTGTCGCGGGCAAGCTCGCGCTCGCCCTGGAGCACGTTGATCTCAACGCTGGTCTGGTTGTCGGCAGCGGTGGAGTAAACCTCGGTCTTGGAGGTCGGGATCGTGGTGTTGCGGTCGATCATCTTGGTCATGATGCCGCCCATGGTCTCGACGCCCAGCGACAGCGGGGTCACGTCGAGCAGCAGGATGCCCTCGACGTCGCCGGTGAGCACGCCGCCCTGGACGGCAGCGCCGTCGGCAACGACCTCGTCGGGGTTCACGGACATGTTGGGCTGCTTGCCGGTCATGGTCTTGACGAGCTCCTGGACGGCGGGCATACGGGTGGAGCCGCCGACGAGGATGACCTCGGTCAGATCGGAGAGCTTAAGCTTGGCGTCGCGCAGGGCGTTGGTGACAGGCTGCTTGCAGCGCTCGAGCAGGTCGCGGGTGATCTTCTCGAACTCGGCGCGGGTCAGCGTGTAGTTGAGGTGCAGCGGGCCGGACTGGTTCATGGTAATGAACGGCAGGTTGATGGTGGTCTGCTGGGCGGCAGAGAGCTCCTTCTTGGCGTTCTCGGCGGCCTCCTTCAGACGCTGCAGGGCCATGGGGTCCTGACGCAGATCGACACCGTTCTCCTGCTGGAACTTATCGGCCATCCAATCGATGACGCGCTGATCCCAGTCGTCGCCGCCCAGGTGGTTGTCGCCCGAGGTGGACAGAACCTCAAACACGCCGTCGGCGAGGTCGAGGATGGAGACGTCGAAGGTGCCGCCGCCCAGGTCGAAGACCAGGATGCGCTGGTCGGTGCCCTGCTTGTCCAGGCCATAGGCCAGAGCAGCAGCGGTCGGCTCGTTGACAATACGCTTGACGTTGAGGCCAGCGATCTTACCGGCGTCCTTGGTGGCCTGACGCTGGGCGTCGTTGAAGTAGGCCGGGACGGTGATGACGGCGTCGGTGACGGTCTCGCCCAGATACTTCTCGGCGTCGGCCTTCATCTTTGCGAGCGTCATGGCGCTCACCTGCTCGGCGGTGTAATCCTTGCCCTCGATGTCGACGACGGCACGGCCACCCTGGCCCTCCTTGACCTCATACGGCACGGTCTTGATCTCGGAGGTGCACTCGGAGTACTTGCGGCCCATGAAGCGCTTGATGGAGAACACGGTGTTCTTGGGGTTGGTGACAGCCTGGTTCTTAGCGGCCTTACCCACGACGCGGTCGCCGTCGGCACGGAAGCCCACGACAGACGGCGTGGTGCGGTCGCCCTCGGCGTTCACGATAATGGTCGGAGAACCGCCCTCGAGAACGGCCATTGCGGAGTTAGTAGTACCAAGGTCGATACCAAGAATCTTGCCCATTAGAAATTCCCTCTCTCTTGTGCGTTTGCACCGACTCGGCGGTCTGCCGCGCGGTGTTTCGGCTTGTCTTTCAGGATGTAGTGTATCCCCTTATGGGCCGGAATATACAAAATCTAAGTCAATTCATATAAGATTTCTTGTTGCTGAGAGTTTAGGTTCTCAAATACGCAGGTAGATGCGCTGATTGAGTTCTCAGCAAATCTATTGAGATCTATATAGAGATGGCTAAGGTTTGCATCCGGGAGCGCCTGGGGCTGCCTTATGGAAAGCTCGTCCCGGTTTGAGCGTGGATTCCAGGTCGCAGTTTCCATCTGAAGGCCCAACCGGAAACTGCGACCCGGTTTTCGGCCAAATAACGGGATGCCCTTTCCGCAGGCGCGCTCAATCGCTCTATATTACAAGTCACCTATAGCTAACATTTGCGCAGCTCAACGGCCTCACCTGCATGTTTTTTAGTAAGCCGTGGCATACTCGGCGAACGGTATGAAGATGCCGGTCAGAGGGTATTGCAAACGGTCGCTCCCGTGGTATGTTTTTGCCCGAATCAAACCGACGCGCATCGCCTGTAGCGTCGGTCAACAGAGAGGAAACTACCATGGCTCATCCCGTAATTGATGCCGACGAGTGCATCGCTTGTGGCGTTTGCGTCGACTCCTGCCCCGCTGGCGTTCTGGAGCTCCAGGACGTCGCTACCGTCGCTGACGAGGATTCCTGCGTCGCCTGTGGCGCTTGCCAGGACGCTTGCCCCGCCGGCGCGATCACCGAGATCGTCGAGGAGTAACAACTCCCCCACTTGCACACTCAAAAGTACACCGTGCACAAAAAAGAGGCCTCCGCATCGCCGCGGAGGCCTCCTTTTGCATATGTGGGCAGCTAATTTGGAGCGGGACCCTTGGCAGTTGCGGTGGAATAGTTCCTGTTTTATGTCTTGGATGCCGATTTTAGGAACTATTTCACCGCAACTTATAGATGCGGCGTCGACTAGGACAAATCGTCCTCGTAGGGCATTAGGTCTGCCAGATAGCCCTTCTCCTTGAGCATGGCCTCGATCTCGTCGAGGGTTTGCTCATCCTCCGCCGCAATGCGATGGAAGTGATAGCCGCTCGTCACCGTTAGTAGTGGAAAGCTCTTGCCGCTCTCGATATCGTGCAGGTAGCGCCCAACATCGCGACGATTGCGGATGTCCAGGTCGGCCGTGATCTTGCCGTACACGCGGTGGTTGACGATCACGTTGAGCACGGCACCGCCCGCGTCGACGATACTCGTGAGCTCATCGCCCGCCTGCTCCACGCCGTGGCGAACCTTGACCAAGCGCGTGGGCACGGCGGGGCTGCTGGGGGCCTCCTGCAGCACATAACCACGGTTGGTCGCCACGATATCGTGCCCATCGGCGCGCAGCAGGGCGATGTCTTGCACGACAATCTGGCGGCTCACACCCACCTCGCGAGCAAGCGCGCTGCCCGAAACGGGCTCCGTGGCCCCCTCGAGCACGCCCATGATGGCACGGCGACGCTCGCGGGCGTCCATTATTTACCGTCCAGCAGACGCAGGTGCTTGAGCGAGAGGTCGAGAATCGGCGCAGAGTGCGTCAATGCCCCCGAACTAATAAAGTCAACGCCCAGGTCGGCGAGCGCGCGGATATTGCTGACATCCACATTACCCGAGCACTCGGTCTTGGCGCGGCCGGCGATAAGCTCAATCGCGGCAGCCATGTCGTCGTGGGTCATGTTGTCGAACATGATGATATCGGCACCGGCCTCCACGGCCTCGCGTACCATGTCCAAGTTCTCGCACTCAATCTCGACCGTCGTGGTAAACGATGCGTGGGCACGTGCCATCTCGATCGCACGCGTCACACCACCGGCGGCGTCGATATGGTTGTCCTTAAGCATAACGGCCGTCGACAGGTTGTAGCGGTGGTTGCTGCCGCCACCGATCTCGACCGCGGCCTTCTCGAAGACGCGCATGCCCGGCGTGGTCTTGCGTGTGTCGACAAGCACGGTCTTGGTACCCTCGAGCGCCGCTGCCATGTTGTGCGTGTAGGTAGCGATACCGCTCATACGCTGTAGATAGTTGAGCGCCACGCGCTCGCCCGAAAGCAGCACGCGCGCGTCGCCGCGCACCTGGCCCACGTGGTCGCCGGCGTGCACCTCGTCACCGTCGGCAACATCAAACAGCACCGAGCTCTGCGGATCCAGCAGCTCAAAGGTGCGAGCGAACACGTCCAGGCCCGCGATGATGCCGTCGGCCTTGGCGATGAGCTCCACCGTGGCGGGACGCGCCGTGGGGCACACGCTCGCCGTGCTCACGTCCTCAAACGTAATGTCCTCGCGCAGAGCCTGCAGAATCAGATCATCGACGACGAGCTTCATGGTAATGGGATTCATGGTCTACTCCTCCACGGCCTGCGTGCCGGCGGCACGGGCCAAATCATCGATTGCCAGAGGGTCGGCGCCCAGGGCGCGATGACGGCCATCGAGCGCGGGATCGCCCGCCTGCTCCACTGCGAGCGACTCGCCGGTGCGCATGTACCACGCGGCGCGACGACCCCAGACCAGCGCCTCGAGCAGGCTGTTGGAAGCCAGGCGATTCTTGCCGTGAACGCCGTTGCAGGCCGTCTCACCGGCTGCGTAGAGTTCGGGCATCGAGGTGCGGCCGTCCTTATCGACCCATACGCCACCCATAAAGTAGTGCTGCGTGGGCGTAACGGGGATGGGCTCGTCCAAGATGTCGCGGCCGTCCTCCAGGCAGCGTGCGCGAATGTTGGCAAAGTGCCCAGTCACCACGTCGCGCTCGACAGGGGCAAAGCTCAGCCACTCGTGCTCGGTACCGTCCTGCTTCATCTGCTCGCGAATGGCGGCGGCGACCACATCGCGCGGCTGAAGCTCGTCGGTAAAGCGCTCGCCGGCGGCGTTGAGCAAAATCGCGCCCTCGCCGCGGCAGCTTTCGCTGATCAGAAACGTGCGACCCGGCTGCGGCGAGAACAGTCCCGTGGGGTGAATCTGCACGTAGTCCAGGTGCTCCATCTTAATGCCATGCTCCTGAGCGATGTAGCAGGCGTCGCCCGTGAGCTGCGGGTAGTTGGTCGAGTGGTCGTACACGCCGCCAATGCCACCCGTCGCCCACAGCGTGTGGCGGGCATGGATCTTAAACGGCTCGCCGGCATGCGCGCCCTCAGCGGCATTTACCAGCTCGTCGGCGGGACGAACCGAGTTGTCCTCGTCCACGGAAACGGCGACGACACCGGCACACACCGTGTCGCCGTCACGCTCGCCCGTCAGGATGTCGGTCATGGCCACGTGCTCCAAAATCTGCACGTTGTCCAGCTTGCGGACAGCCTGAAGCAGCTTAGTCGTGATCTCCTTGCCGGTGATATCGGCATGGAAGGCAATGCGCGGACGGCTGTGTGCACCCTCGCGGGTAAAGTCGAGGCTGCCGTCGGCCTTGCGCTCAAAATCCACGCCCATCGCTAGCAGGTCGTTGATGACCGAGCGGCTCGAGCGGATCATGATGTCGACGCTCTCGCGGCGGTTCTCGTAATGGCCGGCGTGCATGGTGTCCTCAAAGAAGGCATCGTAGTCCGAGCCTTCGGGCAGTACGCAGATGCCGCCCTGCGCGAGCATCGAATCGCACTCGTCGACCGCGCCCTTGGAGAGCATGATCACGCGCGTGCTCGTCGGCAGGTTGAGAGCCGCGTACAGGCCCGCTACGCCGCAGCCGGCAATGACGACGTCGCACTCCATATCGGGGTATTGCTTGGTTTCCACAGGAATCCTCTCCCTTGAATGTGACATAAGGGACCGTCCCTCATGCCACATTGTTCTAACGCGCTGCGTACTCGAGCATGCGGTCGAGCGTGAGCTTGGCCTGATCGGCAGCCTCGCCCGACACGCCGATCTGCACCTCGCCCTCGCCTGTCTCCAGGCAGTGCACGAGCTTTTCGAGCGTGATGAGATCCATGTTGACGCAGGTGGGCTGCACCGCGGGGAAGTAGAACTTCTTGCCGGTGCCCTGGCAGCGGCGCTCGAGCTCGTAGAGCACGCCGCGGACCGTCACGATAATAAACTCGCTCGCGTCGGACTCCTCGGCATACTTGATGATGCCGGCGGTGGAGCCGATGTAGTCGGCCTCGGCAAGGACGTCGGCCTTGCACTCAGGATGCGCCAGCACGAGCGCGTCGGGGTGGGCCTCCGTCGCGTCGACAATCTGCTCGACGGTGATGATGTGATGGCGCGGGCAGTAGCCGTTGTTGAGAATGACGTGCTTTTGCGGCACCTGCTCGGCTACGAAGCGGCCGAGGTTTTGGTCGGGAATGAACAGGATATGCTGCTGCGGCAGCTCGGACACGATCTTGACGGCGTTGGAGCTGGTGACGCACACGTCGCTCCAGCTCTTGATCTCGACCGTGGAGTTGACGTAGCAGACCACGGCCAGGTCGTCGCCGTACTCGGCGCGCGCCGCGTCGACCGTCTCGCGCTTGACCATATGAGCCATGGGGCAGTCCGCGCCCGGCTCGGGCAGCAGCACGGTCTTGGTGGGGTTGAGCAGCTTGGCGCTCTCGCCCATAAACTCCACGCCGCACAGCACGATGGTCTGCTGCGGCAGGCTCTTGGCGAGCTTAGCCAGGTAGAAGCTGTCGCCGACGTAATCGGCCACAGCCTGGACCTCGGGTGCCACGTAATAGTGTGCCAGGATCACCGCGTCGCGTTGGGTTTTAAGTTGCTGAATGGCCTCGACGAGCTCTGCGGGCACCAATGCCGCGCGCTCCGTTGCCGTCGTTGCCGATGCCAGGCCGGCCGCAATGTCGCGTGCAAGCTCCGATGCATCCATGTTCGCGCTCTGTGCCATCAAGGCCCCTCTCTTTTGGCGAATCTTGGGGCTTTAGTATGACACCTAGGTTTACAGCTGACAAGACAGCTGTAAACCTAGGTGTAAAGTTGAAATAAAGATTCAATCATGCGGCAGGTCCATTTTCGAACTGGCAAGCTGAGGATAGCCGAGCTCTCGATAGCGCAGGAGGCATCTTTCGCCACCGCAATACCGCTCGGCGCGAGTTGCGCACCATGAGGCACGAACGGGCGCTCCCCCGCGAGCGGCACGCGCCCAATGTGGCAAAATCGAACTACTAAGGGGGCCCGAATGCTCAAGATTATTGCCTGCGACGATGACGTCGCTTTTCTAGATAGACTGCACCGGATGATCGACCGTTGGTCGACCGAGAAGGGCACGGCGGTCGATGTTGCGCTCGTTACGCGCGGCGAGGACCTGCTGGCGCGCCATGCCGCGTCGCGCGCCGACATCATCCTGCTCGACATGATCATGCCGCTCGTCAACGGCATGGACACCGCGCGCGAGCTGCGCCAGTCCGATACCGACGTGCGCCTGGTGTTCCTCACCTCGTCGCCCGAGTTTGCGCTGGAGTCCTACGAAGTCCGCGCCTTCGACTACCTGCTCAAGCCCGTGGCATACGAACGCCTGGCGCAGCTGCTCGACGAGCTTTCGAGCATGCGCCCGTCGGCGACCGACGAGTTCGTCATCAAAACGTCCTTTGGTTACCATGCCCTGCGCCTGTCCGACATCGAATATGCCGAGGCACGCAACAAGCACGTGGTTTTCCACCTGCGCGACGGACGCGATATCGAGGCGCTCGAATCGTTCCGCAGCGTCGAGGACCGCTTGGCGCAAAATGCCACCTTCTTTAAATGCCACCGTAGTTACCAGGTCAACTTGCGCAACATCGACCACTTCGATCGCACGGACATCGTCATGCGCTCCGGCGCGTGCATCCCGCTTTCGCGCAGCTGCAAGCAGGGATTCCAAGACGCCTACTTTGCGGTGCGCTTTGAGGGCGGGAGGCGCTGATGGTCTCCTCGGTCGAAATGATCCTTTGGGCAATCCACCACGCCACGACGCTACTCTTTGGCGTCTTTGCCTCGGCGGCGCTGTGCGGTATCGAGATCAACCGGCGTCATGCGCTTGAACTGGTGCTGGTCGGTGCCGTAACCGGATGCGCATTTGGCCTCGCCAATGCCGTCGGCGGCGAGCTTTTCGCCCGCCAGGTATATCCGCTCGTCGTGCATCTGCCGCTCATCATCTATTTGTGTGCGCGCTACCGCCTGAGCCCGCTGCTTGCCGCGCTCGGCATTACGAGTGCCTATCTGAGCTGCCAGTTCAGCAATTGGATGGGCATCGCCGCCTTTGCCGCAACCGATTCGCAGATTGCGTACTATCTGGCGCGTATCGCGACCACACTCGCCGTCTTTGCCGTCCTGTTGCATTGGGCCGGCGACATCGGTCCGCGCTTGGCGATTAAAAGCACCACCGAGCTGGGCATCCTTTTAATCCTGCCGCTCGTCTATTACGTCTTTGACTATGCCACCAACGTCTACACCACGCTGTTCC
Source organism: Collinsella aerofaciens (assembly GCF_039752955.1). Taxonomy (GTDB): domain Bacteria; phylum Actinomycetota; class Coriobacteriia; order Coriobacteriales; family Coriobacteriaceae; genus Collinsella; species Collinsella aerofaciens_BI. The sequence goes on from NZ_JBDMHB010000001.1 coordinate 96,567, forward strand.
ACTCGGGCTCGGTGGTGACGGTTGAGTTTTTGGCATTTGCGCTCTGTGCCTTCTATCTTATGTTTCTTGCCGTTTACCTGCGCGAATACGAAGAAAAGGAAACCGCCGAGCGAGAGCGTTGGATGCTCGAGACCCGCGACAGCGCCGCCATCAAAGAGCTCGAGGCTTGGCGTCAATCTGGGCGCGAGCTGTCGATTCTGCGCCACGACATGCGCCACTTCCTACGCGGCCTGGCCGCTTTAATTGAGGAGGGCCACACCGACGAGGCGCTCAAACGCATCGATGAACTCTGCGAAGCCGGCGATCGCACCGCCGTACGCCGCTTCTGCGCCAACGAGACCGTAAACATCGCGCTTTCGTCATTTAACTCGGATATCAATAGAAACGGCATTACCGCCAACCTGCGCGCCGCCGTACCCGAAACCATCCACGTAGGCGACGCCGACCTGTTTAGCGTGCTCTCAAATGCCTTGGAAAACGCTATCACCGCCGCAAGCGCCGCACCCCAAGGAAAGCGATTCGTCGACCTTGACCTGCGATTAGAGGACAGCCAGCTGCTGCTGTTAGTTTCCAATACGTTTGACCGCGCGCCGCGCATGGTCGACGGCATGCCCGTGACCCAACATGCCGGTCACGGCTTTGGCACCAAGAGCATTAAGCTTGCCGTGGAGCGCATGAACGGCAACTGCCAGTTCCGCATCAACGGCGACCGGTTTGAGCTGCGCGCCGTGATGTAGGGGCGCGACACTGGACTCGCGGTGCGGCTCAACCGCCCGGGTCGCCTTGCCGGCGCAGGCCCGTTACAGCGGAGCGGCCGACGGGGTCAGCTGCTTAATGTAGGCCCACATGCGCTGCTTGGCCGCCTTGTCGGTCAGAGCGGCCTCAAAGCCATCGAGTGCGAGTACGCGACGCCCCTGCACGTGGGCGACCAGGCCGGGCTTGAGCATGGCGGTGTCAAAGTCATCGATCGCCACGAGCATATCGGCATAGGTTTCACGCATGACGTCGGCCGCGCTGTTGTCCAGCAGCAGTACCGCCTCGGGGTCCAGGGCCTCCAGCGCCTCGCGGAACAGCTCGCACGGCAGGGCTTCGCCCACCGCGACCGCTCCGTCGCCCACGCCGGCAACGCTTGCCAGCGCGCAGAAATCCTCGGGCGCATAACCGATGGCCCCGAGCGCCTTACGCAGCGCCGCGCCATCCGCGCCTGCGGCAAGCTCGCCGCCCGAGCGCTCGGCCTCATCCAAATCGCCTTTTACCAGCACAATCGGCGAGCACGCGTTGCCTGCGATGCGCACGCCACGACCCGCAAGCGATGCGAGCTCCTGCTCGGCCGCCTGGGCGATGGCTTCTTTTTTCTGGCTTTGTGACATAGGTATGCGCTCTCCAATCGTTTGCGTGCCCACCATTATTTGACACTCCCCATGGCTAAAGCCAGGGGATTCTTGCTTCACCGAGAATTGCCTAGACTGCGCATGCAGCCGTAGGTCTTACGCCCTCTCCACAAGCGTTTGCGGCGTCTGCCGCGGTTCCCGCATGCCCTGCGGTACCTTCCAGGATTCTCCTTCCCTCGCGGGCGATGTTGACGGCGGCGTTCAGGTCGCGGTCGTGACGCATGCCGCACGCGGGGCAGTCCCATACCCGTTCGGCCAGCGTCAGTCCCCTGTAGACGTAACCGCATGCGGAACACGTCTTGCTGGACGGATAGAACCTGCCCACCCTTACGAAGCCGCGCCCCGACCATGCGCATTTGTACTCGAGCTGGCGCGCCAGCTCCGACATGGCGGCATCGCCCACGGCCTTGGCGAGGCGGCGGTTCCTCTGCATGCCCCTGACGTTCAGGTCCTCGACCGCGATGTTTTGGCTTTCTCCCACCGCATGCGTCGTGAACTTGTGCAGGGCGTCCTTCCGCCGGTTGGCAACCTTCTCGTGCGCCCGCGCGACCCTGACACGCTGCCTGGCGCGATTTGCGGAGCCCTTCCGCTTGCGCGAGAGCCGCCGCTGCTCCCGCGCCAGCCTCCTCTCGCTCCTTTGCAGGTTTTTGGGGTTGGGCAGGCGCTCCCCCGTGGAGCAGGTGGCTATGTCGTGTATTCCCGCATCGACTCCCAGGAACCCGACGGTCGGGGCCGGCGCGTCCGTGGCGGGGACGTCCGCGCAGCATATCGCCACGTAGTACTTGCCGCTCGGCACCTGCTTGACCGTCGCGGACAGGACGCGCCCCTCCACGGGACGGCTCACCCGCGCCCTGACGGTCCCCAGCTTTGGCAGCCTCACGTGCCTGGCGTCGATTATCCCGACGCCGTTCGTGCGGTAGCTCTTCCTCCCCGCGCGTTTGGACTTGAACTTCGGAAAGCCCACCTTGCCTGGTGCGCGGAAGAAGTTCTTAAATGCCTTGTCCAGGTCGCGCAGGGACTGCTGCAGTGCCATGGAGTCCACCTCGGAGAGCCACGGCGCGTCCGCCCTCTTCCAGGCGGGGATCTGGGTGATGTAGGAGTTGATGTGCCTCGATTTGCCCGTCCACGCGTACTCGTCCCGCCTCATCGCCAGCACCCTGTTGTAGACCCAGCGGCAGCAGCCGAAGGTCTTCTGCAGGAGGGCCTCCTGCTCGGCGCTCGGGTATATGCGGTACTCGAAGGTCTTGTCCATGGCCCTCACGCGTTCCTCTGGTCCTCGATATACTGCCTGACGGCCTCGGACGTCGCCCCGCCGACGGTCGAGACGAAGTAGCTGTTCGTCCAGAGCGTCGGCAGCTTGCGCTTCAGCTGCGGGAACTCGGCGCGCAGGTCGTGGCTGGTCCTGCCCTTGATGCGCTTCACGGCCCGGTGGATGCCGAACTGGGGGTCGACTGAGACGAGCATGTGCACGCGGTCGGGCATGACCTTGATTTCCCTTATCTCGAAATCGAGTTCCTCCGCGACCTCGTGCGCGATCTCCTCGAAGCGGGAGCCGATGCCGTCCACGAGCACCTTCCTGCGGTATTTCGGGCAGAAGACCACATGGTAGTCGCAGTCCCAGACTATGTTGTCGTTGCTCCTGTATCTATCCATGAAAACAGTATACCACTTGCAGCCGTATATGTATATCGGCTGACGCCGATGCGCCTTATATCCCCATATCTGAAGAAAGGGGTTTTGCGGCGCTTTTGATAAAAGAGCCGCCCGCGAGTGGTTGCTTTGCGGGCCGCTGGGTATAAGCACGGTCGTACTGAGTTTTACGCGGCCGAGCCGCGTCGCATTATGGAGGTCACCATGGCTGACATTAAGCAGATTACCCCCGAGAACTTCGACGCCACCGTCAACGGCAGCCTTCCCGTGCTGGTCGATTTTTGGGCTCCCTGGTGTGGGCCCTGCCGTTCGCTGTCGCCCATCGTTGACGAGGTTGCCGATGAGCTGGCGGGCAAGCTTGCCGTTGCCAAATGCAACGTCGACGACAACCAGGACCTGGCCATGAAGTATGGCGTCATGAGCATCCCCACGCTGATTGTGTTTAAGAACGGCGAGGAGATTGACCGCTCGGTTGGCGCTCTGCCCAAGGCGAGGCTGCAGGCGCTGCTGGAGAAGCATCTGTAATACGCTTGTTACTTACCCGCCGTCCATGAGCGCTTTTGCACCGCTCGCCGGACTGCCGGGCGCGGCGCGGACGACCACGGATAGTATGGTAGTTACAAACAGCCCCCAGTGAACGGGTGCGAGTCACACAGACTCGCACCCGTTTTCTTATGCAGCTGCGCACAGAGCGGGCGTAGTAAAATCTGAACCACTGAACTGCCCCATACAAAAGGAGATTTTCCATGCATGATGTTGGAATGAACATGAGCCAGCTTGCCATGAGCGTCAAGCAGGTCGACGACACCATCGAGCTCGCTCACGAGTGGAGCCATCAGCTGCTGCATGCGACCGAGAATTTTGACATGGAGCGCATCGGCGCCAAGCTCGAGGCAGCCATGGCCGCGCTGCACGAGGCCCACGACGCACTCGAGGGCTACGAAGAGGCCATCGAGGCCGACCACAACTCCGTCGGCTCCGTGAAGCTGGTGTAACGTGGCCGAACACGAGCACGGCTGCGGGTACGAGCACGAGCATCTGCACGAGGCGGACGGTGACGCGGGCTGCCACTGTAGTGGCTCCGGCTCCGAGCTGGTCCGCTTTTCGGTTACCGCACCGGACGACCTGCTGCGCCGTTTTGACAAGCAGATCGCGCGCCGCGGCGACGTTGCCAACCGCTCCGAGGCCGTGCGCGACCTGATTCGCGCCTCGATCGCCAAGGAGCAGATGCGCACGCCCGATGAGCATGTTATCGGGTCGCTCACCATGATCTACGACCACCATACCGGCGACCTGACGCGCCGCCTGGACGAAGTGCAGCACGACTACACCGACGAGATCGTATCGACCATGCACGTGCATCTGGATCACCACAACTGCTTGGAGATTCTGGCGCTCAAGGGTCGCGGCGAGCGCGTCTACGAACTAGCCGACCGCCTGCTGGGCCTGCGCGGCGTCAAACACGGCGAGCTCACCTGCGCCGCCACCAAGCAGAGCCTGGGGCTGTAACAGCACACATTTCAACGAAGGAGGGTCGCATGCGACATGCGCATATCCATGTAACGGGCATTGTGCAGGGCGTCGGCATGCGGCCGTTTGTGTATCGCGAGGCCATGGCGCACGGCATTTGCGGCTGGGTGCTCAACGCGGGCGACGGCGTGCATATCGAGGCGCACGCCCTAAGCGAGTCGCTCGACGAATTTGTTGACGCACTTTCCGAGCATGCGCCTGCGGCGTCTCGCGTGGAGCATGTCGAGGTTGTAGACCTAGCACCCGGCAACTGGGATGCCGCTAACGATCAGGGCTTTCGCATTGTGGCGTCGCAGGACCAGACCGCGCACACGACGCTCGTTTCGCCCGATATCGCCACCTGTGACGATTGCCTGCGCGAGTTGTTCGATCCCGCCGACCGACGCTATCACTACCCCTTTATCAACTGCACTAACTGCGGCCCACGCTTTACCATCATCCGATCGCTGCCTTATGACCGAGCGGCCACATCGATGGACCGTTTCCCCATGTGCCCCGCCTGCGCCGCAGAGTATGCCGATCCACTCGACCGCCGCTTTCACGCACAGCCCGATGCCTGCTTTGATTGCGGGCCGCATATTACGTGGCGCGAGGCTGTGAACGGCGATGCGTACGGGAATTCGTCCGCGATACCGGCCGTCGGCACCACACGCGAGACCAGCGACGCCATTATCGACCGCTGTGTTGAGCTACTGGCCGGTGGCGGTATCGTCGCCATCAAGGGTCTGGGCGGATTTCACTTGGCATGCGACGCCTCCAACGAGCAGGCGGTGGCCGAGCTGCGCCATCGCAAACGCCGCAGTAACAAACCACTTGCCGTCATGGTGCGCAGTCTTGCCGATGCCGGGCGCCTGTGTCATATCGACGATGCTGAACGCGATCTGCTCGCTGGCAGTATCCGCCCCATCGTGCTGCTGCGCCGGCGGGCTGTTTGCGGGAACGACGGCGATTCTCCCGACGCCCTCGTACTCGCACCGTCCGTCGCGCGCGACCTGCCCGAGCTTGGCGTTATGCTCCCCTACACCCCGCTTCAGCATCTTCTGCTTGCAGCTGCCGCGTCGCACGGTATGCACGCGCTCGTCATGACCAGCGGCAACCTGAGCGAAGAGCCCATCGAGACCGATGACGATCTTGCATGGGAGCACCTTGTTGCCGCCGGCATCGCCGATGCGCTGCTCGGTAACGACCGCGCGATTCTGTCGCGCTACGACGACTCTGTAGTACGCGTGGTCGACGGCGCCGTTATGCCCGTGCGCCGTGCCCGCGGATATGCACCCCAGCCGCTGCCGTTGCCGGCGCTCGACGGCGCTCCGTCCTGCATGCTCGCCTGCGGGCCACAACAAAAGGCCACGATTGCGCTCACGCGTGAAGGGACGAACGGCGAGGCAACCTGTTTTGTGTCGCAGCATATCGGCGATGTTGAAAACGGCGGGACCTTCGATGCCTGGAACGCCGCGCGCACGCGCTTGGAAAACCTCTTTGACCTGGCGCCCACCGCCTTGGCATGCGACATGCATCCCAGCTATCTGTCGAGCCAGTGGGCGCGCGAACAGGCGCAGAAACAGGGTATGCCATCTGTTGAGGTTCAACATCATCATGCGCACATCGCGAGCGTGATGGCCGAGGCCATCGCCGCGGGCCAGCTTACAACCGACGCGCGCGTCCTTGGTATCGCCTTTGACGGCACCGGCGCCGGCACCGATGGGACCATTTGGGGCGGCGAGTTTCTTGTTGCCGGCCTTGCCGATTTTGAACGCGCCGCGCACCTGCGCACCTGGGCGCTGCCAGGCGGTGCCGCATCCGTGCGCGATGCCCGGCGCAATGCCTTTGCCCTGCTGAGCGAGCTCGGCCTGCTCGAGCACCCGGGTGCCGCTCGGCTTTTGGGCACCCTCGACGAGCAAACGCGCAGCGTGACAGCCACCATGATTGAGCGCGGCATCAACAGCCCGCGCACCAGCAGCATGGGGCGTCTCTTTGATGCCGCCGCTGCAGTTTTGGGCATCTGCGACAAGGCAACCTACGAGGGCGAACCCGCCATCGAGCTTGAGGCCGCCGCCTGGCGCGCGCTTAGCAGTGAAAGTGCCTGCCCCACCGACAATATAGCCGGCTTTTCCGTAACCGAATCATCCCGTCCGGACGCCTGCCATGTTCTAAACTCCAGATCGCTTATTGAGGCGCTTTTGGAGGGAATCAGGGCCGGCGCTGCGGCCTACAGACTCGCGCTCGACTTCCATATCGCCATCGCGCGCTCTTCGGCACGAATCGCACGCAAAATCTGCGCGCGCGAAGGCATCGACACCGTCGCGCTCTCGGGCGGCGTGTTCATGAACCGACTTCTGCTTCAGCTCCTCGCCCGCGAGCTCAAAAGCGCAGGCCTTACTGTCCTTGTCCCCCACACCGTACCCGTCAATGACGGCTGCATCGCCTACGGTCAGGCGGCGGTCGCAAGCGCTCGTCTTGCGCAGATTGCATCACAGTAGCTCGCCCTCGCACGCCGCCGTCTCACAGGCGTAACGCGTTTGCCCGCGAACCCCGCGAGCGCTACCATCAACTGATGGATTATTGAGCGCCCGTCCAGCGCAAAGCGTATAAAAGGGGAACAATATGTGCCTTGCCGTTCCCGGTAAAGTAGTCAAACGCGACGACGACCTCAAGGCCACCGTCGACATGATGGGCATCGAGCGCCCCGTGTCGCTGCGACTCGTGCCGACGGCGCAGGTTGGCGACTATATTCTCGTACACGCCGGCTTTGGCATCCAAATTGTCGACGAGCAGGAAGCACAGGAAACGCTCGAGCTTGTTAATGCCATGTCCGAGCTGGTCGAAGAAGACCAGCTTGCCACCAACCCGGCGGAGGCTTACTAGTGGCGCCCGAACAACCGGCTCGCTCCGGTATCGACTTCTCGGCATTCCGCAATCCCAAGCTGGCTCGCGAGCTCATCGAGCGCATTCATGAGCTTGTCGGCGACCGCGCCATCAACCTTATGGAAGTCTGCGGCACGCACACCGTGAGCATCGGGCGCTATGGCTTTCGCTCCATTATGCCGGCCGGGCTCAAGCTACTGAGCGGCCCGGGCTGCCCCGTCTGCGTCACCGCCAACCGCGACATCGACCACGCAATCGCGCTCGCCAACATAGACGACGCCATCATCACCACCTTTGGCGACATGATGCGCGTGCCCGGGTCGTCTACCTCGCTCGCCGCGCAAAAGGCGGCGGGGCGCGATATTCGCATTGTGTACTCCCCACTCGATGCACTCGATATCGCCGAACACAACCCCGATCGCCCGGTCATCTTTATGGGCGTCGGCTTTGAGACCACGACGCCTACCATCGCCGCCGCCATCCTGGAGGCAGACGCGCGCGGGCTGCAGAACTTCTCGGTCTACTGTGCCCATAAGACCACGCCGCCGGCGCTGCGCGCCATCGCCAACGATCCCGAGACCACTATCGACGGCTTTATCCTGCCGGGCCACGTCGCCACCATCACGGGCCTGGCGCCCTTTAGCTTTTTGGTCGACGAGTTCAATACCCCGGGTGTGGTCACGGGATTTGAACCGGTCGATATCCTGCAGGGCATCTGCATGCTGGTCCAGATGGTTGTCGAGAACAGGCCGGCGATCGACAACGCCTACCGCCGTGGCGTCAACGCAGACGGCAACCCCGTTGCGCGCCAGCTGGTCGAGCAGGTGTTTGAGCCATGCAACACCACGTGGCGCGGGCTGGGGCCGATTGCCAACTCGGGCCTTTCCATCCGCCCCGAGTTCTCGCGCTTTGATGCCCGCACTCGCTTTGACGTGCCCGTTGAGACGACGGTCGAGCCGCGTGGGTGCCGCTGCGGCGACGTGCTGCGCGGGGCCATTACGCCGAGCGACTGCCCTCTGTTCGGCCAAGCTTGTACACCCGAGCATCCCGTCGGCCCCTGCATGGTGAGTTCCGAGGGCAGCTGTGCAGCATATTTCCGCTACCGAGGCTAATGGGTTCCGCCGCTCTAACGAACGGCGGGCCGGTCGACGCTGCACCTCACCCATATAATTCCGTCCTCGATTGGAGTTTTCGATATGTCCCGTACTGCCACCGATAGCACTGTCCTGTTGGGCCACGGCTCTGGCGGCCAGATGATGAAACGCATCATCGATGAGGTCTTTTTGGATGCCTTTGGGTCGCCCGAACTGCTCGAGGGCAACGATGCCGGCGTCGCTGCGCTGCCCGCGAGCGGGCGCATCGCCATGTCGACCGACAGCTTTGTAGTCTCGCCGCAGTTCTTCCCCGGCGGCAATATCGGCAGGCTCGCCGTGTGCGGAACCGTCAACGACGTCGCGACCTCGGGCGCCAACGTGCGCTACCTTTCGTGCGGCTTTATCCTCGAAGAGGGCTATCCCATGGATAAACTGCGTCAGATTGTGCAGACCATGGCCGAGACGGCGCGCGAGGCAGGCGTCAAAATCATCACCGGCGACACCAAGGTGGTCGAGCGCGGCGGGGCCGACGGCGTCTACATCAACACCGCCGGCGTGGGCGAGGTTCCTACGGGCGTGACGCTCAGCGGCGCCAACTGCCAGCCCGGCGACGTCATCCTGGTCTCGGGCACGCTAGGCGACCACGGTATCGCCATCATGAGCCAGCGCGAGGGTCTGGCGTTCTCGAGCAGCATCGAGAGCGACGCCGCGCCGCTCAACCACCTGATTGCCGACGTGCTGGCCGCCGCCCCCGACACGCGCTGCTTCCGCGACCCCACGCGCGGAGGCCTGGCCTCCACGCTCAACGAGTTTGCGCAGGCCAGCGGCATTGCCATGGAGATTGACGAGGGCGCCGTACCCGTGCGCCCCGACGTGCAGGCCGCCTGCGAGATGCTCGGCTACGACGTGCTGCAGGTTGCCAACGAGGGCAAGATGGTCGCCGTGGTGCCAGCCGAGCAGGCCGACGCGGCGCTAGCGGCCATGCGCGCCGCCCGCTACGGCAAGAACGCCGCCATCATCGGTCGCGTGATGCCGCTTGCCGAAGGCGCTCGACCCGCCGTTCGCGTGCGCACCGGCTGGGGATCGACCCGCATCCTCGACATGCTCGTGGGAGAGCAACTGCCCAGGATCTGCTAGCGGCAAAGGCTTGCGCTGGCGCGATGCGCCCCGATGCCGTTAAAGATGTTCAGATTCCAAACGCGCCCGACACGCAAGCCCAGTATCATGGGGTGCGCTTTACAACTCAAACGGCAGGAGCACCCATGGCAGCAGCCTATTCCCATGTGATTTTTGATCTGGACGGCACCATCCTCAATACGCTCGAGGACCTGGCGGCAGCCGGCAACCATACCTGCGAGATGCACGGCTGGCCCACGTTTGCCGTGGACGAGTACCGCTACAAGGTGGGAAACGGCATGCTCAAGCTGGTCGAGCGCTTTATGCCCGCCGAGTACGCGGGCGACGGCCGCATGTTTGAGCAGACGCTCGCCGAGTTTAGGGCTTATTACGGCGAGCACAAGGAGGACCACACCGCCCCCTATGCCGGCACGGTCGAGATGCTCGACCGTCTGCGCGCCGCGGGCGTTGAGCTTGCCGTGCTCACCAACAAGGACCATATTTCGGCGGCTCCGCTTATCGAAAAGTACTTTGGCCCCGATCGTTTTGCGCTGGTGCAGGGTCGTGTCGACGCGTTTCCACCCAAGCCCGAGGCTCCCGTCACGCTGCATGTAATGGAGGAGCTGGGCGCCGACCCGGCGACCACGCTCTACGTTGGCGATTCGAATGTCGATGTTCTGACCGGCCACAATGCCGGCCTTAAGAGCGCCGGCGTCGCCTGGGGCTTCCGTGGCCGCGCAGAGCTAGAAGCCGCCGGCGCCGACTACGTGGTGGACACCCAGGATGAGCTCGCGGCGCTGATTCTGGGCGAGTAGCGGGGCTGTCGCTCAACACGGCTGCATAGATTCTGTCGCGCGGAAAGTAGTCGTTTAAGAACGTCCCCAATGACTGCCATGGCAACGCCGATGTTTCGGCAATGACAGCGAGCGGGCACCAGAGCGAACAAATTGGCATGAAAAGAGGACGGCATAGACCTTCTGGTCATGCCGTCCTCTTTGAATGACAAGTTGTCGCTCTGGTGCCCGCGCAGCGTCGAGCAGTTACGGCGTTTGGTAAAACGCCGTAACAAACTACCGCGTAACTCCCCTAGCTCAGCATTGCATCCATCATCTCGGAGTTGACGGAGTCGTCGGCAGACCACTCGCCGTCATCGTTGCAGGTGTACTTGAAGATAACCGTGGTCTTCCTGGGCTCGGTGGCCTTGGTCACATCGACCATCACCTGGCCGGCCATCTTGTACAGCTCGTCATCGGAAGGAACCGTGTCAAGTGCAGCGACCTTCTCCTGATACTGGGTGGAGAAGTCCTCGACGATCTTGTTCATAGACTTGCAGGTGATGGAGACCTCGGCGGTTGCAACGCCCTTGTCCTCGTCGACCGTCACGTCGCCGATCTCGTAATCAAAGCCCTCGAGATAGGTCTTGGCATACTCCTTGGGATCGATGCCCAGCTGCTCGAACTCGTCGCCCGAAGCCTCTTCCAGACCAGAGAGGAAATCGTCGCCACCGTTTTTGACCTCATCGAACTGAGTCGTAAGGTCCTCGGTGATGAGCTCTTCGATCGAGGGGCCTCCGCAGCCGGAAAGCACGACCACACATGCAACCAAAACGGCCATGAGGGGCGCAAGCAGCAGCTTCTTTTTCATGATGTTCCTCCCAATGAGCGGCACCGCGCTTCCCAGACACGGCGCACGTTGTGATAGTAAGCACATACTATCCACTTATGAACACCCTCGGCAGCACGAAGGCGCGGTCGGTTCGTTTTAACGTCCGAACGGTCTGCGAGTCCGCTCAGCGTGCAATAAAACGCATCCGTACCGTGCAATAAAAAAGGGTGGCCGGATAATCCGACCACCCTTAGACATTATGCGATGCCGCGATTTACTTGCGGACAACCTTGACGATGGCATCGCCGGCGGCGACAGCGGAATCAGCCTCGACGGCGAGCTCGACATCGGCGAACTCGGCGGTGTTGGACACGGCCACGACGACGCAGTCCTTGTAACCGGCAGCGGCAATCTTGGCGCGGTCGATCTTGAGCATGGGCTGGCCGGCCTTCACGACGTCGTCGGCCTTGACGAAGCCCTCGAAGCCGTCGCCGTTCATGTTGACGGTATCGACGCCAACGTGCACCAGGACCTCGATGCCGCTATCGGACTGCAGGCCCACGGCGTGACCCATGGTGACGGTCACCTTGCCGTCGCAGGGGGCATAGACCAGATCGTCCTCGGGCCACACGGCGCAGCCCTTGCCCAGGACCTCGCCACCAAAGACGGGATCGGGCACATCGGCCATCTTGATGACCTTGCCCTTGACGGGCGAGCACAGCACGTCGGCGCCGGCAGAAGCAGAAATGGAGGCAGGAGCAGCGGCAGCCGCGGGCTCAGCCTTCTTCTTGAACATGTCAAACAGACCCATACGTTTTCTCCTCTTGATTAAGCGCAACGTAGTGCGCATGCCTATGGTGATTATAGTGCCAATTGGACCAAAACTAAGGTGGGGAGTCGAATCGAAAACTCTGCCGACGTCTTTGTCCATCGGCACCCGTTTTGTTGATTAACCCTCGATGAGCCCCAGGCGCACGAAGGCGTTCCAGATGCCGTCGTCGTCGACATTCGTGGTCACGAAATCGGCCGCCGGTCCGGCGTTCGTCAGAACGCCGGAACTCAATCGCCGGAACTCAATTACTCCAAGCCCTCAGCGCCGTTGGACTTGATAATCTTCTGGTATGCGAAGAAGCTGTCCTTGCGGCGGCGCTCGTAGGTACCGGTACCGTCGTCGTACTTATCGACGTGGATGAAGCCGTAGCGCTTGCGCATCTCGCCAGTGCCGGCGGAAACCAGGTCGATGGGACCCCACCAGGTGTAGGCGATCAGGTCAACGCCGTCGGCGATGGCCTCGCCCATAGCCTTGATGTGGCTCTGCAGATAGGCGATGCGGTACGGGTCGTGGATGGAGCCGTCCTCCTCGACCTCGTCGTAGGCACCCATGCCGTTCTCGACCACCATCAGCGGAATCTCGTAGCGGGCGTAAATCTCGTTGAGGGCGATGCGCAGGCCCAGCGGATCGATCTGCCAGCCCCAGTCGGTGGACTCCAGATAGGGATTCTTGCCGCCAAAGGTCATGTTGCCCTCGGTCATCTCGTGGTCCTTGTGGGTGCCCACGGTGCCGGACATGTAGTAGCTAAAGGTGTAGAAATCAACCTTGCCGTCGGCGATATCCTGCAGGTCGCCGTCCTCCATCACGAGCTCAACATCGTTCTCGGCCCAGAAGCGCTTGGCATAGAACGGGTACTTGCCGCGCACCTGCACGTCGGAGCAATACCAGTTCATGGTGTTCATCTCCTGCTGCGTGGCGAGCACGTCGGCCGGATCGCACGTGGCGGCATAGGAGAGGATGAAGCAGTCCATGTTGCCCATCTTAAACTGCGGGTAATGCTCGTGGGCATAGCGCACGACGCGGCCGCTGGCGACAAACTGGTGATGCAGCGCCTGCATACGAGCCTGCGGCGTGGTGTGGACCGCCGACGCCGGACCCTCAAAGCCCTGAATCATGCTGGTCTCAAAGAGGTTCCCCATGTCTTGAGTACCGCAGTTGATCTCGTTGAAGGTGAGCCAGAACTTGACCTTGTCCTGATAGCGGTCGAAGACGGTCTGGCAGTACTTCTCAAAGAAGCTGATGATCTCGCGGCTCGCCCAGCCGTTGTATTTCTCGACCAGGTGATAGGGCATCTCGTAGTGCGAGAGGGTCACGAGCGGCTCGATATTGTGGGCGCGCAGGCAGTCGAAGACGCGGTCGTAGAAGGCGAGACCGGCCTCATTGGGCTCAGCGTCGTCGCCGTTGGGGAAGATACGGCTCCAGGAGATGGACATGCGGAACATATTGAAGCCCATCTCGGCGAACAGCGCGATGTCCTCCTCGTAGTGATGGTAGAAATCGATACCGTCATGATTGGGGTAGAAGCGGTTGGGGTCGATGTCGATCGTAATCTGACGCGGCTCCTTGTAGCTGCCGCCCAAGAAATGGTCGTCGACGGAAGGACCGCGGCCGTCCACGTTCCAAGCGCCCTCAAACTGGTTGGCGGCGGTGGCGCCACCCCAATAGAAACCCTTGGGGAACTTGATGTTTGCCATGAGCATCTCCTTTGCATCGCGGGTCGATAATCCGAGTATCGCCCACGCGCGGGACGGGCAGAAGCGGGCGCGCCAAACCCGACACTTCTTTTCGCGCCCACGGACCGCCTCCGCCCCGACCCTGACACTTCCTGATACCGACCAAAAAGGGACAGGTTTATTTTGGGAGGTTTTATCTGGGCAAACGCCGGCGGTAGGCGGCCGGCGTGCAGCCATAGCGCTCGGCAAACTTTTTGTAGAAGAAGCTCATGTTGGCGTAGCCGGCCTCGCGCGCCGCGGCCTCCGCAGTGGAGCCGGCGTCGAGCAGTGTTGCCGCGCGTGTCAGGCGGCTCTCCTGTACGAGTTGCATAAACGTGCGCCCCGTCTGCCGCTTGAGCAGCGCGCTTGCGTAGTTAGGGCTCAGGTGCAGGTGGCGGGCTAAGTCGTTGAGCGTGCAATCGCAAGCATGCCGCTCGATGTAGCCCACGGCGGCCGCGACCTGCGCCGAAGGCAGCGTGGGCATGTCCGCCTGCAACAGCGATGTCTCATAGCTTTGCATCAGCTCAACCAGCAGCAACTCAAACAGCCTCGACACGGTCTGGGGACTCGCCGCCGTCGGCTCCAGAAGCTCGCACAGTATCTCCTGCATGTATCGGCGCACGCGGCGGCTGTTGCCCGTGCGGAAATGCACATGGCCGCGGTGGTCGGTTTCGTCATTGAGGGCATTAATGAGGAACTGCGAGACGGTGCTTGACGGCGACAGGCTCTGCTCTAGGCTGCGGTGCAACATCGGCCGCGAGATAACGATGCTCAGCATAATGTCATGCTCGCCGAGCTCGCCCACGGCATGTGGACAGGCCGCGTCGAGCAAGAGCACCTCGTTTTGGGCGAGCGTGAGTTGCGTACCATTGACAACCTGTGGCGCGCTCCCTCGATAGACATAGCTGATTTCGACATAATCGTGCACGTGCTCCGGCACGGGGTTAAAGCGCGAGTTGCGCACAATCGACAGGCCCTCGGGCATGCCTTCTTGGTGCAGGGCGTACGCCGCGTTACCGATTTTACGGACATGCCTGCCATCGATATCTGCCTGTTGCCCCTGTCTAAATGCATCGTTCCAGTCATAGCGGGCGCCCGCGCAGTAAGCGCGCTCGCTATCGGTCAGCTCGAGCAAAAGATTGTCCAAACGTGCGATATCCATAGCGCCACCATCGTTGATTTAGTCATATTCTGCCGTGGTTTTGATATTAGCAGGGCAGCGCGGACGACGTACCCTGAACTCGCAAGGGTTTAGAAAGTTGGTTCTGGCATGTGGCACGCGTCCCAGCGCTTCGCCAAGCAACTGTGGGGTGACGTTTGCCCAGATAAAACCGACCAAAATAAACCTGTCCCTTTTTGGCAGGTTTTGAAGGAGTGGATATGGCGGCATACGACAACCATGTGCTTCCGTTCTTGTGGCTCAAGGGCGAGGCGCACGAGACGATTACCGAATACTTGGAGCAGATTGCCGGTGCGGACATCCGCGAGGTCTGCCTCGAATCGCGCACGCATCCCGAGTTTTGTCGCGACGGCTGGTGGGCTGACCTGCGTTTTATCATTGGCGAGTGCAAGCGCTTGGGGTTGAAGATCTGGCTGCTCGACGACGCCCATTTCCCCACGGGCTACGCCAACGGCGCGCTTGCGGGCGAGGATGTTGACCCCGCGCTTAAGAAGACCGTGCTCAAACATCGCACGGTTACGGTCGTTGGTCCCCAGCCGTCCACGGTCATCAAGCTCGGCAATCTTATGGATCCCACGGAGCGCTTTGTGGGTGCGGCGACTTTCGACGCCGCCGGCGCACCGCTCGACTTTGAGCTCTCCGTTGAGCAGGCCGACGGCACCCCCGCCCGCCTGCGTTTAGGCGCGCCCGCCGGCATCACCACCGTCGAGCTCTTCGTCACCAGCCAAAAAACCGGCTTTCGCGATGAGTACATCAACATGGTCGACGCCGATTCGTGCCGCGCGCTCATCGATGCCGTCTACGAGCCCACGTTTGAGCATCTGGGCGACGAGTTCGGCTGCACCATCCTGGGGTTCTTTACCGATGAGCCAGGCTTTATGAACGAGAAGGGCACGGCTCTCGACGATGCTTCTACCAGCAGCTTTATTGGACGCGGCGATATGGCACTACCTTGGTCGGACGAGCTTGCCAGCCGCCTGCGCAATGCACTTGGCGAGGACTGGCTCACCAAGCTACACGGCCTTTGGACACGCGAGGCAGATGGCGCCCGAGTCCGTCACACCTACATGGACATTGCCACGCAACTCTACCGCACCTGCTTTGACGAGCAGATCGGCGACTGGTGCCGTGAGCACGGCGTCATGCACATCGGACATGTGATTGAGGACAAAAGCTGCCACACGCGCCTGGGCCAGGGCGCCGGGCACTACTTCCGCGCTGTCGCCGGTCAGGACATGGCGGGCATCGATGTGGTTATCAACCAGCTCGCCCCTGGCATCGACCACGGCCCTTACAGCTACTTCCATGGCGCATGGAACATCGAGCTCTTTACCTACGCGCTTGCCAAACTGGGCTCTTCGGCCGCGCGCCTCGACCCCAAAAAACAAGGACGCTGCATGGTCGAGGTCTTCGGCGCCTTCGGCTGGCACGAGGGCTTGCGCGAGATGAAATGGATTGCCGACCACATGCTCGTCCGCGGCGTCAATTGGTTTACGCCGCACGCGTTTAGCATGGCGCCCTTTCCCGATTGGGACTGCCCGCCGCACTTTTACGCGCACGGCAACAATCCGCAGTGGCCGCACTTTGGGCAGCTCATGAGCTATATGAACCGTACGGCAACGCTGCTTTCGGGAGGCTGTGCCACGCGCCCCGTCGCCATCCTGTACCATGCCGATGCCGAATGGGCCGGTAGCGCCATGCCTATCGAGCGCGTGGCGGCAGAGCTCACGCGCGCGCAGATCGACTTTGATTTTGTGCCCGCCGAGGCTTTTGAAGACAAGAGCCGCTACGAGGTTTCGATTGCCGACGGATTACTTTGCGTTAACAACTGCCGCTACCAGGCATTTGTTATGCCCGGTGCTACGTTTATTGGCGCGGAGACGGCGCAGGCCGTAAGGCGCATGATTGATGCGGGAGTTATGGTCCTTGCCGTCGACGAGGTGCCGAGCGCGCTTTACGACGCGGACGTCGTGGTTGAACTGGGTGAACTTGCAGCGACTCAGCTTGCCGATATGGCGGGCGTGTTGGCGAGCGCTGGGCTGCAGACGGTTGTCACCGACACGCCCCAGCCCTGGTTGCGCGCGCTTCGTTACGAGCGCGCCGGCGAGACCTACGTTATGCTCGTCAACGAGCACCCACGCGAGCGCATCGACTGCACGGTTGCGCTTGCGACAGGCGAGCGCCTTTGCGGCACGCGGCTCGACCTGTTAAACGGTATCGAGCCCGTTGCGTTTGATGGCGCGTTGGAGCTGGCGCCCTTCGAGAGCTGCGTTGTTGTTCTGGGAACGGGCGACGAGGTCGGACTCGATGACGGGGCGAACACGAATGCGGATGATGCGGTTTGCCTTAGCATCGACGGACCGTGGACCGTTGCCCTCTCCCCTGCCGGCAGCGATGGAACCTTTGGCGAGCCGCAAAAGCTCGAGCAGCTGTGCGACCTCACGGCCGAGCAGTTCGCCGGCATCTGCGGCACGTTCCACTATCGCACGTCGTTCGAGCTGACCGACGACCTCGCCCACACCGCCATTGACCTGGGGGATGTCTACGAAGTCGCAACACTCACGCTCGACGGACAAACGCTCGGCACGCGCATCTGCCCGCCCTATCGCTTTGCGACAGGCGCACTTTCCACCGGTGCGCATGAGCTCACGATCGACATCATCAACACGCTCGATCATGCGATTCCCGACATCTTCGCCCTCACCGAACCCGTCGCCCCGAGCGGCATCCTCGGCCCCGTTACCCTTTGCGGGCAAAACCTGCCAAAATAAACCTGTCCCTTTTTGGCAGGTTTGTTGAGTGTGGGAGTTCGCATGGATATCAAACGCAAGATTTCCGAGGCACAGGGCCTTACCCCTACCGAGCAACAGCTCGGCATTGCAGCCCTTGCCATCGGCGAGGACATCCGCGGGCTTTCTATTAAGGAATTTGCCGCACGCACCAACGTTTCGGTCGCGAGTGTGCACCGTTTTTGCAAAAAGCTCGGCCTCGAGGGATTCAAAGACCTCAAGGTCGAGCTTATTCGCTTGGCAACCGAGGCGGGCAACCGGCGCGACGTGGACATCAACTTTCCCTTTGATGCTACGTCCAGCCCCGCGCAGGTTATGGAGCGCATGGAGGGGCTCTACCAGACCACGCTGGCCGAAACGCAGGAGCTGCTCGACCCCACGCAGCTTGACCACGCCGCCAAGCTCATTGCGAACGCCCGACAGGTCGACATCTACACGGGCTCGCACAACCTCTATCCAGCGGGAATGTTCCGCGACCGCCTGCTCTCCGCCGGTAAAAGCGCGACGTGCCACGACGGTGTCGAGGCCCAGGTGCGAACGGCGCTCGCCTCGGGCCCCGACCATGCGGCAATCGTCATCTCCTACAGCGGCCTTGCCCCCAACCTCAAGGACATCTTGCCGATCCTCAGCAGTCGACATGTCCCGGTCATCGTCATCGGCACGCCTTATTGCGCGCGCATTCACCCTGGCTTTGCCGCCTACCTTACGGTGAGTGACCACGAGAGCATGACGCATCGCATCACGCAGTTCGCCAGCCATATCGCCGTGCAATACGTGCTCGATTCGCTCTACAGCAGCTACTTCGCCAAAGACTACGCCCACTGCGCCGAATTCCTAGAGCGATCGTTTCCCTACACCCGCCTCCCCGGCCTCAAATAACAATCCGGCCCCACCGCGCCTCCAATCGCCCTCCTAAGTTGCGGTGAAATAGCTCCTGTTTAGGCTCTAAACCAGCACTTTCAGGAACTATTCCACCGCAACTCGTTGGCGCAGGGGCATCGGGCGGACAGCGGGCTTTTACTTGCGAGGCGTCGGCAAAACAAAGAGTCCGTGCTGGTTGCAGTAGAGGTACATTCTGCCGCGTCCGGTGATATGAAAGCGCGGCTGCACCGATTGCTCTGGATAGAGCTTCTTAAAGCAGATGCCGTCCATAGTCGCATATGCCACAAAGCTAATGTAGTGATCCTTGGTCATGGGATGATCGAGCGTGACGTACCAATCGTCCTCGATGCGCTCGATGGAAAAGGCGTGGTCCGCGTCCGGCTCTTCGGCCTCCTGGGGAAACATCGTGGAGCCACAGCAGCTAAAGCTGCCTTCTCCGAGCGCGTGCACAACGTTTCCGCAGATAGGGCAAACGTAAAAGACGCCTTTGAGCATATTGCCTGCACGGTTGGCGTTGGCCCGAATGTCACCAGCCAAAAGCTCAGCCACGCTTATGCCGAGTCTCTGGGCCAAAGGCTCAACGAGGGAAATGTCGGGAAGGCCGCGGCCGGATTCCCACTTGCTGACGGCTTTATCGGTCACGCCAAGGCTTTCCGCCAGGGCGCGCTGGGTGAGGCCGCGATCTTCGCGCAGCCGCTTGATGGCATGTGCCGCCAAAAAAGTATGGGGGACATTGCTTTGCGGTGTCTGGTTCATGAGATGTCCGATCAGATTGGAGGAATGGAGCGAACCGGTTCAAGAGTCAGTATCCATTTGAAGACTGCCCTCGACAACCTACGCTGCGTAGACATGCACCGACCAAACGAGCGTGGATTTTCGGACACTCAAATCACGAGCGTGGATAATCTCCCACTTTGAGCCCCCACGCAGGCCAAAACCGGGAGATTATCCACGCTCATTTTTGGTGCAAGGGTAGCTAATTTGGGACGGGGCTATTTTGACTACTTTACATGTGAAAGCAGTCAAAATAGCCCCGTCCCAAATTAGCTACCCAACGACCGCACCGATGTTTTGGCACCGACAGCGAAAACGCCCCTAAGCGAGCAAGGTGCCTTGAAAGAGGAGGGCATAGACCTTCTGGTCATGCCTTGCCTTTTTGAATGACAAATTGTCGCTCTGGGCGGCGCGCAGCGTCGAGCCGTTACGCGGTTTGGTAAAACCGCGTAACTAACGAACTCCGTACTGCTCGTAGTAGGCGTCGATGGCGGCCTTGAGTTCGTCGTCGATAACGACCTTGCCGTCGATCTCGTGGTTGTAAAGGGTCTCGACGACCTCAGCCATGCTCACGATGGAGGCAACGGGGAAACCGTACTTGGCCTCGATCTCCTTCTGCGCAGTGGTAATGCCACCCTTGCCGACCTCCATACGGTTGAGCGAGACGATCAGGCCCTTAATCTCAACATCGGCGGCAGCCATGACCTTAGGATAGGTCTCGTCGATGGACTTGCCAGAGGTGGTGACGTCCTCGACCATGATCACGCGATCGCCGTCCTGAGGCTCATAGCCCAGCAGGTTGCCCTTGTCGGCACCGTGGTCCTTGGCCTCCTTGCGGTCGCAGCAGTACTTGACCTCTTTACCGTAGAGCTCGTGATAGGCAATGGCGGTGACGACGGCCAGGGGAATACCCTTGTAGGCAGGCCCAAACAGCACGTCAAAGTCGTCGCCGAAGTTGTCGTGAATGGCCTGGGCATAATACTCGCCCAGCTTCTTGAGCTGATAGCCCGTCACGTAGGCGCCGGCGTTCATGAAGAACGGGGACTGACGGCCGCTCTTGAGCGTAAAGCTGCCAAACTTAAGCACGTCGGACTCGACCATGAACTTGATGAATTCTTGCTTGTAAGCCTCCATGCGGGCTCCTCTCGATTAGGCGTTCGTGTTTCACAGTTTAGCGCAGGCAGGACGTCGATGCGGGCGCGCTTTGAAGCCATGGCGCTCTGTAAGGGCTTTGTCAGGGGCGATGATTTTCCGAACAATGGGGTTGACACGGCAAACCCCCTCGTCAAAAATACCGGCGGATTGAAACGGGTACGAGATACCCAAAGCGCGCTGCGCCCGGCCTTAAGGAGGTGTGCCATGGAAGGCAGTCATAGTCGAAAAACCTGCATGTCGCCCTCGGCACGCCGCGAGGACTCCGCGCACGCATAAGCGCCAACAGTCGATCACCAAAATCACCACAAAGGTGCCTGTCCCCTTTGTGGTGATTCGCGAGCATGACGTGAGCGACATCTAGGTTTTTTGCAATTCAATACGACACGTACGCTAACTCCCTTTAACAAGGAGGACCCTATGCTGATGCTCAAAACCGCCACGGTACTCGAAGTCATCTCCAAGCGCCGCCGCACGGCGCGCCCTGCCGCTCACGCCGGCCTTGCCAAGAACACCGTCTTCGCCGCCACCCATAGCGCCGAGGACACCCTCGTGCTGCTCGACGCCACGGCCGACGGCCTCACCGCCGAGCACGCCGCCGAGCGCCTGAGCGCGGTCGGCCCCAACACCATCGAGGCGCCGACCAAGACGCTCGCCCGCCGCATCGCCGACGCATTCATCGATCCCTTCGCCGGTATCCTCGCCGCGCTCGCGCTGGTCTCGCTCTACATCGACGTGCTCGCCGTGCCCGAGCCGCAGCGCGACCCCTCCACGGTCATCGTCATCGGCATCATGCTGCTGGTATCGGGCGGTATGAAGTTTATCCAGGAAGCCCGCAGCGGCAATGCGGCAGAGGCCCTCAAGGACCTGGTCTCCAACACTTGCACCGTCCTGCGCGACGGCGAGCGCATCGAAATCCTCTTCGACGAGCTCGCCCCCGGCGATGTGATCCGCCTCTCTGCCGGCGATATGGTGCCGGCCGATGCCCGCGTCATCACCGCGCGCGACCTGTTTGTGATCGAGTCCGCACTCACCGGCGAGAGCGAGGCCGTCGAGAAGACCGCTGCCACCACCGTCGTCGATGGTGCCGACGGCTCCGCGCTGCCGCTCTCTGCCTGCAAGAACATCGTCTTTACCGGCACCTCCGTGCAAAACGGCACCGCCATGGCGCTTGTCGTTGCCACCGGCTCGGACACCTACCTGGGCGGCATCGCCAAGATGCTCAACGGACGCGGCGAGAAGAGCGCGTTTGACCGCGGCGTCTCGAGTGTCTCCATGTTGCTCGTACGTCTTATGCTCGTTATGGCGCCGGCCGTCTTTGCCATCAACGCCGCCACCAAGGGCAACATCATCGACGCGCTGCTGTTCGCCACGAGCGTGGCCGTGGGCATCACGCCGCAGATGCTTCCCGTCATCGTGACCACGAGCCTGTCACAGGGCGCCAAGGACCTCGCCCGTCGCCAGGTTATCGTCAAGGAGCTGCCGGCGATTCAAAACCTGGGTGCCATGGACGTCCTGTGCTGCGACAAGACCGGCACCCTCACCGAAGACCGCATCGTACTCGAGCGCTACCTCAACACCGACGGCAACGAGGACGCACGCGTGCTGCGCCATGCGTTTTTGAACAGCTTCTTCCAGACCGGCCTCAAAAATCTTATCGACCTGGCCGTAATCGACCGTGCCGATGTGACACCCTCGACCGTCGCACCCGATTCCATGCTGGGCCAGAGCCTGCGCGACCGCTACACCAAGGTCGACGAGGTTCCCTTCGATTTCTCACGCCGTCGCCTGAGCGTAGTTGTCTCCGACGCCCAAGGCAAAACCCAGATGGTTACCAAGGGAGCTGCCGAGGAAATGCTCGAGATCTGCTCTTTTGTCGAGGTCAACGGTATCGCCCGGCCGCTCGCCGAAGACAAGCTCGCCCAGATTCGCAAGCAGGTCGCCGATCTCAACGCCGAGGGCCTGCGCGTGATTGCCGTGGCGCAGAAAACCAATCCGCGCTGCGTGGGCGAGTTTGGCATCGCCGACGAATGCGACATGGTGTTGATGGGCTTTTTGGCCTTCCTCGATCCGCCTAAAGCAAGTGCCGCGGGCGCCGTCGCCACCCTCGAGGCCAAGGGTGTGGCGGTCAAGGTCCTGACCGGCGACAACGACCGCGTGGCCGCTACCGTCTGCGAGCAGATCGGCATCGATGCGAGCAACGTCTTGCTCGGCTCCGAGATCGATGCGCTCGACGACGCCGAGCTTGCCGAGCGTGCCGAGAAAACCCATCTCTTCGCCAAGCTCTCGCCGCTGCAGAAGGCGCGCCTGGTGCGCGTCATGCGCGAGCTGCTCGGCCACACCGTGGGCTTTATGGGCGACGGCATCAACGACGCCGCTGCCATGCGTGCGAGCGATTGCGGCATCTCAGTCGATTCGGCCGTCGACATCGCCAAGGAATCCGCCGATATCATCTTGCTTCAGAAGGACCTGGGCGTGCTCGAGCGCGGCATCATCGAAGGCCGCCGCACCTACGGCAACCTGCTCAAGTACCTCAAGACCACGGTGAGCTCCAACTTTGGCAACGTGCTGTCCGTGACCGTCGCGAGCCTGTTCTTGCCGTTTTTGCCTATGAGCGCTCTGCAGCTGGTGCTGCTATCGCTCGTCTACGAGATCGTGTGCATCGCGCTGCCGTGGGACACCGTCGATGACGCCTGGACTGCCCGTCCGCGTGCCTGGGATGCCGCGTCCATCAAGGGCTTTATGCTCGAGCTGGGCCCCGTGAGTTCGCTGTTTGACATCGTGACCTTCGCCGCGCTCTTCTTTGTGGTGTGCCCTGCCACCGTAGGCGCAAGCTGGTCCGAGCTCGCCGGGACGGGCAACGTCGCGGGTATAGCGACCTTTGCTGCGCTCTTCCAAAGCGGCTGGTTTGTCGAGTCCATGTGGTCGCAGACGCTTGTGATCCACATGCTGCGCTCCCCGCGCCTGCCGAGCCCGCGCGACCACGCCGCGCCCGCGCTGTGCGCGCTCACCGTGCTAGGCCTGGCGCTTGTCACCTGGCTGCCGGCAAGCCCCATCGCCGATGCACTCGGCCTCATGACGCTGCCCACAAGCTTTTTCGCGCTGCTCATCGGCATCGTCACCGCCTACATCGCGCTCACCCAGCTGGCAAAACGCCGCTACATCGCCCGCCACGGCGAACTGCTGTAGCAAGCAGGCGAAAAACACCCTGCCAGCCGCCATTACCGCTACCACAGCTGCCGACGCCGCTGCCGTTGCCTCTGTCGCCGCCGCAGTCTATCCCCTCAGCAGTTGCGGTGAAATAGTTCCTGTTTAAGGTCCCGTGACTTTAATTTAGGGACTATTCCACCGCAACTTATTGGAGGATTAGCTAGTCCTTGGGTGTCCAGGACCAGAAGAAGTTGATAAGGGCAACACGTGAGGTGGTGCCGGTCTTTTTGTTGATCGAGGAAATGTGACGATAGAGCGTGGAGCGCGAAAGGAAAAGCGTTGTGGCGATGTCCTGAACGCTCTGGTCCGAAACGACCAAGGCCTCAAGAACATCGCGCTCTGTAAGCTCAAAGGTGGCGACGAAGGCATCGAGGCGCTCATCGGACGTGAGCTCCGCTGCCTCCACGGGCTCGGGGTCGGAGCATGTGGGCGCAAGATCCCCACCAAGATCATCGGTGGCAAGCGGCAGGCCGTCCTGCATCACGACATCATCGGCCCGTTGCCCCAACTGCCCCAGCAGCGTAATCGCAATACCCACAAACATCACGAGCGCCGCGCCGACTGCGGCCAGCACGTTTTGACTCAAAATAATCGCCACTGCCGGCGCCGTCACGAGCATCGAGCACACGTTGTTGACGACGCGGCCCATGCACGGCCAAAAATATGACCAGCGCGCATAGAGCGAGATGGCGGCGAATTTTGTGGTAAAGAACACCACAAAGAAGCCCGAGCCCAGAAAAAAGATGATCGTGGCAGCAAGCTCGTTGCCGCCGTTGCCATCGATGATGAGCACAAAGAACGAAAGCGTGGACAACATGGCGGCGCATGTCATGCCGATATTCATATACGAACGGCCGCGCAGGTCAAATAGGACGCCGGCGGCCAACGAGCTCACGACAAGCAGCAGGCGCGGCCAGTCACCCAAATCAACGGCTCCGGTAGCATGCAGGGTTGTGAGGCCCGCGTTGAGAGCGGCGAATACGCCGGAAAGATACGCTGTCGCCACGGTCAGGCGAGCAACAGTGCGGCGGAATGCTGCCTTTGCCTTAGGATTGTCATGCCACTTGGCGCCATATTCCAGAGCATCTACCGAAAGCCCGGCTACACTGGGTTCAAAGTTGGGATCGGACTCGTCGCGCAGCTTGGCGCGTCGGGCACCGTGGAGCAACGCCACCTGCGCGATCGCGCAGACGACCAGAACAGCCTGCTGAGGAATGCCGGCAGGCATCACCATGTGGTTGAGGACCTGCACCAGAACGCCCATGGCGTAAGAAAGTGCGGCGGCGCGCGCCAAGCAAGGCGTCCGCGCAAAGCGCCGCGCAAAGTTTGCGTGAGCAGTCGATCCGCAGTAGCCCAGCGCGCAGCACGCCACCAAACCTCCGGCAATTATTACCTCAACCTGAACCGCCATAATCAACAGCAGCAATGCCGCCACCAGCAAAACGCCCGTGACGTCACTCGTTGCGTCGATGGCATGGGAACGGTGATAATACAGAATGGGACGCACAAAAAAGCCAATCACGCTCGCGCCGAGGACAAGGCTCTCATAAATAACGACCTCGTTCGGAGACACGAACTCGGCCATGCGCACATCAAAGAGATACTCGCACGCCAAAAACGTGAAGGAGAACAGCGCCAGGCATATAATCTCCCGAATGCCCCGACGCAGATATGCGGTTGTGTCTCCCATGCCCCTCATGGTTAACCCCCGGCCGCTCAATTGTCTGGAATTCCATTTTAATAAAGAACCAATCTCAATATCGAAGCCGAGCTCGAAATGCTGCAAATTTGACCCCAGCCGTTCACATCACGCCGCGATTTTTAGCCGCATGGACCAGAAGGGACACGCGCGACCTCTAGCTCGGCAAGGAGCGTCTCCAACTACCGCTCATTTAAGTACGTCCCCAATGAGTGCGACGGAATGGCTCCCCTTGGCAGCTTAAAGCCGTCACGCAGGAACCATTCCGTCGCAGCCTCATGAAAGGGACTGGGTTGTAAATGTTGGAGTAGAGCCGTTAGCGCCCGGGGGTCAGGATCACCAGTGCGTCGTGCTCAAAAGGATGCTGAGCCACGCGCACGGTGCCGTCACCGTTGTCGCGGACGGGCAGCTTGGCGATGCGCTTGTCCTCCATGTCGAGGACCGTCGCCGTCCAGCCGCGCGCGCCGTCGAGCTTAAACTTGAGCGCTGTGGTACGTGGCAGGTACGTAACGACACAATCGCCAACGCGCGCCACACGAATGGCCTCGCGCGCGTCGTCGAGAAGCTCCTGCGCCGGAACCACGGCAAGTGCGTCATCGCCAGCCGTAGCGCCCAGCCCGGCAAGCACATGCTCGATCGCGCCAAAGTCCCAAACGCCCGCAAACTGCAGGCACTCCTGCCAGCGGAACGGCATATCGAAGCCCTCGCCCAGCACCGAGCCCTGGCTCTTGCTGGTCTGCCAGTTCCAAACGCCGTGCGCGCCATAGGTCACGCCGGCGCTCGCACCGGCAAGGATCGACGACCACACGCTCGCGCGGCAGTCCTGCGCGGTGAAGCGCCAGTACACGTTGCGCGACGCACCCATCTGCTCGTAACAGGGCTCGGAGTTGACCATCGGCTTTTTAGGGTAGTTGGCGATAAAGTCCTGCGGCAGGCGCCATGCCTCGGGCTGGCCCTCGTAGTTATGACCGGGCTGGAACATGTAAAAGTCCAAGCGGTCCAGGTACTGTGCCGGGATGGTACGGTTGCCGCGGTTGATATGCATGGTACGCAACGCCTCGGGCGCGCGTTTGATGACCTCGTCGAGGGCGTCCTCGTAGTAGGCAATCGCCTCGTCGCTGGTAAAGTCGGTATCGCCCGCCACCACGTAGACGGGGTCAAACTCGCCCAGGTTCTCGACGACGCGGGCAACGTGGGCACGGACCTCCTCGCGCGGCATAACCTCGGCACCGCAATGCTCGGCAATCTTGGCACCCCAGGTACCGGGCACGTAGTTGCACCACATAAGCACGAGTGCCGGACGAATGCCGTGCTCGACGGCAGCGCGGCACATGGCAGCAGCGCGGTCCCAGTACGCCTGGTTGGGACGGGACCAATCAAAATGCACGCCGTCCTCGCTGGCATAGGGCCAAATGCCCAGATCGGGGCAGCAGCGATCCCACTGCGGCAACGTGTTGATCTGCAGCACGTTCATGCCCTGCTCGGCGCGACGGGTCAGATAGTAGTCCCAATCGGCCTCGGCAATGCTCGTAAACGCGCTCCAGCACGTATCGGCAAACCAAAAGAACGGTTTGCCCTCGCACAAAAAGCCGTCCTGGCGACCGTTAACGGTCAGCTTTCCCAAACTCATCTGCATGTCCTTTCGTTTGATAAAGGAGTTGCGAACCGGCAGATTCTTTCGCGGTAACCCCGCGCGAAAGCCCCTGGCGCTTAGCAAACCCCGGCGAGTAGGCGCCACGCGCCCCCAATCAGTCTACCTTGTAAGAAAGGCCCCGCCGGGCTTGCGCCTGACGGGGCCCTGTCGTGTAGGTAAGGTCGTATGCGTCCGAATGGTTTGGCCTTAGGCCTCCATCTCGGCGAGCTCCTCCTTGGAGAAGCCAGTGGCAAAGACGACGGCAGCGGCGATGACAAAGGAGATTGCCATACCGGCGATAGCCCAGACGGTGTTCATCTGGCCACCCTGCAGGTAGTTGGTGAAGACCAGGAAGTTGGAGGCACCGCCGGCCAGGTAGTAGGTAACACCCATGAGGCCGGAGAACACAGCGCCGATGGCACCGCCGATAAACATGCCGAGCATGGTGCGACGGAAGCGCATGAGGATACCGAAGAGTGCGGGCTCGGTGACGCCGCCGGCGATGGCGGAGATGACGTAACCCAGGGCAAGACCCTTCTCGTCGGGGTTCTTCATCTTGAGGAAGGCACCGAAGGCGCAGCCCCAGACAGCGGCCATGGCGCAGTTGGTGGAAACGAAGACGAAGGGATCGTAGCCGGCAGCGATGATCTGAACCTGAGCGAGCAGGATGACGGGCATGTGCATGCCGCAGACCACGAAGAGCTGCCAGAAGGCGCCGAGGATGGCCATGACGATCAGGATACCGATACCGCCAAGGTCAGCAAGACCAAAGAGGGCGTTGGCGATGAGGCTGCCGATCTCGTTGCCGATCGGGGCAAGGACGATGAAGGCGATGGGGATGGTGACGATCATGGTGCAGAACGGCGTGAAGACCGTGGACAGCACGTCGGGCATGACCTTCTTAAAGAACTTCTCGACAAAGTACAGGACCGGCACCGAGAGGATGATCGGCAGGACGGACTGCTGGTAGTTGGCAGCGGCGATCTGGATGCCGTAGACGGAGATGATTCCGCCACCCTCCTGAGTCGCGACACTCACGACGGACGGGGCCATGAGAGCACCGCCGAGGAGCATGCCCAGAACCGGAGAGGCGCCGAGCTTCTTAGCAGCGGCATAGCCCAGGTAAATGGGGATAAAGGTAAACGTGGCCTCGTACAGGGTGGTGTAGAGGAACGTGTAGGTCGGATCGGTATCGGAGAGAACGCCGAGCATGGTGGGACCGAGGACCGCGGCGATGGTGCGGAACAGACCGCCGGCCATGAGCAGCGGGATCAGCTGGGTCATGGAGCCCGACAGATAGTCGAGGATGATGTTGGGCAGGTTCTTGAGCTCGAACTTCTCCTTAGGAGCGTCGAGGTTCTCGTCGACCGCGGCACCCTGCTTGACGCCGGACATGGCGACGAACTCGGCGAGCACCTTGGGCACGTTCTGGCCGATGATGACCTGGAGCTGGCTGCCGGCGAACTGGCAACCCAGAACACCCTTGACCTTCTTGATCTTCTCCACGTCGGCCTTGCTGTTATCCTTGAGCGTCAGACGCAGGCGCGTCATGCAGTTGGTGGCGACGGCAACATTCTCCGCACCGCCCACGAGCTCGAGGACATCGGTGGCAATCTGCTTGTTATCTACTGCCATGGGACCCCTCCCCATATCATCGTGTGCCTACCCGTTTGGACGTAGGCACGCCTTTGACCCGGCGACTATAACCCCTTACGGCTGCCGAGCCCTTGGATACGCTGTCGTAAACAATCTGTTTACTGAACGTTTACAGCGTTTAGTTTACACGGAGCATTGAATTTGTGACAGTTTTGCCGTTTGCAGTCCGGTGAACGGTAGGAAATCGGGGGTGAACGTAATTGAATGCCAAGGCATTACATATAGTGCCGTTTATTTATAAATGGCCGTCTACGTGGGATTTTATATAATCTGGCACCCAAATGCCTTGTTGACTTATCAACAAAAGCCCTGCTAGATAGTGGTAAACGAGTGTTTAGTAGTTCATTGAGCGTTTGATGTAACCGTTTACCGAGTTCATCTGCTTATTCTCTAATTCTGCTTTACACTAAACATGTTTAGATTGTATTGCCGCACACGTTTAGCTCTCGCGGCACAAGGGAGGCAGCTCATGGAACTCAAATCGTGCACCTACGCAACCGTCACCACGCTGGGAGACTTTGGCCCCTGGATCAGCAAAGTCGTGCTCGACCTGCCGTGCACCGTTCGCGCCAACGATATCGATGCGCGCACCTTCCATATATATGTAGAGCGCCATGAACGCACGGGCGAGATCCTGATGCGCAAAGAGCGCGGCGCCGACCACGCCGCACCTTCCGTAGGCTATGTCGACGTCCTCGCCGCCTATCCGTGCGATGAGTGCGGACGCAAGCTCGCCTTTGGCACCCATGTGGCGCTCGAGATCGCCGAGCAGCGCCTGACCAAGAAGATCGAGGGCAGCGTGATGGGCTCGCGCTTGCTCGACGACCAGCTGCGCATCACGCAGCTCGCGGCCCTTCCCGGCAATGACGGTGACGATCCAACCTGCGGCCTGGTCTTTGACACCTGCCGCGGCGACATCTGTCCCGCGCTCAAGGGCTGGAGCAATGCCACGCAAAAGACCGCCGTCAACGGCATCGCGCTCGAGTACGGCTTCTTTGAGCCCAGCTTTAAGGCCGAGGACTCCGCCTGCTTCAACCCCTTCGCGCCCGAAACGACAGTCGTGCCCCAGAAGGCCCCGCTCGTGGTGTACCTGCACGGCGCTGGCGAGGGCAAGGGCGCTACGCAAGGCGAGGGCGCCACGCGCGCTTATATCGGCAACCGCGTGACGGCCATCAGCCAGGCGCAGATCCAACGCTACTTTGGCGGCTTTGCCTGGGTTCTCGTGCCGCAGTCGCCCACGTTTTGGATGGACAACGGCACTGAGCAGCTCGGCCACTCCAACCAGAGCATCTACTCCCCCGTCATTAAGGCGCTCATCGACGAGTTTGTCGCCGAGCATGCCGACCGCATCGACACCGACCGCATCGTGGTCGCTGGCCTTTCCAACGGCGGCTTTATGACGCTGCGCCTGTGCGCCGACTACCCCGAGTTCTTCGCCGCGGGCCTTCCCTGCTGCGCGCCGTGGTACAACGCCACGGACGAGGACGTTGCTGCCCTTGCCAAGACACCGCTGTGGTTTACGCACTCCAAGGGCGATGAGCTCGTGATACCGCAGGAGACCGTGCTGCCGCTCACGGCTCGCCTGCGCGCTGCCGGCGCCAACGTGCATCTCACCTACTTTAGCCATGTCGAGGACCTGACCGGGCGCTACCGCGAGGCCGACGGCTCGCCTAAGAAGACGTTCAACCACGGCGTGTGGATCCATCAATTCAACGACCTGTGTTATCAAGACTTCGACGGGGGCAACGTACTCATCGACGGCGAGCCGGTGGGCTGCTGGGAGTGGTCGGCCAGAGTTTCGAGGTAGCCATCCCATCGGGGGCCCTGACCTTTAGTTTTGTAAACGTCCTCGCGCATGAGCCCCGCTTTTCCTGCTCCTTCGGAGCATCGGATAAGCGGGGCCCGCGCTGCGGAATGTTTACAAAACTAAAGGTCGAGGCCCCCTAAGTTAACGTTGTTCGAAACGCTGGCCGGGCGCTACCGGCAGCACGCCGGGTCGGTGGCGATGGGGGCGTGGGTCCCATCTTGCCTCGCGCGTAACTGGCTGAATTGATTTTGATTGGAGCTGCTCCTATGTCCCAGAATTTGACTCGGGTGATTGTTACCACTGATATGGAAGTCGACGATATGAACTCGCTCGTTCATTTGGCTCTGTATCTCAATGTGCTTGATGTTCAGGCTGTGGTGTATACGGCTTCGCAGTATCACTTTCTTGGGGATGGGGTTCATACGCTCGGCGAGGTGAATCCTCATTGGCGGACTAAAGGGCGTCGCTCTTATGAGTGGGATGTTGTGCCTCATGAGCCTGATCCCACGGCTGGGGAGCTTCTTGAGTATCGACCGTTTCCTGAGCATTGGATCGAGAGTCTCTGGAGCAATGAGTATGCCCAGGCTTGGCCGCAGTTGCAGGCTAATGCGGCTGCTGCCGGCGAGCCGTCGTTTCCCTCGCCTGCTCAGATGATTGAGCGTACGTTTGTGGGCAATGTTGCTTTTGAGGGCGATGTGCGTGAGGAGACTGAGGGCTCGCGCGCAATTGCTCAGGCGATTTTGGATGATGATCCGCGCACGCTGTGGCTGCTCAGCTGGGGCGGCATGAATACCATTGTTCGTGCGCTCATGAGCATTGCTGAGCGCTATCGTGATACGCCCGAATGGCCTTTCGTGCAGCAGCGTGTCTATCAGAAGGTGCGCGTGATGGGCGTCGCCGATGGCGTGGGGCAGGACAATTCTTGGCTCGACCATGGGCATGAACTCTTCCCCGATCTCATCTTTTGGTGTGTGCCCTATATGTATGGCGGCTACGTTGACGCCAAGATGGCTCAGCCCGATACGCTGCCGCTGTTCCAGGCTCCCTGGCCCGAGCAGAGTCTCACGCAGGACAACGGTCCCCTCATGGCGCGCTATATGCTCTATGGTGATGGCAAGGTCTACGAAAACGAGCCCGAGCGCTTTCAGTTTGGCAAGCATGCGCGCTTGGACTGGGGCCTGGAGGGCATGCCTGCGATGCAGTTTGAGCGCGGCGACTTTATGGCCGAAGGCGACTCAATGACCTATATCCCGCTGCTGCCGTTTGGCCTGCGCGGCATCGATAACCGCGACTTTGACACGTTGCTCGGCCGTATGTTCCTTGACGGGCGTCCCGATTCAGATGCACCCGCGGGCTTTGCCGCCATGGGCACACCAGCGAGCAGCAATCTCAATCCCTACCTCCGCTCCTATCAGGAGGACTTCGCCGCCCGCGCGCAGTGGTGTGCCCACGAGTCCGCGACCTGTTCGCATCCGGCGCATATTGTCGAGGCTACGGCCGACCGCAGCGCCGCAGCCGGCGAGCGCGTTGCTCTTGCGGCGACCATCGTCGACCCCGATGGCAGGGGCTTCGACGCACATTGGGATGTCGCCATGGGGCCCACGAGCTATGCGGGCGCCCAAGATCTGTCGCTGTGGCAGGAATGCGCGACGGACGCCACATTCACCGTACCCGCCGACGCGCAGCCCGGTGACCGCATCGTGCTCACCCTCAGCGCTAAAACCCGCGCCGAGCGTCCCTGCACCCGCTACGCCCAGGTCGCCATCACCGTCGCGTAGCAAGCGGCAGCACCAACATTCGACAAAGACTGTCCCCAACGACTAGTCGTTTAAGAACGTCCCCAATGACTGATCAAAAATGGGCCATGTGTCCCAGTTGTGGAGACTCGTTGAGCCGTCTGGGTATCGTGAAAGATCGCGCGCTCACCCATCATCAAAAGTGACACACGCTACCAGTTGATGGGAGGCAGCCATGGGCTTCTTTGACAAGATGTTCGAGAAGAAAGAGTGCGCGATTTGCGGTACCGAGCTGGGACTTTTGGGAAAGACCAAGATCAACGAAGGCTACCTGTGCAAAGAGTGCGTCGGCAAGCTCTCCCCCTTCTTTGGCGGCTATCGCTCCAGCACCGCGGACGACATCCGTGAGCAGCTCGCCTATCGCGAGGCCAACGCCGAACGCCTGGCCTCGTTCAACCCCACGCGCACGCTTTCTGCCGGGCGCACCAACATCATGCTCGACGAAGACGCATGCCAGCTGATCATCACCTCGCAGAGCCGTTGGCGCGATGCCAACCCCGACATCATCGAGTTTTCGCAGGTGCTTGGCTGCGACATGGATATCGACGAGCATCGCACCGAGATCTATCGCGAGACCAAGGACGGCGAGCGCGAGAGCTACAACCCGCCGCGCTACGACCTGGATTACGACTTTAACCTGACCATCCACGTCAACACGCCGTACTTTACCGAGATCAACCTGCGCGTGAACGACTCCACCATCGATCAGCGCGGGTCCATCGAGTACCGCGAGGCCAAGCGCCAGGCAGCCGAAGTCCGCGACGCGCTGGTGCAGCTGCGCCAGGAGACGCGCGACAGCGTCGTGGCCGCCAAGGCCCCCAAGACCGCGGTCACTTGCCCCTTCTGCGGTGCGACCACCATTCCCGATGCCAGCGGGCGTTGCGAATACTGCGGCGGCGCCATCGGCGCATAGCCCCTGGCACGGAAAGGACCGATCATGGCCTTCGAGAGCGTCAACTATCAGTGCCCTGCGTGCGGCGGCCCCCTGCACTTTGCCAGTGCCGAGCAAAAGCTCGTCTGCGACTACTGCGACTCACGTTTTGAAGTCGAAGAAGTCGAGGCCCTCTATCGCGAGCGCCAGGACAAGGCAGATGCCAAAGCCGAGGCGCCCAAGCCCGCCGCCGACGATGCGGTGCAGGAACTGGCCCAAAACGCCGGCTACATCTGCTCGTCGTGCGGCGCCGAGCTGGTCTCGGACGGCACCGTCGCCGTTACCACCTGCCCGTACTGCGGCAACTCCGCCGTGGCACCCGGTCAGCTCTCGGGAGACTTCTCCCCCGACCTGGTGATTCCGTTTAAGCTCGGGCGCGACGACGTCATGGCCGCACTCAAGGAGCACTACAAGGGCAAGATCCTGCTGCCCAAGAGCTTTGTCACCGGCAACCATATCGACGAGGTCCAAGGCGTCTACGTGCCGTTTTGGCTCTACGGTGCCCGAGTGGACGGCGAAGTGTACTTTGACGCGACCAACGAGACCGTGACCGAGGAATCCGACCGCACCGTCACGACCACCGACCACTACGATGCCTACCGTAAGGGCAATATCTCGTTTGAGCGCGTGCCCGTCGACGGATCGTCCAAGATGCCCGACGGCCACATGGACGCCATCGAGCCGTTCGATTACGACGCGCTGCGCCCGTTCTCGGTCGCCTATATGCCCGGCTACATCGCCAACCGCTACGACGAGGATTGCGAGACCTGCAAGGCGCGCGCCGAGCGCCGTATGGAAGAAAGCACAATCTCGGCCCTGCGCGAGACCGTCATCGACGAATGCGACGACGCCACGGTCGAAAGCAAGCAGCTCGACTACACCTGGGAAGACAGCGACTACGCACTGTTCCCCGTTTGGATGCTCTCCACCTCGTGGAACGGCAAGAGCTACCTGTTTGCCATGAACGGCCAGACCGGCCGCATGGTCGGCGAGCTCCCCTGCTCCAAGCCCAAGCTCGCTATCGCCTCGGTGCTGTTCTTTGTGATCGGATTCGTTCTCTCCCAGATTCTCTTTATGGGCGAATACGCCTTCGATCCGGACTACCTCACCTTTGATGTCGAGGGCATCCTCATCAATATCGTCGCACCGCTGATCATCGTGATCATCGCGGACGTGTTGCTGGTAGGCCAGCTCAAGACGGCCAACGAGGCCACCCACGCCGACTACTACTGCGGCGAGCTCGACCTGACCGAGAAGCACGACACCTTCAGCCACACCGAGACCTCGGTCGTCATGAAGGACAACAAGGACGATTAACCATTCTGACCAATACCACCCGGCCTTTGACGAGAAAGGAAGATCACCATGGGACTCTTGAAAGCTGGATTGGGAGCTGCCGGCGGCGTCATGGCCGACCAGTGGAAGGAATTTATCTATTGCGAATCGATGCCCGCTGACGTCTTGGCCTGCAAGGGCAGCAAGCGCACCGGCGGTCGCAGCTCCAACACGCGCGGCGAGGACAACGTCATCTCCAACGGCTCCGTCATCGCCGTCAACGACGGCCAGGGCATGCTCGTGGTGCAAAACGGCAAGATTATCGAGGTCGCGCTGGAGCCCGGCGAGTTTGTCTTTGACACCGGCAGCGAGCCGAGCGTCTTTAGCGGCAACCTGGGCGACTCCATCAAGGAGACCTTCGCCAATATCGGCAGCCGCTTTACCTTCGGCGGAGACGCGGGCAAGGACCAGCGCGTCTACTTCATCAACACAAAGGAGATCATCGGCAACAAGTGCGGCACCGCCTCGCCCGTGCCCTTCCGCGTGGTCGACAACAATATTGGCCTGGACGTCGACATCTCCGTGCGCTGCAACGGCGAGTATTCGTACCGCATCACCAACCCGCTGCTGTTCTACACCAATGTGTGCGGCAACGTGACCGATAGCTATACGCGCGACAAGATCGACAGCCAGCTTAAGTCCGAGCTGCTCACCGCCCTGCAGCCCGCCTTTGCCAAGATCTCGGAGATGGGCATCCGCTACAGCGCCATCCCCGGTCACACCACCGAGCTCGCCCGCGCGCTCAACGAGGTTCTCTCCGCCGACTGGCGCGACCTGCGCGGCGTCGAGATCGTGAGCTTTGGCGTCAACTCCATCGCTGCCTCGCAAGAAGACGAGCAGATGATCAAGGACCTGCAGAAGGCCGCGGTCATGCGCGATCCCACCATGGCAGCCGCCAACATCGCCAGTGCCCAGAGCGACGCGATGCGTGCCGCGGCGGCCAACCCCAACGGCGCGATGGCCGGCTTTATGGGCATGGGTATGGCAGGCGGCATGGGCGGCATGAACGCCAGCCAGCTGTTCGCTGCCGGCCAGGCGCAGCAGCAGGCCGCCCCGCAGCCGGCACCTGCTCCCGCCCCGGCACCGGCTCCCGCCGCCGCGCCTGCGGCCGGCACGTGGACCTGCAGCTGCGGCGCCACCAACACCGGCAAGTTCTGCCCGGAGTGCGGCAGCCCCGCGCCCGCCCCGGCACCGGCCAAGTGGTTCTGCCCCAACTGCGGTAGCGAAAACGGCGGCAAGTTCTGCAGCAACTGCGGAACGCCCAGGCCCTAGCCCCTCTATCTGGTAATTGGCGGGGGATCCGCCGCCCCCGCTCCTGCTTCTATGGGTTTCGTTCGATTAAGGAGGACACCATGAAGACAACGTTCAAAAAGTCCGTACTCGCATTCCTGACATGCGTCCTGGCGCTCGCCTTTGCCCTGACGGGCTGCAGCGGCGGCGCCAAAGACCCCAAGGCCGACTTCGTCGGCAGCTGGGAACTCTCGGGTGGAACCGTGGATGGCGAAGAGCTGACCGATGAGTACATGAAGATGCTCGAGGATTGGGGTGTCCACTGCGTCCTGATTCTCGACGAGGACGGTACAGGCGCCCTCGATCTGTTCCTTGAGGTTGTCGACCTTAAATGGGAGGCAAAGGACGCCACCACCGTAACGATCACCGCCGAAGACGAGTCGCACGACATGAAGCTCAAGGACGGCAAACTCATCCTCGAAGAGGATGACGGCAATCTTGTCTTCACCAAGTCCGACAAGGATCTGTCCGGCACGGTGAAGAAGGATCGCGAGGCTGCCGAAAAGGAAGAGGAGATCGATGAGGCCGTCGAAGACGACGACGTCCAGCGCGCCGGAATCTCCCCCGCCGTCACCGTCGCCGATGACGATCTGTGCACCATCACCGTCACCGAGAAGTTCAAGGACGACTGGGGCGACATCGGCTTTGTCGTCAACATCACCAACAAGAGCGACAAGGACCTGACCTTCTACGCTCCCAGCGGTAAGACCAACGTCAACGGCACCATGAAGGAACCCTGGTTCTCGGCTCACCTGATGCCCGACACCAACGCCACCGAGGAATTCACGTTCTCGAGCGGCGAGCTCGATAGCCTCGACGACCTGGTCAACACGACCATTGGCATCGACGCCTACCTGACCGATTCCTACGAGGACGTCGCCTCCTACAGCGCAACCATCGCGTAACGGCATGTAACATCAGCCGCGGATTGGCGGACACATCCGCGCACACCAGACGGGGCCGCAGGAGTTAATCCTGCGGCCCCGTCGCTTTTATGCCGATGCGTACCGAGCGTTAGCGCTCCATGTTGGGAACAATGCTGCCCTCCGTTACCGCGTGCACGGCCAGGCGCATGATGTTGTCGTAGCCGGTCTTGTTGAGAATCTCCGAGATGCGACGCTTGATGGTGCCCTCACTCATAAACAGCTCTGCCGCAATCTCGCGACGGCTTTTGCCCTCGCAGGCAAGGCGCAAAATCGATAGCTCAACGTCGTCGAGCGCCGCCGTGCCCGAAAAGATGCTTTCGGGCGGCTTGGGAAACGTGCAGTAACCCGCCAGCGTGGAGCGCATCACGGCAAAGAGCTCATCGATGCCGACGTTCTTGTACACAAAGCTGTCGACGCCTGCCTCGCGCGCCTGATCCACAAGCGTAATCTCGGGCATGCCCGTCATGATAATGACGCGGCACTCGGGCAGCTGCTCCTTGATGCGCGCCGCCGCCACGATGCCGTTGGAATCGTGCTCAGTGCACACATCCATCAGTATCATGTCCGGGCGCTCCTTGAGCGCAACGTCCAAGGCATCTGAGGCATCGGCGATGGCGGCAACAACGGTCATGTCGGGCTGGTCGCCAACGGAGCGCGCGAGGCTCTCGCGCAGGATGGCCTGGTCTTCGACGATCAAACGCGGATCATGAGCTTCTCCTTTGAACCGTGGCGTTGGAACTCAGCGGAATGGATACCGCAAGCGTGAAGGGCGGGGCGGCGCGAACCTCCAGGCTGCCGCCCAAATCTTGTGCGACATGCCTCATGCCTGGGATACCCGTTCCCTCTCGATACGATACGGGAGCAGGCGCCCCGTCATTGGATATCGTCATATGCGCAATGGCACCGGCAACCGGCCCCTCCTGCCACAGACGAACATGAACTTGGTGTGCCTGGGCGTGCTTGGTGGCGTTGGTCGAGGCCTCGCGGATAATCTGCAAAAAGGCCGTCGCGACGCGCACGTCCCGAGGGAGCACGCCCTCTACATCAATCTGCACGCTCACCAGACCAAAGGCGTGAACGATATCGTCCAGCTGCTCTTTGGGCTCGCTGGCACCATCGCTACGCAGATCGGCGGCGATTGAGCGCAGCAGCGGGTCGATCTGTTCGAGGGATTCGTCGTCCAGACGGCCTTCCTCCAAATAGCGATGGAGGATGGACAGGCGTTGACCGATTACGTCGTGCACACGGGCGCGCATGCGCAGGTAGGCCGCATTGTCGGCAACCTTCTTCACTTCTTCGATCTGCGTCTGGAGCTCCTGGCCCGCAAGCTCGAGCAGGTGGTTAGCCTGTACCAGGCGATCATAGGCGTGCGCGTATTCCGTCACGTCTAGGCCGATAACGCGCTCAAACGGACGACCCGAAACCATAACGGCATCGCGTGCAAACAGGCGGATTTCGGACGGGGATACCTCGACCACAGCGCGATCTTCGCCAAAGCGACCCAAGTCAATCAGGGCGCGGTCTTTGCTTCTCTCGGGCGGCTGCATGCCCAGCTGGCGCAGGCTGCTCCACGTACCGCTCATATCGCGCAGGTCGGTGGGCATATGAAGCTCCAGCAGGTTTTTGCGCATGCAGCGATTCATGAGCAGCGGGCGACCCTTTGGGTCCAGATACAGAATGCCCACGGGAATCACGTTGATGGTCTCGATGGTCGAAAACGCGGTGATGTCCTCTTGGCGGTTGCGAACGTCCATCAAAAGCGCCGCGATGGAGCGGAATAGGAAGAACGCGGCCTCTGCGACAAGAACCGCCGTCCATGCCGGACCCATGACGCAGACGGCAGGCGGCGTCGCGGCGGCAACGAGCAGCAGCTCGACCAACATGACGGGGCGACGATAGTGCACCATAAGCACCACGCCATAGATAACAATTGCAGCGTTGATCCACAGCAGCGCACCCGCCGCCTTGGCGACGACGTAGAGCGGCGCCACCAGATATGAGCCGCTCGATGCGAACAAGATAAGCGCCGAGATAATCAGGTGAAGCACCAGGCTCGCCTCGTAGGCACAGATCACCTTGCGGTTATAGGATGAGCGGCGCGACACGATGAGCGGAACGTGAATCATCTGCAAGCACGCAGTCAGGGCAAAGACGACGTCGAGCGCGACAATCTGGGGAAGAATGAGCGGCATCTGCATGGTCACTCACCTGCCCGCGGCATCAAGACGATCATGCGCAGCTGGCCTGGCTCGCCCTCGAGACGATACGCCACGTTGCGACCCTGCAACTCGCGCTCGAGTTCATGCGCGGCAGGCGTCTGTGACAGGTCTTCCTCGTCGTCGGAGAAGAGCGTGGCACGCAGTTCAACACTGCACGAATCGTGATCGCTCAAGTGGTACATGAGCGCCGGATGATCGGTGGTGTAGGCGAAAAACGCAAAGTCATACACGCAGTCGTACAGCGCGCTTACCGTACTGGCATGCATCGGACGCTGTATGGCGATGATCGAAGCGCAGTCGACATCGATGGTGCGCAAGTCACTTGCCAGCTCGTTGGCAATGAGTTGGATGCGATCGCGGTCAAATCCGCTTTCCCCATGCTGCGCCAACGTGAGCGAGCCCTTGCGTTTGCAATAGGCGACGAGCATCTTGGCACATTGCAGCATGCGATAGCGCTCATGCGAGGATGCCTCATCGGTTAACGACGGCAGCGAGCCCAGCAGCCCATACATCTCATCGAGCGCGCGGGCAAGCGCCTGGTCGACATCTTTGACCAGCAAGGCCTCGGCCTCCTGGTCGGCAAGATGCGTCTTAAGATCGTAGTCGGCCGTAAGTAGCTCGTTTTGGCGCTGCAATTCCATGCGCCGGTACGCCAGCTCGCGATTGAGCTCGTTGAGCTCCGATACGTCTTGGGCGAGCAATGCCGATCCGCCTAGCAGTGGGAAGGCGCGGTACATCACATCGGGATCGGACGCCACGGTAAAGGCGTGGGCATGCCCGTGCTCCTGAGCGCGCAGCTCTTCGCGCACACCCGCCGGAATCGGCTTTGATACCGGCGTGGCATAGACTTCCTGCAGGTCGCGCGTTATAACTCTAAGATCGAGCGGCAGGGTGTCGAAAATGTTGGCAATGCCGTGGTACGACGGAATGACGCCGCAATCGAGGCAAATCTCGAGCGTCACCACGCACAGCACGCAATAGACGAGCGAAAAGTTGAGCTTCCATGCCCAGAGCACGCGCAGGGCGTACGAAATGGCAAAGAACGCGCCGCCCAGCAGCACGAGTGCCGCCGTGCCCGAAAAAAGTTGGATACGGAAGGACGATGACCGACCCACCAAAATGAAAAAGGCGACAAAGTTAAAGGCCGTCCATATCAGAACGGCAAAATAGCCCCAGCCGTACGTGTAATCGTTACTCCAGGTTTCACTCGAGCGATCGAAATGAAAGACCTGTTGGTGAAAATCGTTGGTAAGCACAAACCCAATGAGCAGGATGGCCGCGATCCACAGGGCTGTGCGGTAGCGGCGACCCGCACGATGTTGCTCCAACCCTGCAAGGCGCAGGCCGCACAGCTGGTAGAGGAGCGGAATGAGCGTCATGGGCACGTAGTACAGGTACCACAGCACGGTGGCATAGAACGGCGTGAACGACTTGTACTTGAGGATGACCTCGATCATCCACAAGGCGCTGATGGTGGCAACGGCAACGAGGCACCGGCGCAAGACGTAATCCAGACAGCGCAGATAGACCAGCACACCCCAGATTGAGAACGCGACGGCAGCGAGGAGCAGCGGAATCGAGCTCGAATGGATAAGCCCGTCCACGACTTCTTTGGACACCTCGTTATAGATGGGCACGGTGTTGGAGAGCTTGGGATCGGAAGCGAATGACGCCGGCAAGACCGCCAAAAGCAGAAGAAACAGTGCGGTTATGACGCCGGCAAT
Organism: Collinsella aerofaciens; assembly: GCF_039752955.1. Lineage (GTDB taxonomy): Bacteria > Actinomycetota > Coriobacteriia > Coriobacteriales > Coriobacteriaceae > Collinsella > Collinsella aerofaciens_BI. The sequence continues at coordinate 137,365 of NZ_JBDMHB010000001.1, forward strand.
GACGAAGGCGCGGCGACGGTACACCAGGTGCGTTATGCCAACGAGGAATCGCGGCATGGCGAAGAGCCTGCCGCCCCTGGGATCCGCCACCGGCGCGGATCGGGCGGCCGCATGGCCGATATGTCGCTCGCGGGTACCCATAGTGCTTTTAGTGTACCGACAGGCAGCCTCAAAAAACGGGCCGCATGTCCCAAAATCCGTAGACGGCAAAGCGCCCGACGAGCACAAACTGCTCGCCGGGCGCTTTGGTTAGGAGACTATGATTGCCGGGAAAGCCTAGGACAGGTCTGTAAGATTTGAGTCTAGGGTTTTCCAGGTGCCGTAGATTGGGTCGAATGGGGAGCGCCGCGTACTTAAGGTACGCAAGCGACGAATGAGGCCCAAGGTACGGTGGCTGGGAAAGCCTAGGCCAGATCTTCGCCGTTGGAAGCGATTACCTTCTTGTACCAGTCGAAGCTCTTCTTCTTGGAGCGCTTGAGGGTACCGTTGCCGGCGTCGTCGCGGTCCACGTAGATGAAGCCGTAGCGCTTGGACATCTCGCCCGTGCCGGCCGAGACCAGGTCGATCGGACCCCAGGTGGTGTAACCCAGCAGGTCGACGCCGTCCTCGGTCACCGCGTCGCGCATCGCGGCGATGTGCTGGCGCAGGTAATCGATACGGTAGTCGTCGTTGATGGAGCCGTCCTCCTCGACAACATCCTTGGCGCCCAGACCGTTCTCGACCACAAACAGAGGCTTCTGATAGCGGTCGTACAGGTCGTTGAGGGTAATGCGGAAGCCTAGCGGATCGATGGCCCAGCCCCACTGGCTCTGCTGCAGGTAGGGGTTCTTGGCACCGGCGAAGGCGTTGCCCTGGGTCTTCTCGACGTCGGGATTGTCAGCGCCCGCGGAGCAGCGGGTGCTGTAGTAGCTAAAGCTGATGAAGTCGACGGTGTTGTCGGCCAGGATCTCGCGGTCCTCGTCGGTCATGCCCACATCGATGCCCAGGCGCTCGAGCTTCTTGACGGCATAGGCCGGGTAATAGCCACGGCTCTGGACGTCGACGAAGAAGTAGTTGTCCTGGTTGTCGAGCTGTGCCTGGCGAACGTCGCCCGGACGGCAGCTGTAGGGGTAATAGGTGCCGGCAGCGAGCATGCAGCCGATCTTGACCTCGGGGTCGATCTCGTGGGCGATCTTGGTGGCCCAAGCGCTGGCGACGAGCTCGTTGTGGGCGGCCAGGTACTCGACAGCCTCCTTGTTCTCGCCCTCCTCAAAGACCAGGCCGGCACCCATAAACGGCAGGTGCAGGATCATATTGATCTCGTTGAAGGTGAGCCAATACTTCACCAGGCCCTTGTAGCGGGTAAAGATCGTGGTCGCGAGGTTCTTGTAGAAGTCGATGAGCTTGCGGTTGCGCCAGCCGCCGTATTCCTTGATGAGGTGGATCGGGCAGTCGAAGTGCGTGATGGTCACGAGCGGCTCGATGCCGTGCTTCTGGCACTCGCGGAACACGTCCTCGTAGAAGGCCAGGCCGGCCTCGTTGGGCTCGGTCTCGTCGCCGTTGGGGAAGATGCGGGTCCAGGCCAGGCTCATGCGGAAGGTCTTAAAGCCCATCTCGGCAAAGAGGGCGATGTCCTCCTTGTAGTGATGGTAGAAATCGATGCCGGTCTGCGCGGGATAGTAGTAGCCATCCTCGAAGTCGAGCATCTTACGCTGGCCGGAGACCACCGCGTAGCGCTCAGCGCCGTGCGGCGCCACGTCCACGTTAGCCAAGCCGCGACCGTCCACGTCGTAGGCACCCTCGCACTGGTTGGCAGCCGTCGCGCCGCCCCACAGGAAGTCTTTACGGAAAGCCATACATCGATCCTTTCACACGCTGTTTGTCATAGGCTCAGTATCTCTATAAACGGCACGTCGCTCAACGGCAACGGCGCAGGTCGACACTTCTTTTCGCTCCCGCATATCGGCAGACGGTGCGCTCCTGACACTTTTTGATACCTCGCGTGCACGAAAAAGCACCCGCCCACACGCCGCGAACGTCATGTGAGTAGACTTTTTGGCAAAACTCAACCAGACCCGCCTTTGACGCCATCAAAACCGCAGGTAGCTTACCTGGCATGTTCCGGCGTGGTCAGACTAAGCCAAAAAGTCTACTCACTTGCAAAAAAGGGCGCCTCCACAACAGCGAAGGCGCCCTCGGGTGGCAGACCATTTGACTGAATAGGAAAGAAAGGAAAAAATAGGAAAGAAAGGAAAGGAGACTTATGACTGAAACCATCTTCTCCCCCTCATTTGGAAATCGCCCATCCTATCTCGTCGGGCGCGAAACTGTAATTTCGACATTCATATCCGGCCTTGAGCAGGAACCGGGCAATCGCGACCGAGCCATGCTCATGCTTGGACAGCGAGGCAGCGGCAAGACAGTTCTTCTGTGGGAACTTGCCGACCGCGCACGCAAGCTCGGCTTTGTTGTCGCCACGCCTACCGTAGCCTCCGAGGATATGCTCGAGCGCATTGTCGAGAAAATCCAAGAAGCAGGCAAACCTTACGTCAACAAACGCCGCCTTCCCAAACTCGCGAGCGGCAGCCTAAGTGTTTTCGGGCTCTCGGCAGGCCTCGAGTTCACACGAGACGTGCAGGAGACCAAGAGCTTTCAGTTCAAGCTCACGCAGCTCGCGCGCAAACTGACCGAGCAGGGGCACGGCATCCTCATCCTCATCGACGAGCTCCAAGCAAATTCACCCGAGATCAGACAGCTCGTCACCGCCTATCAAGAGCTGGTCGGCGAACGACTCAACGTCGCGCTCGTCATGGCGGGCCTTCCGGGAGCCGTCTGCGCAACACTCAATGACCGTGTGCTGACATTTCTCAACCGCGCTCGAAAGGTCACGCTCGAGCCACTTTCGGTCGGAGATGTCGATACCTATTACCAGCGGGCTTTCGATGAGCTCGGCCTTGATATTCCAAGCGATCTTCGCCTCCGTGCCGCTCGCGCAACCCAAGGCTCGCCCTATATGCTGCAACTCATCGGCTATAACATCGCCAATCGCTGCAGGACAGGCGAACGTGCGACGCAAGGGTTAATCGACGGAGCCATCGAGGCGTCGAAAGTCGATTTCGAAAACGATGTGTGCGAAACGACGCTCGCCGCGCTGTCAGACCAAGACGTCGCGTTTCTCTCCGCAATGACTGATGACGAAGACGCTGTGTCTCGCATTTCTGATGTTGCGAAGCGCATGTCAGTCACACCCGACTATGCGCAAAAGTATCGCCGGCGCCTCATCGACGCCGGCGTTATCGAGCAGGCGCGCCGCGGCTACGTGCGCTTCGCCGTCCCCTATATGGCCGATTACCTGCGCAGCCAGCTCTAGGCAACCACCGCAAAGGGGACAGGCACCTTTGTGGTGGGTTGGGCCCGCTCGTCTCGATCTGTAACAGTTAGGCCGTTAAAAGCGGGCTTGGCGTTACAGATTGAGATTGTTCGGGCGGCCCCCGTGGTTCGTCTTGATCTGTAACAGATAGAGACGATTTAGCGCGCCAACTGTTACAGATTGAGACGGAAGACCCTAGTCCACGGTGATGTCGAGGTTCTTGCCGACGAGACCTACGTAGCCGCCCTCGGCAGCCTTGGGACTATCTGCGTGGCAGAGAACCCACTTGTCGGCCTTCCAGTAGCAGTAGCTATCACCGGCCGCGGGCATGTCGGCCGCAGCCTCGGGGCGCGGACCGTTGGTGCCGGCGGGCAGCGCAACCATCACCTGGAAGCCACCGTCGTCGACCATGCACGGCGTGTAGTGCAACGTGGTGGCGTAGACCTCGACGAGCGTGCCGGCGGGCGCGCGGAACGCCTTGACCTGCGCGGTGTCGAGCTTGCCGTCGACAATCTGCTCACGCTTGGCGAGCAGCAGAATAAAGTCGCGAGCACCCAGGTTGAACTCGCTCGCGCGGTGATACTCCAAGCAGTTGAGCTTCGTGTTGTGGCCGTTGCACCAGCCCAGCTGGAACGGACGGCCGCCATACATGAGCAGGCCGAGCGCATCGGCGCCCTCGACCTGCTCCAGCTCAGGCGCGGAGGCCACGTACTTGCTGCCCTCGGGGATGGGCGTTGCGGAGAGCGCCTCGACGAGCGGGGCGGTCAGGCTGGACGGGACGTCATCCCACACGCGGCCATAGGGTTTGAATTCGGGGTCGGTAACAGAGTAGATATGCATGTTCGCTCCTGTTCGTTTGTGTGATATTACGAACATTCTAGAACAATCACGCGCGGTTTTAAACGTCCGCCATGTCCGCTCAACAAAAAGGCACCCCCGCATAAGCGAAGGCGCCCAGTGAACTCATTTTGAGCGACGAAACCTTTACGCCTGCTGATAGTGCAGGTGTGCCTCATCGATATCGATCAGATCGCGGTCGAGATAGCGACGCGCGAGCCAATTTGCCATAGGGAGATTCTGGTCCAGGTAGTTACCGCACTCTTCGGGAGCGGCACCGGGGACATCGCCCTCGAAGCCAGCAACGAACTCGAACAACTCGCGCACGAGCGGCAAGATCTCCTCACTCGTCACCTCGCCAAACACAACCAGGTAAAAGCCCGTGCGGCAGCCCATAGGGCCAAAGTAGACAATACGGCTCGACCACTCGGCATGGTTGCGAAGGAACGTCGCGCCCAGATGCTCGATGGTGTGGCACTCGGCCGTGTTCATAACCGGTTCTTTGTTGGGCGTGGTCAAGCGCAGGTCAAAGGTGGTGACGGCGGCACCGGTCGCCGGATCGCGGTCGACGCGGCTCACATACACGCCGGGCTCAAGCAGCAGATGGTCAACGGAAAAACTCGCGATGCGCTCCATGGCAGATCCTCTCGGTAGTCAATTTGGGACAGGGCTCTTTTAGCTGGTCGCAACAATCCCACCCATGATATCAGTCAAAAAAGCCCCGTCCCAAATGACTACTTTGGGACGGGGCGCCGCGCAGCCGATAATATCGACCGTTCAGCATCTAGTTTTCTGACCCCTCACCTATTGATGCTGCGTCGTCCGCAATGCAGAGCGTGCGAGCAGCTCAACAGCCAAAAACCCGGCAGCGACTGTAATCGTCACCAGACCAATAGATGGCCTGCACTTACAGCACCTGCAAACAAGTTGCGACGGCACCGTAGATATTGGCGTCGTTACCCAGCTGCGCCGGGACCACGTGCGGACGAGGCATATCTTTCAGAAAACCAGTGTAGTGCGCCATGACGTCATCCATCTTACGGTCGAGCGCCTCGAACAGCGCGGGATGGCAGCTGATGCCACCACCAATCGCGAAGACTGCCGGGTCGATGACGCACTGCAGATTCACAAGCACACGATCAAACAGCTCAGCATAGGCATCCAATCCGCGCTGCACGGCGGCGACTTCGGACGCGCTCCCGTGCTCCAGTAGCTCGAAGATCCGTCGGCCATCGAGGGCCTCCAGTTCAGCTTCATCCGAAATGCCAAGTTCGACTGCCACGAGATTCTGCAGGCCGTGCCATCCGCTCGAAGTCGCGAACGTATCACGATGATCAAGCGGTTCGCTTACGTTGTTGGACAGGAAGCTGAACTCGCCCGCGAAGCCGCCCGCACCTGTCAGCACCCGGCCGTCAACCACGATGCCTCCGCCGATGCCCGTACCGATTACCGCCACGCAACCCACGTCCACGCCGCGCAACGCGCCGGCAGCGTACTCGCCAAGCGCACAGCTTTTGCCGTCGTTGACAACGGTCACGGGCAGCCCCAGCCGTTCGCGCAGCGCTCGGCCAAGTGGAAACCCGTCCATGTACGGCAGCGCACCACCGCGATGGATCGTCCCGTCTGGATCGACCTCGTAACCGAAGATGCCACCTGGGGCCGAGATGCCCACGCCTACAACCTGTCCGCGATACGGCCCTACGAGTGCCGCGAGCGCGTCGACCAGCTGATCGGCCGAGACGAACGCCGTCGGAATCGAACCACGGTCACCAAACTCGTAGTTCTCATTCACAATCGCCCATTTGACGCTCGTTCCGCCGATATCAATTCCAAACAGCTGCCTCATGGCCGCTCCCCTCTCGCTCAATGCGTCTACATGCTCGCAGGCTCTTCCATAAAGGCCATGAGCCTGCGGTTGAGCAGACGACCCCAAAACGTGCAGATACCGCCCGCCAGGAGCGCGGCGGCTACGGTGCCGATACCGATGCCCACCGCAGCACCCGTACGCACAAGCCCGTAGACCAGTGAGATGCCCACACAGCTCCCGTCAAAGAAATACTTCGCCTTACCAAATTCACAGTGAAACACCTGGGAGAGCGTCTGCACCATGCCGTCGGGCGCCACGGGGACGAGCCGCGCAGAGACGCCCAGCGTCACGCCGAGCGCTGTGCGTGCATTCATTACAACGCCGCAGCTCAGGAATAGAATCCCACATACGTAGACCATCATTCGACGCGTTGGACTCTACCGCATCACATCGTCCTCTCGTTCGCATCTTCACCTGTCGACCGAATAGTACTCCGTGACATCGCCCCAGGGCGTCACTCGTACGCATTGCCGCGACTCTACCGCGGCATCACGCATTTAGTACGAGATAGTCGCCTCAACGGCATGGCGCCAGCCGGCGATCTTTTTGGCTCGCTCGTCAGCGGGCATCGACGGCCCCACAATGCCGCGGGCACCGTAGACGTCGACGACATCGCGCGTATACATGCCCAGCGCGATACCACAGGCCCAAGCCGCGCCCAGACCGCTCATCTCGTCATTGCTCGCAATGCGGATGGGCGAGCCGACCAAATCGCTCTCAAACTGCATCAGGTACGCGTCGCGTGTGGGGCCGCCGTCAACACGAAGCTCGGCAAGCGCCGCGCCCGAATCCTCGACCATCGCATCAATGACGTCAAAGATCTGATAGGCGATCGACTCGTCGGCAGCCTTTACGAACTCCGCGCGACCCGTGGTGCGTGTCATGCCAAAAACGCATCCCTCGGCATCACTTGCCCAGTGCGGCGCACCCAGGCCGGTAAACGCCGGCACAAAGTAGACATGGCTCGCCGGGTTGGCGGCGTAGCACAGGTCGGTGACCTCCTCGGGGTTGTTGATGAGCTCCAGGTCGTCGCGCAGCCAGGTCTTGACGGCGCCGGCGTAGCTCACGTTGCCCTCGAGTACATACTCGGTCACGCCATCCATACGCCACGCAAGCGAGCTCGAAAGCCCGTGCGAGCTGGCGACAAACTCGTTGCCGACGTTCATCATGACCGAGCTGCCGGTGCCATAGGTCGCTTTGGCCATGCCGCGGCTGTGGCAACCCTGCGCAAACAGGGCCGCATGGCTGTCGCCCAGCACGCCGTGTACCGGCACGGGTGCGGGCAAAAAGCCATCCAGGTCCGTTGTGCCAAACAGACCGTCGGAATCGGTCACCTGCGGCAGGCAGGCCGGATCGATGCCAAAGGCCTCGCACACCGGCTCGCTCCAGCAGCCACGGCGCAGGTCGAAGAGCTGCGTGCGGCTGGCATTGGACCAGTCACAGCGAAACTCCGCGCCGCCCGTGAGCGTCCAGACCACCCAGGCATCGATGGTGCCCAGACACAGCTCACCCGATGCCGCGGCCTCGGCAGCCGCCGGAACGTTCGCGAGGATCCAAGCCATCTTGCCCGCCGGATAGTAGGGCGAGAGCACCAGGCCCGTTGTGTCACGCACCAGCTCTGCCACGCCTTCGCGCGCCGCAAGCTCGTCACACAGCTCGCGGGCGCGGGCACACTGCCACACCACGGCGTCGCACAGCGGCTCGCCCGTCGTGCGGTTCCAGGCAACGGTGGTCTCGCGCTGGTTGGAGATGCCAATACCGGCAATGTCGGCCGGATTGACCCCGGTCTCCTCCACCACGGCACGCGCCACGGCCAACACGTTGGCGGCGATCTCGACCGGATCATGGCTCACCCAGCCGGCATCATTGACAATCTGGCGATGCGAGCGGTCGGCACGATGAATCAGATGGCCGCCCTCGTCCACCAGCAGCGCCTTCGTGCCCTGCGTGGATTGATCGATTCCGATGATGTAGCGGCCCATGGCCACCCCTTTCAAAATGAATGTGACAAAGGGGCTGTCCCTTTGTCACATTCCAATTACTCTGCGGGAAGGAACTCGGCAACGGTCTTGGCAATGCCTTCGCCGGTGAGGCCGTAGTGCGCAAAGACCTCGGGGCTCGTGCCGGTGATGACCGGCGCGTCGGGCAGACTCAGGCACTTGACCGAACGCGGGCAATGCTCGCCCACGACCTGCGCGACCATGGAGCCCAAGCCGCCAAAGGGGCTGTGCTCCTCGACGGTCACGACGGCGCGCGTGGCACCAGCGGCCTCGATCACGGCCTCGGCATCGAGCGGCTTGACGCAGTACATGTCGAGCACGGTGGCGAAGATGCCCTGCTCGGCGAGCAGATCGGCGGCGTCCACGGCATGGCGGACCATCTCACCGGTGGCGACAATCGTCACATCGGTGCCGCGACGCACCCAGGTGGCACGATCCATCTGGAACGGGCACTCGTCCTCGGTATACACGTCCTCGACCGGGTTGCGGCCCACGCGGATATAGGCCGGCTTGTTGTCGGCAACCAGGGCGCGCACAAGCTCGGCAGTCTGAAAACGATCGCTCGGCAGATACACGCGCATGTTGGGAATCGCGCTCATGGCGGCGATATCCTGCGCGGAGTGATGGCTCATGCCCAGAGCGCCGTAGGACACGCCGCCCGAGATGCCGATGAGCTTGACGTTGGTGTTGGAGTACGAGACGTCGACCTTGCACTGCTCATACGAGCGCGTGGTCACAAAGGACGCCGGCGAGGCGGCCCAGGCCTTCTTGCCGCACGAAGCCATGCCGGCGGCGATACTCACCAGGTCCTGCTCGGCGATGCCGACCTCGACGGACTGCTGGGGGTACTGATCGAAGAACGGCGTGAGCGATGCGGAGCCGCGGGAGTCGGAGCACAGGACGACGATGTCCTTATCGGTCTCGGCGGCCTCGAGCAGTGTGTCGCAGATAACCTTGCGGTTGGCGATCTTGTTAGCCATTGATGGCCTCCTTATGGGCAGCGAAATCGGCGATGATCTGGGCATATTCCTCATCGTTGGGCAGGTGATGATGCCAGGCGGCCTTGTCCTCCATAACGGGCGAGCCATAGCCCTTCACCGTGTTGAGGATGATGACCGTGGGCTTTCCGCTGGTCTCGGCCGCAAGCGTCAGCGCAGCGTCGATGGCCTGGACGTCGTTGCCCGGAATGGAGAGCACGTTCCAGCCGAAGGCGGCCCAGCGCTCCTCCTGCGAATCCTGCTTCATGACGTCCTCGGTGCTGCCGCTGATCTGCAGGCGGTTGCGGTCCACGAGCGCGCACAGGTTATCGAGCTGGTAGTTGCCGCCGCTCATGGCGCCTTCCCAGACCGAGCCCTCGGCAAGCTCGCCGTCGCCCATGATGGTGTAGACGCGGTAGTCGCGGCCGTCCATCTTGCCTGCAAGCGCCATGCCGACGGCCACGGGCAGGCCATGGCCCAGCGAACCGGAGTTCATCTCGATGCCCTTGAGCTTGTTGTTGGGGTGGCCGATGTAGGGGCTGCCGAACTTGGAGAAGCGGGCCTTGACGTCGTCGAGGTCCAGATAGCCCTCGTGGCACAGCACCGCGTAGTAGGCCTCCATGGCGTGGCCCTTGGAGAGCACAAAGCGGTCGCGGTTGGGATCGTCGACAGTCTCGGGCGAAATGTTAAGGTGGTTGGCATAGAGGGTCATGAGGGCGTCGATCACCGACATGTCGCCGCCAATATGGCCGCCGGCGCCAGCCATGATGATATCGACGCAATCACGGCGAAGGTCCCAGCGCAGGGACTCAAGCTCTTCGATAGTTGCCATTTCTACTCTCCTCGCAGGTAGGCTTTGACGTCTTCTTCAATGGGGTCGTACAGGTCGGGCTGGATGCCGATGTACTTGCACGCCTCGTAGAGAACCGGCACCACGTTGGCGTGAATAGCGACGCAGTGGTGGATGTAGGGGCCCTCGACGATCTTGGCCTCGAGGCGCTTGAGGTTTTCGACCTCGACCCACAGGTAGGTGCCCATGCCGGCCGGGCCGTCGATGCCGCGGGCGTTGCCCAGCAGCAGCGAATACTCGCCGTTGTCGCCGTCAAAGCGGGCAAGGGTGAGATCGCCGTGTTTGGCCTCGGCCGTCAGCGCGCCGGGGTGGTCGAAAGCCAGCGGGTAGGTGAGCTTGGGCTTGACGGCCGCGCAGCTGCAGGGCCAGGGGCCGCAGTGCTGCAACAGCTCGCCGTTCTCGTTATCGGGATGGCGCACGGTCCAGTCGGCGAACATGCCGCGGTGACGGCCCAGGTCGGCGGCCTCGACCATCAGCGCAGTGATGGCGCCGTGGATATCGGTCTCGCACACAACGGGGATACCCATCTCGTTGAGGATGGCGTTGGCGGCGCAGGGCATAATGCCCAGCTCGTCCTGCAGGGCGTTCCAGCACTGGATGGCGCCGGCGTTGCAGCCGTACTTCTTTACCAGGCGCTTCATGGCAATGGCGAGTCCTGCGACCGCGGGAACCTTGTCCTCGGGAATGCAAATCTCAAAGCTGTCGCCAATGTGGGCGAGCATGGCGGCCATGGCCTGCTCGTCGGCCTGGGCATCGCGCACGGCCTGGACAAGCTCGGTCATGGGGATGGGCGAAAGCTGGATGTTGAACTTCTCGAGCAGCTCGCCCTCGTTGCACATGGTGGACCAGAAGTCGAACGGGCGAGTGGCCATCTGCAGGATGCGGGTGTGCTTGAAGGTCTTGACCACGTTGCACACGGCCAAAAAGTCCCAGACACCGCGCTCGAACTCGGGATCGGTCAGACGGCAGTTGGTCATGTAGGTGAAGGGAACCTGGAAGCGGCGCAGGACCTTGCCGGTCGCGAACAGGCCGCACTGGCTGTCGCGCAGACGCGTGCCATCGGGCTCGGGGCGCTCGTCGCGCGGGCCCCACAACAGCACGGGCAAGCCGAGCTCGCGGGCAAGGCGGGCGCAAACGTACTCGGTGCCAAAGTTGGCGTGGCAGAGCATGATGCCGTCGACGCCCTCGGCGCGGAACTTCTCGACGATAGGCGCGATATGGCTGTCGTCGAACAGCAGGCCCTCGTCGTTGATGTCGTCGATATCCACGATGTCGACGCCGATCTCGCGCAGGCGATCAGCCGTCAGGCCGCGATACTTGATTGCGTCCGGCGCGCTAAAGATGCTGCGACGCGTGGGCACAAAACCGAGCTTGATCTTATCCATGTACGTCCTCCCCTAGTCACATGTTCAGTAAACAGACGCATGTTTCGTTTTGTTCTGTTTACTAAATGTTTTACTCTACTGTTTAGAAGTTTAACGCGAAATACCCGTAGACGGTAGAGAAATCAGCCTAAACGGTATGTAAACAAACTGAACATACAAGGGCATCAAAAAGAGGGCCCCGAAGGACCCTCTCTTAGTAGCGTTATGTATGGCTGCCTTAGCGAGCTTTACCTCCCTACGGTCTAGCGTTGCCTTTGCCTAGATCTCACGCACGCTTTGGCGCTCGACAAAATAGGTCGACACGGCCGTCTTGCAGGTATAGCTCTTGGGGTTGCGGATGTTGCCCACCAGGCGACGCACCGCGATCTCGCCCACCTCGTGCTTGGGAACATGCACCGTGGTGAGCGGCGGGTTGGAGAAGGCGCCCAAAGACAGGTCGTCAAAGCCGATGATCGAGACATCCTCGGGCACGCGAATACCGTGCTCGTTGAACGCGCGCATGGCGCCCACGGCGAGCACGTCGTTCTCGGCAAAGAAAGCCGTCGGCAGATCGTCGCGCGAGACGTTGTCGAGCCACACGCCCATGTCGTGATAAGCGCCCTCGAGCGTGGTACCCAGCGTGACGTGCCATGCCGGGTTGGCCTCAAGATCCGCGTCCTCAAGCGCTTGGCGATAGCCGCGCTCGCGGTCCTTAAAGTTGCGGATCCGAAGGTCGCCCGCCAGATAGCCGATTTGCCTGTGGCCTTTCTCGATAAGGTAATCCACGGCACGCAGCACCGAATCGGTGTTGGCGATGACTACGGCATCGAAGTACTGGCGATCGCTCCAGCCGTCGAGCACAATCAGGTGGGCGGCAGCGTCGGCGAACAGGGCGTAGTCCTCCTCGCCCAGCTCGGTACCCATCAGCACGATGGCGGCCGACGGGTCGGCGATCAGGCCCTCGACCTGCGGGCGCACGGCGTCCAGGTCGCTAAAGTCGAGCGAGACAAAGCTCGTGCTCATGCCGTGGCGACGCGCCTGGCGCTCCACGCCCTCGATGACCGCGGGATGGAAGGTGCTCTCGTCCAGGATGGCGCCCGTCTTGCGCGCAAGCACAAACTGGATGCTCTCGAGCTGCGTCGACTGCTGATAGCCAAGCGACTGCGCGCACTCCAGGATGACCTTGGCGGTCTCCTCGCTCACGCTGCGCTTGCGGTTGAGCGCGTTGGACACGGTTGCGGGCGAAAAGCCGGTAATGCGGCTGATCTCGCGGACGCTTGCTTTAGCCATCGTTCCCCCTAGCATCGGTCGCGGCCGAGCATCGTGGCTTGACCGCCCCGTGGCTCGGCAACTAAACGACCGCAAATTCAATCTAAACAGAATAGTAAATGTTTATTAGCTAGTTTAGCCTGTTGTCAAGCGAAGTGGCACGACTATTCCCCCAACGGGCGCATTTGTCCATCTTAACGTTATTACGCAAGGTCTTCGCCATTGCTTGCTATTACGCGTCGGTACCATTCGAAGCTTTTCTTTTTACGTCTCTCAAACGAGCCCGCACCGCTATCGTCTCGATCGACATAGATAAACCCGTAGCGCTTACGCATCTGTCCTGTGGCGACCGAAACCAAATCGATCGGGCCCCAACAGGTATATCCCATGAGTTCCACCCCGTCGAGCTCGACGGTCTCCCTCATCGCCTCGATGTGGGCCCGCAGGTATTCAACTCGATAGTCGTCTTCTATTTCACCCGAATCTTCCGGCACATCAGGAGCACCCAAACCGTTTTCGACGATGAACAGCGGCTTTTGATAGCGATCCCAGATTTCATTCATGGTGACGCGCAGCCCTTTGGGGTCGATAAACCTCCCCCAAGGCTCCTGTTTTAGATACGGATTAGGCGCCGAGCGAAGAAGGTTCGAATCGAACTGACCTTCCGCATGCGCTTTTGCGACGCGCGTCGAGTAATACGAAAACGAGACGAAATCGACCAGGTTTGCAGCCAGTACTTCGCGGTCATCATCCCGATAGGGCACCTCAAAACCATGGCGGGCGTATTCCTTGAGAACATAGCTCGGGTACGCACCGCGCACCTGGACGTCGGTAAACATGTAATGGCTGCGATTCTCAGCCTGCGCAGCCAGCACATCGTCCGGATCACATGTAGCCGGATAGAAGACACCTGCGTTGAGCATGCAACCGATCTTCGCCCCAGGGCACAGTTCATGACACGCCCCGACCGCACGGGCGCTCGCAACCAATACATGGTGCACGGCCGTGTGAACCGTTGCATAGCGATTCTCCCCTTGCTCGAAGATGATCCCCGCCGCCATAAAGCACGCCTGCGTCATGATGTTGATCTCGTTAAAGGTCAGCCAATAATTGACCAATCCCCGATAGCGCTCGAACACGGTACGCGAATATCGCTCGAACAGGTCGACCAACCTGCGATCGCGCCATCCGCCATACGCATCGACGAGATGCATGGGGACATCATAGTGGTTGAGCGTCACCAAAGGCTCAATGTCATGCGCGCGACACGTCCTAAAAACATCCTCGTAAAAGGCAAGGCCTTCTTCATTGGGCTCGGCTTCGTCTCCTTTGGGAAAAATGCGGCTCCAGGCGATTGATAAGCGCAGGCATTTAAAACCCATCTGGGCAAACAGTTCAATATCCTGCTTGTACCTATGGTAAAAATCAATGCCCTTGCGAGCGGGATAGAAGCTGTCGGGTGCCAACGCACGCGGATCAAGGTCTCCCCGCATGACGTCCATGCGTTGATCGCCAAACGGCAGCATGTCGGAATTGGCTAAACCGCGACCGCCTTCGTTCCATCCTCCCTCGCACTGGTTTGCAGCCAGAGCCCCGCCCCATAAAAAATCTTCTCTAAACATTATGGTGTCGTCCTTTCTATCAAATTCCCGGCCCACACTGTCGAACGCAACGGACTCGGCAAGTGCCGCGCAACAGCACAGTACCGTTGCGCGGCCAAGGGGTCGGACCGCGCAACGGCTGGGGAGCATATTTGTGTAGTAGCCTCTTATGCCTCGACGGATTCAACGGCCTCAGAATCGCCGCTCTTGGACTTCAACGGCATCTTCTCCTGTCCTTCAAATCCAAAAATCATCGCCAACGCAAACGTCACGGCACCGCCAGCAAGACACCCGATGGTGCCAGGGATGATATCCTGAGCAAACATGAGCACGTTCATCCATGGGAAACCAACGCCAGTGAAGATATAGACGTTGGCATGAAGAAGGCTTACCAGCAGACCACCGACAGCACCACCAATCATGTTCCAGGCAAGAGCCTTCTTGTCGCGAAACAGGATGCCGTAGATGATGGGCTCACTCACGCGACCGAAGGCATAGGTGATGAACAAGTTCCAGCCCGTGGCTCGACTCTCCTTGTCCTTAGCGCGCAGGCCATAGGCGAGCGCGATGGCAAGCGTGGTGTAGGCTACAACCGCGGTGCCGGGGTATAAGATGGCGTCGTAACCGTTCTGGAGCGCGGCGGGCAATATGGCGGTATAGATCGGCACGTGCATGCCGGTGGCGATGATCAGATTCCAGAATGCGCCGATAACCGCGGTCGCAGCGGGACCGGCAACAGAGGCGAGCCAAATGATGAAATCGGCCACAAGGCCCATGACAAATTGGACGGCAGGGCCGCAGAGGCACAGCGCGACCGGCAACATCACGAGCACCGTACCCACGGGTACGATCAGAATGCGCAACATATCAGGCGAGATCTTCTTAAAGAAGCGCTCAACATAGGACTGGGCCCAGGTGATCAAGATGACCGGAAGAACAGCCTGGGTGTAGTTGACGAGCTGCATGGGGATGCCGAAGACGCTGAAAGGCTTTCCGTCCTCAACAATAGCGAGCATATCGGGATAAATCATCACAACAGCGATGAGCAGTGCCAGCACAGGACTCGTTTTGAACTTCTTAGCCGAGCTATAGGCGGCAAACACCGGGAAGTAGTAATACGCCGCATCGCCCACCAGGGAAAGGATCCGATACAGGTCGCTCGTTTCGGACATAAAACCGGCGCCTTCGGGCCCAAACAGAATAACGAGCATCTTGAAGATACCGGCGACACAAAAGATCGGAAGGATCGGGGTGATAGCGCCGCTCACGGCATCGAGCAGCTGATTGAAGAGGTGCTTAGGCGCCAAGCGCTCCTTCCAGCTAAGCTGAGGGCCATCGAGTTCCTCGTCAATCGATACCGTGACCTCGAATCCGCCCTGCTTACAAACCTCGTCGTAGACCTTGTCGACCGTGGGCCCGACCACCAGCTGCACCTGCCCTCCGGCGTGCACGACGCTGATGATAGACGAGATGTCCTCAAGCTTCTCATCATTCGAGAGGCTTTCATCCTTGAGGTTGAAGCGCAGGCGCGTCATGCAATGCGTAACCGAAGCCACGTTTTCCGCCCCGCCCACAGTGGAGAGAATCTGCTCTGCCACCTTTTTGTAATTTGCCATCATTGGCTCCTTTGCACAATCTTGGCTTACTGTTCGAATCGGCAAAGGTCATGCCCCGAATGGCTACGGGTTACAATCCTTTTTTGGAGATGATCCGGTTGAGATGGATCATCAGATAGAGTTCCTCCTCCTCGGAGAGCGTGGCGTCCCACGTTTCACGACAATAGGAACCGATATGCTTCACGCACTCTGCCAACTGCGGAAACTCCTCACGAAAGTTCTTGTACATCTGCATGTTGGCGCTGTTCAGCGACTCGCCGGCTTGAATGCGCTTGAACAGGTACCGCAGATGCGTGGCGAAGCGGGTGAAATCAAAGGAATCGCGGTCGACAATAATGCGGAAATCGCTTTCGAGAATCTCGATAACGTCCTCGAGCATATCGTCGAACTGCTTTGCGGGCTCGGCCGTGGCTTTGACGGCTTCAACAACCCGTGCGTTCACGAGATTCATCGCAATACTGGCAATCTCATCCTTGGGAAGCCGCTCTCCGAGCTCCTTCTCGAGTCGCATGACGATAAACTGGGCAGCCTTGTATTCCTTCGGATACGTCTCCCGCACTTCATAGGCAAGAGGCATCGCGATGCGGACCCCCTTTTGGGCTCGCGCAACGGCAAACGACAGGTGATCAGCCATGAACAGCGTCGCATTGGTCGAGAGGTCGTAGGGCAGTTCGTTGGCGACGATGTCCATCACCTTGGCCGTGAACATCACGATCTCAGAAGGAAGGTCGCGCATGACGTCCTGCCCTTTGGGGTCGATGTCATAAAACGTATGCTCAATCTTAGAGAGCGGCAGCTCGCGGGGAAATTCTCCCCCAAACCCGACGCCCCTGCCCATGGCGATCACGTCGCGCCCCTGCCCGTCGCGGCAAAGAACGGCATTGTTGTTGAGCTTTTTAATCGCAAGCATTATTGAACCTCCTTTCGGAATTATCAAAAAGAAAAGGCATGACTGCAAATAGCCGAGCTATCGCGGTCATGCCTTACCAGTAACAATCCGTTGTATCGAGGCGCGGGCATGCCTCCCTAGAAGTAACAATCCGCGCAGCAAAGAATGATAGCCCATATCTTCGCGGGGAGCACCGTCCACAGCCGACCAACGGTAGCATATCGTCCGTGAACGGTTTTGGAAGCGTTGAAACGATTGGGAGGCCGTCTCAATCTTGCGGATCAGCCAAGGACACGGGCCATACGTGTCTTGAACTCGGACAGAAAGCGCGGGGCGTCCACGGTGAGTGCCACAAGCGCGCTCTTGTCGGGGTCGGATAGGCGATGCTCGTCGCAGATAGTGCGGCCGCGATACTCGCCGAGCAGGTCGACGCGCAAGTTGCAACCAAGTGCGCCCACGAGCGTGGGATCAATCGCCACGGCAACGGCAAGCGGATCGTGCAGCGCGCAGCCGCCCAGGTAAGGGGCGTTCATCTCGTACGAGCCAATGTAGTGCTCGACCATACTCGCAAATGCGCAGCCCGCCATGGTGCCCGAGCCCGTCCAACCGGCAATGTCGCGGCGCGTCAGCACCACGCGATGCGTCACGTCAAGACCAACCATGGTGAGTTTGCGGCCCGAGCGCAGCACGGCGTCAGCGGCCTCGGGGTCGCTCGCCATGTTGGCCTCGGCACCGGCGCTCACGTTGCCGGGCACGGTCAGGGCGCCACCCATCACCACCACGCGGCCGATAGACATCATCGCCGCCGCGTCGCGCTCAAGGGCGAGCGCCAGGTTGGAGAGCGGACCGGTCGCCACATAGACCAAGTCGGGACCATAGGTACGCGCGGCATCAATCAGGTAATCGACCGCCGCATTGCCATCGGCCGACGTCGCGCCCACCGGCTCGTACGGCGAGGCGGGCACGCTTGCGCCGCCGATGCCGTTCTTGCCGTGGATAAGCGTGGTGGACGCCGGCGGCGTGTAGGGTTCGGTCGCCTTCACGGGACGATCGGCGCCCAGGTACACCGGCACCTCGGGACGACCCAACAGGTCGAGCACCGCCAAGCAGTTGTGCGCCGACTGCTCGACGCGCACGTTGCCAAAGCACGTGGTGATGCCGACGAGCTCCACCTCGGGGCTCGCGATGGCATAGGCAAGCGCCATCGCATCATCCACACCCATATCCAGATCAAGGATCAGCTTCTTGGTTGCCATTGTTCTACTCCGCTTCTCCGTCTACATCCAAACCGTCTAAACCAAACTTGTGCTCGACTTCCGCACGCGTGGGAATTGATTGCTGAGCGCCCAGGCGCGACACCGTCACCGCCGAGGCGCGAGCGCCCGCGGCCATGCACTCAAAGAGCGGCAGGCCCTCTAGGCGAGCCGCCGCCAACGCGCCGATAAACGTATCGCCGGCGGCCGTGGTATCGACTACCGTACTCGAAAGTGCCGGCATGCGCAGCAGCTCACCGCCATCGCCGAGCGTAACCGAGCCGGCACCGCCCAACGTGATGACCGCAGCGCCGGCGCCCTTGTCGAGCAGCGCATTGAGCGCGGCGACGCAACTCACATCATCCGTGGGCAGAATGCCCGTCAGAACCTGGCACTCGGTCTCGTTGGGACAGACCAGGTCGACCGCAGGCCAGACCTCCGCAGGCAGCTCGCAGGCGGGCGCCGGGTTAAAGATCGTATAGAACCCCAGCTCGTGAGCGCAAGAGAGTGCCGCGGCCGTTGCCGCAAGGTCACATTCGCCCTGGGCAATAAAGACGCTTCCGGCAGCCGGGGCAATCTCGTTGGCATCGCCGTCGAGCTCGTCGGCCACCAAGCGCCTCAGTGCGCGGGCAACGTCCTCGCCCGCAAGCGCATGGTTGGCGCCCGGCGACAGCACGATGCGGTTGTCGCTCTCGCAGCGAATGATAGTCGCGGTACCGGTCTCCACGTCATCGCGACGCGCCACAAACTCAACGCCCACGCCGGCATCCTGGAGCCCTGCCACGAGCGCATCGCCAAAGGTATCGCGCCCAACAGCGCCGATCATGCACGTGCGCGCACCCATGCGCGCAGCGGCAACGGCCTGGTTAGCGCCCTTGCCACCGGCGTTGGTGATAAAACCGCTACCGCCAACGGTCTCGCCCGCGCGCGGCATGCGCTCGCACGCCACCGAAAGGTCCATGTTCATGCTGCCGAACACCGCAACGATGCTGTGATCCGCCATGGAAACCTCCTCGCCTTCAGGCTTTGCGCCCACCGTCGACCAACGATTGTGCACTCTCGCACCCCCTATAACTTTAGTCCACTTTGATGTGGACGCGCGCTTGAGCTTGCGCCAGCAGCAAGCATTCACAGGGGCAGGCAGCTACAATGAATATGTGCTGATTATTCTCGTCATTGGATGATGTTTTATGGAACAATTCTCGCAATCGGGCTCGCGCGGTCGACGCCGCACGGGCAACGAGCCGGCGCCGCACGAACGCGTGAAGGGCGAGCGCCGTGCCAACGAGCCGCGACGCACCGCAAGCCCCCATCGCGCTTCTGCCAACAACGCGGGCCGCGCCAACACTCCCGCCGCGGAGCAGACGCCTGCTCGCCCCAAGTCCCGCTACATCCCTGCGCTCGACGGCCTGCGCACGCTTGCCGTCGTCGCGGTGGTGCTCTATCACCTCAACCTCACGTGGGCTCAGGGCGGCCTGCTTGGCGTCACGATCTTCTTTGTGCTTTCGGGCTATCTGATCACGCGCTTGCTGCTCAACGAAGTCGCTAAGACCGGCCGCATCGACCTTAAGAGCTTCTGGATTCGCCGCATCCGTCGCCTGGTCCCCGCCGTGGTAACGGTAGTGTTCGTGACCTGCGCGCTGTGCACCATCTTTAACCACGTGATGCTCACCAAGATGCGTCCCGACGTTCTGCCGTCGCTGCTGTTCTTTAACAACTGGTGGCAGATTGCCCAAAACGTCTCGTACTTCAACGCCCTGGGCGACCCCTCGCCGCTTACGCACTTTTGGTCGCTCGCCATCGAGGAACAGTTCTACCTGGTTTGGCC
Source organism: Collinsella aerofaciens (assembly GCF_039752955.1). GTDB lineage: Bacteria > Actinomycetota > Coriobacteriia > Coriobacteriales > Coriobacteriaceae > Collinsella > Collinsella aerofaciens_BI. Next base: position 157,065 of record NZ_JBDMHB010000001.1, read on the forward strand.
CCCGCTGCTGTTTGCCATGGTATCCATGCATGTGAGCAAACCCAACACGCGCCGCGTGGTTCTGGGCCTTGCCGCGGTATCTGCCCTCGCCATGATGGTGCTTTACAACCCTGCCGCCGACCCCAGCCGCGTGTACTACGGCACCGACACCCGCGTGTTCTCGCTGCTGCTGGGTACCTGGATGGCCTTTATCCCCGATTGCGACCTGGCGCCGGTGCGTCTCGCACATCGTTTGGGGCTCAATCGCCTAGCTGGCGCCGCCAAGCACGGCAAGAACGCCGAGGGCAAGCATGACGCTACGACCGACGGCGCAGCCGAGACCGTCCCGGCACAGCCGAGCGCCCTCGTGCGCTTTTGGTCCTCGCCCGCATCCATCGATGTGCTGGGCGTCGTGGGTCTGGTTGGCCTTGCCGCCATGGTCGCGCTCACCAACGGCTACACCGCGTTCCAGTATCGCGGCGGCACGCTGTTATGCTCCATCCTCACGCTCATGGTCATCGCGGCCTGCGTGCAACCCCAGGGAATGGTTGCCCGCGCACTGTCCGCCGAGCCGCTCGTGTGGGTTGGCAAGCGCTCGTACAGCATCTACCTGTGGCACTATCCGCTACTGTTGCTCATGAACCCGGTCGCCAACATCAACGATACGCCGTGGTGGCAGTACATTTTGCAGGTGTTGTTGGTGGTCGCCGTAGCCGAATGCTCATATCGCTTTATCGAGACGCCGTTTAGAAAGGGCGCCTTTGGGCGCACCGTATCCGAGTTCCGCGACGGCACCACCACGCCCGCCAACTGGGCACGCGCGCATATTCCCGTGTGCGCCACTTGCAGCATCGTGCTTGTTATCGCGCTGGGCGGCCTGATCTTTGTGCCGGAGACCTCCGCACTGAGCGGTGAGGGCGCCGAAGTCCTCAACAAGGAAGCCAAAAACACCGCGCCAACGGACCAACAGGCAGCCGACGACACCGACAAGGACAACGACGGCTTCCCCGATGGCTCCTACGACCTGCTGATGATCGGTGACTCCGTGTCGCTGCGCGCCGTTGATTCCTTTGACGGCGTGTTCCCCCACAGTCACATCGATGCCGAAAAGGGCCGCCAGTTTGATGCGGGCCGCGCGACATTTGAGGGCTATCTCCAACAGAACCTTGCCGGCAAGATCGTGGTCCTTGCGCTGGGAACCAATGGCTTGGTAACCGACGACCAGATCGACGCCATCATGGCCGATGCAGGAGATAAGCGTATTGTGGTGTTTGTGAACACGCGCAGCCCGCAGCCGTGGGTTGGCTCTACCAACCAGGCCATCGCCAACGCCGCTACGCGCTACAAGAACGTGCGCGTTATCGACTGGTACGGATACAGTGCCAATCGCAACGACCTGTTTGATGGCGATGGCACGCACCTGTCGACCACAGGCGTGACTGAGTACCTCAACTTGATCCACGATGCAGTCAAGAAGGACCTGCCCGTGCATCCCGAGGATCACGTCAACGATCCGCAGCCGGCGGCCGTCAAGTCTGCCACCGACGCGCTCGTCAATGCGCTCGCTCTCAAGCCGCACAAGCTGGGCACCGACAAGTAACCTGCAACGCAAACTTCCCACATCCGGAGGGGGTGCCTGCCACGGCAGGCACCCCCTCCGGATGTTAGGGACGTTCCTTATGTGCCGGCACCTAGGGACACTCCTGGCACAGCCGAGGAACGCCCTCCTTGCGACCGAATTCTGAGCGCCTCGCCACCCCGAGCGTTGTTTCTAAGGGTCGCGCGCGCAGACGTGGTGTAAGAGTGTCCTGAGGTCCGTCGCTGCAAGTCCCGATGTTACTCCTTCTTGAGGCCGCGCTTCTCGACTATCTCGTCCACTATCTCCCTGGCGCGCCGCCCGAGCGCGCGGCGCCTCCCCTCTGTCGGGGC
>NZ_JBDMHB010000002.1:0-41462 GCF_039752955.1 Collinsella aerofaciens
TGTCGGCACGGTGGGCCGTCACCCCGCCGTCTACCTGATGGGCCGCGGAGCCATCCCCTCCCGTCGGGGCTTTAGCCCGGGCGCCATGCGGCGCCCGGGGGTATCCGGTATTACCCGTCCTTTCGGGCGGCTATCCCGGGGGAGGGGGCAGGTTCTCCACGTGTTACTCAGCCGTTCGCCACTCGCTTCTATCCGAAGATAGGTGCCGTTCGACTTGCATGTGTTAGGCGCGCCGCCAGCGTTCATCCTGAGCCAGGATCGAACTCTCCGTCCAAATATGTTGGGCTTCGAGCCCGTCCGGTCCTCTCAGTCATTCGCTGATCGGTTCCGTTCGATTCATATGGTTCTAGTATAGGAAAAGGAATTTCTCGGGGCCGCCTCTCGGCGGCCTTGCGAAAAACAAATCCAAGTTAGACCATTTCAAATGGTTCGATGTCTGCCCGGATGCGACACATCTGGTGTGTCCATCCTCGCAGTATCCGGTTCTCAAGGTGCACGCCTGCGCTGGTTCCCGGTTCCACCGGGCCGCGCGGCAAGGAGATATATTGCCAGACCGGAGGGGCCCCGGGGGCGGGAATCGCGCACTCCATATTTTGTTCACAAATGAATAGGTCCCTCAGTCGCATCACTGAGGTTAAAACTGAAGCAGTGGCTTCTGATATTGGCGATGACCAGCTGGTTTATAGGTGTTAAGGCATCGGTCATCTCTGGAGCGCCACTTTACTCCAAAAGCATCAGCTATTTGTTTCCCGTCGGTAAAAGGCAGGTTTTGTTCGCCAAGCGTTCTTATATATAGAGAAGTTCGGGTTCGAACCCGTGTCGCGGCAACAAAAAGCGGCCGGCATCCGCCAGTCGCTTTTTTAGTCTATGGTGGGCCGTCAGGGGTCCAGCCTGCTCCCCAGGCGGCCGCTGCGGCGCTTCGCGCCTTGCGCGCTGCGCTGGCAAACGCTCACGCGTTTACTCAGCTCCGCGCCCCGACGGGTTCGAACCCATGAAAAGGCGACAAAAAAGACGGCCAACCGAAGTTGACCGTCTCAACAATCTTTGGGTGGGCCGTCAGGGGTTCGAACCCTGGACCTTGGGATTAAAAGTCCCCTGCTCTGCCAGCTGAGCTAACGGCCCGCGGGTGGCATTGTACCACGGTCTGGGACTATTCCCAACTCCATTGGCCGTTCTGGAAAATCACAACTTCACGTCCATCAGGCGTAATGCCCGTAATATCGATGTCGTCCGTGCCGATCATAAAATCGACGTGCGTGCTCGAGACGTTAACGCCATGCTCCAGGAGCTCCTCCTTGGACATGTCATACCCACCCTCGATGCATTCGGGGAAACCGACACCCAGCGCGAGATGGCAGCTGGCGTTCTCATCATAGAGCGTGTCATAGAATAAAACGCCACTTTCACGGATCGGTGTGTTCTTGGAAATGAGCGCGACCTCTCCCAGATGAGCAGCGCCCTCGTCCGTATCGATGATGCTTGCGAGCGTCGCCTTACCCACGCGGGCATCGTAGTCCACTACGCGGCCCGCCTCGAACTTAATCCAAAAATCGTCAACCTTGTTACCGTGGTGAATGAGCGGCATAGCCGAATACACGATACCGTCGGCACGCATACGATCAGGCGAGGTGAAGACTTCCTCGGTGGGAATGTTGGGGAAGAAGGGGTGCCCATCGGGCGTCTTGCCCTTGCCGCCGGCCCACTCGTGACCTTTCGTCATGCCAATCGTCAGATCGGTTCCATTTGCCGAGGTGTAATGCAGGTAGTCGAAACGATTGTCGTTCAGGAAACGCAGGTTCTTTTCGAATGCGGCGTCATGGAGTTCCCAGTCGCTCTCCGGGTCCTGGCCATCGGCGCGAGCGGTGTGCAGAATCGCATTCCACAGCTTATAGATTGCAACCTCATCGGCGTCTCCCGGGAACACCTCGCGCGCCCAGGCGACGACCGGCGCGCCGGCGATGCACCACGGGTTGATGTTGTAGTCCAGTCCGCGGCGGAAGACCTTGCACTGCGTGTTCCTTGCCTTAGAAGCTGCAGCAGGCTTACCGGGATCGATGCCCTTCAGAGCCGCAGGGTCCGCGCCCTCGATAAAGATAAAGCAGGCGCCGTCCTGGGCCAACGAATCCAGCTGCATGCGCTTCCACTCGGGCGTCTGCTCAAAATAGCTTTTCTCGACATGCTCGTACGTGAGCCTCGTCACGGCATCATCGGCCCAAATAACCGTCACGTGACCGGCACCGGCGGCATAGGCCTCCGCGACCACCACGCGCGCAAACGGCGCGCACTCGACCGGAGACTGAACGACAACCTCCTGGCCGGGCTTGACGTTTACGCCCTTGCGGACAACCAGGCGCGCATAGTTTTTAATCTTGGGCTCTAGGACCTTCATGCCCTCCAGAGCCTCTTCGACCGTCAGGGCAGCTCGAATCATGTGCCACTCCATCTATCTATAGAACAGTAAAAAGGCGCGCCGCAAAAACGACGCGCCTTATATCTTAGCGATAAGTATGCATGCAAACGCTACTTCTTCTTGGAGTCCTTCTTGTCCTCCTCGGCAGCCGAGCGCTCGATAAGGGCGTTGAGCTTGTTCTCGGACATGCCCTCGGCCTGCGTGCGGTACATGTTGCGCAGGGGACGAATACGAACGAAGTCGTAGATAAAGTCACCCAAAATGACGACGTAGGACAAAACGATGCCGACCATCTGGACGGGGCTGGACACTATGCCAGCGGGAGCGAAGTACAGCGAAGCCCAAATGGCCACGACGAGCACCATGCCAATGGCGAGCACAATCCACCAGATGCGACGGCGCTTGGTGTAGTCCTCGTCCTGCTTGAGGAGGATATTCGACACCGTATAGATGCGGTCCTCCTTGGCGCGCTGCTTAGCCTTGCGGGCGCGCTTCTCCTCTTTAGAGAGGCCCTCGAGGTTCTCGCCCTTCTCGAGCTCTTTGCGGCGTGCCTTAGACGAAGCCGGCACGACGCGAACGGAGCTCGCTGCTTGGCGGGCGGGCTTAGCAGATGCGGCAGACTTGCGCGCAACCCCGGTAACTTCGTGGGATTGCGTGCGCTTGTTCGTGGCGCTACGGGTACTCACTTATGCGTTCTCCTTCATGCTTGTGAACTGGGAGCCCGTGATGATCTGGAAGGCCTCGCGATAGCGCTCGGACGTGCCATCGATGACCTCGGCGGGCAGGTGCGGGGTCTCCCCCGTCATATCCCAGTTGGCCTTGAGCCAATTGCGGACGAATTGCTTGTCGTAGCTAGGCTGGATCTTGCCCTCCTCGTAGCTGGCAGCAGGCCAGAAACGGCTGGAGTCGGGCGTGAGGCACTCGTCGATCAGCGTGACCTTGCCATCAATAACACCAAACTCGAACTTGGTGTCGGCAATGATGATGCCACGGGTCGCGGCGTACTCGGCAGCGGCCTTGTAGATCCTGAGGGACAGGTCGCGAATCTGCGCGGCGATGTCCTCACCCACGATCTCGCAGCAACGCTCAAACGAGATATTCTCGTCGTGGTCGCCGATCTCGGCCTTCGTGGACGGCGTGAACAGCGGCTCGGGAAGCTTTGAGGCCTCGGTCAGACCCTCGGGCAGCTGAATGCCGCAGACGGTGCCGTTCTCGTCATAGGTCTTCTTGCCCGAACCGGTCAGATAGCCGCGGACGATGCACTCGATAGGAATCGTCTGGGCCTTCTTAACCAGCATGGCGCGGCCAGCGAGGTAGTCACGATACTCAGCAAACTCCTCGGGGAAATCCGCCGGGTCGATGGAAACGAGATGGTTGGGGACGATGTCGGCAAACTTATCGAACCAGAATGCCGAGATGCGATTGAGCACCTCTCCCTTAAACGGAATCTCGTCGGGAAGAATGAAGTCGAACGCAGAAATGCGGTCGGTGGCGACCATCAGCAGGTTTTCACCGGCATCGTAAATATCACGAACCTTGCCACGGGAATCCGGACGACGCTCCATCGTTGTCACGTGAGTCACTCCTTACCAAAATACGACAGTAATGCGGGTTCTTTCCCGCACGTTTTCGCAAACTCGGAGCGGCAGGGACGCGGCCCCTCCTTCACCGAATAGCGAAAAGCTAGTGCTCCATTGTAGTAGATGCCGCGTCCGCCGTGTGCTCGCGAGGCAGATGAATCGTAAAAGTCGTACCCTTTCCAAGCTCCGACTCCACGGAAATGTAGCCATGATGTCGCTCGACGATCTGCTTGGTCACGGCGAGGCCCACGCCCAGACCGCCCGCCTCACGGGCACGGCTGGCATCGGCGCGCCAAAAACGGCCGAAGATGCGCGACAAGTCATCCTTGGCAATACCGATGCCGGTATCAGAAACGGCGACGCTGACGTGTTTGCGATCACTGAGCACCGACACCACGACCCAACCGCCCTCGGGGGTATAGCGCATGGCGTTGCTCATGAGATTGATGACGCATTGTGTGATCATGTCGGGATCGGCTTCGACGACATCGTCGTGACCTTGGGTCTCGTCGGCAAAGCGCAAGCGCAGATCACGGTCGACAAACAGGCGCTCCTGGGCATTGACGATGGAACGCACGAAAGGAACCATGTCCACCGGCTCAAGGTTGAGCGGAGCCGTGCTGTTTTCCATGCGCGACAGGTCGAGCATCTGCTGCACCAGACGAGCCAGGCGACGCGTCTCGGAAGCAACAGTCTCCAAGTGCTCATCGTCGGTAGGATATACGCCATCCTGCATGGCCTCGACCGTTGCGAGCATGGCCATAAGCGGAGTACGAAGTTCGTGAGCCACGTCCGAGGTCAAACGTTTCTCGTGTTTCATATCCTTCTCGAGCGAAGTGGCCATCTCATCGAAGGTCTCACCCAGCTGATCAATCTCGTCATCGCCGCGCAAGCCCGTACGAGCAGACAGATCGCCATCGCGAATTTGCTTGGCCGTGCTGGTAATACGGTGAATCGGCTTGGTGAGCATGCGCGACACGAGTGATCCGATAACGACCGAAATGCAAACTGCAACAACCGCAGCAAGGGCCATGGCGTTAAAGGTCTTCTCCCTAAACGCAGAATCTGCCTTGGTGAGCAAGGCATCGGAGCCGATGGCCCACAGCTTTACCTGTCCGACATGCTCGCCGGAAGACGTTATGATTTCGACGTTTGCAACGCTATCGGAGCCGGTGGGAGCCGACGAGACCGGACTATGCGATGCTTTTTTCCCGCTCGAGCTGCTCGACGGCGATTCGTTCTCGCGCACATCGGCGGTCGCGCTTGCCGAAGGCCATGAGTCGTCATAAACGACAACGCCTTTCTTGTTGACGACCTGCATACCCAAATCGTCGGACACCAAACTCGATGTCGCGACCGTACGTAGCTCGCCCGCAGTCCAATTGCCGTTTTCCTCATACGACGTCGCAAGCTTTTCGGCAGCGGAATTTGCGATTTCGACGATATTAGAGCGCGTGTAATCCGAAAAGACCGTGCCCCACACAACAGAGACCACGCCCACCAGCACCAATACCGTCATGAGCGATGTCAGAGCAAAAGCAAGTGCCATGCGCGAGGGATAGCTCATCGTTGGCCGTGAATCGGAACGAGGCGTGTTCCAACTAGCCTTGGAACCCGCCTCGCTCTCCTGCTTGTGCTTTTGTCCGATTTCAAAGCGCGCAGGTGTCATATGTGATTTCCCTATTTCTCGTCCGACTTATCGGTCTTGGCCGGAGCCTCGAAGCGATAGCCGACACCGTGGACGGTGTAGAGCCACTTGGGCTTCTTGGGATCATCGCCCAGCTTGGCGCGAAGGTTCTTCACGTGGCTATCGATGGTGCGCTCATAGCCCTCAAAGTCGTAGCCGAGCACCTTCTCGACCAGCTCCATGCGGTTGTAGACGCGACCGGGGTGACGGGCAAGCGTGGTGAGCAGCTTAAACTCGGAAGCCGTCAGGTCGACTTCCTTGCCCTCGACCAAAATCTTGTGGCCCGAGATATCGATGACCAGATCGCCGAAGTCGAGTACCTCGACGGCTGGCTCGTCGGCCTGATGGGCACGGCGGAACAAGGCGCGTACGCGCGCGACAAGCTCGCGCGGCGAGAACGGCTTAATCAGATAGTCGTCGGCGCCGAGCTCAAGACCGATAATACGGTCCTCGATCTCGCCCTTGGCAGTCAGCATGATGATGGGGACATCCGAGGTATCGCGAATGGTGCGGCAAACGCGCTCGCCGGGGATCTTGGGGAGCATAAGGTCGAGCACGACCAGGTCAAACTGATGCTTCTCGAACTCCTCGATCGCGGACTGGCCGTCGCCGACACCCACAACCCAGTAGCCTTCGCGCTCGAGATAGGCAGCGACGGCGTCACGGATTGCCTTCTCATCCTCGACCAGCAGAATCTTTTTTGCATCTGAAGCCATAACACGGCCCCCCTGTCTCAATCAGCTAAGAACAAGCCCATTTTAACGCACCTGAGCCCGCCGGATGCCACTATGACGCGGCAGCTCGGCGGGCGGTACTCACAATTACAACGCGTTTATTCCCCTGTTGGCGCCTTTTTAACCCCTCTAAGCTTAAAGAGAGAATAGGCGTGCGGTGACCGTCTCGGGTATACCCTGGCTGTTGCGCACCGTGGCGTACGTAAGGAATGAGTCCGATTTTCCCGCCGTAGCTGGATAATCGCCATATTCCAAAGCGCGGTCGGGCGACAGTAGCGAGCCATAGGTCTTGGCAGAGGTGTCGATGAGAAAATGCGATGACTGTACCTTAACGAGATATTTATTCTTCTTGCCGGCAGCACATGCGAGCGGCTCGCGGGACAGGAAGAGGTATGGCCCTCCCTCATTACCGATATACGTGCCCATGTTGCCCAGGCTGCCCACGCCACTATAGGTCGCCTCGATAGAAAACACGAAGGTATCGCCCATATATACGGCCTCGAAAGGCGAGACTGACGAGGGAAGGACTAGCTGGGCACGTTTGGTGTTGTTGTCATCGGTCAGATCGATTGCCGTTATGCCGTAGTAGACGCCCTCGTCGTTGCGGACACGCGGCGAGATGGTCAAAATGCCGTCGCTCACGCGCGGGGCCGACGCAAAGCGGCCCGTCGATTTCCAAATTGTCTCGGCCTTGGATTCATCAAGCGAGCGACGATAGCAAAACGAATCACTACCCGTTTTATTGCCGCCTGCCGAAGGCATTTTATACCAGATGGCTGATGACCCGAACGCCGTAAACAGGGGCGGATCATAGTCCTTGCCACCTCGATCGAGCTCAACCACGTCGCCAGAGAGCGAAGCGCCCGACAGATTTTGAGCGTAGAGCTTCCACGATGAACTGGCAAAGTTCATCTCAACCCACGCAAACACGCCGTCGCCGGCACGGACATCGTAAAAAGCATATCCCGTGCCCTCGATAGGATTCTCAATTAATGTGGTAAGCGAGCCATCGCCCAGGTTGAGCACGCCGAGCGTGTTGGCGTGCAGTGCCGATGCGGGCGCCATCATTGCCGCAGCATAGTCACCATCGCAGTAGTACAGCAACGTGCCCAGCGGCAGCGTCCACGATGCCGCCGGCTCAAGATCGATGTCAACTGCCTCGTACTCATCAGTGATCGAGACAATCTTCGAATCGTCCTTGATAACCTGCGGCTCGCCAGCGGCATCATCACTGGTGCCTGTTTTTTTCGAACATCCGGCAAGCACCGTGGCAGCGCCCGCGGCAGCTCCACCGAGCACAAAGCCGCGGCGCGATATTCCGTTCTTGATGTGGTCGGCGATACCCATTAGGCGATCTCGGCGCGAGCGGCCTCGATAGCGCGCGTAAGCTGATCGGCGCAAGAGGTCTTCTTCATGCCGCAGGTATTGCCGGCAAGAACCTCGATCACACGGTCGGCAGGAGCGCCCTCGACCAGTTTGGAGATGGCCTTGAGGTTGCCATCGCAGCCGCCGGTAAACTCAACGCCCAGCACCTTGCTGTCGTCATCGGAAAGGTCAAGGTGAATATTGCGAGCACACACGCCCTGAGGCTTGTAATCAAACGAAATCATGCGATCCCCTCTCAGAATGTTATTCGAGACGACTATTATCCCCGTCTTTCCCTAAATGCAACGAGGCGCTTTGCCGGCAACACACATTACCAGCAAAGCGCCCTAAAAAGCTAACGTTATGCCCGAACCTACTCGAAGCTCAGCTGCTCCAGACGATCAAAGACCGTGTCGATACGGGTGAGGAAGTCCCACGGATCAAAGATCTCGTCGAGCTTCTCCTGACTGACGGTGCAGCGCGGGTCGGCCTCGAGACGTTCCTTAAAGGTGGGGCCGGAGACACAATCCTGTACCTCATGCCAGGTTGCCATGGCGTTCTCCTGCACAATGGCGTACGCGTCCTCGCGGGTGATGCCCGTATCGACGAGGGCCAGCAGAACCTTGGAGGAGAAGATGAGACCACGGGTCTTGTTGAGGTTGGCCATCATGCGGGCAGGGTACAGCTGCAGGCCGTCGATAACGCGGATGAGGCACTGGAACATGTGGTCGAGCGCGATGAAGCTGTCGGCCTGGGCGACGCGCTCGGCAGAGGAGTGCGAAATGTCACGCTCGTGCCACAGGGCGACGTTATCGAAGGCAACCTGAGCGTTGGACTTCACGACGCGCGACAGACCGCAGACCTTCTCCATGGTGATCGGGTTGCGCTTGTGCGGCATGGCGGAGCTGCCCTTTTGACCCTTGCGGAACGGCTCCTCGGCCTCGAGGGTATCAGTCTTCTGCAGATTGCGAACCTCGGTAGCGATGCGCTCGCAGGTGGCCGCGGTGGTGGCAAGAACGCCGGCGAGATAGGCGTGATGGTCGCGGCTGATAACTTGCGTGGACAGCGGGTCATGAACCAGGCCCAGGTGCTCGCAGACATACTCCTCGACAAACGGCTCGATGGAGCTGTACGTGCCGACAGCACCCGAGATGGCACCGAAGGCAACATTCTTGCGGGCGTCCTCAAGGCGATCCAGATCGCGCTTGAGTTCCCAGGCCCAAGAGCCGAACTTCATGCCGAAGGTCATCGGCTCGGCGTGGATGCCATGAGTGCGGCCGGCACAGAGCGTGTTGCGCTCCTCAAAGGCGCGACGCTTGCAAATCTCGCCGAGCTTCTTGACGTCCTCGATGATCAGGTCGCAGGCCTGGGTGAGCTGGTAGCACAGAGCCGTGTCGCCCAGATCGGAGCTGGTCATGCCATAGTGAACCCAGCGGCTGGGCTTGGGGTCGCCCTCGGGAACATCGGCGTCGATGTACTCCTTCATGTTGGTCAGGAAGGCGATGACATCGTGGCGCGTGACCTCCTCGATCTCGTCGACCTTTGCCTTCTCAAAGTTGGCATGGTCGCGGATCCACTGGGCTTCGTCTTTAGAAATGCCGATCTTGCCGAGCTCCGCCTGGGCCTCGCAGGCCAGGACCTCGATCTCCTGCCAAATGGCGTACTTGTTCTCGAGGGAGAAGATGTGTCCCATCTCCGGGCGGGTATAGCGATCGATCATAGCGGCTCCTTTTTGGTTATTGGCACGTTGGTCGTAACCCAACCATTGTACCGTGCGCAGGTGCAAGTATGGGCAGCAGGCATTAACCTAACATTTTGGAATTGGAGCGGGCAACGGGACGTCTGCGCATTTGCTTCGCAAATCCGCACCGGCTGCGGTCGATCTCCTCGGATTCACGGAGACGATGGGGAAGACTTTGTTGAATTGGCCGCCCCAAAGTCTCCCGCGCTCGATGGAGCGGGCAACGGGACGTCCGCGTATTTGCTTCGCAAATCCGCACCGGCTACGGTCGCCTATCGGCGACCTTGCCTGCTCGCTATAAACGCTTCGCGTTTATTTAACGCTCGCACCCTGTCGGGTTCGAGTCCCGGCACTATATTGAAAAAAGCACGGCACCGGAACGGTGTCGTGCCTGTGCTTTTTACTGGAGCGGGCAACGGGACTCGAACCCGCGAGTGTCAGCTTGGGAAGCTGATGCCTTACCACTTGGCGATGCCCGCTTGTGTGTTGGCTAGTATAACGCGGTTGTCTTGTTCGATACAAGGGTGTCGATGCTTGTTTTAGCTGTGGAGAATCGTCTGAAAAACAGTCCAATTGTGGAGATAGGGACCTCTGGTGTCCTTATTTCACCATCTTTTACCTGCGGTTTTATTTGATTGTTCCATATGAACCCAATTTGTCGGAAATCGGGCAAGCTTTTGGTCAGCTTCCGGTACTTACCCGCATGAACCTCGGGGGTAGCCTCGTCCCAAGCGCCGCAGCCTCCCCGTGCGGCGCACGAGGGATAAGGAGCAGCCATGTCCAACGCACCCACGCACTCTGTCCACAGCGCAATCGCAACAGGCCCGCTGCTCCTACTCCTCTTCCTACTCATCAGTTGCTTGGCTCCGAGACCCGCACTTGCCATCGACGGGTACGATCAGCTCGGCTTTCGCACCATTAGCGACGATTGTGGGCCCTTCTTCATCGGTAAGTACGAGGCTCAAGACGCCTCAATCGCGTACTGTATGAACCAGGAACGTCCCGGTCCCACCAAGCCGGGTGGCCCATGGCTCAACTTTGATCAGGGCTGGGTATGGCTCGACGACGAGTTCGCGGCGATCGTTTGTCACGGATATCCTTCCGCAACGTCATTTGGCGGTTACAGCCTGTCGGCCGATCGCGCCCGTGCCGCCACTCAACTTGCCGTATGGATGCTTAACGGCACCACCCATGTCGACGGCACTTACTCCTATACAACAGCTCAAGGCAAAACAAAGAGCGGGCATTTTACCGCCGACAATGAGGTTGTGACTGCCGCACGGTGGCTTCACGACAATGCAAAATCGGGAGGCATCAAAGCCGCTCCGCACCGCGCACGGCGCTATTTGGGACCCATATCGGGCGGCAGCAAACGTCAAGACATGCTCTATGTGCTGCCGGCGGTCTCTGTTTCCTTCCAAAAGCAGTCTGCAAACGCTGCCATTACCAGCGGAAACAATACTTATCAGTTTGACGGGGCAACATTCGATGTTTTTGAGAGCGCCAGCGGCGCGCGTGTCGCCACCGTCCAGATGGACAGCAACGGTCGAGCGCAGGCAACACTCCTACCCAACACGGCATACTACCTAGTTGAGACAACAGCGCCAGCTGGTTATATCCCCCTGCACGATCGCATTGCCTTTACCACGACGGATAACGGCGGATACGTCACCATTGATGAACAACCCGGCACCATTACCTTGCGCATTGTAAAGCTCGACGCCGCAACGAATGCAGGCCCCCAAGTTGGGGCTTCGCTCGCAGGAGCAGAATTCGTGTGCGTATCGCAATCAACCCCTGGATGGACACAAACTCTCAGGACCGATGAAAGCGGTCGAGCTACCCTCACCGATGTCCCCCTGGGAACCTTTACCATCTATGAATCGAAGGCGCCCGAGGGCTATTTGCCCTCCGGTGACAGTTGGTCTTACACCGTTGGAGCCGACCAACTCGGCGATTCAGGCGTGGTCGAGATCGAATCTCGCGTTTCCGATATCCCCATTGCGTTTGACCTTGAGATTTCAAAATTCAAGGACTACGGCAATAGCGATCAATCCGGCCTGGAGCAGCCGGCAGGAGATGTTGTCTTTGAGGTTGTCAGTAACAGCTCTCAGCAGGTTGTTGGCACATTGACTACAAACATCTATGGCTTTGCCTCCACCAAAGACCAGCCCGAAGCATGGTTTGGCACAGGCAAGCGACCATCCGGTGTCCACGGAGCCGTCCCATACGACCGCGCCGGCTACACGGTTCGTGAGGTTCCGGAAACCGTCCCCGAGGGTTTTAAACGTGCGGGGGAATGGACCGTCGAGGCCAATCAGATTTCCGACGGCGCCGAGCTTCAATATATCGTGGACAACCACGCTCTGTCGACGCATCTCCAGATTGTAAAACGCGATGCCCAAACAGGCGCTTCTGTTCCCCTAGCCGGATTCACCTTCCAACTCCTCGACAGCAATCACGAACCTGTCTCACAAACTTGCTGGTATCCAGCACATAACGTAATGGACACCTTTACGACTGACGCGACCGGCACCGTCACACTGCCCGAATCGCTCATGCCGGGCACCTATTATGTACGCGAAACCTCGGCCAAAGAGCCCTATCTTGTCGGCGAAGAGATCGAGGTAAACATACCCGCCGACATGAACCTAACGCCCGTTGCAATCGCCTCGTATTATGACCACGCCGCGACCGGAAACATCAGGATCGTTAAAACCGATGCCATAGACGGCAGCAGCCTCGCGGGCGCCGTCTTTGAGATCCGTGCCTCGGGTGATATCGTGCGCCCCGACGGTAGCATTGCCGCGCTCGACGGTGAGACCGTCGCGACCGTCACGACGGATGAAACTGGAGAAGCACGCGCGGACAACCTCCCACTGGGATCTGGCACCGCACGCTACGAGGTTGTCGAGACTCAAGCGCCGGCAGGCTTCTTACTCGATCGGACATCCCATATTGTCGACCTTACTTATGCCGACCAGAAAACACCCGTTGTAGAAGCACGGCTTAACGTATCCGACGATTACACCAAGGTAGATATCTCCAAGGTCGATGCAAGCGGCGAGCAGGAAGTGGAAGGCGCACAGCTCACCTTATATGGTCCCGATAAAACCGAAATAGACTCCTGGACCTCATCTGACAAGCCACACCGCGTCGAACATCTTGCACCCGGCACCTACTCGTTGCGCGAAATGATGTCTCCGCGGACCTATGACCTTGCCGAGGAGATAACGTTTGAAATAAAAGATACGGGAGAAGTCCAATCCGTCGCGATGAAGGATGCGCCCATCGAGATCAAGGGGCAGGTCGACAAGCGTCAGGAACTTGTCCAACCTATCGAAAAGGGCCTGTTGGCTAACGGCGATGGTAAAAACCGCGCCACGACGCAAACCAATAGTGATGGGCTTTTCTCCTATACCATCGATGCTCGAAACGATTCCGCTACTTGGGTTGATGAGTTTACGATTATCGATGATCTTGAGTGCGCCAAAGACGGCACGGCGAGATTCATCTCAATCGAAACCCCCGTCGCCATCGGCGACCTCAACGGTCTGTGCAACGTGTGGTATCGCACGACGCCGTTGGACTCGACAGACGTCGATGAACCGGCGAACGCGACACTTGACGATGGACACGAAAATCCTTGGCTTGAGTCCGACGAAGTAAAAGAGAGCCTTGGTGAGGACTGTCGCCTCGTCGATTACGACGGCTGGCGCCTCTGGAAGGCGGATGTCTCGACCACGGAATCCACCACACTCGAGGCGGAAGAGCTCGACCTTACACCCAATACCGTCGTAACGGGCATTCGAATTGAATACGGTGCGGTAGCCGCCGACTTTACGACTCGAAGCGATGCGGATTCTTGGACCCGCGATGATCTCAAAGATGAGCACGACGACCTTGACGATGCCAAAGCAATCCTTGGCACAGACGCTCGGGGCGCAATCGTGCACATGCAGGCGACGTCGGCTTATACGCCCCAAACCGCACTCACCAACAGCGCACGCGTCGATCTTTGCCGCAACGGCGGCGGCGATAAACTTGAGTCACATGACGAGGACCGTGTCATTCAACGCTGTACCCTACTGCAGGACCTACCGGCAACAGGATCAGTTCCCATCGCCGCTTGCATCACCGCGCTCCTGACCTCGGGTGCCGCAGCCCTATGGTTCGCTCGCCTTAGGTCGACCCCAAAGAAGCGCTAGCGCGATGAAAAAGCGGGCGAGCCAGTCCCCTGGCTCGCCCGCTTTCAATCATGTAAATCGCCGTATCTACTCTGCAGACGAAGATCCACCATCAACGATTGCCTGCTCGGACTCAGGAATCCCATCGGCACCCGTACTCTGTTCTTGCTCCACCTCTTCGCTGATTGCGGAGGCGGGGGTCGAGCCCTTTGCACCCACGATGTAGGCAGCCCCAAATCCTAACGCAATGGCAATCAAGGTCAAAATCACGTAGACAGGCCAATGGCGCTTAATATACGAAAACACGTTGACTCCTTAGAGCTCCGTCTACGAACGGCGGATAACCTCGGTCACGACCTCGGATACCGTGGCAATGTTCGTCGGGTTGACATTGTGGGGCAGGTCGTCCTCGGTACGAGCGCAAGCCAGACGCGTGCCGTCCACGCCGGCGATGGTGAGGGCTCGGCGGCTCGCCTCGAGCGCGGCATAGGCATCGGTCTTGGCATAGGGCATCTCGAGCGCGCCACAATCGACATGGAACGACTTGCACACCTTGCTGACCAGGTTCATGATGCGGCGATCGCCCTTGAGCAGCTGCTGTTCGCCCTCGACCGTCACCACCGAAAGCCTACCGGCGCCGACGGATTCAAGATTGATGAAGAATACGCCGCGGAGTTTATCGCGATGCGAAGCCAAGAAGGCCTTCATGCCGGCGCCATCACAATCCGAGGCGCCCGTTGCCACAAACCAGATATCGTGACCGAGCAGCTCATCATCGCCCATAGAGGCGACAGCCGAGAGCATATCTTCGGAAGAAGCGCCATCGGAAGACGTAGCGCCGCCCTTCCAGCCATCGTTATCGTCCTCGAAGTTATCCCACGAACCGATACCGCGACCGGACTTCTTGGCATCGTAATCGTCTTCGACGCCCAGCCAATCACTCATGCTGTCCTGCTCGTTTTTCCTTTTACGACCGAACAGGCCACCCGGGCCGCGTTTGCGAGACTTGGGCGCCGCCGGGGCGGGAGCCGAAATGGTCTCGATCGGCTGCGCGCCCGACGCAACGGGCATAGAAGGCGCAACGGGTGCCGATGTGGGTTCGGGACCCTGGGCAGTAGCAAAGGGGTCGTTGACCTGGGCAGAGGGATCGGGAAGGTCGAACAGCGACGTGCGAGACGCAACGTTTGCCTGCTTCATAGACGGCAGCGACGGATCGGGGACCGAAGCCAGCGGAGACGAGGAAGGTGCAGGCGACGGTGCCGACGCCGGATCGGGAACATTCATCTGCGGACGCGGCGATGCCTGGGAGGAAATCTGGGCCATAAGGGAATCGACCGTTTCGTCCTGGGTGGGAGCGACATTGGCAACCGTGGCACCGGAACCACTCGGGGTCGGCATGGTGAAAATCTGCGTGGAGTAAGGCCTCGACTCATCCGTCTCGGGAGTCTCGGAAACCGCAGGCACTTCCTCCTGCTCGACCTCGGTCGAATCACCTTGATCGGCTGCCGCGTATTGCTCTTCGTCAGAGTTGGCCTCGACGGACTCGTCCTCGGCGGCATCTTGGATTTCGGCAGCATCAATGGGCTCGTCATCGTCTGCCGCGTCGCCCTGCTCATCGGAAACAGGAAGGGGCTCGGCAATTGCGGTGCCTTGCTTTTCAAACGTTATCGTGGAATCGAACTGCGCGGCATCAAACGACATGGTGCTATCGACGTGCTGCTGAGCCTCGAAAGACGTTGTTGCCTCAACAACATCCGCTGACGTCGGTTGCTGGGACTCAAAGGACGTCGTAGCTTCGGCAGCGTCGACGGGCCCGGACTGCATAGCCTCGTTCTGCTCGAACTCTTGCGCCGCGCGCTCACGTGCCGCCTCGGCTGCCTGCTGCTGAGCGATAGCCTCCTGCTCGGCAGCCTCGCGTGCGGCAGCGCGCTTCTCCTCGAAATCGTCGACAAATTTCCTGCCCTTTGCAAGCGCACCCTTAAAGAAGCTGGAAGCGCTGGCGCCAATCGAAGAGAACGCGGATGCAATATCGGCATGGGGCGTTGCCGCGGGAATCTCGGCAGAGAAATCAGTATCGCTCTCGTAAGACACGCGCCTCGGCTGTTCAACGTAATCGTCGTCAGACTCGTCCGCAACGTCTTGCGCCGGCGCGGCGGGAGCCAAAATGTCCAGTCCTGCCGCGGGATCGATCGCGGACACCGCCTCGGGCTCGGCAACGGCAGCGGTAACCGCGGCAGACTCATCATCCGCAGTGACAACGGGCGCAGGCTCGGGCTCAAACGTCGGCTCCTCGCCCTCCTCGTAATCGAGCGTGCAGGACTCGGGAAGCATTCCGAGTGCACGGATGGCATCCGAACCAAAGCGAATGTTGCCGGCGGCGTTGCGATAGAGCTTGGGCTCGGGCTCGGCCGCGGCAGGCTCCTCCGCCGGCTCAGCAGCGGGAACCTCGTCATTGAACTCTTCGGCCTGGACAGCCTGATTCTGATCCTCGGGCACGATGGCGCCAATCAGCGTCTCGTCGGCAGACGCACCCTCAAAGCCCTCAATCTGCTCGTCAAAAGCCTCGCCCTGTTCGGGCTCGGTTTGAGCGTCGGGAGCAATCGGCTGACCGAACTCGTCCTCGGCGTAGGTAGGCTCTTCGTACTCGATGGTGTTGCCGTAGTCGTTTTGCTGCTGGGCCGCGGCATACTCCGCCGCCGCGCGCGCCATTTCCTCGGCACGACGTTTCTGCTCCCCAAAATAGGTATCGAACGGAACATCGTCGGGAAACTCGTTCTCGCCCTGGAAGGGAGCAACGTTGTCCATAACGCCGAGCATAGCGGCGACAGAAGACTTGTTGCACACCGCGCCGGACGTATAGGGAAGAACGTGGCGGTTAGAGATGATGTTTGCCGCGTTGGCAAGTGCAACGAGGGAAGCGAGGATCGCGACAATCCACAGCAGAACCTTGAGCGCGCCGGGGAGCGGCAGGATACGCAGGATGGCAACGGCAGCAGGGGCAATCGTGGCAACGGGCAACAGCTTGGCGATGAGCGCACGATACGAAGCATAGGGCTCGCGGGCGAGCAGCTCAGCACGGGGAGAGTCGTAGTGTGCGACAACGACCACCGGGCGGTTGCGCGGAGACGCGAGCGGGCCCGAGGCCTTGTGGTAGGCGATGACATTTTGGCTCACGCCCGTCTTGCCCAGGCGCGAAACCACGGGGTGGCCCGTGCGCTCGAGCACGTAAAGAACGGCGCCGACAATGGCCAGCAAGGTGCCGACCAAGCCGATACCGCCGCCGATGCCCATCAGCAGGGCGCCGGCAAACGCAAGAATACCGGTAACGGCAAATGCCAATCTACTGGGCGCCGGGGCATTGAACTCCTGAACCTCGGGGTCAAAGCCGTGGTTGCGGAAGATCTGAGCGATATCCTCGGCAGCCAAGCGCTCTTCTTCGCTGCATGCCGGCGTAATGCCGGTGTTCTGCAGCAGGTGGTTAATATAGTTCTGGGTGTTCGCCATGTGCGCTCCACATCCATAATCCGACAAATAGGCCCAATGCATGCACATTAGAACCGTATATAGTCGAAAGTATACCCCGAGCGAGCGCAAACGACCGAATTCGGGCCATCTTAACGCCTCGAGCGGACAAGGATATAGCCTAATCTCCATATCGGACTAAAATCATGGCAGCAAACCACCTTCTCATGCGAGGACTCTATGACGGCAAGCGACGCGACCGCGACAATTAAAAAGGGGAATTCGGAGCCCGGTTTCGATAAAACGGCTCAGCGCATCCTCAATCTTTTCTTTGTGCTCAACAGCTCCCCCGAACCGCTGACGACCGAGCAGATCGTCTTGGATTCTGACCTGGGATATGGCTCGGGCAATATCGACTCGGATAAGCGCAAGTTTCGGCGCGATCGTGACAAACTGCTCGAGCGTGGCATCTTAATCAAGGAGGTTCGCCCCGCCGGTGCGCAGGAGACCGAGGAAAGCTCGTGGACAATCGACCGCGAGCACACGTTTGCTGCAGGCGGCCTCATCACCGCAGACGACGCCGATATCCTACTCAACGCCATCGACCAGACGCTAGCGGCCGGCTCTTCCACCTTTGCCGCGCCGCTTGCCGATATTCGCTCCAAAATTGCCTACCTCACCGGCAGGACGACGGTGGACGAAGTACCGATCCGCCGCTCTCCCACCGTCGATGCGGTATGGAGCGCCTTTGCCGAGCGATGCGCGCTGCGATTTTTATATCAGAACGGACGCGGCGAGCAGAAAGAACGTACCGTCTGTGTCTACGGCATGTTCGAACGCGAGGGCGTGGCGTACTTCTGCGGCCTCGACAATGTCACCGACGACATCAGGACATTCCGCTGCGACCGTATCGTTCGCGCATGGCGTCCTTCGAAGGCCTACGCCATCCCTGCGGACTTCAATCTCAACGACTATCTGTTCTTTGAATTCGATTTCGCCGACCGACCGCCCGTTGCAGCCACGTTCTCGTTCGCCCCTCAGACGCAGATCGATATGATCAACGGCCTCACGCGCGGGCGAGGTGAGCCCACACACACCGATGCGGGATGGATCTGGACCGTTGACGTGCGCGACCTTGAAGCCGCCGCCTCATTTTGCATGGCCCACGCCATGGACGGCATGAGGCCCATGGCCCCCAAATCGCTCAAGCAGGCGTGGAACCACCTCATTGAAAGGACGGTGCACGAGTATGCCCGTGCGTAAACTCACCAGCGAGCAGAGACTCTCGCGCGCCATCGACATCATGGAGGCCCTCTACGCCGCCGGCGAGAGCGGCATGACACGAACCGAGATTTGCGGCCGCTTTGACATCACGGGAGTATCGCTCGACGAGATTCTCGAGATCGTCTCGACGCTCGCGGACCGAGAATCTGGTGCGCGCATCATCTGCGAATGCCACGGCGAGCGTGTGGTCCTCACTGGTGACGCCGGGCGTGTGCTACCGTTGCGCTTGAGTGCAGCCGAGGGCGCTGTGCTCAACCACGAACTTGAATCGTTGGGGATCGAGCCCCAGGCGGCGGCTCGGATTCGACATGCTCTCCTTCCCGAAGAGCTCGGCTACAATCAGCGCGTCGTCGACACTGTTGTCCGCGGATCGCACTGGCAGCAGCTCAGCAGCGCTATTCAGGACGGCGTTCGTTGCCGCATTACTTATCGTTCGATGGACGATGCACAGCCGCGCGAGCGCCTCATCGACCCCTTGCGCATCGCGACGCATGGCGATCAGACCTACCTGATTGCCTGGGACATCGAGGTTGATGGGCAACGTTCCTACCGCATGGACAAAATCGAAGGTCTTTCCCTCACCGAGGATTCCGTCGAGCGCCACGCGCCTTCGACCGCATCCCTTCACGACTCCCTCTCCCAAGCGGAGCAGAGCGCAAAGCTCCTCATGCCGCTCGACATGGCAGAGCGTCTAGACTGGGCAGGTATTATGTCGATCGAGCCAAACGGGGCAGGTGCGGCAACAGTGATCGTGCGTTACGGCTCCGAGCGTTGGCTGCTCAGCCAGGTAATAGCAGCGGGCGGAGCCATCCACATTCTGGATGACCCCGCTCTGTCAAAGCGTCTATGCGATATGGCGAAGACCTTAGTCTGCCCGCTCTAGCGGCGCCGCTCGTGGCGTGCACGCCACAACTGCAGATAGTGACCGATCTGCGCCGATTCAATGCGCTGATAGGAACTCGTGGGCAGCGAAGTTAAAAACTTCTTGCCATAGCCCTTCGTCACTAGGCGTGGGTCGGCCAAGATGAGCACGCCACAATCGGTCGACGAGCGAATGAGGCGGCCGGCGGCTTGTTTGACCTCGAGCACAGCCTCGGGCAGCGAATAGCGTGCCCAGGCGCGATCTTCACGCAGATTACGCTCGCACGAGAGCGGGTCCGTGGGGCTCGAGAACGGCAACTTGGGGATGATGACGCAGCGCAGCGTCTCGCCGCTGGCATCAAACCCCTCCCAGAAGGCCTTGAGCGCAAAGAGCGACGAGGTCGGCTCGTTGATAAAACGGTCCCGCAGACGGCGCGGGGACGAATTTCGCTGCTGGCAGTTAAGCTCCAGGCCTGCACGGGCCAGTTTGGGCTCCACACGGGCGAACAGATCCTCCATGTCACGTCTGTTGGTGAACAGCGTGAGCACCGATCCACCCATGGCAAGATGGGCGTCGACCAGTACGCGCTCGAGTGCCGACAGATAGCCCTCGCGATCGCGCGGGTCGGGAATATCCCCGGCAACGACCACGGCCATATTTGAGTCGAAGTCATAGCTCGAATCCAGATGCAGCGACGAGGACGTCGAAGCACCGATACGGTCGAGTCCGACAGCGTGGTTAAAGTGCTCAAAGCTCTTAGACACCGTCATGGTCGCCGAGGCAAAGATAGCCGTGTGGACCTCAGGCAGCCACTCGGTTGCCAAGGCCTCGCCAATGTCGATGCGCTCTGCGGTCATTGACTCGCCGCCGGCACGCAGTCTGCGGTTAACCTGCAGCGAGTACACGTAGTGCTCATCGGTACCATCGATGATGAGTTTGAGGTTCTCCGTTAGTTCGTGCAGACGATGCGAGATATCACTCAGGTCGATAACGATCTCGGGCTTATCGCCGGCGACGGCTTGCACCAGCGCATCGACACTCTTGTCCGCTTGCTCCAGTGCGTCGATGGCGGCATGCGCCGACTGCATAAAATCATGCCAGTCGTCCGATTCGCGCAGCTCGGGGCCAATCCATAGATTGGCATTGTCATAACCCCCACGGGCACGGCGGCCGAGCTCACGAACGCCATCGAACACGTCGGCGATTGCCATGCTCGCACGGGCGACGGTGGATGTCGCCTTGGCGGTTAGGCCAAGATAGAGCGTGGAGCCCTCAGAAGTCGCCAAATCACGGGAAACCTGGCTCAGCGCACCGGAGCTCGAACCGCCCAGGCGCTCAAACAGAACGCGTGACTCATCGGCCGAGACCACGCGCGCCCACTGGCGGCGAGCCTCGCGCTCGATGGAATGGGCCTCGTCGACTACCCAATGGCGAATCGGGGGCAAAATCCTACCCTCGGCAGCGACATTGCGGAACAACAGCGAGTGGTTGGTGACCACCACGTCGGCATGCGCCGCACGGCGACGCGCGCCGTGAACCAGACATTTGTCGGGGAAGAACGGGCATAGGCGACGGGCACACTCGCGCGAGGCCGTCGTAAAGTCGGGACGATTGACGCTACGCCAGCGAATGCCAAGCGAATCGAGGTCGCCGTCTGCCGACTGGCACACGTACGCCATGATGACCGCAACTGCCGTGAGCGTGTCAGCCGGATCGCGCTTGGTGGTGATCTCGACCTGGCCGCGACTCATGCGCTCGAGCTTGCGCAGGCACGGATAGTGGTCATAGCCCTTGAGGGCGCAAAATGACAGGCCGGCGTCCAGTTGTTCGGCAAGTTTTGGCAGCTCATGGTACATGAGTTGGTCGGCGAGATTATTCGATTTGGTCGCAATGCCAACGGTAATGTTGTTACGGCGTGCAGCCTCGGCAAAAGGCACCAGATAGGCCATCGACTTACCGACGCCCGTACCCGCCTCGATTACACGGTGCGTACCCGTGACGAGCGCATCGCGGACCTCGAGTGCCATCGCAATCTGCTCATCACGCGGCTCGTAGGTGGGATACATGCGATTGACCAGGCCACCCGGAGCATAATCCGCCTCGATTTCTTCGCGGCTCGGCATCTTGAGGACCGGCAGTTCGTCGGCATCCACGCGATCGTCGGCACGGTCGGCCTTGAGAACGTCGGCGCGTGCGGCGCTGAGTGAGAAGATGGAGCCCGGGTTCTGACCCGCCAAAAACGAGAAGATGGGACGATAAGACCAAGGCACATCGGGATGCATATCGGCCAAGCGCGTCATAAGACCCTGAGGCAGGTCGGTGAGCGCCACGAGCAGCACGCGCCACACCCCACACAGAGCGTCGACATCGGCATTCGCACGATGCGACACCGAGTCACAGCCGAACAGGTCGGCCATAAAGGACAACTTGTGCGACGCCAGGCGCGGCAGTGCGATGCGAGACAGCGCCAATGAATCGATCCAAATATCGCTGACGTTAACTCCGCCCTTGACCGACTCGATAAACGAGCGGTCGAAGGTGGCGTTATGAGCGATGACTGGGCAACCGCCGACAAAATCGGCGAGAGCAGCCACGGCGTCGACGGCCGACGGAGCGTCAGCCACATCGGCGTTCGTAATGCTCGTGAGCTCGGTAATCTCGGCGGGAATCAACTGCTTGGGATGCACAAAGGTATCGAAGCGGTCAACGACCTCACGGCCCGAGAGTCGGGCCGCGGAAATCTCAATCAGCTCATTGTCTTGCACCGAAAGACCCGTGGTCTCGGTGTCGAGGACGATGACATCCTCCTCGATAAGCCCGAACGACTGCGTCTTGGCACGCTCGGCAAGCGTGGCATAGGAATCGATGACAAACTGCGGCGTTCCAGGAGATACGGCGTCCTTGATTAGCATGCAATGCCCGCTCGGCGAAGGCCCATGCGAATCAGGCTGTCACAGACCTGCGGGAACGTCATATCGTCCGTATGGCGAATCTCATCCGGATACAGCGACGTATCGGTCATACCCGGAATCGTATTGGTCTCGAGGATAACGGGGCCGTCCTCACTCACGATAAAGTCGCTGCGCGAGATGCCCAGGCAACCGAGGGCCTTGTGGGCAGCACAGGCAAGTTCCTGGGCGCGAGCGTAGTTCTCGGGCGAAATCTGAGCCGGAATGCGATGGATATCCGTGGGGTCGACGTACTTAACGTCCAGATCGTAGAATTCGCAGTCCTCGGGCTTGCGGATCTCCACGATCGGCAGGGCGCGAACTTCATCCTCGCCATACACGCCCACCGTGATCTCGGTTCCCTCGATGCACTTCTCGACCAGCACCTTATCGCCGTACTCAAAGGCCTTGGCGATGGCGGCGGGCAGCTCGGAAGGCTCGTGAACCAGGGAGATGCCATAGCTCGAACCGTTGACGGCGGGCTTCACAAAGCAGCGCTCGCCACAAATCTCGACGATGCGATCGATATCGACTTCGTCGCCCGTCTCGAGTGCCAGACCAGGGGCAATGGGGATTCCTGCCTTGGCGTACAGGAGCTTCGAGACCTCCTTATCGGCACCACAGGCGCTCGCAAGCACGCCCGAGGCCGTGTAGGGGATACCCAAGGTCTCCATGGCGCCCTGCATGGCACCGTCCTCGCCGCCTGCTCCGTGCATGGCGATAAACGCCACGTCAAAGCCGCTGGTTGCCATGGTCACCATAAAGTTATCGGCAGCCGTGTCCAGCAGTTCAACCGAGGTGTAGCCGGCCTCCTTCAGGGCCGCCACGACGTTCTTTCCCGAATTGAGCGAAATCTCACGCTCAGCGGAATGACCACCCGCCAAGACCGCTACGTGCATGTTCTCTAGGCTTTTACCCGGCATGGGCAGACTCCTCCTCTATAATTTCTGCAGCTGATACCATATTGTAGCGATACCCTCTACGTTTCCCCAAAATCGAAAGGCTTCCATGAATCCCAGGACTAAATCTCAGGACATTCGCGACTTGAGCCAAAACGATATCCGCGAGCTTGTTGCCGAACTTGGCCAGCCCGCCTTCCGCGCAAAGCAGCTCGTCGAATGGGTCTTTGAGAAGAACGTTTGTTCGTTTGATGATATGACCAATCTACCCAAGGCTTTCCGTGAGCAGCTTAAAGACGCCTTTGCCTTCGATACGCCGACAGAGCTCACCAAGCAGGCTTCCAAGGACGGCTCTCGCAAGTATCTTCTCGAGTATCACGACGGCATTTCCGTTGAGACGGTTGGTATGCCGCGCCGCAACAAGCTGTCCGTCTGCGTTTCCACCCAGGCCGGCTGTGGCATGGGCTGCGCCTTTTGCGCCACCGGCCTCAACGGCCTTAAACGCTCGCTGACCGCACAGGAAATCGTCGACCAGGTGCTCCATGTTTCTAACGATTTTGGCGAGCGCGCGACGAGCGTCGTCTTTATGGGCCAGGGCGAGCCCTTCGCCAACTATGATGAGGTGCTTAAGGCCCTTCGCATTCTTAACGATCCCGACGGTATCGGTATTGGTGCACGCCACCTTACCGTGTCCACCAGCGGCGTTATTCCCGGCATTCGCAAGTTCGCCGACATTCCCGAACAGTTTACGCTCGCCATCTCGCTGCACTCCGCTATCCAGTCTACGCGCAACAAGCTTATGCCCGGCGTTAGGAAATACACGTTGCTGCGCCTTCACGAGGCCCTGCAGCTTTACACCGAGAAGACCGGACGCCGCCCGACCTACGAATACGCAATGATTGAAGGCGTCAACGATACTAATCCTGAGATGCAGGCACTTTGCGACTTCTGCGAGGGAACGCTGTGCCACGTCAATCTGATTCAGCTCAACGACATTGAGGGCAGCCCGCTCAAGCCGTCTCCGATCCACAAGGTCGAAGATCTTCAGCGTCGCCTTGAGTCCCGCGGTATTGAGACCACGATCCGCAATTCACGTGGCAACGACATTGACGCTGCCTGCGGTCAGCTGAAGCAGCGATTCAAAGTTCAAAAGAACGCGTAGGGGAGACACC
Source organism: Collinsella aerofaciens (assembly GCF_039752955.1). Taxonomy (GTDB): domain Bacteria; phylum Actinomycetota; class Coriobacteriia; order Coriobacteriales; family Coriobacteriaceae; genus Collinsella; species Collinsella aerofaciens_BI. Next base: position 24,332 of record NZ_JBDMHB010000002.1, read on the forward strand.
CGACAGCGTTTCATGTGAAACATCGACGGCCTCGATTGCAGAAATTGCAATCGAGGCCGTTTCATTTATATCCAAAGAACTTAGACACTCAAACTTATTAAACAATTTTGAGTCGAAATAAGGGGTCCTTGTCTTAAGTATCAGACAAGGACCCCTTTAGAATTGCTGAGTAATTGTTAGGTACCTAATAACCAACGTTCTCCCATTGATGATTAACCCAATCCTGATTAATCTTGGGATTCTTAGTTACCTGAGCGGTTCGCATAGCGACATCTTCCGTCATTATATCCATTTTCTTCTTAGATGTGTCGACAATATCCTGCGCTCCACGAAGCAGTCGACCTCGCAACTCCTCGTCTGTCGCGATCTTATATCCGGCAAAGGCACCAGCGGCGACGGTGGTTACCAAAGCAATCGCTGTGAGGAACTTATTCTTCATCCTGATCCTCCTGACCAAATTGAATCATTTCGCCAAGAATGCGGGAAAGCTCTTCTTCGTCTTTGAATTCAATCTCAATCTTATTCTTACCGCGGGAGCTCTTCACTCGCACGTTGGTATTGAAAACCTGACGAAGAACACGAGCAGCCTTCTTAAACGACTGAGGCGTTGCGGGTCTGGGTGTCTTCGGCGTCTCTCCGGCAGAAAACAATGGAGCAAGATTTTCTGTCGCACGTACCGAAAGACCTTCTGCAACCACCTTCTCGGCAAGTCGAATCCGAGCATCTTCGTAGGGAACAGCCAGAATCGCCCTAGCATGGCCAGCGGTAAGCTTTCCTTCAAAAATCATCTGCTGAACAACGTCAGGAAGATCTAGAAGACGGAGGGAATTGGTGATTGCAGAGCGCGACTTACTGACAGCCTTTGACAGGGCTTCCTGCGTCATACCACTTGCATCGATAAGCTGGCGATACCCCTTTGCCTCTTCAACAGGATTCAAATCGGAACGTTGAAGATTCTCGATAAGCGCCAGGGCAAGCATCTCTTCATCATTAACATCTTTAATGATGACGGGCAGTTCTTCAAGACCAGCAAGTTTCGACGCCTGATAACGGCGTTCACCGGCAATGATCTCATAACCGTTACCATGTTTGCGAACCAACAGCGGTTGCAAAACACCGTGTTCCTGAATTGACTCGGACAACTCCCTGAGTTCAGTTTCATTGAAGTGAATACGTGGCTGATTCGGGTTTGGAACGATATCTTCAATCGGAAGCTTCGTTTCTGCTGCAGCATTTGAAGCTGAAGCTGCAGAACCACCGGTCTCATATTCAGCTTCAGACACGAGCGCGTTTAGTCCACGGCCTAATCCACCGCGCTTCTTCACACTAGGCACGCTTGATCACCTCTTTTGCAAGGTTCATATATGCTTTTGCACCCTTATTTTGGGGTGCATAGGTAATTACAGGCTCACCAAAAGACGGAGCTTCGGAGATTTTAACTGTACGAGGAATCAATGTTTTAAATGCTTTGTCGCCAAAGTACGATTGAACCTCCTCAACAACCTGATTCGATAGTGAAGTACGCGAGTCATACATGGTCATAAGCACACCATAGGTGTCTAAGCCCTTGTTAAGACGTGATTTAACCATCTTCATAGACTCAAGCAGCTTCGTAACGCCCTCGAGTGCGTAATACTCGCACTGGATCGGAATCAAAACGCTATCCGCTGCGGTCAAGGCGTTGATAGTAAGCAGGCCGAGCGAAGGAGGACAGTCAATGAAAATAAAATCGAACTCGTCCTGAATCGGCTCAAGCAGATCTTTTAGACGTGTTTCGCGTGCAATTGCACTCACAAGCTCAATTTCTGCGCCTGCAAGCTGAATTGTTGCCGGAATAACGAACACCTTTTTACAGTTCGTATCAAGAACGAGCGATTCTGCAGGCACGTCATTCAACAATGCATCATAAATACAGTGATCAAGGTCTTCTTTTTCGATTCCAAAACCACTCGTGCTATTACCTTGCGGGTCAAAATCGACAATGAGCGTCTTCCGACCTTGTTCACCCAGTGCTGCGGCAAGATTTACAGCCGTCGTCGACTTACCAACACCGCCTTTTTGGTTGATGATTGCAATGATACGCGTGTTTTTTGCGCTCTTGGAACGCTTAACGTCGCGAAATCCCACGGTCCCTCCTGGTGTGTATTAATGCCGTTAAACGGAGGATGTTTCACGTGAAACATTCCGATTTGTTATCAACTACGATGTTTCACGTGAAACATTTTGAGTCGACACTATCCATTATGTTTCACGTGAAACATCTAAGCAAGCGGATTCTTCTTCGCCATGCCATTAGCACGCGGAAGAGTAACGGATGCTGGACGAGACTTCTTAAGAATGATGAACTCACGATGCCCTAAGCCATCAGGCAAATCTAATTCATCGGTGAAAAGCGCTGTAAAGCCGCAGATCTTAGAAGCAGCCTCTCCAGAATCAAGCTCTTCATCTGTGGGATTGCCCTTAGTAATGACAAAGAGTCCACCGTCTTTCAAATAAGGAGAAGCATATTCAACAAGAACCGGGAACGGAGCAAGTGCACGAGCAGTAACAACAGCAAATTGCTTCTTATGAGAACGTGCATATTCTTCTAGACGATCATGAACAGCATGGGCGTGCTTCAGGCCAAGGCTCTTAACAAAAGAGTTAACTGCATCAACTTTCTTACCAACTGAATCGATATAGGTTGCCTTACGGCCACTGGCAATAGTCAGAGGAATACCAGGGAAACCAGCACCAGTACCCATATCAAGCAGCGCACCCTCAGGGGCCTTATTGATATAAGGAAGTAATACAAGTGAGTCCAGAATGTGAAGAACTGCAGCATCGTCAACATTCAGAATGCGCGTAAGATTAGTAGCCTTATTGGTCTCCAATACAAGATCCAGGTGCTGAATACAGGCCCGAAGCTCGTCATCGGAAACCTTCAATGAATAGTCTTTGCAATACGAAGCAAGACGGCTAAGCATCTGGTTTGCTTGCTCATCAGTCAACACAAACAAGACGACTCCTTTCTGACAAAAATCAGTGTATCGAGAACTTTTGACAAAAAAAGGGGACGTGGAAACCACGTCCCCTTAGCATAAGCTCAAGCAGATTATCGAGCAACAATCACTACGTGACGATCGGGGTCAGAGCCCTCAGAATGGGTATCGACCGCATCGTTGCCACGAAGTGCAATATGAACCAGTCGACGCTCATAGGCATTCATAGGCGGAAGCGAAACACTCTTATGAGTGCGAATAGCACGCTCGGCAGCAGACTGAGCCATGGATGCGACCTTGTCTTGACGGCGGCTCTTGTAGCCCTCAACGTCCACCACAACGGGATACCTAAAGCCAAGTTTACGGCTCACCAGAAGCGAGAACATGACCTGAAGGGCATCAAGCGTACGACCGTGACGACCAATGAGAACAGCAAGGTCAGGAGCCGTTACGTCCAGAATCAGCTCGCCCTCATCGCCCTCATACTCATCGATAGGAGAGTTGGCGGCATCGAAGTGCGAAAGGATGGAACGCAGAATAGAAATCGCAACATCGGCAATGGTGTCAAGCTCCTCATCAGTCAGCTCTTCACCAGCCTTGTAGCGCTGTGCAATCTCGGGATAATCGCCCGCAACCTGCGGGGCAACCTCCTCAAGCATATCCTCGATGATCTCTTCAGACATAACGTACTCCAAAAGTTAGGTACCTAAATAAGATTGATATCCCGACTACTTCTTCTTGTGCGGACGCGGCTTCTTCTCGCGGCGCGTGACCTCGACCTGCAGCGGGGCGTTCTTAAGACGCTCCTCCTCATCGGCCTTGGCCTTGTCGATAACCTTCTGCGTCACGAAGATCTGCTGGATAACCTGCCAAGCATAAGATACATCGTAATAGAGCAGGACGCCGACGGGCAGGCTCCAGCCCATCCAGAGCATCATGACGGTCATAACAACGGCCATCATGCGCATACTCTGGGCCTGCTGACCAGTCTGATTGCGAGACATATACAGCTGCGGAATCAGGGTCAGGACGGCAAACAGGATCAGGCAGACCAGCGCAGGCAGTGCAACCATAAAGCCATCGGCAAAGGAAGCGCTCGGCGTCGTGGTCAGGTCGGGCAGAATGTTGAAGAACGAGAACGTGCCCTCGTCAAAGTACTGCGGCAGATTGCGCAGCAACGTGAACAGGGCGAACAGGATAGGCATCTGGATCAGCAGCGGCAGACAACCAGCCATGGGGTTGAACTTGTTCTCGCTGTAGAACTTCTGCATCTCCTCGGCCTGACGCTGGGGATCGTCTGCATAGCGCTCCTGGATCTCGAGCATCTTGGGCTGCAGCACCTGCATGCGGGCCGTCGACTTGGTCGACTTGAGCATAAGCGGCGTCAGCAGCAGACGGATAATGACCACCAGGACGATGATGGACAGGCCCCAGTCGACCGCAAAGGTCTGGATGAGCTTGAGCAGCTCAAAAAGGATGTTAACGATCCAATCCCACATGTAAGTTTTCCTCCGATAGCGAGTGCCCGCTAGGGCACAGGGTCATAACCGCCGACGTGCAGGGGATTGCAGCGAGCGATGCGCCTCACGGCAAGCCAGCAGCCTCTCAAAACACCGTATTTCTCAATCGCCTGAACGGCGTATTGCGAACACGTTGGATAATAAATGCAGGCGTCAGGCAATAAGGGCGAAATAACCTGTTGATATATGCGAATAGGAGCGATGGCAACACGCCGCAAGACGTGATTGCTCATCGCTCCTCCCCGGCAACGCCGGCGCGTTTCATAAGCGAACGCAACGCCTTGTCCATCTCCTGCGGCGAGGAAACCCTCGTCTTGGGAGTTGCGAACAAGATGATGTCATAACCCGCAACGGGAAATCCGCAGCTGCGGGCGGCCTCGCGCATCACACGCTTAGAACGGTTGCGCACGACCGCACAACCGAGCCGTTTAGCACCAACGAAGGCGACCCTTCCGGAGTCGCCTTCGCCAACCGATTCACATATGGTCATTCGAATCAGAGGATGATTGAAACGACGCCCCTGACTGAACACATGCTCGAAATCTTGCCGAGACTTAATAGTCTTCATGCGAGATGTGTGTATCGCTGCTAGACAGTGAGACGCTTGCGGCCCTTGGCGCGACGACGGGCGAGCACGGCACGACCACCCTTAGTGGCCATACGGGCACGGAAGCCATGGGTCTTGGCACGCTTACGCTTATTAGGCTGATACGTACGCTTCATCTTAAGTTCCTCCTGCTGCATTTCGAGTGTCCGCGGGGACGCGGACGCAGATATAGACACGTGAGCTTGAAGATTGTAGGGAAATCAATGTTCAAATGTCAAGAAATCAAAGGTAAAAGGTTGCAAAGAGTACACGGTTCCCCCATAAGCAGATTCGGTATTTGAGACAGTTGGCAACTTTTCACGATATTTCATCGAGTTTTCAACAGGTCATGTTGGCAATGTTGAGAACTTTTCGTCCGATTTCCAAAGTTTTCAACAGGTTTTGAAAAGTTGTCGAAAGATGAGAAACATTGCACGGTGAGCTACTATCTGTTCGAAACCTTTTGAAAGATTGCGAGCGGCATGTCTGACGACTTTTACACCATGGTCGACTCCGGAGATCCGGCACCCGACAACGAGCACATCACCGGCGTACGCGAAGAGCGCGACGAGGACGAACAGACCGCAGTAAAAGCGCCTGCAGCGATGTATGCGGCGCGCATAGCGGTATACGACGACATGCTATCGACCCCGCGCGTGATTGTCATCGAGCCGCAAGACGTCCGCACGTATCTGGAAGAGACGACCAACACCGTCTACCAATGCATGAAGGAACAGGGCGGCCACATCTCGCTCATGGTCATCCGCGAGATTGTCGAAAACTTTATCCACGCCCACTTTGCAGAGCCCATCATCTCGATCCTGGACGGCGGAGACACGATTCGCTTTGCCGATCAGGGGCCGGGCATCGATGACAAGGAACGCGCCTTCGACTTTGGCGTGACCAGCGCAAACAGCAAGATGAAGCGGTATATCCGCGGAACCGGGGCGGGGTTTCCCATGGTACAGGAGTACCTGGAAAAAGCCGGCGGCGCCGTCTCCATCGAAGACAACATGGGCAACGGCACCGTGGTGACCGTGAGCCTGAACCCCAAGCGCGTGCAGGAAATCGAGCGTGCCGGCGGACGCGGTGCCGCCGTGCGCCCCGAGACCGAGCAGACAGTCTATCCCCTGCCGGGAGCTTTTACACAGCCGCCCATGGCACAGATGCAGCAGTCTGGGATGCTCCCCGCGCAGGGGTTCCAGGCGATGTCGATGCCGGTGCCTCCAAACACTCCAGAGGGAATGCCTCCGACAGACCAGGATGTCGCCGTCCAACAATCGACAGGCATGCCGGGCGGCCAGCAAATGGGTTATCAGCCGTACCCGCAAGGGTATCCATATCAACAAGTACCGCAGCAGGGGCACGGGTACGCCCAGCAGTATCCGCAACAGTACCCGCAGGGATACCAGCAGCCGTACCAGCAGATGCCCCAGCAACAGTACAACCCCTGGGCACAGCAGGCACCGGCGCAGCCTTACCAACAGTGGCCGCAAAGTTTTCAACAGCAGATGCCACCCATGCAGAGTTCTCAACAACCAGCAGCTCAAATGATGTATCCTAATGCGGCAAATCAGTATGCACAGCCACAGCCGGACGTGTTCGTAAGCGACCGCGGCAACGCCGCGCTAGGCTATCTGGCGCAAAATCAGGCGTGCGGCGCGACCGATCTGGCGAGGGCGTTTGGAAATTCGGCCCCCACCTGGTCGCGAACGCTCAATGATTTGGCGCAGGCCGGCTTGGTCATCAAGCATGGCCAAAAATACCATCTGACCGAACTCGGCGCAGCTCGCGTGCGAGCTCAGAGCTAAAGGACGGGAGAGACCGTGGACGAGGAAGCAAGCATCATCCTGGGGGATGCCATCGCCTTTTGCCAGCGCGATGGCCAAGATGCACGCCTCATCAACATGTTGGGGCAATCGCGCGCTGTGAGCCTGACCGAAGACACGCTCACGATCGAGGCCCCTTCGCGCTTTGCCATCGCGCAGCTCAAAAAGCATCAACCGACGATCGAGGCCTATCTAGAGGAAATCGCCTTTGCGCCGATCGCACTCGACATCGTGGCACCACAGGGCGCCGCGGCGGATTCCGCTGCCGCGGCGGCTGCGGCCGCTCCCCTGGTAGCGGCCGCAGCCGCCGCAACGGTACCGGTGCCCAGGGCCGGCGATGTTTCCCGTGAAACCATGGGAGAGGTGCAGCAGGCGCCCGCGGCACCGTCGATGCCGGTGACATCAACGCCCGCACCCGTCACGCACATGCCCATCGCCCACGACACGACGCCGGGCGAGGACTCGGGCATTGCGATCAAGAACACGCTTTCGGCCGATGACTTCCGCCGTATGATGAACCAGATGAAGGGCGGCGCTCCGGCAAAGACCACACACGCTGCGGCCCCCGCTTCGCCCACGGCGGCGCCGGCAGCGCCGGCGGAGCAGAACACAGACGGTGCCCCGCTCGCCGCAAACTCAAAATTCACCTTTGAGAACTTTGTCTACGGGCCCGAGAACAGCCACGCCTATCGCTCGGCACTCAAGTTTGCCGCCCTGGCGGACGAGCGCGGCACGTGCACGTCACTGTTCATCTACGGCAAATCGGGGCTGGGTAAAACCCACCTGCTGCTCGCCATCAAAAATGAGCTCGCCGAGAAATCTCCCGAGATCAAGGTCAAGTACGCCAATTCCCAGGCGTACCTGGACGACCTGATGACCGAGTTCGACCGCCAAAAGAAGAGCAACGCTCCCATCATGCAGGCATACCACGGCGTGGACGTGCTCATCATCGACGACATCCAAAACATTATCGGCAAGCGCGCGAGCGTGGACTACTTTTTCCAGCTTATGGACGAGTTCATCCGCAACAACAAAAAGGTCGTGATCGCAGCCGATCGCGCACCCAAAGACTTGAGCATGGACGAACGCCTGACCAGCCGCTTTAATGCCGGCATGCTCTGCTTGGTCGCAGAGCCCAGCTACGAGATGAAATACAAGATCTTGCAGCGCTATTACGAGAACACCATCGCCGCCGCGCCCGAGGCGGGCGACGATTCGCTACTGGCGGCCTACGGGGGCGACGGCGGACACCTGACCGACGAGCACTTTAAGCACATGGCCGAGGTCTCGGGCACCAACATCCGCGAGCTCGAGAGCTTCTGTGAGCGCTGCGCCGGCGAAGCGGGCGACCGCGAACGCGAGGGCGGGGAGCTCACCTTCGATGATATCGACACGATCGCCAGCCAGTACTTCGACACGTCGGCCAAGAAAATCAACGTTCAGACGGTCCAGTCCGTCATCGAGGAGCAGTACGGCGTAACGCACGAGGAGCTCATCGGTCCGCGCCGCAACGCCAATATCGCCAAGGCACGTCACATAGCCATCTATCTGGCGATTGAGATGTGCGAGATGACGACCACGGCGGTGGGCGCCGAATTTGGCAACCGCAACCACTCGACCGTCAGCACGAGCTACAAAAAAGTCCAGAAGATGATCCAAGAAGACAGAACCGTCACCGAGGATCTCAAGTCGCTGCGAGACAAAATTACACTGCGCTCGTAGGGATAGAGACACCTGTTGAAAACTTGTCGAAACCACGGGCATAAAGTGTCTAAAACCCGACCCGCGGTGATGAAAAGTTTTGCGCAGGTTTTGAACGTGGAAAACGACCCCTGTTGCACACAGGCTACTGTCGATTCTCTTTCTGGGTCTGACCTGCGTCTTTGCGAGTAATCAACAGTTTCGTCAGTGCTATTACTATTATTAAGATATTTATATCTATAGAAAGGTATTAAAAGATGAAGTTCACCGTCAGCCAGAGCTCGCTTACACAAGCTATCGGCGTCGTCATGAAGGGAGTCGCTTCGGCATCCACCCTTCCCATCCTTTCGGGCGTACTCGTTAAGGCGCAGGACGGCATCTTGGAATTCCAGACCTCTAACTACACCATCTCGATTCGTCACCGCATCGCGGCACATGTCGAAGAAGAGGGTGAGATGGTTATCCCCTGCAAGATGCTCTCCAACATTACCAAGACTCTCCCCGACGCTCCGGTCACCTTTGAGCTGTCTGAGCGCCAGGTGCTGATTGGTTGCGAGAAGAGCTCTTTTCGCCTGAACACGCTCGATGCCAATGACTTCCCCGAGTTTCCGGCCTATGCCATCGAGAGCGCCGTGGAACTGCCGACCGATATCTTGTCCGAGATGGTCGGCCGCGTGTGGCGCGTCACCTCGACCGACAAGGCCCGCCCCATCCTGGGTGGCGTGCACATGAAGGTCGAGAACAACACCGTGCGCCTGGTGGCGACCGATTCCTTCCGTTTGGCCGTGTGCGATACGCAGGTCGAGACCTCGACCCTCGAAGGCTCCTTTGAGCTCAACGTTCCGGCTGACGCCTTTAACGACGCACTGAACATCATGGCCAGCCAGGCGACCATCATGATCGGGGCTACCGACACCCAGGTCGTCTTCGAGGCCGGCAACACCACCTACGTGTCGCGCCGCATCGAGGGCGTGTACCCCAACTACAAGCAGCTCATCCCCGATTCGTGCGTGACGAGCGTCAAGATCGACGTCGCCGCCTTTAACGCCGCCCTCAAGCGCGTGGCCGTTATCGCGAGCGCCAACCCCGCCGTCAAGTTCGAGATCGATGTCGAGAACGGGCAGATGGGCCTGTCCTCCATCTCCAATGACCAGGACCTTGCGCAGGAGACGATCGATGTCGAGGCCGAGGGCGAGTCGGGCACCATCGCCTTCAACTACCACTACATCTTCGGCTGCCTCAATGCCCTATCCAAGGAGAAGGAGATCACGCTGGAGCTCAAGAGCTACTCGCAGGCGGGCATCTTCAAGTCCTACGACAAGATCAACTACCTGTACCTGGTCATGCCGGTCCGCATCTAGCGTTGCGCCATGACCATGTTCGCCCGCGATCTTTCCGTCGCGCACTACCGCAGCTTCGATAGCTATCGCCTTGCCCTGGACGAGGGCGTGACGATACTTGCGGGACCCAACGCGGCGGGAAAGACCAATCTTATAGAGGCGCTGCAGCTGCTGACGAGCGGCGCCTCGTTTAGGCATCCGACCGCCGCCGAGCTCGTCCATGACGGCGCGGGCTCGTGCAAGGTCGAGCTGAGGCTCGAGGGCGACGGCCGCGTGCTTGATATGGGATTGAGCGCGGAGGACGGTAAGCGCTCGTTTAGCCGCAACGGCAAGAGATGCTCTGCCGCCGGTGTGCGCGGGGTCCTGCCGAGCGTGCTGTTTTGCCCCGACCATCTGGACATGGTTAAGCGAGGCGCCAGTGTGCGCCGTGCCGCCCTCGATGACTTTGGCATGCAACTGAGCGCACGCTATGCCGATCTTGCGAGCACCTATGGGCGCTGCGTGACCCAGCGTAACGCCTTGCTCAAGGAGGCCTGGTGCTGCCGCGAGATGCTCGGCGCGTGGAACGATTCGATTGCCCGCGCGGGCTCGGCCCTGCTCGTGCACCGGTTGGCCCTGCTCGACCGGCTGGCGGGCCATGTGCACACTGCCTACGGGCAAGTGGCGTCCGGCGAGGCCGCCAACGTGACCTATACGTCCACGCTGGGGGATTTGCCCCAGGTCGAGGATCGCGAAGAGCTGAAGGGCTGGGCGTACGAGCGCATGCTGGCTGCCCTTGATGAGCACGCCGACGAGGAAATTCGCCGCGGCGTGACGTTGGTGGGACCGCATCGCGATGAGATTGAGTTTGCCGTGGCGGGTCGATCCGCCCGTTCATTTGCCAGCCAAGGTCAGCAGCGGACGTTGGTTCTGGCCTGGAAGGTGGCGGAGGTGGCCGTGGCTCGCGATGTCCTGGGCACCGCCCCACTGCTGCTTTTGGACGACGTGATGAGCGAGCTCGACGGCGAGCGTCGCGGCGCTTTTCTGCGGCTGATCGGCGATGATATCCAGACGGTCATAACCACGACCAACCTGGGGTATTTTACCGATGACCTGCTTGATCGATCCAAGGTGGTGAGCATGGGTGAGACGTGCTAATTACGAGCGCGAGAGCGAAACGGTCGCCTTCAGTGGGTTTTTAAACGCAGAGCGCCAGCGCATCCTGGCGGCTGCAACACCTGAGCGCCGCGCGCAGATGGAGGCTGCCGAGGAGTCGCGCGCGGTCTATCGCGCGTGGAACGCGGTGTGCTCGGGCACGCGCGAGGGGCGGCATGTGACGGGCCTGCGCTACCTGCCCGAGTCCAATGAGCTGCTGGTATATCTCGATTCGCCCTCGTGGACGCAGGAAATGACGCTGTTGCGCGAGATCATCCGCGCGCGCATGGAGCGCGCCGGTGCGCATGTGGACGGCCTGGTGTTCAAAACCACCGCGCCCGGTCACACGCCGCCCGCCGCCAAGGAGCGCCTGCGTCCGGCGACGACCGAGCGCCCGCCGGCTCCGCACGCCGACCTAAGTGAGGCCGAGCGCACCGAGATTGAGCGCCAAGTGGCGCCCATCGAAGACCAAAAACTGCGCGAGGCCCTCGAGAATGCCATGAGAGCCAGTGCCGAGTGGGCCAAGGGCGTGCAAAGCAAAAAAGAGCCTTAAATCGCATCTGGTGGCCTTGTAGAGCCAAATACCCTCGTTCCCGAGGGTATTTTTTTACGATAAACTAGTAAGGCTGTACACATTTTCTTGACTGAAGGAGGACGTGTGGCAAACGAAAACGATTACGATGGCGGCGAGATTAAGATTCTCGAAGGTCTCGAGGCCGTTCGTAAGCGCCCGGGCATGTACATTGGCTCGACGAGCGCCAGCGGTCTTCATCACCTGGTGTGGGAGATCGTTGACAACTCCGTCGACGAGGCCATGGCCGGTTTCTGCACCGAGATCCAGGTGACGGTCCACGCCGACAACTCCATCACGGTCGTCGATAACGGGCGCGGTATCCCCGTCGACGAGCATCCCATCAAAAAGATCCCGACGCTCGAGGTCGTCATGACGATCCTGCACGCCGGCGGTAAGTTCGATAACTCGGCCTACAAGGTCTCGGGCGGCCTGCACGGCGTGGGCATCTCCGTCGTCAACGCCCTGTCCAAGCGTGTGGTCGTACGGGTATGCCGCGATGGCAACATCTACGAGATGGAGTTTTCGCGCGGCAAGACCGTCAAGAAGATGGAGGTCGTGGGCACTTCGGAGACGACGGGTACCACTGTCAGCTTCTGGCCCGACGACGAGATCTTCGAGACCTGCATCTACGATTTCGACACGCTGCACAACCGTCTGCAGGAGACGGCATTCCTCAACAAGAACCTCAAGATCGTGCTGACCGACGAGCGCGAGGCGACTCCCCATGTGGAGGAGTTTTGCTACGCCGGCGGCATTATCGACTTCGTTAAGTTCCTCAATGAGGGCAAGGATGTCCCCGAGGCCTTTAAGGAACCCATCTATATTGAGGGCAAATCGGATCCGGATGCGCCCGTGACCAAGATGGGCGAGGTCGAGGTGTCCTTGCAGTGGAATAGCGGCTACGGTGAGAACGTCATGTCGTTTGCCAACGACATCTACACCCCCGAGGGCGGCATGCACCTCGAGGGCTTCCGTACCGCACTCACCCGCGTGATTAACGATTACGCTCGCAAGCAGAACCTGCTCAAGGAAAAAGACGCCAACCTGACCGGCGACGATGTGCGCGAGGGCCTGTCGGCCGTTATCTCGGTCAAACTGCCCGATCCGCAGTTTGAGGGCCAGACCAAGGCCAAGCTCGGCAGCTCCTATATGCGCGCGCTGACGCTCAAGATCGTGACCGACGGGCTTGTCGATTACCTCGAGGAGCATCCCAAGCCCGCTCGCGAGATCGTCAAGAAGGCCCAACAGGCCTGCAAGGCGCGCAACGCCGCCCGCAAGGCGCGCGAGGCGACCCGCCGCAAGAGCCTGCTCGAGACGGCGTCGCTGCCCGGCAAGCTCGCCGACTGTTCGGTGCGCGACGCCGAGTTGACTGAGCTCTTTATCGTAGAGGGCGACTCGGCAGGCGGCTCGGCCAAGGATGGCCGTCGCCGAGACATCCAGGCGATCCTACCCCTGCGCGGCAAGATTTTGAACGTCGAGCGCGTGGGCGATCATCGTGCGTTCTCGAGCGACACCATCCAGTCACTCATCACCGCGATCGGCTGCGGCGTCACGACGAGCGCCGGCGACGGCGGCGACTTTGACATCACCAAGGCGCGCTACCACAAGATCATCATCATGACCGATGCAGACGTCGACGGTGCGCACATCCGCATCCTGCTGCTGACGTTTTTTTACAAGTACATGCGCCCGCTGATTGACGCCGGCTACGTGTACGTCGCGTGCCCGCCCATCTTTGGCATCAAGGTGCGCAACAAGATTCACTACGTGTATCCCAACGGCCGCCAGCCCGAAGACGAGATCCTGCGCGACACCATCCAGAGCCTGGGACTGAACCCCGACGACAACGACGAGGACGGCAAGGCCAAGGATGGCAAGATCACCAAGAAACGCAAGGGCTACACCGTCCAGCGCTACAAGGGCCTGGGCGAGATGGATCCCAAGCAGCTTGCCTCGACGACGATGGACCCCAAGACCCGCATCCTACAGCGCGTGACGATCGAGGACGCCGTGGTGGCGGACCGCGCCGTGCGCGAGCTCATGGGTTCCGAGGTCGGCTATCGCCGCGAGTACATTGAAAAACACGCGCATGATGCACGATTCCTTGATGCTTAAGAGGAGGTAACGTGGCAGACGATATCAACAATAACGAGGGTATGGACGAGGCCAGCGACGCCGGCATGCCCGACGATCTGAAGCGCCTGCTCGCCCGCGCCGAGCAGGGCGAGGACGGCGATCCGGATGCCTATAACCCCGATGCCGATGATGATGAGGAAGAGGATGACGACGGTGAGCTCGAGGAGAGCTTTGGCGAAGTCGATCGTGGTGCCTCGGCCGGCGAGGATATAAACGGCGGCCAGCTCCAGATTTCAGAGTTCGGCCGCGAGATGAAGCAGTCGTTCATCGAGTACTCGATGTCGGTCATCACGGCGCGCGCCCTGCCGGACGTGCGCGATGGCTTAAAGCCGGTGCACCGTCGCATCCTGTACGCAATGAACGAGAGCGGCATCTACCCCAACCGTCCGCACAAGAAGTCGGCCTGGACGGTCGGCGAAGTTATCGGTAAGTACCATCCGCACGGCGACTTCGCGGTCTATGAGGCCATGGTCCGCCTGGCGCAGTGGTTCTCCATGCGCACGCCGCTCATTGACGGTCACGGCAACTTCGGCAACATCGACGGCGACGGCGCCGCCGCCATGCGTTACACCGAGAGCCGCCTGGCGAAGCCCGCCATGGAGCTCTTGCGTGACCTGCAGAAGGACACCGTCGACTGGCAGCCCAACTACGACGAGTCGCTCGCCGAGCCCCAGGCGCTGCCTGCGCGCTTCCCCAACCTGCTGGTCAACGGCAGCCAGGGTATCGCCGTCGGCATGGCCACCAACATCGCCCCGCACAACCTCACCGAGGCGATCGAGGCCACCTGCTACCTGATCGACAACCCCGACGCCACCGTCGACGAGCTCATGCAGATCATGCCCGGTCCGGACTTCCCCACCGGTGCCATCATCATGGGTAGCGCCGGCATTAGGCAGAGCTACGAGACCGGCCGCGGCTCCATTACCGTGCGCGCCAAGGCCCACGTGGAATCCACCAAGACCGGCCGCAGCCGCCTGGTCTTTACCGAGATTCCCTACATGGTCAACAAGGGCACCCTGCAGGAGAAAATCGCCCAGCTCGTCAATGACAAGCGCATCGAGGGTATCTCGGATATGCGCGATGAATCCAACCAGAAGGGTATCCGTCTGGTCATCGAGCTCAAGAAGGGCGTCATCCCGCAGGTCGTGCTTAACAACCTGTACAAGTATACCTCGCTGCAGACGACCTTTGGTGCCAACAACCTGGCGCTTGTCAACGGCGTTCCAAAATGCCTGAGCCTGCGCGAGATGCTGCAGCACTACATCGACCACCAGGTCGACGTCGTCACCCGCCGCACCCGCTTTGACCTCAAGAAGGCCCAGGCGCGTGCCCATATCCTCGAGGGCTACCTGATGGCTCTCGACCATATCGACGAGGTCATCAGCATCATCCGCTCCTCGCAGACCGATTCCGAGGCCAGCAGTCGCCTGATCGAGCGCTTTGGCTTTACGCCCGAGCAGACTACGGCCATCCTCGAGATGAAGCTCCGCCGCCTGACCGGCCTGGAGCGCGACAAGATTCAGGAAGAGCTGGACGGCTTGCGCCGTGCTATCGCCTACTACGAGGACCTGTTGGCGCACGAGGAGAAAATCCTGGGCGTCATCAAGGAAGAGATGCGCGAGATTTCCAAGAAGTTCGGCGACAAGCGCCGCACCGAGATCAGCCATGTCGAGAAGGACCTGGACGTCGAAGATCTGATTGCCGACGAGGACATGGTCGTGACCATCACCCACACCGGCTACGTCAAGCGCATCCCGGTGGCCGCCTATCGCGCCCAAAAGCGTGGCGGCAAGGGCGTGTCGGGCGTCAACCTTAAAGAGGACGACGTTATCGACGAGATGTTTATCGCATCCACACACGAGTACGTGCTGTTCTTCTCGAGCAAGGGCAAGGTCTATCGCCTGAAGGTGCACGAGCTGCCGGTTGGCACGCGCCAGGCGCGCGGCACCGCGATCGTCAACCTGCTGCCTTTCGAGGAGGGCGAGAAGATCGCGAGCGTCATCAGCTGCCGCGAGTTCCCCGCCGACGAGTACCTGATGTTTGCCACCAAGAGTGGCATGGTCAAGAAGACCGTGATGAGCGCCTACGACCGTAGCCGCCGCGACGGCCTGATCGCCATCAACCTGAGGGACGACGACGCGCTGCTCGCTGTGCGTCGCGTGCGCGAGGGTGACAAGATCATCATGGCAACCACCGCGGGCAAGGCGATTATGTTCCCCGAGGACCAGGTGCGCGCCACTGGTCGCGATACCAGCGGTGTCCGCGGCATTGGCATGAAGGAAGGCGTGAGCGTTCTTGGTATGGAGATTACCAACGGTAACGGCGACCTGTTTGTCATTACCGAGCGCGGTTACGGCAAACGCACGCCGGTCTCGGATTACCCGGAGCAGAACCGCGGCGGTCAGGGTGTCTACACCATCCAGATGACCGAGCGCAAGGGCAACCTCGCCGCCATGAAGACGGTGGGCCCGCAGCATGAGCTGTTCATCGTGACGGAGGGCGCGACGGTCATTCGCGTCAAGACCGACGAGATCAGCCAAACCGGTCGCGCCACCCAGGGCGTCAAGATGATGGCCGTCGACGACAACGACCGCATCTGCGCCGTAGCCCGCATGACGGCCGCCAAGGAAAAGCTCGAAGGCGAAGATGCCGAGGCTGCAGCCGACGCCGAAGAGGCCCCAGTCGACCTAGGCGACGGCAACGACATGCCAGAAGATCTCCTCGACGAGTAAGAGACTCTAGCTGGTTAAAATTATCAGACCCCATATATCGGCGGTCGGCGCACTGCGCGTCGACCGCTTTTTTGAAAACCTTTGAACCCCACGTCGGCCCCGGCTGCCCGGCGGCATGCGAAGTCGATCGCGAGTTCCGCACGAGCCGGAGAGCACTTAATGTGCTCTCCGTGCGAGCAGGACTGTCTGAGCAGGCGACTTCGCATGCCGCCGGGCAGCCGGGGCCGACACCCTCCAAAGTTTTTCAAAAAAGTTGTTGACGCGCGCGTAACGACTCGTCTAATATATCCCTTGCGCGATGGACCTGTAGCTCAGTTGGTTAGAGCGTCCGGCTGATAACCGGGAGGTCACAAGTTCGAATCTTGTCAGGTCCACCACTTTCTTTCGCAATAAACACCCCAGCGAGAGCCGAGTCGCCGCTGGGGTGTTTATTACTTTCTCCGTGGGGGTTTAGCTCAGCTGGGAGAGCGCGGGCTTTGCAAGCCTGAGGTCAGGGGTTCGATCCCCCTAACCTCCACCATGATGGACCTGTAGCTCAGTTGGTTAGAGCGTCCGGCTGATAACCGGGAGGTCACAAGTTCGAATCTTGTCAGGTCCA
>NZ_JBDMHB010000002.1:41562-73317 GCF_039752955.1 Collinsella aerofaciens
CCATCAAAACGTTAAGAGCCCTGGGGCATTGCCTCGGGGCTTTTTTCTTATCTAACAGAAGTAGTCAAAATAGCCCCGTCCCAAATTAACTACTTTGATTTTGTGTGCTGGGCGAAAGATTGGGTAGTATAGCTATTCAATGCGGCGACCCTGCCGTGTGTTAACCGCTACGTACCGGAGGTGTTCCATGGTTCGTGTCGACATAGAGACCATCGTCATGGCCGCCGGTCCCGTGCCATCGCTTATCGTGCTTCGTGAGCGCTGCGGCAAGTCGGATTCGACGGCGCCCCTGCGTTCGCTTTCCATTCAGACCGGCTCGTTTGAGGCTGCGGCCATTAGCCGTGGTATCGATAGCGGTCGCGCCGAGCGCCCGATAACGCATGACCTGCTGCTTGACACCGTCGATGCCCTGGGCGCCAAGCTCGAGCGCATCGAGATCGTTCGTGCCGAGCCGCCCGTGTTTTACGCGACGGTTGTCGTGTTGGCCGATGGCAACGAGCATAAGATCGATGCGCGTCCCAGTGATGCCATTGCCCTTGCCGTGCGCAGCAATGCCCCCATGTTTGTGGAGGACGACATCATGAATCGCCTGGGCACCGTTTCTGCCCATGCCGAGGAAGTTGACGACGAGCGGGAGTTCGAGAAGTTCGACGAGTTCGTCCATACGCTCTCCCCCGATGACTTCTAAATGTGGGGCGGCCAGGCTGCGGAGCGTTCGCTGATGGCCGGCGGTATGTCGGCTGAGGCGGCGGCCATTGCGCGCGAGGCCCAGATGCGCTCGGAGGCTTCTGAGGCGGCGCGCATTGCCTATGTGACGCAGGCCCGCACGCTTCGCGAACGCCGCGGCTCGTTTATCAAGATGGTTGTCGTCTCCGCCCTTGTCGCGGTAATCTGTTCTCGTCTTCGTGGTACAGTTGGTGCGCTTGGGTTTTCGATTTCAACAGGCTTGGTAATCTGGGGTGCGGTCGATGCAGTCATGCTGACCAACCAGATCAAGGTACTCGACAAGCGCGCGATGGATATGATGCGCGCCCGCGACGCTGCCGCCAAGATCGCTGCCGAGGCACAAGAACTGTAACGACGCCGGATTCGATGGGAAGGTCTAGAGATGGCACAGGATATGCAGGACGCCGGTAACGTCTCCGCCGAGCTCGACGCCATGGTGTGTGACCTGATTGGCGCGTTCTTGGACGACCTTGCCGCCGGCGAGAATCCGGGCGTAGTTGTGGCGATCGAGGACGCTGCTTCCAACCGCTATCTGGCCGCGCTCGACGAGGATGGCGAGGAGGCGTGTCTCGAGGCCGCCACCAACTTTATCTCCGAGCACAAGATGGGTCTTAAGGACGAGGGCCTGGGCCGCATCGCCCGCTATGCCATCGGCTACACCGGCTGTGTCGAGATTGACGGTGGCTATCACGACGCTCTGCTCGTGAGCTTCTTTGAGACGACGCTCGAGAGCGGCTTTTCGGCATATGTGCTGTATGAGGGCATGGGCGCCGGCGATGGTTTTATGTGGAGCGACCCTGAACCTGCAGGTGAGGAAACCCCTCTCATCTAAAATCGCTAAAATAAACGAGTTTTCGGTAAAAGGCTCAATATTCCCGCTGAGCGTTGTGTTGCTGGGCGGGCCGCATACGTGTGCCGTTTGTATATGGATAGAAGATAGGGGAACTACATGCGCGTAGACAATCTGAGGAACATCGCCATCATCGCCCACGTCGACCACGGCAAGACGACGATGGTCGATAAGCTCCTGCGTGCCACGGACGCCTTCCGTGCCAACCAGCAAGTCGAGGACCGCGTCCTGGACTCTAACGACCAGGAGCGCGAGCGCGGCATCACGATTCTCGCCAAGAACATCTCTATCGAGTACAAGGACGTCAAGATCAACGTCATCGACACCCCGGGCCACGCCGACTTTGGCGGCGAGGTCGAGCGCGTGCTGCGTATGGCCGACGGCGCCCTGCTGCTGGTCGATGCCTTTGAGGGTCCCATGCCCCAGACCCGCTTCGTGCTGCGTCACGCTATCGACACCGGCCTCAAGATCATGATCGTCATCAACAAGATCGATCGTCCAGGTGCCAACCCCGAGAAGGCCTACAACGACTGCCTGGACCTTATGGCCGACCTGGGCGCCACCGACGACCAGCTTGAGTTCGCCATGGAGCACGTGGTCTATGCCAGCGCCATGAATGGCTTTGCCCGCCTTGACCCCAACGACGGCAACATGGACATGTATCCGCTGCTCGATATGATCATCGACGACATGCCCGCGCCCGAGGTTGACGAGAATGCCCCGCTGGCCATGCAGTGCGTGACCATCGACCACTCCAACTTCGTTGGCCGCATCGGTATCGGTCGCGTGTACTCCGGCGCCATTCACCAGGGCGATCAGATTCTGGTCGTGAAGAACGACGGCTCCAGCGCCACCGCTACCGTCAAGCAGCTCTTTACCTTCGACTACCTGGGCCGCACCGAGTGCCAGGAAGTCGGCGCCGG
Organism: Collinsella aerofaciens; assembly: GCF_039752955.1. Taxonomy (GTDB): domain Bacteria; phylum Actinomycetota; class Coriobacteriia; order Coriobacteriales; family Coriobacteriaceae; genus Collinsella; species Collinsella aerofaciens_BI. The sequence continues at coordinate 44,062 of NZ_JBDMHB010000002.1, forward strand.
CGATATCGCCGCCGTCGTGGGTATTGACCGCACCGATATCGGCGATGTCTACACCGACCCCGAGAACCCCGTCGAGCTCGAGCCCATCGAGATCGACCCGCCGACCCTGTCCATCGTCTTTGAGGCTTCGACCTCCCCGCTCGTCGGCCGTGACGGCGACATCGTGGGCGCCCGTCAGCTTAAGGAGCGCCTGTTCAACGAGGCCGAGAACAACGTGACCATGAAGATCGAGGAGCTCGAGGACAAGAGCGGCGTCGAGGTCTCTGGCCGCGGCATTCTGCACCTGTCCGTCCTGATGGAGTCCATGCGCCGCGAGGGCTTTGAGTTCCAGGTCGGTCGTCCCCGCGTTCTGTTTAAGAAGGACGAGAACGGTAACAAGCTGGAGCCTGTCGAGCAGGCCGTCGTCGAGTGCCCGGACGAGTACTCGGGCAAGGTCGTCGAGGTCTTCGGTACCTCCGGTGGCATCATGACGAGCATGGACACCTCGGGCATCGTGACCCATCTTGAGTTCAAGATCCCGACCCGCGGCATCATGGGCCTTAAGAACCGCATCATGAACGTCACTCACGGCGAGGGCGTGTTCTACCACACCTTCCTGGAGTATGGCCCCTACGCCGGCGAGATCGGCAACCGTCAGAACGGCGCCATGATCTCCATGACCACCGAGAAGGCCGTTGCCTACGCTCTGGGTACGCTGCAGGAGCGCGGCCAGCTGTTCGTTGAGCCGGGCACCGAGTGCTACGAGGGCATGATCGTGGGCGAGCGCAGCAAGGCCGGCGACATGGTCGTCAACATCGCCCGTACCAAGAACCTGGGCAACCAGCGTTCCTCGACCTCCGATATCTCCGTCCAGCTGGTGCCGCCCCGCACCTTCTCGCTGGAGGAGGCGCTGGAGTACATCGCCGATGACGAGCTGGTCGAGATCACTCCCAAGAACATCCGCCTGCGCAAGCGTCTGCTCAACGCCACCGACCGCAAGAAGGCTGCCGTCCGCGCCGGCCAGGTCAACAAATAAGCGCTGGGGCTTATAACCGCCAACAAGAAAGGGCGTCGACCGCAATGGTCGGCGCCCTTTTTGGTGCAATGGGGTCAGGTTGCTTTGCACCACCACAAAGGTGCCTGGCCCTTTTGTGGTGGTTAGCGGCTAGGCGGAGGGAAGGCCCGGGGTGTTGGCGGCCTGCTGCGGCTTGAGGTGGGCGTTGCGCCAGATGATCTGGATAACGTAGCCGAGCATAAAGACAAAGGCCACGCCGCTGATGAAGCCGCCGATGAGGGGAAGTCCTGTGAGGGCGCCTGCGGCCACACCGCCGACGGCTGCCATGGCGTAGCGGTTCTGGTTATGTCCGACCATGCGAGCGATCGCGCAGCCCGCAAAAGCGGTGGAGACCAACGCGACGCCGATCACGGCGCACATGAGGGCTCCAGCAAGCGACAGGCCGGCAATCGAGATAATCAGCAACAATACGGCAGGGACAATGGCTACCGTACCCAGAAGACCGCTCATCCACAGGGGTGTGGGGCGCTGGTGGAGCATTCCGGCGGCGCTGGCGGTCGCACGCGGAAAGACGAGCTCGAGCAACAGAGCGATAAAGCAGGTCGAGAGTGCCGCGGCCACGATGCCGCCGATGATATCGTTAACCGTCGTGGCGGCGCTTTCGTTTTCGGTACGGTCGATCTTGAGCGCGCCGACCTCGGCTCCTGCGGCGCGCTCGGGGTCCTCGGAAACATGGGCGTTCACCGTGCCGGTGATGTGAGCGTTTTTGCCCAGGATGAGTTTGTCGGCCCAGACCTCGACATCGCCGTCGACGATGCCGTCGATGGTTACCGTACTGCCCGCGAGTGCTGCCGACTTGGCAGAGCCGCGCAGGGCAACCGTCTCGCCCATCGCGTAAAAACAGTTGGCGGCGCTACCGGTGTTGAGCACGACATGCTGACCGGCTACCGTCACGCTGCCATCGATTGCGGTTTTGGAGATATCGATGGTACGCGCCGCCAGGCGAACGGCTCCGCCTACAGTGCAGTCGCGAATCGACAAGCTCTCGCCTGCCGCGATAATATCGCGGCCGATGGAAGCGTCGTCTAGGTTAAGGCTTTGGCCGGCCCAGTACAGGTCGCTTTCGACGCCAGACGGATTTGAGTCAACTTCGGTTGCGAGCACGTTGCCCGCGGTGTCTGTACCGGCGAACGACGTCGTGGGAAGCGCGGTCAGCGCAAGTGAAATCAGTGCGAATAGGAGGGCGATGCGGCCACGCGTTTTGCGGCATCGGGACGACGGTTTTAGGTTGCAAGGCATAGTGAATCCTTCGTTAGATACTCGACATGTATCTAACAGGGTACCCAACGCGCGGGCGCTCTAAAAGAACCTCTCAGTTGCATTTCGGGGACGAGTCCGCGCTAGCTATTTTTTGCGATGCAAGAAGCGCGCGATGTCTTCTTCGGTGGGGCTTTTGATATCAAAGCGCAGCGAGAGCCAGCGCAGACCCATGGTCACCGCGACGCATACGACCAGCGCGGCGACATTGCTCATGATGCCGCTCATAACGAGACACACATAGCTTGTCGATCCGGCGATGGCGGCGATGGCATAAAAGTTAGTACGTTGGAAAATGCCCGGAACCACGCCCATAAAGCCGTCGCGCAACATGCCGCCACCCACCGCGGTAAAAAAGCCCATCATGATGCATACGGCCGGCGCAAAGCCATAAACCAGTGCTTTGTCCGCTCCGGTGGCGGCGTAGATGCCGACCGAGATGATGTCGAGCAATGGGATGAGTTTCTCGGGTTTATCGACGATTGCCGGGAAGATGTAGATGATGGCCGCCGTGGCAATGGAAAGCGGGAGTGCCATCGGCTGATTGAGGATGTAGACGTTGCCCACCTGCAGCGTCATGTCGCGTAAAAGACCGCCGCCCAGGCCACAGACCACGGCGAGTGCGACCGCGCCCACCAGGTCGAGCTTGTGCTCGCGCGCGACCAGCACGCCCGAGATCGATGCCGCGACAACGGCGAACATCTCGAGCCAAAAGGGGATAGCGACCATGGCATCCGAGGCATGTGAGGTAACGGTTATAGCGGCGGCGACGGGCAAGATGGGTTCCTTTGAGTTACGGGTTTGGACAATGCCCGTACATAGTACATGTTCGGCGCCGATTGCGACCCTATTGCTCGGCAAACGGTCGGGACTGGGCGCGGGCGTGGCGCTGCTGGAATGCCAGGGATCCAAAACATGTACGTCACCCTCCAAAAACGACATTTTTTGACATCTTCGGAGGCTGACGTACATGTTTGGATTGAGCTCACAGCATGAGTGAGCTAATTTACTCACATCCGGTATATTCCCCCACTTCAACGGACATAAGAGTTGGATACCGGCTCAGAGCGAGAGGCCCTCAATGGATACTCCTGTTCTCATTTCGCATAAAACCGCATGGCTTGTCCATCATGTGCCCCAGAATTTGGTTCAATCTCTTGCGCGGCACGACTACCAGATAGGCGCACGAGGCATCTCCACCCAGCAACGCGTTGCGCGCATACGACAGGCCCTTACCGACTGCGGCATTCCGTCCGATATGCTCAAGACTATCGATATCTCGGTTGTATTCGAATTCGAGCGAATTCGCACCAAAGGCGTCATTTGCCACATTCTTGGACAAAATCTTCCCTACGAGCATATTGACGAGTTGACGCCCGGAATTTTCATCACTGACGAAGCCTTCACCTTCGTGCTCGCTGCCGAGTGGATGGATAGGATCGAATACCTCGAATATGGCTATGAAGTTTGCGGCGATTATCGCATGGGGCTCAATCCCGCCGACCCTTATACCGAGCAACCGGCTACCACCTCCAAGGATGAAATAACCGAACTGCTCGATCGGCACCCCGGCAAACCCGGTGCCACACGTGCACGGCTCGCGCTCAGACACATCTACGATCACTCGGCCTCGCCTATGGAGACCGCTTCGGCAATCGCCCTCTCGCTCCCAACAAGCGAAGGCGGCGTTGGCATCCGAGGTATCGAACTCAACAAACCGCTCGAGATCCCTCAACGTCTCTGGCATTGCGCCAAAGCTCGAACACTCAAAATCGATGCGCTCGTTACCTACAAGCGCAGGGAGCTCGGTATCGAATATAAGGGCGGCTTTCACGATGAGTTCGAGCGCAAGGGGGCAGATGCGGAGCGAGAGGCCGTTCTCTCCCAAATGGGATATCGAATCGTTACGCTCACTTCGGCTCAGTTCGGTAGCCAGCTCGCCTTTCACCGCGCCATGAACAACATTCGCGAAGCACTCGGCATGCCTCGCTGTACCGACACCGGGTACCAGCGAGAGCAAAACGAACTACGCAAGGCGCTTATCCGCAACTGGAAAGGCATGCGAGACGAAGAGGCGCCTTCCGAATAGTGCCACTCCCGTGAGCTCAATCCAAACGTGTACGTCAGCCTTCAAAGATGTCGAAAAATGTCGGTTTTGGAGGGTGACGTACATGTTTTGAGGGAGGGGCGGGTTCGAATCCCTCCTCCTCCGCCGTATTTGCTTGTAAGGGACTTAAAAGAAAAAAGCCCCCGATCTGGGAGCTTTCTCAACCAAAATGGCGGAGGAGGAGGGATTCGAACCCTCGTGACCTTATACAGGCCAAACGGTTTTCGAGACCGCCGCATTCAACCACTCTGCCACCCCTCCGCGTGGGGTAAAAACAAAGCAGGCTCGAAGGCCTGCTTTGGAATTAACTGGCGGAGAGTCAGGGATTTGAACCCTGGAGACGCTTTTGACGCCTACACGATTTCCAATCGTGCTCCTTCGGCCACTCGGACAACTCTCCGTTAAATGCGAAAGTCAGTATACACGAGGAATCGCAAAGTGCAAACAGAAAAGTTGGCATTTTTTAAAACGCTTGGCCGCGTTTGGCGTTGCAGCGGGGTTTGAGATGCCAAAAAACGGCTTCCGACCAGCGTAGTTGATCAACTCAATTGTTCAAAAGGGGTATTTATAAGCGATTTGGCAATGAATTTAAAAATCTTTGGGTGGTGCTGTGGGCCACTGGTATGCATTTTGCGACCACAACCATGCGCCCGTTGACCTGCGACTTGGCTCAGCTTGTCCTCACGACACCGTATCTTGTCCACAGATCCGTCAAGCTTTTGGTCAGCATTTGGTTGGAATGCGCATGAAACGTCGTGCGAGTATGGGCATATGTGGAGGTCATGAGGTTGTAGCTGCATATTCTTGCAGCCTAGGAGGTTGAAAGATATTATTACCAAGTCTTTTCCTGCTTCAGGCGCACCTTCACGACCTGAAGCCACATTTGCCCAGAGGAGGTGACAATATGAAGGCTTATGAACTGCTGTTCTTTGTTGACCCGTCGCTCGACCCCGAGACTCGTCTCGCTGTTATGAAGCGTATCGATACCACGATCGCTGAGGGCGCTGGCAAGGTCGACTCCGTTGACGAGTGGGGCAAGCGCAAGCTCGCCTACGAGATCAACGACCTCACCGATGGTGACTACACCCTCATCAACTTCCACGCAGATCCTACCCAGATCGCCGAGCTTGATCGCGTCCTGCGCATCACCGACGCTGTGGTCCGCCACATGATCGTCCGTCGCGACGACCAGGAGTAAGACTGTCGTTTTGGACTGGGCTTGTGCCCCAAGAGGAAGTAGTGAGTTATGAGCATCAATCGAGTGAACATCACCGGTAACCTCACCCGCGATCCCGAGCTGCGCGCCACCGCCGGCGGAACCCAGGTTCTGTCCTTTGGCGTTGCCGTGAACGATCGTCGCCGCAACGCGCAGACTGGCGAGTGGGAGGACTATCCCAACTTTGTCGACTGCACCATGTTCGGCACCCGCGCCGAGGCCGTGAGCCGTTTCCTGGCAAAGGGAAACAAGGTCGCGATCGAGGGCAAGCTGCGCTACAGCTCTTGGGAGCGCGACGGCCAGCGCCGGAGCAAGCTTGAGGTCATCGTCGATGAGATCGAGTTTATGAGCTCCCGTGGTGGCCAGGGTGGCTACGATCAGGGCGGTTACGCCCCCGCAGCTCCCGCGCCCGCAGCACGTCCTGCCGCGCCGGTGGCTACGCCGCCCGCGGTCGACGTCTACGATGAGGACATCCCGTTCTAAGGGTTGTTCACCTATTTTTGAGTGAGAGGCGGCTTCGGTTCGCCGAAGTTGCCAAATGAAAGGTATTTTGACATGGCTAATGATTTTTCTGCACGTCAGCCGCGTCGTAAGTACTGCCAGTTCTGCAAGGAGAACACTGAGTTCATCGACTATAAGGACACTCAGCTTCTCCGTAAGTACATGACCGACCGTGGCAAGATCAAGCCCCGTCGCGTCACTGGCGCTTGCACGCAGCATCAGCATGACATCGCCAACGCCATCAAGCGCGCCCGCGAGATGGCTCTCCTGCCGTACACCGTCCCCGTGGTTTCCTCTCGTGGCAACCGCGACCGCGGCTAAGAAGGGAGACGCATCATGAAGGTTATTCTTCTCGATGAGATCAAGGGCAAGGGCGGCGAGGGTGACGTCGTAGAGGTCGCTCAGGGTTACGCTGAGAACTTCCTGTTCCCCAAGAAGCTCGCTGTTGCCGCCACCAAGGGCAACCTCAAGCAGCTTGACGAGCGTCGCAACAACATCGCCAAGCGCGAGGCCGTCCGTCTGGCTACCGCCAACGAGACCAAGGCTGCCTTCGAGGGCAAGACGGTCACCGTTGACGTCAAGGTCGGCGACGAGGGCATCCTCTTTGGCTCCGTTACCGCCGCTATGGTCGCTGACGCCATCAAGGCTCAGCTCGGTATGGACATCGACCGCAAGCGCGTCGAGCTCGGTAAGCCCATCAAGGTTGCCGGTGCCCACACCGTTGCCATCTCGCTGTACCGCGAGATCAAGGCCGAGGTTGTCGTTCTCGTCGGCGTTACCGCCGAGGAGCTCGCTGCCGAGGCTGAGGTCGAGGAGGCCGCTGAGGTCGCCGAGGCCGAGACCGCCGAGGTCGAGACTGAGGCTGCTGCCGAGTAGCATTTGCTGCAACGCAACAATCTTGTTCTAAGAAGGGCGCTCTGGGAAACCAGGGCGCCCTTTTGTTTTTTGCGCTGAGTGAGTGTCATGGTGAACGTTGCGTCGAAGTCCTATATACAGGACCGTTCATCCGTTTGGTTCGGTGATGATTGGCGGCGCGCGGCGCGTTTTGGGACCGTGGCTGATACTATGGATGCTCGCAAGCGATATGAATGAGGATGCTCATGGCATATGACGATAGGGAGACGGGGCTGACGGTCGAGGACCGCGGCTCAAAGTTGGGTCTTCCCCAAAACCAAGATGCAGAGGCCAATGTACTGGCCGCTATGCTGCTATCGCCCGAGGTGGTCGAAGAGGCCCAGGTCGAGCTGCAGCCCGATGATTTCTACCGGCCCATTCATAAGACCATCTACACCGCGATGGTCGATATGTACAACAGCCGCATTCCCATCGACTCCATCTCGCTGATCGATTACCTGCGAAGCATCAACAAGCTCGATGCCGTGGGCGGCGAGGCCTACATTTTGGAGCTGATGGGTCAGACTCTGTCGCTCGTGAACTGGCAGCACCATGCCGCCATCGTTCGTCGCGATTCGATGCTGCGCGAGCTGATCGGCGCCACCAACGAGATCAACGCGCTGGCATATAACGCCCCCACCGACACCAAAGAGGTCGTGGAGCTAGCCGAGAGCAAGCTGCTCAAGGTCACGGCACGCGAGGTCAAGTCGAGCTACAAGACGCTGACCGAGTTTATGGTTGAGGCCTATAACGAGGCCGAGGAAGTGTGTCAGGCCGGTGGTCAGGCTGCGGGCGTGCCCACGGGCTTCCCGTCACTCGACCGCATGCTCATGGGCTTCCGCGAGGGCCAGCTCATCATTATCGGCGCCCGCCCTGCTGTGGGTAAGACGTCGTTCGCCCTGAATCTGGCGCTCAACGCTGCCGCTGCCGGTTATACCGTCGGCTTCTTCTCGCTGGAGATGTCGGGCAAAGAAATTGCCCAGCGTCTGATTTGCGCCTACGCCATGATCTCGATCAGTGACTTCCGCATGGGCCGCATTAGCCCCGAGCAGTGGGCCAATATCAACGAGGCCACGCAGACCTTGTCCAAGCTCGATATTCTGATTGACGATACGCCCGGCACCACAGTGACCGAGATTCGCGCCAAGAGCCGCCGCATGCTCCATAACAAGGAGAAGGCAATCATCATCCTGGACTACCTGCAGCTGGTGAGTCCTCCGCCGGGACGCCGCTCCGAGAGCCGTACCGTCGAGGTTTCGGAGATGTCGCGTGGTCTGAAGATCATGGCCAAGGAGCTCAAGATCCCGCTCATCGCGCTGTCGCAGCTCTCGCGTCAGGTCGAATCCCGTACCGGCAAGCGCCCGCAGCTTTCCGACCTTCGTGAATCGGGCTCCATCGAGCAGGACGCCGATATCGTTATGTTCTTGGACCGCTCCGCCGACGAGGCCGAGGCCTCGCGCGACGATCGACCCGACGAGGGCGTTACGCGTATCGTCGTGGCCAAGAACCGTTCGGGCCCGATCGGCGACGTCGATCTGATGTTCCTGCCGGCATCCACCAAGTTCTATGAGCTTGATGGGGCACATGCCGAGGAGTAGGACAGGCGCCCGTTGCACGGGTATACTGGGAATGTTTTGTGCTTCTGCGTGCCGGCGTGGCGCGTAGACAGTCCATGAATGTAAGGAGTAAACATGCCGTCAACCGTTTTGGTCGGTGCCCAGTGGGGCGATGAGGGCAAAGGTAAGATTTGCGACCTGGTCGCCGGCGACTTCGATGCCGTCGTGCGCTACTCGGGAGGCAACAACGCCGGCCACACCATCGTCGTCAACGGCAAGAAGTACGGCCTGCACCAGGTGCCCTCCGGCATCATGTATTCCGATCACGTGTCGGTGATCGGTAACGGCTGCGTCGTCAACCCCAAGGTTGTCCTTGAGGAGATCGATATGTTCGAGGCCGACGGCATCACCACCAAGAACCTCAAGATTAGCGGCAACGCGCATGTCATCATGCCGTACCACATCGATCTGGATGGCGCCTTTGAGCAGAAGCTCGGCAAGAAGAACATCGGTACCACCAAGCGCGGCATCGGTCCGTGCTATCAGGACAAGATGGCGCGCATTGGCCTGCGCATGCAGGACATGCTGGACGAGGCACTGTTCCGCGACAAGCTGGAGACCGCTCTCGCCCGCGTGAACCCCGAGCTCGAGCTCATCTACAACCTGCCCACCTACACCGTGGACCAGATTTGCGACGAGTACCTGCCGATGGCCGAGCGCCTGCGTCCCTACATCACCGAGACGAGTCTGCTGCTCAACAACATGATTGACGAGGGCAAAGACCTGCTGTTTGAGGGCGCCCAGGCGACGCTGCTCGACATCGACCACGGTACCTATCCGTACGTGACGTCTTCCAACTGCACCGCCGGCGGCGCCATCACCGGCTCCGGCGTCGGTATGAAGAACGTCGACCGCGTACTGGGCGTCATGAAGGCCTATATCACCCGCGTCGGTTCGGGCCCCATGCCCACCGAGCTTTCCTATGAGTCCGAGGCCGGTCACACGCTGACCGAGGAGGGCTACGAGTACGGCGTGACCACCGGTCGCCGTCGTCGCTGCGGCTGGTTCGACGGCCCCATCGCCAACTACGCCTCGCGCGTCAACGGCCTCACCGATATCGCCATGACCAAGCTCGACGTGCTTTCGGCTTTCGACACCATCAAGGTGTGCGTGGCCTACGACGTCGATGGTGAGCGCTATACCAGCGTGCCCGAGCATCAGGTTCGCTTTGAGCACGCCAAGCCCATCTACGAGGAGCTTCCTGGCTGGAAGTGCGATATCACCGGCTGCCGCAGCTTTGAGGAGCTGCCGCAGGAGGCTCAGGACTACGTGGCGTTTATCGAGGATCTGGCACACACCCGCGTGACGTTCATTGGCGTTGGCGCTGGTCGCGAGCAGATCATCAACCGATTCTGGAAGTAATCGGGACTATTTGGTTATTGCGATATACCCCTTTGCAGCCCGGACGGGCGGCCGAGGGGTATATTTGCTTGCAAAGGGCTCGCGCGGAGCGGGCCGTTCATCCATAGAGGAGGCACCCTTGAAGGCGGACACTCAAACCATCGACATCCTGTTGTTGGGCAGCGGCGGCCGTGAGCATGCTTTGGCAGCTAAGCTCGCAGCATCACCGCGCGCCGGCAAGCTCTACATCGCGCCGGGTAACGGCGGCACCGCGAGCTGCGGCGAGAACGTTGTTCTCGACGACTGCGATCCTGCGGCCGTGGCGGCGTTTGCGCAGAGCCACGGATGCGGACTCGTGGTAATTGGCCCCGAGGCTCCGCTCGTGGCGGGCGTGGCCGACGCCGTGCGCGCGGCGGGTATTCCCTGCTTTGGCCCGGGTGCCGAGGGCGCCCAGATGGAGGGCTCCAAGCTGTTCTCCAAGCAGCTCATGGAGCGTGCGGGCATTCCGACGGCAGCCTATGGTTCGTTTACCGACGAGGCTTCGGCTCTCGCCTACGTGCGCGAGCAGGGCGCCCCGCTGGTCGTGAAGGCCGACGGCCTTGCCGCGGGCAAGGGCGTTATCGTGGCGACCGAACTTGAGCAGGCCGAGGAGGCCGTGCGCGAGTGCTTTGGCGGCACCTTTGGCGATGCCGGCAACACCGTGGTTATCGAGGAGATGCTCGTTGGTCCCGAGTGCTCGCTGCTGGCCTTTACCGACGGCAAGACCGTGCGCCCCATGGCCACCTCGCAGGACCACAAGCGTGCGCTCGAGGGCGACAAGGGCCCCAACACCGGTGGCATGGGCGTCTACAGCCCGGTGCCCATCGTGACCGATGAGGAGCACGCCACCATGGTGAAGGTCATGGAGCAGACCGTGGCCGAGCTCGCTGCCGAGGGTATCGACTACCGCGGCTGCCTGTACGGCGGCTTTATGCTCACGCCTGCCGGCCCCAAGGTGCTGGAGTTCAATGCCCGCTTTGGCGACCCCGAGACGCAGGTCGTTCTGCCGCGCCTTAAGAACGACCTGGTCGAGGTCATGTTGGCTTGTGCCAACTGCGAGCTCGACCAGATTGAACTCGACTGGCGTGACGAGTGGGCCGTGGCCGTTGTCCTGACGAGTGCGGGTTATCCCGGCAGCTACGAGAAAGGCAAGGTCATTACCGGTATCGCCGATGCCGAGGCCATGGAGAACGTGACCGTGTACCACGCGGGCACTGCCGTGGTGGACGGCCAGCTCGTGACCAATGGTGGCCGCGTGCTTGCCGTGACCGCTCTGGGCGACACGTTCGAGAACGCTCGCAACCTTGCCTACGAGGCCTGCGAGAAGATTGATTTTGAGGGCAAGACCCTGCGTCACGATATCGGCCTGCGCGCGCTGCGCGGCCGCGACGCCTGGGATGCCTAAAATCCGAGAGGAATGAGACGGATGGACGAGAAGAACGAAGAGCTCGTGGACGCGCAGATCGTCGAAGAGGACAGCCGCATGTATGGGCACGCCGAGGGCGAGCCTGGTGGCGAGGTCGCTGACGAGCCGGCGCTGGTGCTGGGCGACGACGACCCGCACGATGCCGAGCTGCACGAGAAGATTCTTTCGGAGGAGTGCGCCTGGAAGGGCAAGATCCTCGACGTCCACCGTCTTGAGGTTGAGCTGCCCAACGGTCACCGCAGCGCCCGCGATATCGTTCGCCATCCGGGTGCGGCGGCCGTTGTGGCACTGACCGAGAGCGGCAAGATCGTACTGGTGCGTCAGTACCGCACCGCCATCGACCGCGTGACGGTCGAGATTCCCGCCGGCAAGCTCGATCCAGGCGAGGACCCGCTCGATTGCGCCAAGCGCGAACTGCACGAGGAGACGGGCTTTAGGGCTGGTCGTATTCGCTTTTTGACGTCGATTGTCACGTCCTGCGGTTTTTGCGATGAGATCATCCACATCTACTTGGCCACCAAGCTCGAGTTTGATGCGCCCAACCCCGATGATGACGAGTTTGTCAACGTGGACCTGGTGCCGCTGCACGAGCTGATCGACGCCGTGCTCGACGGCAAGATCGAAGACGCCAAGACCGTCGTGGGCGCCTTGGCCTGCGATAGCATCGCGCACCGCCTTGGGGGCACGGAGCTTTAACGAGTGGGGATAGCCCTGGGACAAGTACTACTGATTGCTTTGTCCCAGGGCCTTACGTTGCTGATATTTCTTTGAGGATCACATGCTGAAGAGGTTTCTTTCGTATTACAAGCCCCAGATGGGGCTTTTTGTTGCTGATACTGTTTGCGCTCTGGTGCTTGCTGCCATTGACCTTGCGTTTCCTATTATTCTGCGCAATTTGACCGGTGGGCTGTTTACCCAGGGCCAGGCTGCCATTATGCAGGCGCTCGGTATGATCGCGGTGGGGCTGGTGCTGATGTATGCCGTTCGCTGCGCCTGCCGCTACTTTGTGAGCTACTGGGGCCACGTGATGGGTGCGCGCATGGAGTCCAAGATGCGCGAGGACCTGTTTGACCAGTACGAGCGCTTTAGCTTTGCGTACTTCGACCGCAACAGTTCGGGCGACATGATGAGCCGCGTGGTCAACGATCTGTTCGATATCTGCGAGGCGGCGCACCACGTGCCCGAGTGGATCATCATCTGCGGCATCGAGATTATCGGCTCGTTTGCGATCCTCTTTACCATTGCCCCGGTGCTGGCGCTCGCCATGGCCGTGGTGACGGCGGCGTTTGCGGTCATCATGTTTTGGCAGAACATGCGCATGCGCGAGGTCTTTAGCGACAACCGCAAAAAAATCAGCGGCATCAATGCCCAGCTGCAGGATTCGCTGGCGGGCATGCGTGTGGTCAAGAGCTTTGCCAATGAGGAGACCGAGCGTGCCAAGTTCCGCGCCTCAAACAATCGCTATCTTTCGTCCAAAGAGAACATGTATCACGCCATGGGCGTCTATACCGCGACGTATGGCCTGCTCTCGGGTGTGCTCTATGTGATCGTGGTGCTGCTGGGCGGCTGGCTGGTCGCCCAGGGACAGCTGCAGGCGGTCGATATGGCGACCTTTGCACTCTATATTTCGCTGTTCTGCACGCCGCTTGAGACGCTCGTCAATTCGGCCGAAACGTATCAGAAGGCTATCGCCGGCTTTAAGCGTATGGACGAGGTGCTCTCGACCGCGCCGGATATCCAGGACAAGCCGGGCGCCACGGATCTGCAGGTGACTGCCGGCGCCGTGGAGTATCACGACGTGTGCTTTAACTACGAGGACGTTGAGCTGGGCGAGGGCGATGCCGACGAGCGTCCCGTTATCGACCATATGGATCTGTCCATCAAGCCCGGGCAGACCATCGCTTTGGTTGGCCCTTCGGGCGGTGGCAAGTCCACGACCTGTTCGCTGTTGCCGCGCTTTTATGACGTGGCTGCTGGATCCATTAGCATCGACGGCCAGGACGTGCGTGATGTGACGCAGCAGAGCCTGCGTCGCGCCATCGGCCTGGTGCAGCAGGATGTCTATCTGTTTGACGGTACGATTGGCGAGAACATCGCCTACGGCAAGCCGGGCGCCACGGCGGAAGAGATTGCCGAGGCGGCCCGTCGCGCCAACATCGATGCCTTTATCGAGTCGCTTCCACAGGGCTATGACACGGTCGTGGGCGAGCGCGGCAGCCGTCTTTCGGGCGGACAGAAGCAGCGCGTTGCCATCGCGCGCGTGTTTCTCAAGAACCCCAAGATCCTGATTTTGGACGAGGCGACGAGTGCTTTGGATAACGAGAGCGAGGAGGCGGTGCAGGAGTCACTCGAAGAGCTGGCACGCGGCCGCACCACGATTATCATCGCCCACCGTCTTTCGACCATTAAGCATGCCGATGAGATTGCGACCGTTGAGCATGGTCGCGTTGTGGAGCGTGGCACGCACGAGGAGCTTCTCGCCCGTGGCGGCACCTATGCCCGTTACTATCGAATGCAGTTCGAAGGTGCGCGTGCGCACGAGCTCGACTGATTGATATGACAGGAAGATCATGGCTGATAAGAACCCTTTGACTCCGGAAGAAGTGACGGAGTTATTCTCCGAAATCGATGCATCCGGCGTCTTGGATCCTACGCTTGCCAAAAAGCGTACCGAGCGCATGCGCGAGAAAGAGGCCGCCGTCAAGCGCGGTGACAAAGCGGCGCTAGCGCAGCTGCGCAGCGAGGACCGCGCGAGCCAGGCAAAACATATCGACCCGCTGTCCGAGGACGATCCTTCGGGCTCGCAGGTGAGCCATACCATTACGAAGACCGCGATGGCCGTGGTCATCGGTATTTTGGTGCTGATCGTGGGCATGCAGATTGGCTACGGCGTGATGCGACGCCTGAACACCGCCAACCTGTCCGAGAGCGTTTCGGTCGATACCGTTTCGACGGCGCTGAAGGGCGGCCTTGAGTGGGGCAACGGCTTTACGCAGTTCCCGCTCGACTTCACCGTCGATGAAGCCGATGAACGCACGGGCACGGTCGAGGTGACGGTGTTGGACACATCGTCTGCCAACGAGCTCGAGCTGCTGTCCAACGGGCAGATCCAGGCCGCGGCGCTTGCGACCAACGCGCTGCTCAACGACAAGATCGACCGCGTGGTGTATAACGTTCACGCCTATATCGACGAGGATAGCAACATTCAGCACGATTCCTTCTTTGGCATGTTCCCCGCGCGGGGCCACCAGAGTGCCATTTTGACGTTCGTGTGGACCAAGAGCTCATCCAACGCCACGAGTATCGACTGGAAGATGCGCATCGTGAGTATGGATGACACCATCGCCGAACGCATTCAGAAGCAGGTGAACTCGGTGTCGTCGTTGATTGAGGACCCGGTGGTTAGCCAGACCAAGATTGACGAGGAAAAGGCCGAACGTGACCTGGAGCATCGTCTGCATGGCCGCGAGATTTTCCGCGGTGGCAAGCCCGATCGCTCACCGTCCGATTTGCTGGAGCAGGACAAGAGAAAGTAAGACGTCATCATCCCGCGTGAGCCACAAGCCTCGCGGGATGATTTTTTAATCCCCGTCCCAGAAAAATCATTATGCATAGAAAGTCATAATTATCATTTCGTAAACATTTCGATGAAATTAACGCCATGAGGCATGCTTGCGGTTATAATACCGCGAGGCCTAACTACACACCTTTAAACCGGTCCTGTGAGACCGGGAAGGAGAACTATGGCGAACAACCATACCGCGGGCGCTGCCGCCCGCACCTTCGCGCCCAGCGAGCTTTGCCAGCGTATGCTGGCCAAAACCAGCAAGGGCACCTGCGGTCCCTGCATCCTGTATCTTGAGGATGGGACCATTTTTTATGGACGTGCATGCGGCGCCGAGGGCACCGCGACCGGCGAAGTCTGCTTCAACACCTCGCTCGAGGGCTACTTTGAGGTCATGACCGACCCGAGTTATGCCGGCCAAATCGTAACCATGACCTATCCGCAGATCGGCAACTACGGTATCGACGAGACCGACGTCCAGTCGGCCCTCCCCGGCGACGCCGTGCGCCCCGCGAGCGCTCCGGCTATGCGCGGCATGATCGTTCGCGACATGTGCGCCACGCCTTCTAACTGGCGCTCGGCCGTAAGCGTGCCGGAGTACCTGCGCGCTCATGGCATCGTCGCTATCGAGGGTGTCGACACCCGCGCTCTGGTGCGCCATCTGCGCGACAATGGTTCCAAGATGGGCATTATCTCGACCGAGATCTTCGACGTCGACGAGCTTGCCGAGCGTCTGGCCGCAGCGCCCATGCTGGTAGGCGAGAACCTGGTCAAGACCGTAAGCTGCCCCGCGTCTCACGAGTTTGTGGCCGCCGACCTGCCTGCCACGCATGACTTTGCACTTGCGGCTGCCGCCCCTGCCCGTCACAAGGTGGTCGCCTACGACTGCGGTGTGAAGCGCGGTATTCTGGAGGGGCTGGTCCGCGCCGGCTGCGACCTTACCGTCGTGCCGTGGGATACGCCCGCGAGTGAGGTGCTCGACATGAATCCCGACGGTGTCTTTTTGTCCAATGGCCCCGGCGACCCCGACGCCGTGGTGGAGACCTACGAGCAGGTGCAGCAGCTGATCGGCAAGGTACCGGTCTTTGGCATTTGCCTTGGTCACCAGATGATCAGCCTGGCCTGCGGTGCCCAGATGGAAAAGCTTAAATTCGGTCACCGCGGTGGCAACCAGCCGGTCATGAACCTGGTAAGCCGTCGCGTGGAGATCACCGCGCAAAACCATGGCTTTGGCCTGCTGTTTCCCAGCTTGGGCAAGCTTGTCCCCGAGCTTTCCGGCGGCGAGACCGAGCATGCGGCCGATGGAGATCTGCGCGTCTGGGTGCGCCGCGGAATCGCGCCGGTCGTGATGAACGAGCGCTTTGGCCGCATTCGCCTGACACATGTGAACCTCAACGACGGCACCGCCGAGGGCATCCAGCTGCTCGACGCCCCGTGCTTCTCGGTCCAGTACCACCCCGAGGCCTCGCCTGGCCCCACCGATGCCCACTATCTCTTTACCGCCTTTACGCGACTCATGGACGGCGAGGAGAACTACCTGGACATCGACACCGCGAAGGACCGCCTTGCCGGCTGGAATTTTGCCGACGATGGTTCCGCCGTTCTACCGAACGGCGGACCGGTCGACGCTGCGGCTGCATCTGGCACATCATCTTGCCGCTCTGCTTCGGTCGCGCGGGCATAAGCCCAGCGCGCCCTCGCATCACGGCAACCTGATGCACCAGCTGCACCCTCGCTGACTTTTCCAAAACATTGAGTCAGCCTCTCTAGGAGGTTTTAAACATGCCGAAACGTACTGACATCAAGCGCATCCTCGTCATTGGCTCGGGCCCCATCGTTATCGGCCAGGCCTGCGAGTTTGACTACTCCGGTGCCCAGGCCTGCAAGGTGCTCAAGGAGGATGGCTTTGAGGTCATCCTGGTCAACTCCAACCCGGCGACCATCATGACCGACCCGGGTCTTGCCGACCGCACCTATGTCGAGCCCATCACCGCCGAATTTATCGAGCGCGTAATCAAGAAAGAGCGCCCGGACGCGCTGCTGCCCACGCTGGGCGGCCAGACCGGTCTGAACGCCGCCGTCGAGCTGGCAAAGGACGGTACGCTCGACAAGTACGGCGTCGAGATGATCGGCTGCGACCTGGCCGCTATCGAGCGCGGCGAGGACCGCAAGCTCTTTAACGAGGCCATGGCCGAGATCGGCCTGGAGGTCGCGCGCTCGGGCTATGCCTACAGCGTGGCCGACGCCGAGGCTATCGCCGAGCGCGTGGGTTATCCCTGCGTACTGCGCCCGAGCTTTACCCTCGGCGGCGCCGGCGGCGGCATCGCTCACACCCACGAGGAGCTCGTCTCCATCGTGAGCCAGGGCTTGGAGCTCTCGCCTGCCCACGAGGTGCTGGTCGAGGAGTCCATCGAGGGCTGGAAAGAGTACGAGATGGAGGTCATGCGTGATCACGCCGGCAACGGCATCATCGTGTGCTCCATCGAGAACCTCGACCCCATGGGCGTGCATACCGGCGACTCCATCACCGTGGCGCCGGCGCAGACGCTCTCCGACCTTGAGTATCAGCGCATGCGCGTGGCCTCGCTCGCCATTCTGGAGAAGATCGGCGTCGAGACCGGCGGCTCCAACGTGCAGTTTGCCGTGAATCCCCAGACCGGCCGCCTGATCGTCATCGAGATGAACCCGCGCGTGAGCCGCTCGTCCGCCCTCGCTTCCAAGGCCACGGGTTTCCCCATCGCCAAGGCCGCCGCGCGCCTGGCCGTGGGCTACACGCTCGACGAGATTGTCAACGACATCACCAAGGCTACGCCCGCCTGCTTTGAGCCCACAATCGACTACTGTGTGGTCAAGGTGCCGCGCTTTGCCTTCGAGAAGTTCAAGGGTACCGACCCCACGCTCACCACACGCATGAAGGCCGTGGGCGAGATCATGGCGATTGGCCGCACCTTTGAGGAGGCCTTTGGCAAGGCCATGCGCTCGCTGGAGGACGGACACCAGGGCATTTGCGCCGGTGGCAAGGAGGGTGCCGACAAGCTGAGCGACGATGAGCTCGCCCAGGCCGTGGCCACCCCGACCGAGCATCGCATCTTCTTTGTGGTCGAGGCCCTGCGCCGCGGCTGGGACGTTGCGCGCATCCATGCTATCTGCGGCATCGATCCGTGGTACCTCAACCGTATCAACGACATGGCGCAGGTTCAGGAGAGCATCCGCGGCCTGCGTGTGGAGGATATCGACGCCGACGCGATGCGCCTGCTCAAGCAGTACGGCACGAGCGATGCCGAGATCGCCGCGCTGACCGGCTCGGACGAGCGCTTTGTGCGCGCCTACCGCAAGGGCCTGGGCGTGGTTCCCAGCATGAAGACGGTCGATACCTGCGCTGCGGAGTTCTCGAGCGCCACGGAGTACCACTACAAGACGTACGAGAACATCTACCGCACGAGCCCGGATGCCAAGAAGTGCGTGGCTCCCGACGAGACCACGCCGGCGGACAAGCCCAAGGCGATGATCCTGGGCGCCGGCCCCAACCGCATTGGCCAGGGTATCGAGTTCGACTACTGCTGTGTGCATGCGAGCTATGCACTGGCGGCCCGTGGTTTTGAGACCATCATGGTCAACTGCAATCCCGAGACCGTCTCGACTGACTACGACACGTCCGACCGCCTGTACTTTGAGCCGCTCACCTACGAGGACGTCATGGATGTCATCGACGTTGAGCGACCCGACGGCGTCGTGGTGACGCTCGGCGGCCAGACCCCGCTTAAGCTGGCGCGCATGCTCGAGGAGAGTGGCGTCAACATCATGGGCACCAAGTCCGATGCCATCGACTTTGCCGAGGACCGCGAGCGCTTTGCCGCCCTGCTCGACAAGCTGGGCATCATGTACCCGCCGGCGGGTCAGGCCACCTCGTTTGAGGAGGCCGAGGCCGTTGCCGCACACATTGGCTACCCGCTGCTGGTACGTCCGAGCTACGTGCTGGGCGGCCGCGGCATGATGATCGCCTACGATGCCGAGCACCTGCGCGATTACATGGCCGAGGCTGCGCGCATTAGCCCCGACTACCCGGTGTACCTGGACCGCTTCCTGGAGGGTGCGATCGAGTCCGATGTCGACGCCCTGTGCGATGGCGAAGAGGTCTACATTGGCGGCATTCTGGAGCATATCGAGGAGGCTGGTATTCACTCTGGCGACTCCGCGACCTGCATCCCGCCGTTCAGCTTTAGCGAGAGCCTGCAGGCAAAGCTTCGCGAGACCACGCGTCGCATCGCGATGGCGCTGGGCGTACGCGGCCTGGTCAACGTGCAGTACGCCATCAAGGGCGAGACCGTCTACGTGATCGAGGCCAACCCGCGTGCCAGCCGTACCGTGCCGTTTATCTCCAAGGCCACCGGCGTGCCGCTGGCCAAGTGCGCGGCGCGTATCATGGCGGGCGATTCCATCGCGAGCCTGGGCCTGCCGAGCGACGAGCGTCAGCTCGATTGGTTCTGCATGAAGGAAGCCGTTATGCCCTGGGGCCGTTTCCCGGGAGCCGACGTTATCCTGGGGCCCGAGATGAAGTCGACGGGCGAGGTCATGGGTATCGCCAAGAGCTATCCCGAGGCATATGCCAAGACGCAGCTGGCGATCGACTACAAGCTGCCCGATCCGAGCTGCGGCAAGGTGTTCATCAGCGTGTGCGACCGCGACAAGCGTCACATCCTTTCGGTCGCGCGTATCCTGCGCTACCTGGGCTTTGATATCTGCTCTACCGAGGGCACGGCGCGCGTGCTGCGCGGCGGCAACGTGACGTGTGAAGTCGTGGAGAAGATCAGCGGCCCGCACGACGGCGAGCGTCCCAACATCGGCGACCTCATCGCCGATGGCAAGATTGCGGTAATCATCAACACGCCGTACGGTCCGGGCTCGCGTGGCGATGGCTACCTGCTACGTACCGAGGCCGTGCGTCGCGGCGTGACCTGCGTGACGGCGATGTCTGCCGCCAACACCTACGTGAGCGCCATCGAGGCGGTGCGCGAGGACCAGCAGGGTCACGGCAGCGCCAACGACATGGGCATGGACGTCATCGCCCTGCAGGACCTGCCGCAGCACACGGTGTAGTGTGACCTGTCCGGCCGGGGCGGAGGGGGCCGAGTTTCCCCCTTCGCTCCGGCTGCAAGCAGAGTCGCTCAGTGGCAAATTCGGCCCCCTCCGCCCCGGCCTGCGGTGACTTGGCTGCACCGTGTGCTGCCGAAGGGGCTTTGCGCGATGACTAGGGCTGAATAAAAAGTGAGCGTGGGCTCTGTCGTTCATTCGAACGACAGAGCCCACGTTTTGTATGGGGTCTCTTGGCGAATTTTCATTCGCCAAGAGACTTTTTGCTATGGGGGAGACATGTCCCTGGACAGTTAGTTCAGATACGTATTTTTTTAAAGGCTGACGAAGGTCGATTTGGGGTCAAATGAGCCGTTTTTGGCCTTCTGGGCCGACAGAGGCGCTCGCTCAAGGGCGAGAATAGCCCATTATTGGGTCCAAAGTGGCTCCAAACCAATCCATTAATGCCAATTGGCACGGCCAAATAATACGTATCTGAACTAACTGTCCACCACCACCCTCCGTCAACCTTCCATTCCAACCAAAAACAGCCAAAGTACGTCATGGTAATTCCCGGTGGGTCGCGGGGTGGCGGATACGACTTTCCCTCAGGATAATTCGCGAAGCCCGTTTTCCGAGGAAAGGTATTGGTTATGTAATACCAGTTAAACAAGTAAAACTATGCTTAAGTGGTATCTGGCTGGAGAACCAATTGGTATGGTTGGTTAGACCCACTTCGCCATCTACGTTCATTTTTATACCGCTGGGAGAATTCCAAACTTAATTTGCGCAACTGCTCATGTATGCTGATTCAACCTTATAGGTGGCTATCTGGTTACTACCAGTTGACCCCTTGGTAACGGGTGGGCCAATTGTACGGAATGTACCGAACACCCCCCCCGTTGATGCGTTCGCCCATGCTGCGGGGCGCGCGTCCGCGACACTTCCGCATGTCGGAGGGAAGGAGTCCAGGTGCGTAGGAATTCCATTTTTACGAAACGGTGGGTGAAGGGAAGCGCGGTCCTCGTCGCAACAGCGGCGACTCTCGTGTTCGCTAGCCCCCAGCAGGCGATTGCCACGCCGCTTAAGGGCGTCGACTCGGCGACCGTGTCTCAGTCCGCCTCGAACGTCGTCGACATCGATTTCGCCGACGGCATCAAGGGCCGTATCACATTTCTAGAGGACGGCATTTTCCGTTACAATGTCGACCCCAAAGGCGAGTTCTCTGAGTATGCCACGCCGCGTAGCAAGTCCCACACGGCTAAGATTCAGGCCCAGCCCGACACCTCGGATACCTACAGCAAGCCGAGCGCGACGGTTGTCGACAAGGGTGACACTATCGAGATCACCGGTGGAAAGGCGACCGTGATTCTGGACAAGGCGACTGGCAAGATGAGCATCAAGTCGGGCGACCGTGTCGTGGTCTCCGAGTCCGCGTCCCTCGACCTTGATAAGAAGGGCACCGTCCAGACGCTCGCCAAGGCGAAGTCCGAGAACTTCTTTGGCGGCGGTACTCAGAACGGCCGCTTCCTGCACACCAACCAGACCATCGCCATCTCCAACACCAACAACTGGACCGATGGCGGCGTTGCTTCGCCCAACCCGTTCTATTGGACGAGTGACGGCTACGGCGTGCTCCGAAACACGTTCGCAGAAGGTTCCTACGACTTCGGTTCTACGGATGCATCGACGGTCACGACTTCGCACAGCGAGAATGAGTTCGATGCCTACTACTTCGTGGCGACCAACGATGGCGCCTCGAACGTGGCAACCGAGATGCTGCAGGACTACTACAAGGTAACCGGTAATCCGGTGCTGCTGCCCGAATACGGTTTCTACCTGGGTCATCTGAATGCCTATAACCGTGATGGCTGGTCAACGACTTCGGGTCAGAAGAAGTGGGAGACCAAGGGCAGCAAGTCCTCGAGCGAGAAGGGCGACGTTAAGTACGAGTCTGGCATGGCGACGGGCTACAAGCTCGACGGCACGCTTGCGTCCGAGACGCTCAACGGTGAAGGTCCTACGGTCGATACCGAGAACATGAAGGCGACCGATTTCGACCGCCAGTTCTCTGCCCGGCAGGTTATCGATGACTACGAGGACAACGACATGCCGCTCGGCTGGTTCCTGCCGAACGACGGCTACGGTGCCGGCTATGGCCAGAACGGTTACTACAAGACCGGCGGCGTCAACTCCGACGGAACGAGTTCTGCCGAGCGCCTCAACGCCGTGCGCGCCAACGTCGACAACCTTAAGAAGTTCACCGAGTACGCTAACTCCAAGGGCGTGAGCACGGGCCTGTGGACCCAGTCCAACCTTGAGCCCGATAGCAACTCCGAGACTCCGTGGCACCTGCTTCGCGACTTCGACGCCGAGGTCAAGACGGGAGGCATCACTACCCTCAAGACCGACGTCGCCTGGGTTGGCTCTGGCTACTCTTTTGGTCTTAACGGCATCAAGACGGCTTATGACACGGTGACGACCGGCGCCAACAAGCGCCCCAACATCATTACGCTCGATGGTTGGGCCGGCACGCAGCGCTTTGGCGGCATCTGGACCGGCGACCAGTACGGCGGCAACTGGGAGTACATCCGCTTCCATATCCCCACGTATATCGGTCAGAGTCTTTCGGGCAACCCCAACATCGGCTCCGACATGGACGGCATCTTTGGCGGCGACCCCATCATCTCGGCACGCGACTACCAGTGGAAGACGTTCACGCCCTCTATGCTCGACATGGACGGTTGGGGCACCTACCGCAAGTCGCCCATGACGCACGGCGATCCCTACACGGGCATCTCGCGCTTCTACCTCAAGCTCAAAGCGCAGCTCATACCCTATATCTACACGAGTGCGGCTTCGGCGGCCAACATCGATACGGGTAACGGCGATACCGGCCTGCCCATGATCCGCGCCATGCTGCTCTCCGACAACTCCGAGTACGCCGCGAGCACTTCGACGCAGTACCAGTATATGTTCGGTGAGAATTTCCTGGTTGCGCCGGTGTATCAGGATACCCAGGCAGATGACAAGGGCAATGACGTTCGCAACGGCATCTACCTTCCCAACTACGGCACCGATGATAATCCCACCATCTGGATCGACTACTTCTCGGGTAAGCAGTACCGCGGCGGCCAGGTCCTCAACAACTACGATGCTCCGCTCTGGAAGCTGCCGCTCTTTGTAAAGGCCAATTCCATCGTGCCGATGTATGCCGAGAACAACAACCCCGAGGCTGTGACCGAGACCAACACCAAGGGCACTGACCGCAGCCAGCGTATCGTCGAGTTCTTCGCCACCGAGGGTGAGGGCAGCTTCACGCAGTACGAGGACGACGGCTCCTCCATCGAGAACAAAACGACTGAGGACAATGCCTACGGCACGATCGACAATATCTCTTACGGTGACCATGTGAGTACCGTCTTTAGCTCCAAGGCCACGGGCGGCACCGCAACCTTTACCGCTGCGGCGTCCCAGGGCAGCTATAGTGGTTACGATTCCAACCGTACCACGACCTTTGTGGCCAACGTGTCCGCCAAGCCTGCGAGCGTCATCGCCAAGAATGGCGGCACTGCGCTCAACGTGACCAAGGTCGACTCACAGGAGGCTTTCGACGCCGCGACCCCCGAGGCTGGCCAAGCGGTCTACTTCTACAACGAAAGCCCCAACCTCAACCACTACGGCAGCGATGCGGACAGCACCGAGGCCGAGAAGGGCGAGAGCTTCAACGACACTAAGATCACCACGAACCCCAAGGTCTACGTCAAGTTTGCGAAGACCGATGTCGCTGCAGCGGAGCAGACGCTCGAGCTGGGCGGTTTCGTGAACGCCGACGCCACGCTCGCGGCCGACCGCCTCAACGAGAACCTCTCCGCACCAGCGAACCTTGCTGCCCCCGAGGACGCCACGACTCCCACGAGCATTAAGCTCACCTGGGGAAAGGTCGATGGTGCTACCTCCTACGACCTTAAGGTCGATGGCACCGTGTTCGCCGTGGGCGATGCAGCGGAATTCACGCATACCGATCTTGCCTACAATAGCAAGCACACCTACCAGATCCGTTCGCGCAACGCCGAGGGCTACTCCCGTTGGAGCGATGTGCTCGCGGCGAACTCCGCCCTCGACCCATGGCGGAACGTGCCCGAGGCCGAGAAGATCACCTGGGAGGGCTCGATCTACGGCAGCCATAAGGCCGATCTCGCCTTCGACCATGAGTTCCAGACGAGCGACGGCGGCTTCCACTCCGGCGGCAACGACCTGGGCAAGGCGCTCACCGTCGACTACGGCCGCGCCTACAAGCTCGACAAGCTCGAGTACTATCCGCGTACCGACGCCGGCAACGGCACTGTGACCAAGATGCGCATCGAGACGAGTCTCGACGGTGTCCATTGGACGAGCCAGGAGGTCGATTGGGAGCGCTCCGCCGCCTGCAAAACGGTGACGTTCGACGGCGCCGTGGCCGCACGCTACGTGCGTATGACGCCGCTCGCTTCGGTTGGTAACTTCTTCTCCGCGTCCGAGATCGCCATCTACAAGGCCGATGGTACGGACGGCTTTGCTGTGGGTTCCAACCTCAACAAGGCAACGATCTCCGATGGCGACTTTTCCAACATGAAGAATTATCTGGGTCTCGAGAACCGCGAGCCCGATACCTCGACGTTCGACTCGCAGATTCGCGACCACTTTGCCGATCTCAACGGCAACGGGGTCTATGATGTCTACGACTACTCGTTTACCATGGCGGGGCTTGATGGCGGCACCAAGCAGAAAGGCAAGGTCGCCGGCAAGCTCGCGGTGATTCCGAGCAAGACCGAGGTCGATGCCGGCGATGAGATCACCGTCGATGTCTATGCGGCCGACGCCAAGAACGTCAACGCCCTGGGCGCGCTCGTCAACTTTAAGAGTGACCAGTTTGAGTTTGTGTCCGAGAGCATCTCGCAGGATGGTTCGACCGCCGGCATGGAGAACCTGTCGCGCGAGAAGGTCCAGTTCGCGGACGGCACACAGACCATCAACCTCGCCTTTGCCAACCGCGGCGACGGCAAGCTCTACAACGGCACTGGCGCGGTGGCGAGCTTCAAACTCAAGGCCAAGACGGCCGGCAAGGTTGAACTGCCCTCGACGTCTTGGCTCATCGGTCCGGCGTGCGATGCGCTCGAGTTTACGAGTGACGGTACCGTGACGATGCCGGACGTTCCGCAGCCCACGGTTGCCGAGTACGGTCAGGATGCCTTCAACATCACGATGACCAACGACGAGCTCACGACCGACGATGGTTCCAACGTCGAGAAGCTTATTCAGCAGAAGAGCTATAACGCGCTGTTCGATAACGATGAGGGCGACAACGGCTTTGAGTTCCTGTGGAACTGGAGCGGCAACTGGGACAGCGAGGGCAAGCTTCCGAGTTACGTGAAGCTTCCCACCACGATGACATTTGCCTTTAAGACACCATCGAAGCTCGATGCCGTTGAGGTCGTCAACCGCGACGGCGGTAACGGCACCGTGCAGAAGATCAAGGCCGTCGTGACGTTCGAGGATGGCTCGACCCAGGAGTTCGCGGGTGGGGAGTACGATTCCTTCCAGGCTCGCTACGCCTTTGGCCTCTCTGCCGAGAACAAGGGCAAGAAGGCGACTAAGGTCGAGATCACGCCGCTTGAGGCATCGGGTGACCAGATGCTCACACTGCGCGAGATCAACTTCAACTACACGCAGGGTGTCGAGGCCATCGAGGGTATCGAGCTGGGCAAGAACCAGACCGAGTTCTTTGAGGGCGACGTTACGCTCGTCGACGCTAAGGCCACGCCCGAGAGCGCCGGCTACCCCTATGTGACGGTCGAGAGCTCCGACTCCTCTGTGGTGAGCGTCTCCGCTGTTCAGGCCGGCGATAGCGTGAACTACTACTTGCGTGCCAACAAGGCCGGCAAGGCAACGATCACGGTGGCGTCAGTGCTCGACCCCTCCAAGACCGCATCCTATGAGGTCGAGGTCAAGGCTGGTGTCGACACCTCTGCGCTCATGGCGGCGCTTTCCAAGGCCGCGGGCTACAGCGAGTCCGTCTACACCAAGGATTCTTATGCAGCTCTCACCGCTGCGGTCGAGGCGGCTCAGAAGCTTCTCGACGGCGGCCAGGGCAGCTATAGCAAGAAGGATGTCGCAGACGCTACGACCAAGATCGAAAAGGCAATCGACGGCCTCAAGATGCGCCCCGTTGATGAGAAGAAGCTCATCAACACGCCCGAGAACCGCGAGAACGTCAAGGTGACCGGCTTCTCGAGCGAGGCCGACTATGAGGGCAGCAACGCCGTCAACGCTCTTGACGGCGATGAGCAGACGCTCTGGCACAGCGACTATGCTTATAAGACCGGTATGCCCCAGCACCTGACCGTCGACCTGGGCCGCGACTACGATCTCACCGACGTCACGTTCCTGCCGCGCCAGGACGGCGGCACGAACGGCGATATCTTTGAGGCCGAGGTGCTGGTCTCCGACACCGCCGACGGTTATGAGATGGGCACCGCCGCGTCGATGGGTACGTTTACCTTCGACAACGACGGCCGCGTGCTCACCGACCGTGGCGACTGGAAGCAGATGAGCTTTGGTGCCGCGCGCGGTCGCTACGTGACCGTCAAGGTGCTCCACGCCGGCGGTGGCAGCGTTGACGCCTACTGCAGCATGGCGGAACTCAAGTTCTACGGTGCGGCCGTTCCCGATCCGGTGGCGAAGGACGACCTCACTGCCGCGATTGAAAAGGTTGATGCCGAGGTTGCAGCCGGCGACCTTAAGGCCAGTGACTACACCGAGGCTTCCTGGACCGCGTTCCAGAACGCCTTGGCGAGCGCCCGCGCCATCCTGAGCGACGAGAACGCCACGCAGGACGAGGTCGACCAGGCACTCAAGGCGCTCGAGGATGCCCGTGACGCGCTCGAGAAGACCCCGGTGACCCCAGTTGAGAACCCGACCAAGAAACAGCTCAAGGCCCTGGTCAAGCAGGCGAAGGAGACTGACACCAAGGGAAAGACGGCCGAGTCCGTCAAGGCCCTGACGGATGCCATTACCTACGCCGAGGATGTCTTGGGTGATGAGAATGCTTCCGACACCCAGCTCCAGGCGGCTTATGACCAGCTCAAGCTGGCCATCGAGGGCCTTAAGGATGCCGACTCCGGCAACCAGGGCGGTTCGGGCAACCAGGGTTCCGGCAATGGCTCGAACGGCGGCAGCCAGGCGGGCAAGCCCGCAGGCGACAAGGCCCAGGGCGGCAAGAAGAACGGTTCGGCGATCCCCGTTACTGGCGATCAAACGGCGGCAACTGTCGCGACTGTCGGTGGCCTTGGAGCCATCATCGCTGCGATCGGTGCCTTCTTCCACCGTCGCAATAAGGCTGAGTAGTCCCAGCGACAACTAAGCAAACGTGCCCGCCGTCCCACCCAAGGACGGTGGGCACGCTTTTTTATTTCAGCTAACGTACGTCATGGCAATCCCCGGTAGGTCGAGGGGTGCTTTGCGGGCGGGCCAGGCTTTATCTGAACGACTTTGCGAAGCAACCGGAGTGAAGATAAAGCCTGGCCCGCCCGCAAAGCACCACGCAGACCGCAGGGACGGGAGCAGCTATACTACTCTCTGTAGTTAAGGGTCGCGGATCCGCCGCGTTACCGCTCTCAACAGGAGGTCTTTGTTTATGGCAGATCAGAAGCCGGTTGTCGGGATCATCATGGGCTCCAAGTCCGATCTGGGCGTTATGGAAGGTTGCACCGCCGAGCTCGAGGCGCTGGGCGTGCCCTATGAGCTCGTGATTGCAAGCGCGCACCGCACGCCGGCGAAGGTCCATGAGTGGGCCTCGACTGCTGCCGACCGCGGCATCAAGGTGATTATCGCTGCCGCCGGCAAGGCTGCTCACCTGGGCGGTGTCGTGGCTGCGTTTACGCCGCTGCCGGTTATCGGCGTGCCTATGAAGACGAGCGATCTGGGTGGTATGGACTCACTGCTGTCGATGGTTCAGATGCCTTCGGGCGTGCCCGTTGCCTGTGTGGCCATCAACGGTGCCAAGAACGCTGCCATTTACGCCACGCAGATTCTGGGCGCATGCGATGTCGAGTACCGCAAGGTTATCGAGAAGATGAAGCAGGAGATGGCTGACGCCTAAGCGCTCTGCCAGTCCATTTGCAGCATAAGGAGAGCCATGTCCGACTATCAGGGAAAGCGTTTTTCGGCGTCTCGGATTCCCGATCCAGCCAAGTCGGGAGCAGCCCGCGCGTCGCAGCAGGGTCGGACATCCTCTCCTCAGCAGCCGCGCGCGCCGCGCCCCGTGACGCCGGCGAAGCATCGCCGTCAGGATACGCCTGCTGCATATCGCCCCTCGTCATACAGTACGGCCAAGAAGCCACCTCGCTCTTCGGCGCATACCGCGCCATCGAGCTATACCGAGCCGCCGCGCAAAAAGCGCCGCTCCGTCATTCCCATACTGCTCATCATTATCGGCATTGGCCTGATCGTTGCCGCCGCCGCCATCTTTATCAACGCACAGATTGGCTACAAGCAGGCGAGCGAGTCATATCAAAAAATCGAAAAGCAATATGTGAGCGACAAGGACGCCAGCGGCGTGCCGGTTATCGACTTCAATGCGCTTGCCCAGACAAATCCCGAGGTTGTGGGTTGGATTTACGCGCCCGGCACTAACATCAACTACCCCGTGGTGCAGACCAACAACAACTCCAAGTACCTCAACACGCTGTTCGACGGCACCGCCAATGCCTCGGGAGCCATCTTCTTGGATAGCGACGACACCGCGCCGGGCATGGTGGATCAGCAGACCACGATTTACGGTCATCATATGAACGACGGTTCGATGTTCAACGTGATTTCGGATACAACCGATCAGGCGACGTTCGACAGCATGGAATACGTGTACTACATCACGCGCGATGCGACGTATAAGTTGCGCCCGCTGGCGACCAAGGTGGTCGAGGACACGTATGCCAAGGCGCGCACGCCCAACTTTGAGGGCGATGACGGACTGAAGAATTACCTGTCCGAGATGCTCGACGATTCCTCTGCCGTGGCGAGTGATGCCACCGATCGTGTCGCTTCGGCAACCAAGGTCGTAACGCTTGTGACCTGTCGTTCGCTGTCATTTAGCAATACGCGCGCAGTCATGGTGCTCACGCCGGTCGAGG
>NZ_JBDMHB010000002.1:73472-82568 GCF_039752955.1 Collinsella aerofaciens
ACCTGACACACAATGGCGTGGTGCGTGCGACGCCTAAGTCCGAGGTGCGTGGGGTCGAGACAGATGGTGTGGCGCCTGGACATAAGGTGGGCGGCATGGTGTTTGGCTTCGATGCCGAAAAGGTGCAGGCTGCTATCGAGGCAACGCGCGCGATGCCGGGTATCGGCTATGTGCGCGTGTGGCTGGCGAGCGGCGAGCTTACCGTGGGCGACGACATCATGCTCGTACTCATTGGCGGAGACATTCGCCCGCATGTGGTCGACGCACTTCAGAAGCTTGTCGGCACCATCAAAAATGAGTGTGTGAGCGAGGTCGAGCGCGAGGCATAGGACCTTGCGATCAATTCAAGTCCATCTACAGCAAAAGCCCACTGGCAGTTCAATCAGTCTGACAGCGGGCTTTTCTATGCGTTGGAAAATCTCGGCATTGCGTGGCGCTACACGCGCGTCGCATCCTTGGGGCTCATGGTCATGCTCTGGAAGCGGTTCTCCATATAGTCGTTATCGAAATACTTGCCGTAGAACTGCGCGACGGGAATATCCGGCTCCGTGCCGTTGACGCGCTGGTACCAGTAGTCGAGCGACTGCAGCGTCATGACGCCGTCGACCAGCATAATGACGGTAAAGATGACGGTAGCCGAGTAGCGACTCTTCCACGGAATCATGTTGATGAGCTTGAGCAGCCTCGGCAGCAGCAGCTTGATCCAGATAAGGCCACCCAGGCCCCACAGGCAGGCAAAGCCCGTGCAGGTGCGTCCGCCCGTAAGGACGGCGAGTGGGTCGGGCATGCCGAACAGTTTCATGTGCGAGTAGCTCCACGACACCACGCCAAATGAGGTCTGCATAAACCAGCCTACAAACACCTCGAAAGCGCCGCCGATCAGGGCACTTACCAGGAAAATGATCAGAGGATTCTTTTTATAGAAGCGGTTGAGCGCCATGGTCATGAGCACCGCGCCAAATCCGTAGATGGGGCTAAAGGGGCCAAATAGCATACCGGCCCGGTCCTGATAGACGCCGGGATCGACGACGACCATATGCCAGACTTCCTCGAGAATGAGACCTAACACGCTGCAGACGAAGAATACCCAGAACAGGTTGAAGTAGTTGAGCTTGATGTAGCCCTCGCCGGTTTCGTCGCGGCCGAGCATCCCCTCGGCGGCGGCATCGCGGTCGAGCATCTCTTGCAGACGGCGCTGCAGTTCGCGCTCCTGGCGTAGCGTGGGGTCGACGGTGGCCGAAAGCGCGATGAGGATACCGAGCTGAATGGCGGGGCGCAGCAGGAAGGGTCCGATACCCTGGAGCATCACGTCAACTAAAAGCTCCACGACGGTAAACGCGATAAGGATGTAGGAAAGACGGGCGGCGTTGCGGCGCTGGTTCTTGATGAGGTCCAGGCCAAAGATGATCAAGATGACGGCACTGGCAGCCGAGAGCATGATGCCGGCGACGATAAGGCCGACTGCGACGAGCGTGTTGTCGCCGAGGTTGGCGGCGGCGTTGCCGTTGATGAGCGCGGTGATGACCTGCCACATAAAGGCGCCGACCGACGGGAGCGTACCAACACCGGACAGGATGCACAGGACGGCATACACCTTAATGATGAGGGGGATCTTCTTGACCTCCGTGACGCTGGGGACGCTGGGGTCGAGTTCGTTTCGATCCATACATAACCTTTCTCGTTTTGCTGTAGGTACAAGGATACGCCGCCGACCTGCTAAAAGACAGGACAAACGACCCAATTGCAGCAATGTAAGCCCTAGCGGTGGACGAGACGCGTCGCGACGGAAGCATGCGGGATCGTCGGCCCCGAGGCGGTTGCCCAATAAAATGTTTGGCTGCAAAACGGATTATAAGCTCGGTGGGCTTTTAAAAAGCGCTGTTCATGCGCGGGAGTGCTTGTCTTGCCGTGCGTATAATAGGGCAGGTAACGCCAAATAACGAGGCTCTGAGGGGATGCCATGTCTCAAGAAACCATCCGCGCGGCCGAGCGTGCCGCGGGACAGGTGAAGACCATGTCGACGTATGATCCGGACTCCGACCAGCTGCATGAGGAATGCGGCATTTTTGGTGTGTGGGCACCCGATCGCGATGTGGCTCGACTGACGTACTTTGGTCTGCGCGCGCTACAGCATCGCGGCCAGGAATCGGCGGGAATCGCCGTGGGTGATGGCGGCACGGTTATGGTTCGCAAGGACCTGGGCCTGCTCGACCGCGTGTTCTCCAACGCCGACCTGTCGACACTCTCCGGCCAGCTGGCCGTGGGCCACGTGCGCTATGGCACTGCCGGTGCCAAGAGCTGGGAGGCCTCTCAGCCGCACCTCTCTACCATCAATAGCGTCATTATCGCGCTCGCGCACAACGGTACCCTCGTCAACACCGACGAGCTGCGCCGCCAGCTGATCGAGCTGGGCGTGCCGTTCCTTTCCAATTCGGATTCCGAGGTCGCGACTAAGCTTATCGGTTACTTTACTCAGCGTACAGGCCATCTACGCGAGGGCATTCGCAAGACCATGGAGCTCGTGCGCGGCGGCTATGCCATGACGCTCATCAACGAGCAGGCGCTCTACGCATTCCGCGATCCGCACGGCATTCGCCCGCTCGTGCTGGGCAAGCTGGTGGACGAGGGTCTGGACCAAGCCGATGCCGCATCCGTTTCGCAGCTGCCGTCGCAGGACGGCGCCGCGACGGTCGACGCCACCACCCATGTCACCCGCGCCGGCGGCTGGGTCGTTGCTTCCGAGACGTGCGCGCTCGACATTGTGGGCGCCGAGTATGTTCGTGACGTCCGTCCCGGCGAGATCTTGCGCATCAGCGCCGAGGGCCTTGTGTCCGAGCAGGGCGTGCCTGCCGCCGAAGAGCCTGCTAACTGCATCTTTGAGCAGGTCTACTTCGCTCGCCCCGACTCCATCATGAACGGCAAGAGCGTCTACGCCTGCCGTTATGACATGGGTCGTCAGCTGGCACACGAGGAGCCCGTCGAGGCCGACCTGGTCATCGGCGTGCCCGATTCCGGCCTGCCGCCCGCGGAGGGTTATTCGCACGAGAGCGGTATTCCCTTTGGCGAGGGCCTTATCAAGAACCGCTACGTGGGCCGTACGTTTATCGAACCCACGCAGGAGCTGCGCGCCATGGGCGTGCGTATGAAACTCAACCCGCTGCGCGACAACATCGAGGGCAAGCGCCTGGTCGTCATCGACGACTCCATCGTGCGCGGCACCACCATGGTGCAGCTCGTCAAGATGCTACGCAACGCCGGCGCCAAGGAGATTCATATCCGCATCAACTCACCCGAGGTTATCTGGCCGTGCTTCTACGGTATCGATACCGACGTGCAGTCGCAGCTTATCAGCGCCAACAAGACGGTCGACGAGATTTGCGAGTATATCGGCGCCGATTCGCTGGCCTTCCTTTCGGTCGAGGGCCTGCTTAAGGTCATGCCCAAGGGCGGTTACTGCGATGCGTGCTTTACCGGCCGCTACCCCGTGGCGATTCCCGAGAGTTTTGGCCGCGACAAGTTCATGGAGGGCTTTAAGCCCCGCAACCTGGACAAGCCGCTGCACTTTGATGACGACGCCGTGGTCGAGAAATACGACGACCGCAGCTGGGAAGAGGAGCACGGCGAGGCCTAAAGCCTGCCATGTAGGGACAGGTTTATTTTGGTAGGTTTTACCTGCTGTTTTGTTGATATGACGGCGCGCGTTGTTATGGCGCGCGCCGAAATGAACGCAACTATGAGCACCGTTTGGCGCCCGGGCGGCGGACGGTAGTGGGAGAGGAAGGCTCAGATGAGCGACAGCAAGCATGTGACGTATGAGGATGCCGGCGTCGATACCGCCGAGGGCGGCCGCGCCGTCGACGCGATTAAGCAGATGGTCAAGGACACCAATCGCCCCGAGGTTATCGGCGGCATCGGCGGCTTCGGTGGCCTGTTCTCGGCTGCCGCGCTTAAGGATATGGAAGACCCGATTCTGATTAGCGGTACCGACGGCGTGGGCACCAAGCTCGTGCTCGCCCAGATCATGGATCGCCACGAGACGGTGGGCCAGGACCTGGTCGCTATGTGCGTCAACGACATTCTGGCTTCGGGCGCCGAGCCGCTGTTCTTCCTGGACTACGTTGCCATCGGCCACATCGAGGCCGAGCACATGGCAAAGATCATCAAGGGCGTGGCCGATGGCTGTAAGCTCGCGGGCTGCGCGCTCGTGGGCGGTGAGATGGCCGAGCACCCCGGCGTCATGGCTCCGGCCGACTACGACCTTGCCGGCTTTACCGTGGGCGTCGTCGACCGTCCCAAGATGCTCGACCCCGCAAACGTCCGCCCGGGCGATGTGATCCTGGGCCTGCCTTCCACCGGCGTGCACTCCAACGGCTACTCGCTCGTGCGCAAGGTCATCGGCGTCGACGGCATTAAGCCGGGCACGCCCGAGGCCGCCGCTAAGGCGGAGGAGCTGAGCCGTCCGCTCGAGGAGCTCGGCGGTGCTTCGCTGGCAGACGCCCTGCTGGCTCCCACGCGCATCTACGTCAAGCCGATTCTGGAGCTGCTGCGCGGCGGCGCTCCGGTGCACGCCATTGCCCACATCACTGGCGGCGGTATTACCGAGAACCTCAACCGCGCGCTCGCCGACGACGTCGACGCCGTGGTCACCCGCAACGGTGCCGAGATGGGCTGGGACGTTCCTCCCGTCATCACCTACGTGTCGCGCCAGGCCGAGCTCGCGCCCAACGAGGCATGCAAGACCTTCAACATGGGCGTCGGCCTGTGCCTGATCGTCGCTCCCGAGGACGAGGCCGCGGTGACCGAGGCCCTGGTCGCGCTGGGCGAGAAGCCGTTCCGCGTGGGCGAGTGCGTCGAGGGCTCCGGTAAGGTCGTGTACTCCGATGAGCGCTAACGAGCAGATGGCTGCTGCCGAGGGCCTGGGCTTTGTGCCCTACACCCGTCCGACCGGCACCGATACGGCCGAGCCGCTCAAGATCGGTGTGCTCATCAGCGGTTCGGGTACCAACCTGCAGGCGCTGATCGATCTGATCGCCGCCGGCAAGCTCAACGCTTCGATTGAGCTTGTGGTGTCGAGCCGTCCTTCGGCTAAGGGTTTGCAGCGCGCTGAGCGCGCGGGCATCCAGACGCTCACGCTGTCCAAGGATGTCTATGCCGACCCCATCGCCGCCGACGAGATCATCGCGCACGAGCTGCTCGAGCGCGGCTGCGAATATGTGGTCATGGCCGGTTACATGCGCATGGTGCACACGCCGCTGCTGGCGGCGTTTCCCAACCGCGTGGTCAACTTGCATCCGGCACTGCTGCCGAGCTTTACCGGCGCGCATGCGATCGACGATGCCTTTGCGCGCGGCGTCAAGGTAACCGGTGTGACCGTGCACTTTGCCAACGAGATCTACGACAACGGCCCCATCATCGCCCAGCGCGCGCTGGCTGTCGAGGAAGGTTGGGATGTCGACACGCTCGAGGAGCACATCCACGCGATTGAGCACGTGCTGTATCCCGAGGTTGTTCAGATGCTCGCCGACGGCCGCGTCCACGTGCTGGAGAGCGGCAAGGTCGCAATTGACGCGCCTCGCGGCTAGCGGCGCACAGTACAATTTAGCCGAGTAGTCAGGGTGGTCATTGGCGCCAAGGCGCGCGTGGCCACCTTTTGTTTTGGGTAGTCATCGGGAACGGGCTTTAACGACTGGTCATTCAAGAACGTCGCAGGTGACTAGGTGAGAGAGGTGAGCGCATGGCGGATAACGAAGCGCTGTTTACGCCTGAGCTGGTGTTTTTTGATTGGGAGTGTGCGACGCCGGATGAGGTGTTCGCGCGGCTCGAGGGCGAGCTTGCACCACGTGGCTACATTGCATCCGGTTGGCTCGACGCCGTTCGCACGCGCGAGGATGCCTATCCCACGGGTCTTGCCATGCCGGCGGCAAACATTGCCATTCCGCATACCGATCCGGGGTTTGTGGCCAAGCCCTATATCGCGGTGGTGAAGCCCGCCGCGCCCGTGACATTTAACGCTATGGCTGGCATGGGCGCTCCGGTGTCGGCGCAGATCGTCATTAATCTGGGCATCGCCGAGCCGGGAGGCCAGGTCGAAGCCCTGCAGGCGCTCATGAACATCTTTATGGACGCCGATGCCGCAGCCGACGTGCTCGGCCAGACCACGTCCCAGGGCATGGTCGACGCCATCCGCCGCCACTTCTAAGGTGGGGCTGAGTCGGCACTTGGGGACTGTCCCTAACTGCCGGCTGCCAGAGCTGTCCCCTTTGCACCAAAATGGTGCAGATTAATCTGTCCCCAATGCACCAAGCGTGCCGCGGGGGCTGCGTTGTGACACAATGGCGTTTGTTCGATTCGTTATGCGAAAGGCCAACTATGGCAAATAAGAAAAAGAACTCCGAGGCCGCGCCGACGCCCGAGCAGCAGGCCCGCGCTGCCTCAAGCTCTCGCAAGAAGCAGCGCAAGACGTACGTGTCTAAGACCGTCAAGATCGTTCTGGTGGTCATCGGCGTGCTGGCGATGCTGCTTTCCGTCTCGGCGATGGCGTGCTCCGGCCTTATGTCGCAGGCTGAGGACACCTCGGGCTACAAGCTGACCGGCGGTGTTGCTGCCACTATCAACGGCACCAACCTTACCGAGGACACCGTGACCAAGCAGATCATGAGCATGCGCACGTCCTACGGCTACACCAAGGATGAGGATTGGGCGCAGTATCTGGTTGACAACGACCTCACGCCCAAGAAGTACCGCAAGCAACTCATCGACTCCTACACGCAGCAGATTCTGCTTCAACAGGCACAGAAGGAGAACGGCGTGACGGTGTCGGACGAGGAGGTCGAGAAGGCTTGGAAGGACGCGTGCAAGAGCGCGGGCGGTGCCAAGGCCTTTAAGAAGACCCTCAAGACCTACGGCTATACCGAGGACACCTACAAGGACTCGCTCAAGGAGAGTCTGGCACAGCAAAAGCTCAAGGACGCCGTGGCGCCCACCAGCAAGCCCAAGGACAGCGAGATTGTCGATTACATCAACGAAAACCTGTCCAGCTACAACGACGCCCGCCGCTCGTCGAACATCCTGATCAAGGTTGATTCCGACGCTTCCGACGAGGACAAGGCTGCCGCCAAGGCCAAGGCGCAGGAGTGCCTGGACAAGATCAACTCCGGTGAGCTGAGCTTTGAGGACGCCGTTGAGCAGTACTCCGAGGACACCGGTTCCAAGGAGAAGAAGGGCGATGTGGGCTGGGATAAGCTTACCACCTTCGTCGACAGCTACCAGACGGCGCTCGAGGGGCTCAACAAGGGCGACGTGAGCGACGTGGTCGAGTCGACGTACGGTTACCATGTCATCAAGTGCACCGACTACTTCCATGTCGATAATCAGGTTGATGATATCAACCAGGTGCCCAAGGCCATCAAGAAGTATGTCTCCAACGTGGTGAAGACGCAGGCGGCCAGCACCGCGTACAGCGAGTGGCTAGAGCAGTACAAGAAGGATGCCGACATCACCGTTAATCCCATGCCCAAGGACGTACCCTATAACGTGAGTCTGAAGGGCGTCACCAAGAGCTCGACCGACGATTCGTCGACGACTGAGTAATCATGGGGCGGTGCTCGCACGAGTGCCGCCCACGCTATTAGAGAGGATTTGCAGATGACCAACGAAGAGCTGCAGAAAGAAATGATCGCGGCCATGAAGGCCAAGGACAAGGTTCGCCTGTCCATCATTCGCCAGGTCAAGGCCGAGGTGAAGAATATCGAGGTTAACGAGCGCCGCGATGTGACCGAGGAAGACGTCAACAGCATGATCAAGCGCCTGATCAAGCAGACGAGCGAGACGCTGGAGATGTCCATCAAGGCCGGCACCGACCAGGAGCGTACCGACAACCTGACCGAGCAGGTCAAGATCCTGGAGAGCCTGCTGCCCGCGCAGGTTTCGGGCGAGGAGCTCGAGGCCCTGATCGAGCAGGTTATCGCCGAGCTGGGCGCCACGTCCAAGAAGCAGATGGGCCAGGTCATGGGTGCCCTGGGCAAGGCCACCGGCGGCAACTTCGATAAGCCGGCCGCAGCAAAGATCGTCGGAGCCCGCCTCGCGTAGGGGCCGAGTGGCACACAGTTGAGGCTGAGGGGGCGTGGCCGTCATGGTCGCGCCCCTTTTTGCTGGGCTGGGCACTCATTGGGGATAGGCTTAAATGAGTGCCCAATGAGCAGGTACTCATTTAAGTCTGTCCCCAATGAGTGGGTGGAAGGTTGCGGGTTCTTTACGGGAATGTAGTGTGGGCTGCGGAAACGTGGTTCTTTCCGTACAATAGTTCAACTCATGTAAACGCAGGGAAGGGACATTCATGGCAGACATGATCGAGATCAAGCATCTCAACAAGTACTTTGGCGACCTGCATGTGCTCAAAGATATCAACCTCACCGTCAAACGTGGCGAGAAGCTCGTAATGATCGGGCCTTCCGGCTCGGGTAAATCGACGCTCATCCGTTGCGTCGATTATCTGGAGGAGCCCACGTCGGGCGAGGTTGTCATCGACGGTACGCCGCTCACCAAAAAGAATCACCTGGAGATGGCTCGCAAGTATAGTTCCATGGTGTTTCAGCAGTTCAACCTGTATCCCAACATGACGGTGCTGGGCAACCTGACGCTCGCGCCCATCAAACTGCAAAAGAAGAGCAAGGAGGAGGCGACCGAGATCGCCATCGCTGCGCTCAAGCGCGTCGGCATGGCACATAAGGCCGGCGAGTATCCGCAGAATCTCTCGGGTGGTCAGCAGCAGCGCATCGCCATCGCCCGTGCCCTGTGCACCAAGCAGCCCATCATCCTGTTTGACGAGCCGACCTCGGCGCTCGACCCCGAGATGGTCCAGGAGGTTCTGGACGTTATGATTGAGCTCGCGCAGGAGGACATCACCATGATCTGCGTGACGCACGAGATGGGTTTTGCGCGTCAGGTGGCCGACCGCGTCATCTTTATGGAGGA
This sequence comes from Collinsella aerofaciens, assembly GCF_039752955.1. Lineage (GTDB taxonomy): Bacteria > Actinomycetota > Coriobacteriia > Coriobacteriales > Coriobacteriaceae > Collinsella > Collinsella aerofaciens_BI. The sequence goes on from NZ_JBDMHB010000002.1 coordinate 82,446, forward strand.
CGGCCGCATTCTGGAGGAGGGCACGCCCGAGCACTTCTTCGATAACCCCGAGAACCCGCGCTGCCGCGAGTTCCTGTCCAAGATTCTGCACTAGGCGCGGTGATGGACATGACGGATATGACG
>NZ_JBDMHB010000002.1:82722-126614 GCF_039752955.1 Collinsella aerofaciens
CATCTGAATGCCGGCGTTAAGAAGGATGTTCCCGGCTACGGCTATTACGACACCGCCAAGGGTCGCTTTGAGGGCATGGAAGTCGATTTGTGCTACCAGATCGCCGCTGCCGTCTTTGGCGTGAGCTACAAGGAGGCCCGTGCCCAGGAGCTTGTCGAGTTTAACGACGTAACACCCAAGACGCGCGGCCCGCTGATCGATAACGGCCAGCTTGACGTGGTCGCGGCGACCTACACCATCACCGACGAGCGCAAGAAGAGCTGGGATTTCTCGACGCCGTACCGCACCGACTACGTGGGGCTCATGGTCAAGAAGCGTTCGGGCTTTACCTCGATTGAGGATCTGGACGGCAAGATCATCGGCGTGAGCCAGGGTGCTACCACGCAGGGCCTGATCGAGCAGATGATCAAGGACAACGGCTTTAGCTGCAAGCCAGAGTTTAGGGCCTTTAGCGGCTATCCCATCATCAAGAGCTCGCTCGACGCCGGCAATATCGACGTCTTTGCCATGGACCGCTCCACGCTGGCCGGTTACATGAACGAGACCGTTGAGCTGCTGCAGCCCGAGGTCAAGTTTGGCGAGCAGGGCTACGGCGTGGCGACCAAGAAGGGCTGCGACCTTTCGGCCGTGGTCGATCAGGTGATTTGCGATCGCCTGGCCGACGGCTGGCTCGACCAAGAGGTCAAGACCTGGGGTCTTGTATAGGCGCATCGTCCAAGGAAGGAATCAAATGCTCGAAGGATTATTTGACGCCGACCGTTGGTCGACGACATTTCAAAATATGGGGCCCTTCTGGGAGGGCTTTGGCGTGACGCTGCAAGTGGTCGTTGCCGGCCTGCTGTTGTCGCTGGTGCTGGGCACGCTGCTGGGCGTGTTCTCTACCACTCGCTCGCGCGTGCTGCGCGCCATAAGCCGCGTGTACGTGGAGTTTTACCAGAACATCCCGTTGCCCGTGCAGGTGCTCTTTATGTACATGGCCGGTCCGCAGTTTTTGCAGGCCATAACCGGTGCCGACCAGCCGGTGCGCATCGCGCCGTTCGTGCTGGGCTTCTTGGGCGTGGGTCTGTATCACGCGGCCTACATTTCGGAGGTCATCCGCACTGGTATCGAGGCGGTTCCGCGCGGTCAGATGGAGGCGGCCCAGAGCCAGGGCTTCACCCGTGCGCAGGCGTACTGGTACATCGTACTGCCCCAGACATTCAAGATCATTCTGCCGCCGCTGTGCAACCAGGCGCTCAACCTGGTCAAGAATACGTCGGTGCTGGCGCTTGTGGCCGGCGGCGACCTTATGTACCGTTCCGACAACTTTGTGAGTCTGTACGGTTACCTGCAGGGATACATCGTCTGCTGCCTTATGTACTTCATCATCTGCTTTCCGCTCGCCATACTGGTGCAGTGGCTCGAGCGCCGCTCCAAGGAGCGTCCGCGCGGTGTGAGCCTGGCCGAGCTGGGGCTCGACAACGTAGAGGAGGCCTAGCGCATGGAAATCTTCAACGCGACCAACCTGCTCTACATTTGGGGCGGCTTTGTTAAGACGATCGAGATCTCGGCGCTGTCGATCTTTTTCTCGCTCATCTTTGGCACGGTGCTGGCGCTCGTTAAAAGTTATGCGCCCCGTCCATTCCGTATTTTGGTGAGCGCCTATATCGAGCTGTTCCGTTGCACGCCAAACCTGCTGTGGATCCTGTTTATCTACTTTACGGTGCAGGGTTTGGACATTGTGATTTCGACCATCGCCTTTACGCTGTTTACCAGCGCTGTTATGGCCGAGATTGTGCGCGGAGGCCTCAACTCGATTCCGCGCGGCCAGTTTGAGGCAGCGCAGAGCCAGGGTTTTGGCTTCTTTGCCACCATGCGCTACATCATTCTGCCCCAGACGTTTAAGACGATCATTCCGGCGCTGTTTAGCCAGTGCACGACCGTCATCAAGGACAGCTCGTATCTTTCGGGCATTAACGTGGCCGAGCTCATGTACACGGCCAACGTCGTGATGGCCCACGCGATCGATCTGTCGCAGGTGCTTATGCTCTACGGCCTGGTGTTTGCGATGTACTTTGTGCTCAACTTTGGTATCTCGCTGCTGGTCCGAGCGTATCAACGTCGTATTGTGGCAGCGTAGAATGTGACAAAGGGACTGTCCCTTTGTCACATAGAGAAAGGAATCGCGATGAGCGATCTGGAGAATAAGAAGAATCCTGTGGTCATTACCATCGCGCGCGACTTTGGCGCCGAGGGCCACGAGATTGGTCGTATCCTCGCCGATGAGCTGGGGATTCCGCTGTACGATAACGAGCTGCTGGTGCGTGCTTCGCTGCGCGCGGGCGAGTCGCTCGACAAGATGGCCGCCTACGACGAGCGCCTGGCCGTGGAGAACATGGCGTTTCTGCCCGACCGCTACGATGCGCGTTCGTACTCGGACAAGTTGTTCCAAAAGATGAGCCAGGTGATTTTGGATCTGGGTGAGACCGAGAGCTGCATTATCGAAGGCCGTCTGTCCGATTATCTGCTGCGCAACAACCCCAACCACATCGCCGTGCTGGTGACTGCGCCCTTTGAGGACCGCGTCGAGATCGTGCGCAAGAAGCGCGGTCTCAACAAAAAGAAGGGCGCCAAGCTGGTCAAGCAGCAGCAGAAGGCGCGCGAGGCGTTCTATAAGCGCTACAGTGCCGGAAAGTGGAAGATGACGAGCGGTAAAGACATCGTCGTCAACCGCGCCAAGCTGGGCCGCGAGGGTTGCAAAGACGTTATTGCCGCAGCCTACCGCTACAAAGTAGCGCAGCTCGAAGACTAACCGACCAAAACCATCACAAAGGTGCCTGTCCCCATCGTGGTGGTTGGGTGGTCGGCATAGAAAAAGTCCCCGCCGGGCGTGTGCTCGACGGGGACTTTGCCGTTTGGTGGTTAGCGCTGTAGGTGATTACTCGCCCAGCAGGCTCTTGGTGATGGAGGCAGCGGCCTTCTTGCCGGCGCCCATCGCCAGAATGACCGTAGCGGCACCGGTGACGATGTCGCCGCCGGCCCAGATGCGGGGATCGGTGGTCTGGCCGGTCTCCTCGTCGGCGACGATGTAGCCCCACTTGTTGAGCTCCATCTTGCCGCCGATCTTCTTTGCGAAGGGGTTGGCGTTGGTGCCGATAGCCGAGATTGCGACGTCGCAGGGAATCTCCTCGATGGCGCCCTCGATGGGCACCGGGCGACGACGGCCGGACTCGTCGGGCTCTCCGAGCTCCATCTTCTGGACCTTGACGGCGCACACGGAGCCGTCCTCGCCAGCGACAAACTCGAGCGGGGAGACGAGCGGCAGAACCTCGACGCCCTCGGCCTTAGCGTGGTGCAGCTCGGCGCGACGGCAGGGCATCTCGTCCTCGGTACGACGGTAGGCGATGATGGCGTGCTCGGCGCCCAGACGCTTGGCGGTACGGACGGCGTCCATAGCCACGTTGCCGCCACCAAAGACGACGACGTTCTTGCCGTGCTTGGTGGGGGTGTCGTACTCGGGGAACTTGTTGGCCTTCATCAGGTTCACGCGGGTGAGGTACTCGTTCGCGAAGAAGACGTTGGGCAGGTTCTCGCCGGGGACGTTGAGGAACTTGGGCAGGCCAGCGCCGGTCGCCACGTAGATGGCGTCGAAGCCCTGCTCGAACAGCTCCTCGGCCGTGGCCATGTTGCCCACGACGGAGTTGTACTCAAACTTGACGCCCATGTCCTCCAGGCCGTCAATCTCGCGCTTGACGACTGCCTTGGGCAGACGGAACTCGGGGATGCCGTAGACCAGCACGCCGCCGCCGGTGAAGAAGGCCTCAAAGACGGTGACGTCAAAGCCGTTGCGGGCGAGCTCGCCGGCGCAGGTGATGCCGGACGGGCCGGAGCCAACGACGGCGACCTTCTTGCCGTTCTTGGGGGCCATCTTGGGCGTGGAGGCGAGCTCGGGGCGGTCACCCAGGAAGCGCTCGAGCTGGCCGATGGCCACGGGCTCGGACTTCTTACCACGGATGCACTTGCCCTCGCACTGGTTCTCCTGCGGGCAGACGCGGCCGCAGATGGCGGGAAGCATGGAGTCCTCGCGGATGGTATCGAGAGCGCCGCCGAAGTCCTTCGCGCGGATCTGCTCGATAAAGCGGGGAATGTTGATGTTGACAGGGCAGCCCTCAACACAGAACGGCTTCTTGCAGTTGAGGCAGCGCTCAGCCTCGGCCAGCGCCATCTCCTCGGTGAAGCCCTTGTCGACGGGGCGGAAGTCGCAGGCGCGCTCGGCAGCCGGCTCCTCGTTATCGGGGGTGCGGGGCGACTTCATATCGGCAACGAAACGACCGTTAACTAGTGGCATGCGCAGCTCTTTTCCTCATAGGCCTTGAGGGACTCGCCCTCTTCGGAACGGTAAGCGGCCTGGCGGGCACGAAGGTCATCCCAGTCGACCAGGGTGGCATCGAAGTCGGGGCCGTCGACGCAAGCGAACTTGGTCACGCCGCCCACCTCGACGCGGCAGCAGCCGCACATACCGGTGCCGTCAACCATGATGGGGTTGAGGGACGCGGTGATGGGGGTGTCGTATTTCTGGGCGGTGAGGGTCGAGAACTTCATCATCGGAACGGGGCCGACGCAGAAGACCTGGCTCACGGCCTTGTCCTGCAGCAGGCGCTCCAGCGGAGCGGTGACAACGCCCTGCTCGCCGTAGGAACCGTCGTCAGTGGTGATGTGGATGTGGTCCTCGTCGAGGAGCTCGCGGAACTGGTCCTCCATAAGCAGGAGGTCCTTGGTGCGGGCGCCCATGATGGCGTGCACCTCGTGGCCGGTCTCGACCAGGTGCTTGGCGACCGGGAAGGCAATTGCCAGGCCGACGCCGCCGCCAATGACGGCGCAGGGGCCCTCGGCCATTTCGGTGGGAACGCCCAGCGGGCCCACGACGTCGCGCAGCGACTCGCCGGCCTCGTAGGTGGAAAGCATCTCGGTGGTCTTGCCGATCACCATGAAGATGAACTCGACCCAGCCCTCGTCACCGTTCCAGCCAGCTAGGGTAAACGGGACGCGCTCGCCCGTCTCGTTGGCGCGAACCATGAGGAACTGTCCAGCGTGCGCATGCTTGGCGATTGCAGGCGCCTCGATGCGGAACTTGAACACCTTCTCCGAGAACTGCGTCTTCTCCAGGATCTTATACATAGAACCCCTCTCTTGTTAGGGCTGCCGAACCGTGCCTCCACGGAAATGGACGGTAGCCCGAATAAAACCGTACGCGCACAGGCGTTGTGCAGACATACGGTGCAAATTATACCCTCATGGACATGTCACTTACGTGTGTCTTCGGCGGTTGGGAGCGGGGTTTATCCACTTCGGCCCACCAAAGGGGGAGAGGTTTATTTTGGTCGGTTTTATCAGGCAAAACGGCAAAGGGGGCCGGCCTCGGGTTGTGATGAGGCCGGCCCCCTTTGGGGTGTTATGCGTGTATGGCGGCGCGGGGTTTATTGCGATGCGGCCACCGGAGCGTTTCTGTAGATAGAACCTGCCAAAATAAACCTGTCCCTAAACGGTAGGTTTTAGTGCTTGCCGTTGGCGGAGGCGGCGCCGTTGACGTGGTCGCGGGCATAGATCACGCCGTGCACGATGGCGAGACCCGCGGCGTCGGCGGCGCGGGCGCAGGTGTCCTGGAAGTCCTCGGCCTCGCGGGCGCGCAGCTGCTTGAGCACATAGTCTGCCACGGCCATCTTGCCGGGAGGGTTGCCGATGCCGGTGCGGATACGGCTAAAGTCGCGGCTGCCCATCTTGTCGATGATGGAGCGCAGGCCGTTGTGACCGGCATGGCCTCCGCCCACCTTGACGCGCACGTCACCGGCGGGAATGTCGAGCTCGTCGTGAATCACGAGCAGCTCCTCGGCCTTGATCTTGTACTCGCGGCAGAGCTTGGAGATGGGTCCGCCCGAGGTGTTCATGTACGACTGCGGCTTGACCAGCACGATCTGGCGCTTGCCACCCTCTTCCTCGGGATCGTTGATGTTGATGAGCGCGACCTCGGCGCCTGCCTGGTTTTTCCAGTAGGTGACACCGGCCTGACGGGCCAACTCGTCGATTGCTTTGAAGCCAGCGTTGTGGCGGGTCTCGGCATACTCATCGCCAGGGTTGCCAAGTCCGGCAACCATGCGAATCTTAAGCGGCTGTGCAGCTGCCATAGGCTTCCTTTCGTTACATAAGAAGTTCGTTCAACGACAAAGGCTACCACGCCCGCCGAAGGCGAGGAAAGGGCACGGCAAAGTCATTTCAGAAAACAGCTGCCCCGAGACAGCAGGAAGCCCGGTAGGCCGGGAGGGGTTATCTAAGCCGACATCCCGCAGCCGCGAAGCGGCGAGGACGTCGGCGTGATAACCCCGCAGGCCTACCGGGCTTCCGGTGGGATGCGAGGGTCAAGCGACTACAGCGCGAAGTCGCCGCCGACGAGCGTGGAGACGGGCTCCTCGTGGTAAACGGCGGAGATGGCCTGAGCGAACTCTTCGGCGACCGAGATGGTCTTGATCTTGCCGCCGACCTCGACGGGGATGGCATCGGTGACGACGCACTCGACGATGGGGGCATCGTTCAGGCGCTCGATGGCCGGACCGGAGAAGATGCCGTGGGTGGCGCAGACGTAGATGTCGCCAGCGCCCATAGCCTTGAGCTCCTTGACGTTGGCGCACAGGGTGCCAGCGGTGTCGATCATGTCGTCGTTGATGATGCAGGTCTTACCCTTGATGTCACCGATGATGCCCATGACCTCGGCGGCGTTGTGGCGCGGACGGCCCTTGTGGGCGATGGCCAGGTCGCAGCCGAGCATGTCGGACAGCTTCTTGGCGGCCTTGGCACGACCCACGTCGGGGGAGACGACAACCAGGTTATCGGTGTCGAAGTGCATGTCGTTGTAGTACTGGCCAAACAGAGGCAGTGCGGACAGGTGGTTAACCGGGATATCAAAGAAGCCCTGGATCTGGCCCTGGTGCAGGTCGAGGGTGATGATGCGGTTGACGCCGGCGCGCTCGAGCAGGTTGGCGACGAGGCGGGCGGTGATGGGCTCACGCGGGCCGGCCTTGCGGTCCTGGCGGGCATAGCCGTAGTGGGTGATAACGGCGGTGATGGAGCGGGCGGATGCGCGCTTGGCAGCGTCGGTGGCGATGAGCAGCTCCATGAGCATGTCGTTGACGTTGCCGCCGGCCACGGACTGAATCAGGAAGACGTCGGCGCCGCGGACGGTCTCGTCGTAGCGGGCGTAAATCTCACCATTGGCGAACTGCTTTAGCGTAAGGCCCGAAAGCTCGACCCCAAGGTACTCAGCGATCTTCTGAGCGAGGGGACGGTTGGAGGAACCGGAATACACGCGGATGGACTTGCGCATATTCTCCGACTTCTCGGGATCATTAATCGGCATTACCCTTCTCCTTTATATCGAATGCCATATAGATGCCTTGTTGCATTGTAACCGCGCGACGGGGTTAATCGGGTCTTGATAACGTCTTTACCGTCAACGGACACGAACCGACCACTCATCCGGTTGCGCAGGTCACGATAGAAAAAGGAGCCGCCCCCATGGGAACAGCTCCTTAGATGCTTGATAAAACGTTATACCTCGTCGTCCTCGTGCAGACGGCGGCGATAATCGGCGGCCCAGCCCTCAATATTAACCTGACGGGCGCGGCCCAGACCGAGTGCGTTGGCCGGGACCGGCTCGGTGATGACGGAACCGGCGGCCACGAGCGCGCCGTCGCCAATCTGGGCGGGCGCGACCATCATGGTGTCGGAGCCGATGAAGGCATCCTTGCCGATGACGGTCTTGTGCTTGTGCACGCCATCGTAGTTGCAGGTGATGGAGCCCGCGCCCACGTTGACGCCGGAGCCCATGGTGGTGTCGCCGATGTAGGACAGGTGCGGCACCTTGGAGCCCTCACCGATCGTGGACTTCTTGATCTCCACGTGCGTGCCGGCCTTGGAGCCGTCGAGCATGTGGGTACCCGGGCGCAGGTAGGCGCGCGGGCCGCAGTCGACGCCGTTCTCGATGACGGCTTCGATGGCGATAGTCTCATCGATGGTGCAGCCGCTGCCGACGGTAGTGTCGGTGAGGCGGCTGTTGGGGCCGAGCTGGCACTCCTCGCCCACGGTGACGTGACCGATCAGATGCGTCTGCGGCCACACGACGGTGTCGCGGCCGATAACGGCGTCGGGGCCGATCCAGGCCTGCGTGGGATCGATGAACGTGACGCCCTCGGCCATCCAGTGCTCGTTGATGCGGTCGCGCGCGATAGCGGTGAGCTGCGCGAGCTGGATACGGCTGTTGACGCCCAGGCCATCGCGGTAGTCATCGCAGTGGAAGATGGAGACAGCCTGGCCGTGGCTTTTGAGAATCTCGAGCATGTCGGGCAGGTAGTACTCGGATTGCGCGTTGTCGTTGCCGATCTCGTTAATGTGGGCGGCGAGCTGCGCGCCGTCGAAGGCGTAGCAGCCGGCGTTGCACTCCAGCAGCGTGGCGGCCTGCTCGGGCGTGCAGTCCTTCTGCTCGATGATGCGCTCGATCTGGCCGCCGGCGCCCAGCTTGATGCGGCCGTAGCCAAAAGGATCGGGCGGGGTCATGGTCATGACGGTGCAGGCGAGCTCGCCGGTGGCGACGGTCTGCGCGAACTTGGCGACGGTGTCGGCAGTGATGAGCGGCAGGTCGCCGTTGAGCACCACGACGGGGCCTTGCGTGATGCCACAGGCCTCGAGCGCGACCTTCACGGCGTGACCGGTGCCCAGACGCTCGGTCTGCTCGACGCACTCGACCTTGGTGGCGCTGCTGGCGTAGGCGCCGTCGATGAGGGCGCGCATCTCGTCGGCGTGGCTGCCGATGACAACCACGACGCGGCTGCAGCCGGCCTTGATGGTAGCGTCGACGATCCACTGGACCATGGGCTTACCCAGGATCTTGTGCGAAACCTTGCAGTGGTTCGACTTCATGCGGGTGCCCTCGCCGGCAGCGAGGATAATTGCGGTTGCGTCCATGTGATCTCCTGTTACGTTATAGAGACGTGTGTTTGGAAACGATACACGGCGCAATATGATACCGCAGGCATATGACGAGCGCGTAACGATTGGTTTGCGGCGGTTGAGGCTTGCGCCGCCGGCGTGGCGTTTGCGCTGCTTGCGTGCGGCGTTGGCGGTGCTGCGGAGCTGTCGTTTGAGCGAGGGGACGGGGGTACCCGTGGACAACATACGAGAGGGGTTTGGCGGCGAGCCCGTCGCGGCATTCTCGATGTCGCATCCGGCTGTGCCGGCACTCTATATAGTGCTGACGCTGGGGCTCACCATGTTCTCGATGCAGCCGGTGCTGATTGCGCTGTCACTTGCGGGCGGGCTGGCGTATGGATTTGCGACGCGTGGGGCTGCCCGCACGCTGGGCGCACTCCGCTGGCAGCTGCCGGTGATTTTGATTATCGCGCTGGTCAATCCACTGTTTAGCGCTTCGGGTTCGACGGAGCTGTTTCGTATTGGCATGCGTGCGGTGTATCTAGAGAGCATGGTTTACGGCCTGTGCATGGGCGGGCTGTTTGTGGCGAGCGTGCTGTGGTTTGAGGCCGCGGCGTCGATGCTCGAATACGACAAGGTGCTCGCGCTGCTGGGTAATGCCGCGCCGGTGATCGCGCTCATGATCTCGATGTGCATGAGGCTTATCCCGCAGTTTTTGCGCCGCGGTCGTACGGTGCTGGCGGTGCAGGATGCGATCGATGCACCGGGCCGCGCGCCGGCCGACCCCGTGCGTTCGCGTTTGCGGGCATCGAGTGTGTTGATGGGCTGGGGCATGGAAGATTCGCTGGAGCGCGCGGACGCGATGCGCTCGCGCGGGTGGGGTGCCGCGACGCGTCGTACGACGTATGCGCGGTATCGGCTGGGGCGCGGCGATGTTGCCGCGCTGGTTGGGCTTGCACTGTTTGGCGTGGTCACGGTGACAGTGGCGTGGACCGCGACGACGCAGTATTCGTTTTATCCTCAGCTCTTGGTGCCGGCGCCGTGGCCGGGCTATGTTGTGTACACTGCCTGGATGGTGCTGCCTTGCGCGTTGCACGCGATTGATGAGAAGAGGTTTGGCTGATGGCTCGGTTGGATAGGGGCCCGGTGTCGGGCGCGGCGTGCGGCCCGGATATGCCGGCGATTGAGGTGCGGAGCCTGAGCTTTGCCTACCCCGATGCTGATGCTGCGGTGCTCGAGGGGCTCGACTGGTCTGTTTCCCAAGGTGCGTTTGCACTGCTTGTTGGCGGTACCGGTTCGGGCAAGTCGACGCTGCTGTCGCTGCTCAAGCCCGAGATCGCGCCTGCGGGTACGCGCTCCGGCGAGCTGCGCGTGCTGGGCGAGCCCGTCGCCGACATGGATGTGCGGGCATCGGCGGAGCGCGTGGGCTATGTGTTCCAGGATCCCGAGAACCAGATCGTGTGCGAAACCGTGTGGCACGAGATGGCGTTTGGCCTGGAAAACTTGGGGCTAGCACGTGATGAGATGCGCCGTCGCGTAGCTGAGACCAGCTATTTCTTTGGGCTGGAAGATTGGCTTCATCGCGATACCGACACGCTTTCGGGTGGCCGCAAGCAGCTGCTGTCGCTTGCCGCCGTCCTGGCGCTGCGTCCGCGTGTGCTGCTACTCGACGAGCCCACGTCTCAGCTCGATCCCGTTGTCGAGAAGAATTTCCTGCACGCGCTGTTTCGTGTGAATCGCGAGCTGGGCTGCACGGTTGTTGTGGCGACGCATCAGCCGCGCCCAATGCTCGAATACGCGACGTGTGCGTACCGGATTGAGGACGGTCGCGTGCGCGAGGTGACGGATATGGCTTCTTTGGGACGCCGAGAATCGCTGTTTTCCGATGACATGTTGGGGTGGGGTGCCATCCGATGTGCAAATAAAGGAGTATTCAGCAGGCGTGAGGACAATTTGGGCTCTCTGGAGCCGCCCGGGGACGTATCGAGCGCGAAAAAAAGTTCGGAATTGGACAAATCGTCCGAATTTGTGGCGCAAACGTCGCTCGAGAACGGCTCGGAAGCCTTCTCGCGCACGGATGGAAGCAGAATACTCCAAAAAATGCACGGCGGGTCGGCTACCACCCTGTCGGAAGGCTGGTTTCGCTACGATCGAGCGTCCGGCTGGGTGCTGCGCGGGCTCGATGCGTCGTTTTCGGCTGGCGCGGTGCATGCGGTTGTGGGCGGTAACGGCTGCGGCAAGTCGACGATGCTTTCGGTGCTGGCCAAGACTGCCAAGCTGCAGCGTGGTCGTATGGTGCGCGGGGCGGCCTCGGCTGCGCTGCTGCCGCAGAACCCCAAGGCCCTGCTGGTTGCCGAGACGGTGTGCGACGAGCTGATGGAATGGGCCTCGACCTGCGGATATGACGAGAACTTGGCGCGGGAGCGTGCGGCGCAACTGGGATTGGACGGCTTGGAGACGCGCCACCCTTACGACCTCTCGGGCGGACAGCGCCAGCTGCTTGCACTGGCAAAGCTGCTGCTGATCGGCCCCGAGCTGCTGCTGTTTGACGAGCCCACCAAGGGTCTGGACCTGGCCAGCCGCCGCATCATCGCCCGCGCCCTGCGCGACCATGCGCGGGCTGGCGGCACCGTCATCATGGCTACGCACGATTTGGACTTTGCCGAGCAGGCAGCCGACGACGTCGCCATGATGTTTGACGGCGAGATTGCCTGCATGGAGCCCCCGGCAGATTTCTTTGCCGACAACGTGTTCTACAGGGCGTGATGGGATGACGGACTGTCGTTTCTCGCGCTTGCTTGCAAAACTGGAGGTCCCGCTGTTGTTGGCGGTGCCGGCGGTGATGGCTGCGGCGTTGCTGTCGGGTGTTGGGCAGGCAGCGTTGGCCATGCTGGTTGTGGTGGCGCTGGTGCTCGCACTGTTCTTTGCGGGTTACGAGGCATCTCGTCCGGGTTTGCGCCAGATTATGCCCACGCTGGTGCTGGCGGCGCTGGCGGCGGCGGGGCGCATCCTGTTTGGGCCCATTCCCGACTTTAAACCGGTGAGCGCCATCGCCATTATCGCGGGGGCGACGCTTGGTCGCCGCAATGGTTTTATGGTTGGCGCGCTGGCGGCGCTGACCAGCAATTTCTTTTTTGGACAGGGCATGTGGACACCGTGGCAGATGTATGCCTGGGGCCTGGTTGGCTATGTTGGCGGTGCGCTGGCGCATGCCGGTGCGTTCGACCGTGCGGATGGAACCGTGCGCATGCCGGCGCTACTGACCTACGGCTTTGCTTCGGGTTTGCTGTACGGCGTGGTGATCAACGCGTATGACATCATTGGTTTTGTGCAGCCGCTTACTTGGGCGGGTGCCGTGGCGCGTCTTGCCACGGCAGTGCCGTTCGATATTACGCACGGCTTTGCGACCTGCGTGTTCTTGGCCGCCTTGTACAAGCCTTGGTGCCGTCGCATTAACCGTGTCGTCGTGAAATACGGGCTGTAAGGCATTTCGCGTTTCCTCGCGAACTTGCGGTGGAATAGTTCTCGTTTTTGGCTATTTGCTGCCCAAACAGGAACTATTCCACCGCAGCTTATAGGGGGAGAGGGGTCACATGATCTGTTTTCCTCCGTCCCCCAGGAATTACTTGGGGCTAGAGCTCTAGCGTGAGGGTGACGGGGCAGTGGTCGCTGCCGAAGATGTCGCCGCGGATGCCGGTGTCGCGTACGTTGCCGGCGATTGCGTCGCTTACCAGGAAGTAGTCGATGCGCCAGCCGGCGTTGTTCTTGCGGGCATTAAAGCGGTAGCTCCACCAGCTGTAGACGCCCTCGACGTTCGGATTTGCCGCGCGCCAGGTATCGGTAAAGCCGGCGTCGAGCAGCTCGGTGAACTTGCCGCGCTCCTCGTCCGAAAAGCCTGCGTTGCCGCGGTTGGACTTGGGGTTCTTAAGGTCGATCTCCTCGTGTGCCACGTTAAAGTCGCCGCAGGTTACCACGGGTTTGCCGGTCTCGCGCTCGAGCGCGTTCAAAAAGCCGCGGTAGGCATCGTCCCAGGCCATGCGCACGTCGATGCGGGCGAGTTCGTTTTGCGCGTTGGGCGTGTAGACATCCACAAACCAGAATTTGTCGAACTCCAGCGCGCAGACACGACCCTCGGTCGCGGCTTGGGCAACGAGCTCGGCTGCCTCGCCTTCACCGGCGTGGGGCAGCAGCGCGTCGGCGCGCAGCACGCGCAGCGGTTCCTGGCGGCTAAAGACCGCGGTGCCCGAGTAGCCCTTGCGCTCGGCGTAGCTCCAGGTTTGGTGATAGCCGGGCAGGTCGACCTGCACCTGGCCTTCTTGCAGTTTAGTTTCTTGCAGCGCTAGGACATCGACATCGAGTTCCTGTGCGATCTGGGTAAAGCTCGGGTCCTTTTTGAGCACGGCGCGCAGGCCGTTAACGTTCCACGAGGCGAAAGTGTAAGTCTGAGGCATGGTGTCCTTTCGACGGGGTTGGCAGGCTTAAGATTAACGCAACTAGAGCGGGGCGGAGTCCGCGAGTGATAGTGTGAACGCCGCCGTCCCGGAGACACGGACGGAGGTCATATATGACGCAGGCAATATCGGATCCCAAGCAGGCCTCCGCCGCGCTGGCGGAGCTGTTCGAAACCCATAGCCACGTGGTCTTCTTTGGCGGCGCGGGTGTTTCCACGGCAAGCGGCATTCCCGATTTCCGCAGCGTGGACGGCCTGTATCACCAGCAGTTTGCCTATCCGCCCGAAACCATGCTCTCGCACAGCTTTTACGAGACACATCCGGCGGAGTTCTTCGACTTTTACCGCACCAAGATGATCGCCCTTAACGCCAAGCCCAACCACTGCCACGCCAAGCTGGCGGAGCTGGAGCGCGCCGGCAAGCTCGACGCCGTGGTGACGCAAAATATCGACGGACTGCATCAGGCGGCTGGTTCACGGCGCGTGTTTGAGTTGCACGGATCGGTCCATCGCAACATTTGCCGGTCGTGCGGTGCGGTCTATAGCGCCGAATGGATTTGCGCTCGCGAGCACGAGGACGCCGAGGGCGCGCCTGTGTGTCCCGCATGCGGAGGCCGCATCAAGCCCGATGTGGTGCTCTACGAAGAGCCGCTCGACGAGCGCGTGCTCACCAGCGCCGTTGCCGCCATTGCCGCGGCCGACGCCCTCATCGTGGGCGGAACCTCGCTCGTGGTGTACCCGGCGGCGGGCCTCACGCGCTACTTTACCGGCGATACGCTGGCCATTTGCAATCTGGTGCCCACCGATCAGGATGCAAATGCCGACCTGCTGATTTCTTGCGACATCGCGGCCGCGTTTGCGTTCTAGCCCGCGCGCGCGGATACAATAGAAAGACTGAGTGCAAAGCGACCCCGCCGCCAGCTCCCCAAGCTCGGCGGCGTGGGCATTTTAGGAGGATGTTCATGGCGAACGACAGCAAGACATGGCGGTGCGGAAAGTATGAGCTCAGCTTTGACCGTTCGCGCATCATGGGCGTCCTCAACGTGACGCCCGATTCGTTTAGCGACGGCGGGGAGCACTTCGACCCGGATGCCGCCATCGAGTATGGCCTGGCGATGCTCGACGCCGGCGCCGACATCATCGACGTGGGCGGCGAGTCCACGCGCCCCGGCTTTACCCCGGTCAACCCCGACGAGGAGGCGCGCCGCGTGCTGCCCGTTGTGCGCGCGCTGGCCAAGGAGGGCGCCATCGTCTCGATCGACACGCGTCATGTGGCGGTTGCCAAGGCGGCCGTGCGCTGCGGCGCCTCGATCGTCAACGACGTGACCGGCTTCACCGACCCCAAGATGGTCGAGTTTGTTAAGACGAGCACCTGCGGCGTCATCGTGATGCATGCCGGCGAGGTCGCCGCGCCCGCACGCACGCACGCAACGGTGCAGCTCGATACCTCGGCAGCGGCGTTTGTTGCCGAGAAGGCGCGCGAGGCGGCTGCCGAGGCCGCGCGTGAGGCCGAGAAGCCGGCTCGCCGCCGTCGCGGCAAGTTGCTGGGCGAGCCTAAGCCGGAGGCCAAGCTTCCGGGCGGCGTGGTGCAGCCCTCGTTGCCGTTTGGCGAACCGGAGCCCACGTCTGAGCCCGCAAGCGAGCAGGAGACGCCGGCCGCCGAGCAGGCTGCTGCCGCCGAGACCGTCGCGCCCGCGCCCGAGGCCGCGCCCGAGGCCACCGAGGCCGCATCGGAGTCCAATGACCGACTGGCCGCCATGATGCGCCGCAGCGCCCGCCGCGAGGAAGCCTACGTGCCCACCTCGCAGCTCCGCCGCTTCACCCTGCCCGATTCGGCGCCCATCATGCGCCGCGTCATGGGCTTTCTGTCCGACCAGGCTCGCGCGCTCATCCACGCCGGCGTGTCGCGCGACCGCATCTGCATCGATCCCGGTCCTGGCTTTGGCAAGACGGCCAACGAGGACATCGTCATCCAGCGCGAGACTGCCAAGATGGCGTCACTGGGCTATCCGCTCATGTGCGCTGTATCGCGCAAGCGCTTTGTGGGCGCCGTCTCGGGCGTGACCGAGGCCGCCGAGCGCGATGCCGCTACGTTTGGCGTGTGCCTGGGCGCCATCCAGGCCGGTGCCAACATCGTGCGCGTGCACGACGCCGCGGGTTTTGCGCAGTTCCTGAACGGCTACTGGGCGGTTGCCAAGCCGCAGCCGCGCCGCGCGTTTGTGGCCGTGGGCTCTAACCTGGGGCATCGCTGCGACAATATCCGCGCCGCACGCGACATGATCGCCGAGATTCCGCTCACCTGCGTGTCCAACTGCTCGCGCATCTACGAGAGCGAGCCGGCCTACGAGACGCGCCAAGACGCGTTCGCCAACGCCGTCATCGAGATCAAGACCGAGCTGGCGCCGCTGGTGCTGCTCGACGAGCTCATGAAGATCGAGGCCGAGCTGGGCCGCGACCGTTCCAAAAAGGCCAAGGCCAACGGTCCGCGCACCATCGACCTGGATCTGCTGTGG
This sequence comes from Collinsella aerofaciens, assembly GCF_039752955.1. Taxonomy (GTDB): domain Bacteria; phylum Actinomycetota; class Coriobacteriia; order Coriobacteriales; family Coriobacteriaceae; genus Collinsella; species Collinsella aerofaciens_BI. Next base: position 98,641 of record NZ_JBDMHB010000002.1, read on the forward strand.
ATGGACGGCGAGACCCACGGCGGCAAAAAGCTGCGCCTGCCGCATCCGCTGATCGGCGAGCGCGACTTTGTGCTGGTGCCGCTCGAGGATCTGATGCACGATCCGGCGCGGTTCTTCCGCTACAACGGCGTCGAGGTCAAGGAGCCCGAGGACCGCGTGGGCCATATCGTGGGCGAATTGGGGCGCATGTAGATGATCGAGATGAATGCTGTTGCCGCTGGTACCGAGCTCGACGCGGCGCGTGACGCGGGCCGCGAGGGCGTGTCCGCGGGCTGGTGCGCGTGGAGCGCGGGCGATGCTTCGCTGACGTTTTCGCTGGTTGTGCGCCCCGATGTGAATATGCACGCCTTCCACGGCCTGCCGTTTGTGGCGGCGATGGGCATGATGGATGCGCTCGTGGGCACGGCTTCGACGCCGGGGTTGGGCCTTGCCGGCAAGGTGGGTATCCAATGGCCGAGCGATATCGTGTGCGGTGCGCCTGCGTTTGAGACGTCACTCGCGCGCGTTGCCGTGAACGGCGGTGCCGGTGCCGCGGGTATGTTTGCCGCGGTGACGGTTGATGTTGAGCGTGCGGCGCTGGGTGAGCTTGGCGTGGATATGGCAGATGAGGCGCTGATCGAGGCATTGGCCGCCGCCGTGCTGGTCCGCGTGGACACCTGGGCAGTTGCCGCCAACACGCCGCAGGGCGCCGCCGGCCCGCTGGCTCCGGTGCTGGGCGAGTACTTTGACATGGTGCCACTGCTGGGTCGTCAGGTCGCGGCGGTGTCGCCCAGCGGTTTGCCGCTTGCGGTCGGTGTGTTTGCGGGCCTGGACATCTGGGGTCGCGCGACCATCAAGACCGATGCCGGCGAGCAGGAGTTTCCGCCCGAGGCCGTACGGATTCGCGGGCTGTAGCGCGAGGCGCCCGCGCTCAAAGATAGCGATGACAACAAGACCCTCCTCGGCTGTGCCGGGGAGGGTCTTTACGCGACTACAGGGTGGCATCGCGGTTCTATTCCTCAAAATTGAAAATATTTCGATTTTGAGGAATAGAATTAAGCCAGCTCGGCCTTTAACGAGGTATATTCGTTGCAGAGTCTATTCCTCAAAACTGAATAATTTTCGTTTTTGAGGAATAGCGATAGAAGACCGCAGGGAGGCACCAATGAAACTCATCAATAGAACGTCATATATGGACACGTTGACGAGCCTTATTGGCGTACCGGACATCAAGGTCATAACGGGCATTCGCCGTAGCGGTAAGTCAAAATTGCTCGAGGCCCTCCGCGATTACGTGGAGGCAAATCTGTCCAATTCGAATGTCATCCATATCAATTACAACCTCGACGAGTTCGAGGGCCTGCTCGAATATCATGCCCTGCTCGCCTATGTGAAAGAGCATCGAGTGTCCGACAAGCAAAACTTCCTGCTTATCGACGAGGTTCAGATGTGCGACGGCTTTGAACGCGCGATCAACAGCCTCCATGCATCCGAGCAGTACGACATCTTCATCACCGGATCGAACGCCTTTTTGCTGTCGAGTGATCTGTCGACGCTCTTTACGGGGCGCACGTTCGAGATCGAGGTTTTCCCATTCTCGTTTGAGGAGTATCGCTTCTATAGTGACGAGGGCGAGGTCGATCGCGACTTCGATGAGTACGCGAGAACCGGCGGTATGTCCGGCTCTTACCCTTATCCACTGCAGGAGCAGCGCTACCAATATCTCTCCAATGTCTTCAAAACGCTCATCGTGAGGGATATCGTGCAGCGGCATAACGTGAGAAACGAATCGGCACTGCTGCGCATTGCCGATTACATGATGGACAACGTCTCCAACATAACGTCGGCACGCAACATTACAGATGTTTTGAATGCGGATGGGCTAAAGATTACGAACAAGACGGTCGGCACGTACATGGGGTACCTGTGCGATGCGTTTGCCTTCTATAAAGTTCGTCGGTACGACATTCGCGGCAAAAAATACCTTAAGAGCGGCGAGAAGTATTACCTGGCAGACCACGCGTTCAAATACGCACTGCTTGGTACACGTGATATGGATTGGGGACGCGTATACGAGAACATGGTGGCCATCGAGCTGCTGCGCCGCGGATACGAGGTATACGTCGGTGTGCTCTATAAAAAGGAAATAGACTTTGTAGCAATCAAGCGAAGCGAGAAGCTCTACATTCAGGTGAGCGACGACATCAGCTCGGATAAGACGTTTGAACGCGAGATTTCGCCACTGCTGAGCATTGGCGATGCGTATCCCAAGATGATTCTTGCCCGCACGCATCACGAGGCCACGGATCGCGATGGGGTGCAGATCGTGGACCTGGCGAGGTGGTTGTGCGGCGAGGCTTAGCAAAAAATCCTATTCCTCAAAACTGAAAAATTTTCGATTTTGAGGAATAGGACCGATGCGTTGCCTAGTTCGCCGCTCGCGCTCGACTTAAACCCCGCCTTACCCCTGCTCCTGCATGCGGCGGTAGATTTCGCAGATACCCTTGATGGTGAGCTGTCCGTCTACCACGTCGAAGGCATCGGTCGAATCGGCGACGATGCCGGCGAGACCGCCCGTGGCGATAACGGTGGCATCGTCGCGGCCCAGCTCGCGCTTCATGCGCGCGACCAGGCCCTCGGCCATGGCGGCGGCGCCCATCACGGCGCCGACCTTGATGCACTCTTCGGTGTCGCGACCGATGGCATGCTCGGGCGCCTCGAGCGGAACGCTGGCGAGCTTGGCGGCTCGGGTGGCGAGCGCGTCCATCGAAATGCGGATGCCCGGCGCAATCGCTCCGCCAATGTAATAGCCGTCCTCATCGATGACGTCGATATTGGTCGCGGTGCCAAAGTCCACCACGATTGCCGGCGCGCCGTAGAAAGTCTCGGCCGCAACGGCGTTGGCGACGCGGTCGGCACCTACGGCCTGGGGGCGCGCCGCGCGCAGCTTGGTCACGGCGGCCGTCTGCGGCCCGATGACGATGGCGTCCGCGGCAATGCGGTCGGCCACAGTGTGCCACTCGCGCGAGAGCTGCGGCACCACGCCGGCAAAGGCGATCGCGTCGACCGCGTCGAGTGAGAGGTCGTACATCTTAAAGAAGCCCATCAGGCGCACGTGGATCTCGTCGGCGGTATAGGAGCGGTCGGTGGGCATGCGCCACGACTGCACCAGCTCGTCTCCGTCAAACAGGCCCATGGCCGTCTGCGTGTTTCCCATATCGATAGCGAGCAGCATGTCTACTCCAGGTGTCGGCGTAAAAGGACGCGCACCATTGTATACGCGCTGCCGGCGGCGCTCGGCTGCGATTCGTTTACGGTGATATGGGCTGAGGGGTTTAAATATGAAGGAATTATGCTCTACGAGATTTTCCTTGCCGTTTACCGAACTCCCGCGTAATATTCTTTCTTGCGCACATGAGGCGCCCAGACATTGCGGGGTGGAGCAGTCTGGTAGCTCGCCGGGCTCATAACCCGGAGGTCGTAGGTTCAAATCCTGCCCCCGCGACCAAGAACTTGCAGGCCAGTCGCTTATGCGGCTGGCCTTTTTTCTTGTTGTGGCAGCCCCTTTTAGGGCTTGTGGCGGAATTGTGGCAGTAAACCATGGCAAACAATGAGAATCAGGCAGCGGGAAGCAGGCCGAAGATGTCCTTCGGCAGCGCGGCTAACTCGCCCCACTTCTCCGAAGACCCGCCGTCGTCTCCCGGCAGGAAGTGCGAGTAGGTCTTGTAAGTGATCTCGATGCTCTCGTGGCCCAAACGGGCGGAGACGTACTGTATCGAGACACCCTTTTTCAGGAGAAGGCTGGCGTGCGTGTGGCGCAGGCCGTGCAACGTGACCGCGAATGACTTGTGCTGGGCGAAGCGGCTAAAGTCGCTCGTGAATTTCGACGGGCGGTAGAGCTCGCCGAGGTCACTGCAGAACACGGGGGTGTCCTCGCCCTGCTCGATGTCGTTGTACGTCAGGCGATAGAGCTGCATCTGCTTGTGATGGCGCAGGAATTCGACCGTCCCCTCGGGGATGGTGACGTCCCTGTTCGAGCGGTTGCTCTTGGGCAGCTTCTCCTCCAGGGTCTCGCCGCAGTAGGTGTCCGTCGCGCGCGCCTCGGCGAGCGCTCGGCGGACGCGGATGACGCCTCCATCGAGGTCGACGTCGCGCCACCTGAGGGCGCACAGCTCGCCGCGTCTCATACCCGTGTCGAGCGCGAGGTTTGTGGCGGCTGCGAAGCGGTAGTCCGGGCATCCGAGCAGGGCGATTTTCATGCGGGATACCTCGTTTTCATCGATGACTCGAACCTCCTTCTTCTCCTTGGACGGGACGTCCACAAGCTCGCAGGGGTTGGAGTCGATGTATTCGAGGCGGCGGGCGCGTTTGAGCGCGGTCTTCAGGAACGAAAGAGCCTTCTGGCAGGTGTTGCCAGAGAGGGGCTTGCCGTTGAGACCGCCGCTTTGGCGCATCCATGCCAGCTGATCCTCGATCATGTAGGGCTTCAAGTCTTTTAGCAAGGTCGTGCCGAGTCTCGGTGCCCAGCGCGTCTCGACGATGTCGCGGTAACCGCGAATCGTGTTGGCGCTCAGGTGCTTCACGTCGTGCAGATAGGTGATGTGCTCGCGCAGGAACTCCTCAAGGGTTTTGTTGGAGCGGTCCATGCGCGTGCGGGCCGTCATGAGCTCGACGCGCCACTCGTCCAACAGGCGCTTCGCCTCGGTCTTGGTGCGGCAGTGGACGGTTTTGCTCACGCGCTTAGAGGGCTTGCCGTCCTCGCTCACGCTGACCCTGAGCAGCCAAGAGTCCTTGCCGCGCTTCACGGGGGCGTAGCCTTCGCTGACTGTTCTCATATTTATTCACCTCCTTCAAGTGCGTTGGGGCCGATGGTGCTATCTCAAACCGATTGCTCGGTAATGAGCCCTTGGGACTTTTTCTTGCTATAGGAATTGGCGCAGCTGCGTTTGCAGAAGCGGGTCTTCTGAATCACCTTGCCTGGCTTTTCCTCGCGGTATTTCTTAAAGATTCGCCCGCAGTTGTCGCAGATGCGCCATTCGGCGGGATCGTCGTAGAGGAGGCCGAATTGGGAGATGATCGCTTCGGGAAGGCAGCCGTATTGGGCATGGTCTTCTGCGCGGCAAGTAAGGATGTGCTCAGTTTTTTTCTGGGCCTGGGCCCACATGGCAAGGATGGCGTTGCCGCTCTTTTCAACCATGACATCTGTCACGGCGTTAGCGTCGAAACGATAGGAGAGCAGGGAGTCGGCTAGATAGGCGTTGGCAGTGTTTGATGCGAGAATCAACCCGGTTCCAAGACTTGATGTGTAGCCCGCGCGGGTGTTGAATCCCGCTTCCTCTCCCTGTTGGACCGCTGACTTAAAGTCAGGGCTTTTGCGGATGAGTGTGTCATAAGACATAAGTCGCGTGTCCTTGAGTAGGGCGTCGTCTGTCGAGAGAAGAAAGAAAGTTACGCCATTTTGTGCCATGTGCGAACGGTCGCAAAGATACTCAGCGACATCGGAGGCCCCCCACGTCGCGTGGTTTTCTACGCCGTAGCCGATGGCTGCAAGTAGGGCCGTCGAGACCTGTAGCGCTCGTATGGTCTGGATGATCTCGGCTTCAGAAATCGCTCCAACAACCGAGCGATCGTTCAGATGAATGCGACGAGCTTCCTCGGAGAGGTAGTAGGGCCTGCGTCCCAACAGTGCCTTATCATCATTGGAATAGGCACTGCTGAACAAGGGGGCGCCTGCGGCGGACGCATTTTCGTTGGCGAGGATATCCCATTCGCTCCTGAACGGCTGGAAATTCGTTCTTAAGAACTTGAAGCGGCTGCGGAACAGAGAGAGGCGCTGGGCGCCGTCATAGCCGCTGGAAACGGGAAAACCGTAACGCTCGCAGAAACGAACGATGCTCTCGGCTCGATTGACGTTGACCTTTTGAAGGCCGTTTGCGAAAAATTCGTTTTCAAGATGTTCGAATTTCATGACAATGGGTTCTCCGCGCTCAGCGTAGTACGCGAAGCGCTCGCCATCGGCAGAGGTCCCCCAGAGACGGTCGAAGTCGTAGCGAAGCCACGGTCTTACTGCCCCGATATCGAGCTTGGTGGGCTTGCGAAGCGAGAGGGGCAGTCGTTCACAGCACTCTAATGGATTCATAAACTAAATCAATCCAATCATTGACTATTATATTTAGGATATGATATCACATAATGGATTCAGTATTACTACCAATCCATTATTAGGAGAGTCAAATGGAAAAGGTTGGAAACGGAGCTGCTGGCCTTTCCGACGTGCTTCATGTGGCCGACGTCGCCAAGTTCCTCGGCTTGCATGAAAAAACCGTCTACTCGTACGTTCGTGAAGGCAAGATTCGCGCTATCCGCTGTGGGCGTAGTTATCGCATTCGCCGTGAGTGGGTCGAGGAGTACATTCGCTCCGCGAGCCCCAAGGACTCCGACGCAGACTAACGGGGAGAAGACCATGAAAGATCTGTTCACGCCTAATTTCGAGAGCGACGCCGATGCAGTTGCTCCGAAGCTCGCCAAGCTCAGCGGGAGCTCTGTGGCGATTTACCACTGGCTGCATTCGCGTGCTTTCGCTTGTGGCAACAAAATCGGCGTGAGCGAGCGTTGGCTGGCTGAACATCTGGACATCGCATTGCGTACGGTGCAACGCGCGGTAGATGGCCTCGTAAAAGCCGGTCTTATCAATCACGTGGTCATAAGGGGCGGCAGCGAATTCAGCCTCTGTCACCTGACGACCTTGTCGGGTGACAAGTCTGTCATCGGTGCGGTGACAAACCTGTCGCATGACAAGGGTCCCGGTACGTCAGCCTTGTCATCCCAAACATGTCAGCTATGTCATCCAACAGAAAGGGGAAACTATGAACAAACCCCACATACCGGCGAGCGAGCAGACATCGAAGACCTTGCAGCCATCCTCGACAGACGAGATCCAGAAAACCCCTGAGACCGAAGAGGTCAGCCTTCTCAAATCCCTGCTTGAGAAAGATGCAGAGCGTTTCGGCAGTCCTAATGTCATGTCAAAGCAGACGCTGGATTACTTGCGCGGTGCCGGACTAATGGGGTTGCCCAAGATGAAGTGCCGTCCTCCAGACTCCGGAGTGCTGCTGAGTGACAGCGGCTTCTCAGAGCTCGTCTTGAGTGTGTTATCGGATACGTGTTTCGATTTGAGTCGCATCCCCGAGAGGGCGCTTAGCTGGCTCTCCTCCTATCAAGGAAAGGGGACTCCCTCTCTCTGGGTGAGCGGCGGTAGTGGTTCGGGGAAGACGACGTTGGCGTGCTGGATTGTGAAGGAGCTCGTTGAACGCTCAGAGAAGACCGGAGAAACGGCTCCGAGCGCCACATTTGTGCCCGTGGCGGATCTGGTTCGTGATACATGGATGGGTGCGAGTTACTACGGCAAGGAAAACAAATGGCGCTCCATTCGCCCCCTGACGACATGTGAGCTGCTTGTGCTCGATGATCTGGGAACTTGCGTCAAGCAGGGTAAAGAGGAGTGCGCGGTCGTTCGGGAGGTGGTCGATAAACGTTACACTTCAATGCTCCCGACTATCTTTACGACTCAGTTTGGCTTGCGCGAATACTGCGCGATGCTGCGAAAGGCAGGAGCAGATGAACATGACGTGACCTCTCTAATCAATCGCGTGCTCGCGTCGATGAGCGGCTACCTTAGACAGGACGCATCGGCAATTGAGGCCAATCACGTTTCCCTGTGAGTCGGTAAAATGCAAAAAGGAAAATGCGGTCGAGGAGCTTCCTCGACCGCATTCTTTTTCAGGGGCGCCCGTTGCTATTGGTAGGTGTTTGCATAAGGCCCGTAGAACAGCGCCTTGCAGTCAACCTCGGTGTACGACAGGATGGCCTCCTGCACGTCGTTTCTAAGCAGATTGATGACCCGGTATTCCTTATTGCCCATATCGCCTACGAACAGTACCTGTTTGAACACGTCGGGGAAGTCCCTGAGATAGTTCACATAGCCCTTGAGCTTGGCAAGCGTGTCACCAAGGAATTCCGCATGTGGGTCCACAAGGGACGGGCGGATATCACCCTGTTCGTCCCTGACAAAGAAAATGAAGTCAGGGTGTAGCGCCTTTCGACCGACTGAGGACATATAGGGGATGGAGAATGCTTTTGCTGACATACTCCCGGAGGGGTTGCGGTAAAAAGCGATCGTACGGGCCTTGGCAAGCTCAGTATTCACAATGGCTTGTTCCATGTCGTTCAGATCGAGCGGGCACAGGCCGTCTTCCTTCTGAACGATATGGCGTGGATACTTGGCGAACAGATCGGATGTGATGAGGCTCGTGGGCCATTCGATTCTGGTCAGACGCCTGCCCTCGGTTTCGCGTGCAAGCTCGTCATAGCGCTGCTTTGCCGCATCGCTGAGGAAATCGTACGATCCGCTGCCGTCAACCGTGTCGAAATAATCTTTTCGAGTTTTTGCCGCCCAACGTTCCAAATCATCAACAATCGCGGGCGTGCGCACTGCTGCGGCGAGCCTGAGGTCGCACTCCTGCCGACCGAGTTGCACGAAGTTCTCCTTGCGATACGCCTGGGCGAGCTCTTTTCCGAAACGAACATCCGCGTCTCGGGCTGCTTTGCGAAGTCCCTCGGGATCGGTCATGGCCTCTTCTTGGCTGGAAGTTTCGGTCTCGTTCAGCTTGTCGAGCGTAATTTTGACCGTTTCAGAAACCTCGACCTCATGGCGAGCTGCGAGGTATTCGTCTTCGTTTGACACGATCGAGCCAGCAAGGCGCCGGGAGAACCTGTGATTGACATCTCTCGCGGCATCGCGGTCCAAGCCGGTCTCAACCAAAAGACTCGCTGTGCGTAGCAGACTTTGAAACTCGTTACGTGCCTTCTTGGGGACCCTCTGAACGGGTATTGAGCCAAAGGCCTTCTTAATGCCGGCCCACTCTTCCTTGGTGAAGGATTGCTCCTGCTTGGTAGGCGGCTTTGGCTTGGAAAGCTGCGCGGGGGCGATTGGATTGATTGTGCTGTCATTTGGTTTGGGGATGGCGCTGGTGCCGCCATCTGTCGCCGATGGGGATTCGTTGCCTGTCTGGTCCGAGTCGTCTTTCGGTTCTTTATCCCGAATGGGCACAAGAGCGTCCTCAAACGAGCTCTGTTCTCCCATGCCGGCGACGGAAGGCTGGAATCCGGGCTGCTGCCCTTCGGCCTCCCTAATCGCCTCCTGATTAGCTTCGTATCGCTCAAGCTCGTCTTCATAATCCTTGTCGGTGCGAGGTTCGGCTGTCGTTACGGTCACCGGCCTGAGAACGATGTTCTTGGCGCCGATGGAGCTTTCGCCCATGGCGTCCTTGCGGCCCATAAGATAGTCAACAACGTCTTTGGTGCTGTCTGGGTTGAACTGCGGGAGATAGCACGCGACGGAATTGAGCATATCGTCTCCGTCGATGCGCCTCGCCAGCGGAGTGCGGACCATGCGCCCGACAAGCTGGGCGATATAGGTGGAATCCGAGCGTCTGCGCTGCGAGAAGATAACCTCGGCGCGCGGGCAGTCCCATCCGTTTGAGACCGCCTCTTTTGCGAAAAGAACCCTTACATTGGGACTGTCCTGAACGAACTCGGGATCTATATAGGGAATAAGGTATTTGCCCGCAGCAAGCAGCTTGTGCTCGCCGAACACGTTTGCGAAACAGGCCGCCTCATTCAAGCCGGGAACTAGGCTCATGATCTGGTCGCACAGTTCGGCAAGGGACGACATGCTGATGTTGTCGGCGGTCTGGACGAGCAAGAGCGGGTGGATGCTTCGCTCGTCTTGTTCGGTGCAATACTCGTCCCACTTGCTGCAAGCGAGGGCAAACCTTTGGCAAGCCATGGTCAGGTACTGATGCTCAACCGGGTCGTCTTTCTCGGGGACGCGGAGTTCGATGATGTCCTTCAGGAGGCCAGATTCTTGAACTTCGCGAGGCGTGACACTAACACGAGGCATCCTGACGCGGTTTTCTCTCAGGTCCATGGCGGCGTCGAAGCGCTGCGGCGTGGCAGACACGCCAACGACGATGGGCATGGCGGCACGACCCTCGAAGCCATCAATGAGGTTTGCGTAGATGGTGCTGGTGCCCTTGTCGCTTGAAGCGTTGGATCCGAGACCCCTGTGAGCCTCGTCGATGAAGAGGTAGAGGTTCCGCTCGGGATCCTTGATGGTGCGGTCGAGGATGTCCCAGAAGACGCGTCCGGAATTAAGCTCGCCTCCCTTGGTAAGCAGGCCGTTTCTACTCAGGAGGTCCTTGCTGAGGAAGTAAACGTGGCGCGGGTCCAGAACATCATGGGATGCTCCAAAATGATTGGTGACGGTCTCCAAATGTCTATGGTCGAGAACGCTGTCGGCAAGCTTGTCGGCGACGTTGGCAAAGCGAACACAGGTCTGCTCATTAAGACTGGGTGAATCAGAGAGCCAGAGGACGACGGCATTCTCATCGGGTGAAAGGCCGAGGTCGTCGCCGCCGAAGAAAAGGGCCTCGATGGTTGCTGCGCACATGACAGTCTTGCCCGAGCCGGTCGGCGATGCGAGGCAGATGGAAGACGTCTCGCCGTCCTGCTCATAGCGTCTCCTCATGCTTTCAAGTTTGGAGGACAGGGTAGAGACCGCCCTCGATTGGAAGTCCTTTAGTTCGATTCTCATGCTCTACCTCACAGCGTCTTCGGCTGCAATCTTGAAGGATTGCAGATAGTTTTCATACAGGCGTACGACGTCGATACCCGGCAGTTGGGCTTTGACGTTGGCGTATCGCGCGGTGTCGTCGGTAATCACGTAAGCGCACGAAATGCCTTCTATTGAGGAGACCTCATTGATAAAGTCGCCAACGCTCGCGTAGTCGAAGAGTACGGCGTAGCTATCGGCAATCTCATAACCCAATGCTTCGTGTTCGATGATGCGGCCCTTTGCGCCTGCGCGCAGCCATAGGAGCGGCGCAATCTGTTCGAAGGCGACTCCGAGCTCGACAGCATCGGGGTCTTCGTAGGTGAGGTCGAAGAAGAGCGCGTTTTCCTCAAATCCGTCTGCCATTGGGAATTCATCTACGAATTTATAATTGCCTTTAACCGCCTGTCCTTCTGGTGTCTTTCCAGTTATTGCCGCCGTCACACGCGGCTTTGTGATGTGTTCACAGATGCCGAGTGATTCCCATTCCTGATCACCTTGGCGCAGGCCGCGTTTTATTAGTTTCTTGGCCTCATCCTCAGAGACCTCGTTGTTCGTGATACAGACGCACCTGCGGTTTCCACCATCCTGATGATTGAGTCGCATAACGGCGTGAGCAGTGGTGCCCGAGCCCGAGAAGAAGTCAATTACAAGGGCATCCCGTTTGTTGGCGAGAACGCTAGCGAGTGAAAGCTCTGTAGCATAGAGAGACTTGGGAAAGGTGAAATGCCTGTCGCCTACAAATCTCTTGATATACCTGCTTCCATATTCCCCAGCGGAAAACTGGGGGCCACTCCACACGGTGGTCGGTACGGCGCTACGCACGCCGCATTCCTCCAAAATTAGAGATCCATCTTGCGCTTTGCCCAGCAGTTTGATCTCACCGTTTTTAAGGCGCTCCTCTTGTGAGTCTCCAAGATAAAGAAGCGAGTACCGATCGTTTTTCTTGTTGTATTCTCCGACCTTTGCACAACCTCGGGCGAGTTTTGCTCGTAATGCGGGCTGAGATATGCGCCACGTCGCCTCCCCGCCGTCCGTTCTGAGTGGCCAAATCGCCCGAAGGCCATTGGGAACATCAACTTCGCGCCAGTCTGCAGCAAGGGGGAGGGAATCACCGATCTCCTTGATTGTGGCATCGCGCTCGTCGATAAATATCGGATAGAAGAGGTTGGGTCGGGCCGCTCGGGCCGCGTTGGGGCCTCCTCTCAGCAGCCACTTTTTCTTGCATATCCCCGAATTCTGCTGAATAGAGCTTGCGGTCAACGGCGCAGGGGGCAGCCGAGCCGAAGAAGCAAAAGACAGCGTATTCGTCCGAGCGTTTGAACTGATTGTCTCTCGCAACGCCATTCTTGTTGATTGTGATCGTGACGGTCTGAATGCTTGCCGCATGGGAAAAGACGTTTTCAAGTAGGAGCTCGAGTCTCGGGTACTCCTTCTCATCTATCGTAACAATGAGAACGGATTTCTCGGGGTTGAGCAGTTGCTTGGACAGTTTGAGGCGACGTTCCATGAATGCGAGCCATTTCGAATGGCGGTATTCGTCGGAGCCGTCCACATAGTCGTTGTTGTATTTCCAGTCGCGCGCGCCGGTGTTATAGGGTGGATCGATGTAGATGCAGTCGACTTTACCAGCGTAGGCGAAGGCGAGCGTTTCGAGCGCATGGTAGTTTTCGCCGTTGATGACCACCTGATAGGGCCTATCCCCGCCGCGCTCAACGCGCCCGGTCTCTTTAAGTCCAGCGTATATGGGCTGATCGTACTCCGCAACGGCAACAACGTCGCGAATGAGTGCCTGTCTGGGCGTCTCGACGTTATCGTAGTAAGAAACTGTTTTGTGGGCAACGAGGCTTGCGGTGTCGCCCGAGATGGATTCGACGCGCCAAAGAAGCTTGTTGTACGGCTTCTCCCTTTCGCCTCTTTCGGGCAGAACCTGAACGATGTCGCCCTGTGTGATTCTTTTGCCATGGAGCCTCATGCGCTCTGGTCTGTTGTGCTCGAAGACGAGGCCGAATTGCCTCTGCGCGGCAAAGGCGCGGATGTCTGCGGCGAGTTGCCTATCACCGAGCTTCACAGCCCTGTCTACAAGGTTCTGGACCGTCTCCTGTGAGGTCTGAGGCACTTAGTTCGCCCCCTTGCACTTCTCGTCGATCCACTCCCGGACGACTTTGGCAACGGTTTTGTCCTGATTCGCGGCGTAGGCCTTCAAGGTCCTTTTATCTTCGAAGGTCATCGAGAGTGTGAGCTTCGTTAACTCGCTTCCATGCTCTTTGAGTGCAGCTTGTGGCATATGGGCCTCCTTCTCCTGTGAGGCCATCATATCCCATTTAGGCGTAATTGCGTATTTACGGAATTACGCCTAAATGGCGATGAGGAGGGTTTCGTTTGTTTGGAAGTTGAGGTCAGGTGGCAAACCTGTTGTTTTGGCAACTTTGCCTGCATGTGGAGAGGCGTTTAAAGCTCGTCGCGGTTGCGCCTCCGCTGCGGGGCCTCAAGGGGCCGCGCGGAACCCCGCACAAATCGTCCGCTGCGCTCCCGATTGGTGGAGGTTGCCGCGCAGCTCCCTTGACCCCTCCTTCGTTGCGGCGCGGCTTTGCAGGGAGCAAAGCCAAGGCGGCCGCAGGCGCCGCCAAGGCTTTGCCCGCAGGGGCGAGAGGATTAGGCCCACGGGGCCGGAAGGGAGACGGAGATGCAGAAGCTCATGCCCAAGGAGGTGGTGGCGACGGTGCCGCCGCTGTACGCGACCGAGGAGGAAGCGGACCCTGTCGCGCGCGTGAAGCTGTTCAGCTGCATAAGCGGCTGGACGTGGTACGTGACCGAGTACGACCTCGAAACGGGCGAGGCGTTCGGTTTCGTCGAGGGTTTCGCCGACGAGTGGGGGTACTTCTCTATCCCCGAGTTCGAGGCCCTGAACCGCTCACATGGTTTCAACGTCGTGGAGCGCGACGAGAGCTTCGAACCCGCGCCCGTGCGCAAGGTCAGGCGTTAGGAACGAGAGGGCGGGGCCGTTACGGCCCGCCCTCCACAGAGGAAGGGTGAATGGAAATGAAGTTGGAAAAGAAGGTCGGCCGTTACGTCGTCTGCGAGCGCGGGCTGCTCCGCTCATATGCCGGGGCGCTGGAGGGTCCGACGTGCGGCTCGAGCGACGACCTGTCCGAGGCGCTGGGGATGCTCGACGCAGTGCTCGAGTTCGGCCTCCAGGGCTTCGTGTACGACTCGGCTGAGGTTGCGGTCCTGGACCCGACGGGCGAAGAAGGGTGGGTCCGGCTGTGACGGCCGCGGGGTGCCGCGCCTCTCGGCGCGGTGCTCCGGGCCCGCAAGGGGCCCTCCGCCCGCTCGGCCCGCAAGGGCGGGCCTCGCTCTCGCTGCGCGACCAGGAAACGCTCCCTCGGGGTCGCCTTCCCCGCTCCCTCCGCTCACGCCGCCCGTGTCCCGCGAACGGCTGCATTCAATCGCTTGCTCATGGCCGCGATCATTCCGCCGTGTCGCGCGCCTCGGGCTCTCACTGCGGGCTTCCAAACGCTCCCTCAGGGTCGCCTTCGGAAGCCCTCCGCTCACCATCCCGATGGGCTGGCAAGATATGCATTGCGGCGTACAAACCGTCGTTCCTACGGTTTGCTCGTCGCAATGATCTTGCCCTGCGCACGGCGCAGGGGGAGGGCGAACCGCTCGCTACGGCTCGCTCCCGCCGGGTGATGGGCCGCTCGCTACGGTTCGCTCTCATCACAAAGAGGCCCCGACCGCGCGCGGGCGGCCGGGGCCACGAGGCTTCCGTCTGACGCGGAGGCATCGCTAGTACATGTCCCGCGTCATGTAGTCCATTGTGCGGTACAGCTGCATGCACAGCCTTATCGCGCGCATGACGCCATGGTAGGTGAAGCGGATTGTGCGCCCCGTCCTGCGATGCGTGACGTAGCCCAGCCTCGCCCCGTTCACCTTGCGCTCGCCGCCCAGTGACTTCGAGCGGAAGCGGTACTGGAGGTCTCCTCCCTTCGAGCGCTTGAGCGAGATGCCGTCCTGCACGAGGCGGCGCGAGAGCTCGGCCATGCGGTCTGGGCAGTCGGGCATGCGCCCGACCTCCTCGATGCGCTTGGCGACCGTGCGCCTCACACGCTCGTTCTCGGAGCGTTCGGCCTGCCCCTTGCGGGCCATGTCGCGCTCTTCCGCGCCGGGTTGCCTGCCGTGCACGCGGGAGTTCGCCTTTCCGCGCTCAAGCTGCCTGAGCCCGTATTTCTCGTCAAGGGCGCGCACGGTCTCGGCGCGTGATTTCGCCGCCGCCCGCGCCGGGCCCTCGTTTAGGCGCAACCCGGTGGCGAGGTCGCTCCGATTTACGGCCACATGCGCTGAGAACCTGTCGGTGCCGTCGGACCCGCAGTGCTCCCGGTGCAGGACGACGAGGCATTCGTGGGTGCCGTACCGCATCTGGATGTAATCGCGGGCGTAGTCCATGCAACGCTCCGGCGTCATCTTGCCGCCGTTGCAGCTGCATTCGTCGGGATTGAAGTTGAGGGTGACATGCTGCATGTATGTGCAGCGCGCGCCTACCTTGCCCGGCTCGTTGTGATGGAACTGCTCGCGAGTGGCGCGCATCTCCTCGAACCACCTGCCCTCGTCGATGATGTTCTGGGTGTCGTGCGCCAGAACCTTCTCTCGGTTCCAGTCCAGATAGGACCTGATGTTCCTCAAATGGCGCTCGCTACAGACGGACACCTGCTTCACGGCCGTCATCTTCCTCCTTCCCGGGGCTACAGCGCGCCCCACTCGTCATCGTCGGCGGCGTCGGCGATTGCTTCGGGGAAGTCCGGGCACCATGTGCGGACGTCCGACACCCTGCCCGCATCGCGTCCGTCGAGCTTCTTCTGGTAGGCGAGGCGCTTCGCGGCGTCCTCCTCCCTTGTGCCGAGCCCGAAGTGCGCTTTCGTAGGCGTCTTGGTGCAGTCGGCCAACGGTGCGCGGAACGCGCCCGCGCGGGATGCGGGCAGTCCGTTCATAGCCTGCTTCACCACGATGGCGCCTTCCCTGTCGGGTGCCATCTCGATCCACTCATGCGGTCGTATCACGTCGTCGGCGTGCTCGCTGTAGCTCGTGGTGCTCGATGAGGACGCGCCCCTGCTCGCGCTCGTGCCCATGGTATGTCTGGTCGTTTTCCCGACAAGCTCGCTCGCGTAGCGCCTGTCCTCCTCTTCGCCCAACTTGAGGAAGACCTTCACGGAGCAGTTGGCGAGGATCTTGCGGCGGCCGTCGCGCTCTCCGTATTTATTGAGCTGCGAGATGTTCTGCACGCTGCCGCACCAGCTCAGGCCATACGAGCGGCCGAGGGAGAGCAGGGCGGGGAGGCACTTGACCGCGCCGAGGTTGCCCCACTCGTCGCCGAGGATGGTGAGCCTCCTCGGGACCTTTCCGCCGTTGGAGTCGGCTATGGCGTACACGGCCTTGTAGAGCTGGTCGAAGAGTACCTCGAACAGCCGATTGTAGGGGCTTCCCTCGTCCATCACGTGGAGGAACAGCGCGGTCTTTTCGGTCAGGACGCGGCGCACGTCGATGTCGTCCCCGGAGGTGAGCCATGCGATGGGACCCGAGGCGTAGATGCGCAGGTTGACCTTGAGCGTGGACAGCACGCTGCGCATCTCGTTGCCCCCGCTGCTCAGGAACTGGGAGCCGAAGACGCGCGACGGGTGGTCGTGGGGCAGCGAGCGCAGCAGAGCCTTGAGCGGGACTGCGGGGTCGGCCCCCTCGGCCTCGGTGCCCTCGTTGATCACCCTGCACACGGTCGCCATGTTGCGGCAGCAGTTCGGGCAGTCGGGGCTGGTGGAGACGTAGTAGGCGACGGAGGAGAAGAGGCCCCTGGCCGAGTTCACCCAGTGGGAGCCCTGCCCCTCGCGCTCGGCGGGTACTATCGCCGAAGCCAGGTCCTCCGCCGCCTGCTCGGCGGCCTGCGAATCCCCTTGGACCGCAAGCTCGACGATGAGCTTGAGCGGGTTGAAGCGAGAGCTACGCGAGGGGTGTTGCGTGTCGAGGAGCAGGACATCGTAGCCGCGCGCCTCGATGGCATCGCCGCACAGCTCGATGAGCTCCGACTTCACGTCCGAGACCACTACGTTCTCGGCGCTTTCGCCGAAGGTGAGCAGGTCGAGGCTCGGGATGTTCTGAAACCTTGTCTTGCCAGACCCGGTCTGTCCGATGCAGATGACATGTCGGTCGGGCTCAAAGAGGTACAGACCTCGCGAGAAGCCGAAGACGTAGCCGTGGCCCTTCGGCTCGCTCTTGCCGTCCCATGTCATGGAGCCCTTGATGACCTCGCGGCCCTCCTTGACGCGGGCGTTTCCCAAGACGCCGCCGTCTTCGGCGCGGCCCTTGGCCCTTTCGGTCGCGAAGAAGAGCAGGGAGATGAGGAAGAGCAATGCAAGGATGGCGATGGTGCCGGCCGGGTGAGCAGCGAAACCGCCTGATAGCCACCAGCCGGGAACGGCGGTGAGATCGAAAACGGGGATGACGGTGACACCGTCTCCGTTCAGCAGACATTCCGCTGGCCGGGCAAGCGCGGGACAGCAAAACGCTCCGAGTGCCAGAGCGCTGATGAGGGAGGGGGTAAGGATTTCCATTGCTCCCCCTAACTGCGCACTGCGGCGATAAGCGCGCAGATGTTGTCCGCGGCTGCGGAGACACGGCGCACCGCGCGGTCGGTATTGGCGGCGGAGTCCTCGTCTGCTCCGAAGGTATTGAGCGCGCGAGCGCATTGGTTCAAGTTCGACCCGGCGTGCTTCAAATCCGCGAACGCCTTGCGAAGTTCGGCGATGTCGAGGTCCACCGTTGGCCGTGCCTCTTGATCTCCCAGCGTCTTCATGCGGGTGTAGGCGGAAATGCTCATGCCCGCCTTGCACGCGCGCGAGCGAATGCGGGTGAGCTCGTTCTCGGTGACGCGGACGTAGATTCGCCTGCGGCGTCCGATTGCGTTGCGGTGCTCGCCGCCTTCTTGGGTGTTGTTCGTCTTGTCGTTCATGGGAGTAATCCTTACGTCAGTTGTGGCAGAGCCTGTGGCAGGATTTGTGGCAGCAGGTCCGCTCCCACGGACTACCACAGGCTCCCTAGAATTACTTCCCGTTGCCATTTTACGAGGTAGATACCCCTAATCAACTCTCATGCGTTTACATGGCCTACGTAGAAAATGCCCCTCATAACCCGGAGGTCGTAGGTTCAAATCCTGCCCCCGCGACCAAGAACTTGCAGCTCGTCGGCCTAGCCGGCGAGCTTTTTTGTTATTCCGGGACTGTGTTTTCGGTCCAATTCTCGGCCTCTCAAACAAAATCTCGATCTGTAACATCTAGACCCGATTTGGGCGGCTTGGTGTTACAGATCGAGATATACCGGTGGGTTGGGTCGTGTTTGTCTAAATCTGTAACACGAGGGACGGTTTTTGCCGAGTAACCGTTACAGATTGAGATTTTCTAGCAGGCGGGTTTGGTTTGTCTCGATCTGTAACAGATAGGGGCAAAAAGTGGGCCTAGCTGTTACAGATCTAGATTGTTGAGGATGGGCCGAGAGGAATGTCTCGATCTGTAACAGTAAGACCCGGTTTTGCCGCGTAACTGTTACAGATTGAGATAAACCGGCGGGCCGCCCCGCCCATCCCCATCCACCTGCCGCTACCTGCTGTCCGCCGATTTCCGTTGCGCTGCTGTATTCCCATGCCATATCCTCTAGACAACTATGCGGCATCATCGCCGCCGCGCCTACAAGAGAGGAATGTCCATGACCACACCTGCATCCAAGCTGCTCCAGCCCATTACGGTTGGCCCCCTTGAGCTCAAGAACCGCATTATGTTTCCGCCGCTGACCACCGGCTACGAGGAGCGTGACGGTTCCATCGGCGAGCGCAGCCTGGCTTTTTACGAGCGCCTGGCCCGTGGCGGCGTGAGCTACATCGTCATCGGCGACGTCGCTCCCGTCATGACTGCGAGCCCCACGCCCAAGCTGGCGACCGACGCCCAGATCCCCACGTTTAAGGCCCTGGCCGACGCTGTCCACAAGCACGGTGCCAAGGTTGCGCTGCAGCTGTTCCACCCCGAGTACGACGTGCCCGGCGTCGGCCGCATGGTCATGGGTTCCATGGCCGCCGCCAAGGCCGCGCAGGAGGCCAAAGCCGCCGGCGACGAGGAGACCTTCGCCGCCAAGATGGCCGAGTCCAACGAGATCCGCAAGCAGGCCTACGCCAAGCTGCATCACGACATGCAGCACTTTGTGAACGAGGCGAGCGTAGAGCAGCTCACCCAGATCAAGGAGGCCATCGCCGCCTCGGCCGCCCGCGCGCAGCAGGCCGGCATCGACGCCATCGAGGTCCACGGCGACCGCCTGGTGGGTTCGCTGTGCTCGGCCATCCTCAACAAGCGCACCGACGAGTACGGCGGCTCGTTCGAGAACCGCGTTCGCTATGCGCTGGAGGTCGTCGCTGCCATTAAGGAGGCCGCGCCGGGGCTGATGGTGGAGTACAAGCTCCCCGTGATCATGGAGAACCCCGACGGCACGCCGCGCGGCAAGGGCGGCCTGCTGCCCGACGAGGCCTGCGAGTTCGCCAAGCTGCTCGAGGGCGCGGGCATCGACATGATCCAGGTCGCGCAGGCCAACCATACCGGCAACATGGGCGACACCATTCCGCCCATGGGCGCCATGCCCTACAACTGGACGCTGCCCGTGGCCGAGCGCGTCAAGGCCCTGGTCTCCGTGCCGGTGGCAACCGTCGGCCGCGTGGTTTCGGTCGAGGCCGGCGAGAAGATTCTGGAAGACGGCGCCGCCGACATCATCGCCTATGGCCGCTCGCTCATGTGCGACCCCGACATTGCGCTGAAGGCCGCCACGGGTGAGCCCATCCGCGAGTGCCTCAACTGCAACAAGGGCTGCGTCGACGCGATTCAAAACCGCAAGTACATCTCGTGCGTGCTCAATGCCGAGAACGGCGACGAGGCGACCATCGCCATCAAGCCGGGCGAGGGCGACAAGAAGATCGCCGTGGTGGGCGGCGGTATTGCCGGCCTGGAGGCCGCGCGCGTGGCAGCCAAGCGCGGCTACAACGTGACCGTCTACGAGGCGAGCGATCATCTGGGCGGCCAGATTGTGCTGGCGGCCGCGCCCCCGCGCAAGGACGAGATCATGCGCTCGGTCGAGTATTACGAGAAGATTCTGCCTGGCCTGGGCGTGAAGGTTGAGCTCAACCACGTCGCTAGCCCCGCGGACCTCAACGCCGCTGACGCCGCGATTGTGGCCGTGGGCGCACACGACGTGGTCATCCCCGTTCCGGGTGCCGACTCGGACAAGGTCGTCTCGAGCTGGGACGTGCTGGCCGGCAAGGTGGAGCTCAGCGGCCGCGTCGCCGTCATTGGCGGTGGCCTAGTGGGCACCGAGACTGCCGAGTATCTGCTGCAGCACGGCTGCGAGGTGGCGATCGTGGAGATGCTCGACAAGATTGCCGCGGGCGAGTCTGAGACCATTCTGCCGCTGATTATGAGCGACTTTGCCGAGCACAACGTGGAGCAGCACGTGAAGACCCGCCTGACCGCCATTACTGACGAGGGCGTGGAGGCCGTTCGCACCGCCGAGGACGGCGCCGAGGAGCCGGTGAAGATCGCCTGCGATTACGTGGTGATGGCCGTGGGCTCCAAGGCCAACGCGTTTGACCTGGATGGCGTGACGGTGCCCGTGACCTGCGTGGGCGACTGCTCGGGCGAGCGCACCGCCGACATTGCGAGCGCCATTCGCACGGCGTATCACGCGGCCAACGAGCTGTAGTTGAGCATCGCGGCCAGGCGGGACGGTAGCACGGATTCGTTTCGCCCGGCTGTGTCCCGTCGGGTGTCAATCGGTGCGGGGCCTGCAAGCGCAGCAGGTCCCGCCCTTTTTGTTTTGCTCCGGTGGATGGCAATGCGCGGTAATCATGAGGAGTGAGGACGTCTACTGCATTGCAGATCACTCAAAATTATTGTGGGAGGGGTTAATAACTATATCCTCTATACCAAAGGACATAAAGAGATGTCAATTTTGTTGACAAGCGAATGACGATTAGCTGCGAGTCAGCTACCAGCGTAAATAATCGATAAAGAAATGTCGTAATTTGGTGCCAAATGCCCAGATAACGCCGCGTCTATTTTAATTAACTGCTTTGAACAAACAGTAAAATGCTACTATCTAACTTGCACGTAAGAAAGCAGATTAACGGTTAAGGCTAAGAAGTGGCAGGTATGTCGGAAGCAACTAGGACTCGCACGCATGCGCCCGAGGTTAGGCAGCGCGCCGTCGAGATCCTCCAAGAGGGGGTCGGTCATCGCGCCCTCGCCGCGGAGCTTGGCATTCCCCAGGCCACGGCTCGTCAGTGGGCCCGCGCGTATGCCGTGGGCGGTGCCGACGCCGTTCTCAATGCCGGTTCGCATCATCACACCTATTCGTACGACGTAAAGCTCGCTGTGGTTAAGGACCGTCTGGAAAACGGCTTGACGGTTCGCGAGACCATGATCAAGCACAAGATTCCCAGCGAGTCTTCGGTCAAGGCTTGGTGTCGTCAGTATCGCGAGAGCGGTGAGTCCGCGCTGGTCGATAAGCCGCGCGGTCGCAAGCCGCGCGTTAAAAAGGCGGAATAGCAAACGGGATGGTGCGCCCACAGGGGCGCTTTTTCTTGCTGCGCCTCTGCTCCAATGCGGACGCACCCTTACCCCGTACGCCTAAAACTCCCCAGTTGACCGAAAACCCGCCGCCGCTACTCCTCAATTGAGCTATAACGTTAAACAATTGCAGCGTTTTTGCATGGGGGAGTGATGGTATGACGCTACTGTATTTCCTTACCCTGTTTCCGCTGGTACCGGCGCTGGGCATGCTGCTCGCGCGCGGTGACCGCGCCCGCGATGCGGTGGGGCTCATAGGCTCCGGCATTATTATGGCGGTGACAGTTGTAGTCGCCGTCATGTTTTTTGGCACGGGTCCGCAGAGCTTTGAGGTTGCCCCCGGCACCTCGCATGTGCTCTCGATCATCAGCTCCGCTATCGATGTCATCCTGTGCGCCGTCATCCTGTACAACGCGTACAAATATAGGAACGCGCTCACCACGGTGCTCGGCGTGGTGCAGCTGGTGGGCTCCGTTGCCTTTGCGACCATGACGCTGCCCGCGGCCGAAGCCGTCACGGCGACGCCGCTCTACCTGGATTACATGAGCGTGATCATGGTCCTCGCCGTCGGCATTGTCGGCAGCCTTATCTGTATCTACGCCCTGGGTTACATGAAGGACTTCCAAGCGCACGATGAGCACGAGGCCGCGCTGCGCGGGCAGACCGCACCCGACCGTCGTCCGCAGTTCCTGGCGCTTATGTTCCTGTTCCTCTCGGCCATGTTCGTCATCGTGACGAGCGACAACCTTGAGTGGCTGTTCTGCGGCTGGGAAATCACCACCGTGTGCTCGTTCCTTATGATTGGCTACACGCGCACGCCCGAGGCCATCAAGAACGCCTTCACCCAGATCATCCTTAACATGCTGGGCGGCATCGCGTTTTTGGCGGGCCTTATGTTCCTGCACGTTAACGGCATGCCGCTGACCATCTCGGGCATGATCGAGCTTTCCGGCTCCGGAACCGCGCAATCCGCGCTGCTGGTGATGCCGGTCATTCTGCTGTCGCTCGCCGCACTCACCAAGGCCGCACAGATGCCGTTCCACACGTGGCTGCTCGGTGCCATGGTTGCCCCCACGCCCACGAGCGCCCTGCTGCACTCGTCAACCATGGTCAAAGCCGGCGTGTTCCTGATGGTCAAGCTGAGCCCGCTCTATGCCATCTATCCCGTGACCGGCTTTATGGTCACGAGTGTGGGTGCCATCACGTTTTTGCTCGCTGCCCTCATGGCCATCTCGCAGAGCAACGCCAAACGCGTGCTCGCGTACTCCACCATTTCCAACTTGGGCCTCATCAGTGCCTGCCTGGGTGTCGGCGCGCCCGAGGCCGTATGGGCGGCCATCTTCCTGATCCTGTTCCACACGGTGGCAAAGTCGCTGCTGTTCCTGTGCGTGGGCACGGCCGAGCATCATATCGGCAGCCGCGATATCGAGGACATGGACGGTATGTTCAGCCGCATGCCGCACCTGACGCGCCTGATGATGCTGGGCATCATGGGCATGTTTGTGGCGCCGTTTGGCATGCTCGTGTCCAAGTGGGGCGCCCTGGTGGCGTTTGCCCAGACCGGCAACGTGCTCATGATCATGGTGCTGGCCTTTGGCTCGGCCGCGACGTTCTTCTTCTGGGGCAAGTGGCTTGCCAAGCTTTCGGGCGTCGACCCCACGGCTCAAAACGTTGAAGTCAATGTTCATAAGACCGAATGGATGGCGCTCAACACCATCGCCGCGCTGCTGATTCTGTGCTGCGTGGCGTTTCCGGTTATCTCGAGCGGTTTGGTGTCGCCTTACTTGGCCATGGTGTTTGGCCGCGTGCCGTACGTTATTGGCAAGGACGCCATGTATCTGATGGTGGTTATCGTGGCTTTTATCGCCGTGGTGCTGCTGACTTCATTCCGCGTGAGCAACAAACCGCACGTCAACGTGTACCTTTCGGGCGTGGGGACCGACAAATATCGCCATTTCCGCGGCTCGATGGGACACGAGGTGAAGGCCGAAAAGCGCAATTGGTACTCGGAGGACGCCCTTGGCGAGAAGCGTATTGGCCCCGCGGGTAGCGTCGTGTGCTGCAGCATTATCTTGTTTGCGCTGCTGTGTTGCGCGTGGATTGGGCCCGAGCGACTTGCCATGAGTGCGCCCTCGGTGCTGCGCGGCAAGTATTTCGAGGGTTCGGGCGTCGTGGGCATTTTTATTGGCACCGTGGCATTTGCCTTACTGGCGCCGCTTGTGGGCGGCCTGATCGACGGCGTTGACCGCAAACTTTCGGCCCGCATGCAGGGCCGCGTGGGCCCGCGCCTGCTCCAGCCTTTCTACGATGTGGCCAAGCTGCTGCGCAAGGCCCCCGCCAGCGTAAACACCATGGACGATACCTACATGGCGTGCGCGCTCATCTTTACCGTGGTGGGCGGCGGCATCTTTGTGTCGGGTTCCAACACGCTGTTGTGCGCTTTTATGGTGACCCTCGCTGCGATCTTTGTGGTGTTGGCGTCCGCCTCGACGCAAAGCCCGTTTGCCCAGGTCGGCGCCGACCGTGAGCTGCTGCAGGTCATGAGTTACGAGCCCGCCGTTTTGCTGATGAGCGTGGGCCTGTACCTTGCCACCGACAGCTTCGATTCCATCGCCGTGACGGGGCAGTCGGCCCCCATCATCGTGTACAGCGCGCCCATTTTCCTCGCGCTGCTCGCGGTGCTCACCATCAAGCTGCGCAAGTCGCCGTTTGACCTTTCGTACTCGCATCACGCGCATCAGGAGATCGTCCAGGGCGTCGCCACCGAGATGAGCGGCGGCACGCTGGCCAAGATGACCCTTATGCACTGGTGCGAGACCGTGCTGTTTTTGATGTGGGTGGGCATGTTCTTTGTTTGGGACAACCCGGTGAGCTGGGTCGTAGCCCTGGTCGTGATGGCTGCGACGTATTTTGTCGAGGTGCTGATCGACAACACCTTCGCACGCAGCACCTGGCGCAGCTGCTTTAGGCTCGGATGGGGCGTGGCGCTGGTGTTTGGCCTGCTCAACCTTATGCCCATCCTCGTCGACGTTTTTATTTAGGAGGCGGCATCCATGGATCATAAAATGTCGCGCTCGCCGTGGGTTATTCATTACGACGGTTCGAGCTGCAACGGATGTGATATCGAGGTGCTGGCCTCGCTCACGCCGCTGTTCGATGCGGAGCGCTTTGGCGTGGTCAACACCGGCAACCCCAAGCATGCGGATATCTTTTTGGTGACGGGGTCGGTCAATGCCCAGAACCTGCCTGTCGTGCGCCAGATCTACAACCAGATGCTCGAGCCCAAGTGTGTGGTGGCATGCGGTATCTGCGCGTGCTCGGGCGGCGTGTTTCGCGATGCCTATAACGTGATCGGCGGCGTGGACCGCGCGATTCCCGTGGATGTGTACGCGCCCGGGTGCGCCGTTCGCCCCGAGACGGTGATCGATGCCATCGTGGAGGCGTGCGGCATCCTGGATCAGAAGGAGGCCGTGATGCGTGCTGGCGGCGATCCGCTTACCGTGGGCGGCGCCGCTACCTGGGATGGTGGCGTTGAGCTGGGCGAGGGCGGGTTTGTGGCTGCGTCTGAGGCCGGCGACGCGCCTGCCGCTGGCGACGCACCTGCTGAGACGCCCGCCGCTGCAAAGGAGGCCGAGTAATGCAAAAGGCTATCTATACCACCGTCGGGATTGACGAGCTCCTGTCTCATGTCCAGGCGCTCAAGGGCGTCGGCGCGCGCTTTGTGCAAATGCACGCCGAGCGCAACGTCGACGACGGCTCGTATCGCCTGGTCTATACGTTCATCAACGTTCGTGCTGCCCAGGAGCAGATCGCCCAGGACGGCAACTATGTGATTGAGAACCTGGTAGTCGAGGGTATCGACCGGTACCAGGAGATTCCGTCCATCAGCTCGTATTACCCCGCGGTGTTCCCGTTTGAGAACGAAGCGCACGACCTGTTCGGGCTTGCCGTCACCGACATGCAGATCGACTTTAAGGGCTTTTTCTACCATGTTTCGACTGCCGAGCCCATGAGCGTTATCACGCCCGAGGTGAAGGCCGCGCGCGAGAAGGCCATGAAGGTCCGTGCCGCCGCCGAAGCCAAGGCGCGCAAGGCCGCTGCCGAAAAGGCCGCCGCTGCTGCGGCTGCTGCAGGGGAGGGCGCTGCGAGCGCCGGCGATGCCGCGGGCGCCGCTGCTCAGCCCGCTGCCATGGATCCCGAGAAAGCAGCCAAGGTCCGCGCGGCGCTTGCCGCCAAGGCCGCCCGCGACAAGCAGAAAAAGGAGGCGTAAGGCCCATGGCACATCGCTCCGTTATTCCGTTTGGCCCGCAGCACCCGGTACTGCCCGAGCCGCTTCATCTGGACCTGGTGATCGAGGACGACCGCGTCATCGAGGCAATTCCGCAGATCGGTTTTGTGCACCGCGGACTCGAGAAGCTCACCGAAAAGCGCGATATGCATCAGTTTGGCTACATTGCCGAGCGCATCTGCGGCATCTGCGCCGTGGGCCATAGCTGCGGCTATGCCAGCGCCTGCGAGGGCATGCTCGGCATCGAGGTGCCTGGTCGCGTGCAGTATATCCGCACCATTCTGCATGAGCTTTCGCGCATTCACTCGCATCTGCTGTGGCTGGGCCTGCTCGCCGACGCCTTTGGCTTCGAGGCGCTGTTCTATCGGTCATGGACCCTGCGCGAGCAGATACTCAAGATTTTTGAGAGCACTTGCGGCGGGCGCGTGATTCTGTCGATTAACGAGATCGGCGGCCTTAAGCACGATATCGAGGACTCCGAGCTGGCGGGCATTGTCCAGACGCTCGATGCCATGCGTCCTGACTACGAGGCCCTGGTGCATACGTTTTTGGACGACAACAGCTGCGGCGAGCGCCTGCATGGCGTGGGCGTGATTAGCAAGAAAGACGCGCTGGAGCTTTCGATGGTCGGTCCGTTTGGGCGCGCATCGGGCGTGGATTACGACGTGCGCATGTTTGACGACGGCGCCTATGCGGACTTGGCCGCGTTTGAGCCCATCGTTGCTACCGATGGCGATTGCTATGCCCGCTGCCAGGTGCGTTGCGCCGAGGTCACGCAGGCCATGGACATCATTAAGGAGCTTGTGGGCAAGATTCCGCACGACGGGATTGGCGGGCGCACCAAGCTTACGCCGGCCGACGGCGCGCGCGGCGAGGTTGTGATTGAGCAGCCGCGCGGCGAGGCGTATTACTATGTGCGCGGCAACGGCACCAAGAACCTGGACCGTTTCCGCGTGCGCACGCCGACGTCGCAGAACTTGGCGGGTCTGACGCATGCGCTGCAGGGCGTACTCCTTGCCAACGTGCCCATGATTATCCTGACCATCGACCCCTGCATTAGCTGCACGGAAAGGTAGGCGCGGCATGAGTTTGCTGACATTTGCCAAGACGGCCTTGGGCTCTATGGTCAAGCAGCCGGTAACGGTGTGCTATCCGCAGGAGAAGCTCGCGGCGCCTGCGCGCCTGCGCGCGCATATCGTCAATGATATGGACGTGTGCATCTGCTGCGGCATGTGCGCACGTCGCTGTCCGGCGGGTGCGCTCGCGGTCGATCGCAAGGGCGGCACCTGGTCGATCGACCCGTACGCCTGCGTGGTCTGCGGCGAATGCATCGAAAGCTGCCCCAAGCACTGCCTGAGTATGGACACCGCCCGTACTCCGGTTGCGGCGGATAAGACTCCCACGGTAGAAACCAAGCCGGAATAGCGCTGAAATAGGGGCCGGCGGGGCAAAATGCCCCGCCGGCCCCGCGCGTAGACGCGCGGTTAGGCCATCTCGAACAAAACTATGCCGGTTTACTACGATGAATTGCTAATCTTCAACCACGCCGCATTTGGTAAAAACAAAACTGCAGGTAGACGGCTTGCGATTTTGCAAAGAAAGCGAGTGTGGTCGGGGAATTCGTATTTATCGTAGTAAACCGGCATAGTTTTGAAATGGCACCGTATCGGCAACAGCCCCTGATCCCCCGGGGACGGAGGAAAGCGGACCATTTAGGCCTTGCAAGGGCGTCTGCGCGACCCGTCCGCCACGAAATGGGCCCATCTACTACGTTTGGGCGGCTACCCTCAACCACAGCGAAAAACGCGAAAACAAAACCGACGCTCCTATAAGTTGTCAAGAGGCAGTTTGCGGGAGCGCTCCCTTCAATTCGCACAGGAGCTCGTAATACCTCCTCTCCAGTTTCGTCGACCGCCGTTTCCCCCGCTCCAAGTGCCCGAGTGTGGCTGCGGACAGGCCGAGCTCCGCGGCGGCCTGCCTCTGAGTCACCCGCATCGCCTTGCGCATCTTCGCGAGCTCGGGTCCCTCCGGCGCGGCGCCGTCGGGGTTCGGGTCCATGAGCACGCGGTACACCTCCCGCGCTATGTAGCGCTTCAGGCAGCGGACCGCCTCCCTCCGGGACTTCCCCTCGGAGGTTCGCCTCGCCACGTACCTCCTCGTCCTCTCGTCGTACGCCATGCGCTTGATCGCGATCTCGTAGAGCGCCCAGTTCGCCTGCCGGTTGCCGCCGCGGTTGAGCCTGTGCCGGTCCGTCTTCCCGCTCGACGCGGGGATCGGGGAGGCGCCGCACATCATCGAGAACGCCGCCTCGCCCCTCAGCCTGCCGGGGTTGTCGCCGGCGGCCACGACCAGGGCGGCGGCGGTCGTGGTGCCGCAGCCCTCGACGCCGAGC
>NZ_JBDMHB010000003.1:0-36195 GCF_039752955.1 Collinsella aerofaciens
GGTCGCGCATGACCCTCTGCCTCGCGATCTCGTGCAGCGCGCTGTTCGCCTGCCGGTCGCCGCCCCTGTTGAGCCTGTGCCTCACGGTCTTGCCGCTCGAGGCGGGGATGGGGCAGGCCCCGCATATCGCCGCGAACGAAGCCTCGGAGCGCAGCCTGCCCGGGTTGTCCCCGGCCGCGACCACGAGCTTGGCCGCGCTCACGGGCCCGCACCCGTACATCGCCAGCAGCGCGGGGCAGTTCTCCTCCAGGGACGCCTCGATCGCGCGCTCCATGTCGAGCGCCGCGTCGCGCGCCGCCGCCCACAGGTCCGCCAGCGCGCCGAGCGCGGCGCCCAGCGCGCCCTCGGCGCGCACGGAGGGGAGCTCCTCCATCAGCCTCGGCCCTCCCATGCCGCGGAACCTCGACCTGAGCCCCTCCGGCGCGGTGGTGAGCAGCGACCTCGCGGTGTTGATCGCCGAGGTCCGCGCCTTCACCGCCCCGGAGCGCGCCGCGAGCATGCAGCGCACCCCGTCGACCCACCCGTCCTGGCTCTTGGGGGTCCCGAGCCTTGAGCCGGACATCGCCGCGCGGGCGGCCCTCTCCGCGTCCGCCTCGTCGCACTTTCCCTGCCCCGGGCGCCTCCTCTGCGTCCTCGCCGGGGAGAGCGCCTCGCGCACGGGCATCCCCAGCGACGCGAGGTGCCTGGTGAGGCCCGCCCCGTAGGACGACGTCCCCTCCATCGCGACGCAGGCCGGCTCCCCGGCCGCCGCGATCGCCCCGGCGAGCGCCTCGTAGCCCGCCGCGTCGGCGGGGAACTGGCGGGACAGGACCTTGCGGCCCCTCCAGTCCAGGACGTACAGCCAGTGCGAGTCGGCGTGGGTGTCGACCCCGCAGAAGACCGGCCCGCGGGCGCCGGGTATCGATTCGTTTTGCATGTCTCGCTCCGTTCTTTCCGTGCTCGCCTGGACCGGGCAGACGGCACACTGACGGGGCGCGATAGAATGCGGTTGTTCGGGTCCGCGGTATCGCTCCATGCTCCTATTAGGTCATGCGGCGGTCTCGGCTCGCCGCGGCCCGCGCGGGACATGTCAGGAAACGAGGGCAGCCCTGTGGGCGCCAGCGGAATGTGGGGTCACCGCGCGGTCCGCATCTGATGGTGTCGACGTCAATGGTATACGGGTGCACCATCGACGTCTTCAATACAGAAGATATCAGTGCGGAGTGTTCTGAAAAGTAACACCAGGGTGGGCCCTGCGGTAACTCGGCAGGGGGAGTGCGATTCCTTGATCGCTCACTTAATCTAATGGGAAAGATAGTGAGGCCGGAGCTTTAGCTCCGGCCTCCTTATATAAGGGCTCGGCTTTGCCGAGCCACCAAATTTGCATCAGCCCCCAGAACATGTTTGAGAACTGTGCCTGAAGTATGCGCCCCTAGGGCAGGAATGAGGTTGCTTTTCAACGCATTCCGCAGGGGGCGGCATTATTTTGTAGCGCGAAGCGCGGATCAAAATAATACCGCATGCCCGAGGACGCGTTGGAAAGCAACCTCATTCCTGCCCGAACAGGTCCGTCTACCAGCGCATTTACAAATTCGTAAACTTTTTTGAAAAAAGTGCTTGCACAGTTCTCGAATCATAGGTTATTATCTTCCTCGTTGAACGCGCGGGTCCAACAAAACGAACCGCAAATCAACAACATAGCATGTCGGAGTGGCGGAATTGGCAGACGCGCTAGCTTGAGGTGCTAGTGACCGCTTTTTGGTCATGCGGGTTCAAGTCCCGCCTCCGACACCATCGCATTTGAGAAGCCTCTTCGGAGGCTTTTTTGTTACCGATAGACGGTGGGGTCCACGATGGAAACGCTTGAACGCAACGAGTGGGCAGACGTTGCCCAACTAGTCGAGATCACGAGCGATGCTGTCATCATCTGCGAGCTCGACGGAACCATTCTGCATGTGAATAATCGCTTACTTGGTTTGATGTGCGAGGAACGCGCCGACGTCATCGGTGGAGATGTTAAAGACGTTCTGTACTCATCCGCTTTTGAACGTGCGACGGAACATCGTCTGCCATTTGAAACTGATGGCTCCGAGAACGAACTGATGCTCAAGCTGAGTGACGGCTCTTTTATCCCCGTCTTGGTTCGCGCAGGCTCCGTAACGCCTCCACGTATCTTTGGGCGCAGCGCGCCACGTGTCCTGGTGGCACTTCACAGTATTGAGGAACAGTATTCTCACGACCGTCAACTCAAGCGTGCGTTATCGGAGCTTAGAGTGGCAAATAAGCGTCTCTCTGGCACGCTCTCGGTCATTATGAGCACTGTGGGCTCCGATGAGCTACCCGGCCTGCTTGATACCGTTTTAAATCAGCTCGTCGGAACGCTCGATGCTTCTGGAGCTGCGATTTATTTTTCGGAGAGCGGTGGCTTTAAGCTCCGCGGTGTTTCTAAGGAGCTTGAGGATAGCTATCTGCCCGAGTTTATGCCGTATGGCGCGGGCATCCCGACGTACGTGCTTCGCGAGTCGCGCGCTTGCCGTCTGTCGATTCAGCAGGACCTTGAGGGCGATCGTGTCGCCTCGGGCATGTTTATGGATTTGGACAATCGTTCTAAGCACCTATTGCGCGTGCAGGATATGCCTCCGTATCGCAGTGAGATCTGTCTTCCCGTTTTTTACGGTACGCAGATCCTTGGCGTGCTGGAAGTTGGTTGGAAACGCCCTCAGGCACCGCTCGCCTATGACGTTAATGTGCTCGAGGTCATTTGCGATTACCTATCTATCCAGCTGGTCGGCATGGCATCGAGTCTTCGCTCCCGTCGCACGGCCGAGCTTGGCCGCTCGCTTAATGTGCTTCGGGATGAGTTGTTTGCCTATCTTGATGATCCTGTTGCCGCCTCGCGTGCGGTGTCGGCCGAAATTTGCGCCGTGCTCAATTGCCATTTCTGTCCCGTGGAGTATGACGCTAGTCTGGACGCCTACGTCATAGATTTTGAAGGCGGCAGTCGCGTTGCTTTGCCTGACGATCCCGAGAAGCTTTTCTTTTCCACGACGGCGCCAGCGGCACGTCTGGGGGCTGGCCCTGATGGCTTTGGGGCGTCTGTTTTGGGCGGCACGAGTGCCGAGGACCTTAAACACGTCCGTATAACTCGCGTTGACGAATCGATGCCTATGGGAGGCTGGCTTAGGGCGCATGGTCTACCTTGCCAAGGTCTCTACGTCGACACCGGCATCGAGGCGGGGCGCCCGCGCTCTGAGGGTGATGGCAAGCACAGCAGCGACGCAATTGTCCCTGCTTCTGTTGCGAAGGGCCCGACGACGCGCGCGCTGCTGCTTCGTGATGGCAGCCAAGAGCCGATTGATGACCTTGAATATGACTACTTGGTGCACTTGGCGCATGACTTTGAACTGATCTACGAAGGCGAATCTCAAAAGCGCGAGGAGCGCCATATCGCTCAGACCCTCCAGATCGGCATGAGAAATTCCCTGGGGGATGTTCCGGGTATCGCAACCGATTCGGTGTACCTGTCGGCCACGAACTCGGCGTTGGTCGGCGGCGATTTCTATACGCTCATCCGACTTCCCGACGACTGCGCCGTCATGATTCTGGGTGATGTGTCTGGCAAAGGCATTGAGGCCGCATCGATGTCCGCGCTCGTCAAGACGGCCCTGACGGCATATGCCTGGGAGGGCGCTGGCCCGGCCCGCATGGCGCGCTCCCTTAACAGCATGCTCATGGGCTTTTCGAGGGTCGAGACGTTCGTGACGGCCTTTATCGCCAAGATTGACCTTAAAGCCGGACGCGCAACGTATTGTTCGGCGGGCCATCCTCCGACCATGGTCATCAGGCCAGAGTCGATGCCGCTGGGCGGCGGCGAGGCCCGTGGGGGAGAGGTCGAACTGCTTGGATGCCAATCGGGCGTAATCGGTGCATTCGAAGGCATGGTGTACGAGACGGGTGCCTTTACGTTCGCCCCCGGCGACATGCTCTTTATGTATACGGATGGAACGATTGAGGCCCGTGACCGCACCGGAGCATTCTTTGGCGAGCAGCGCTTGCGCGACCTTCTGCTTTCTGTTTCGGGGGAGGGCGTGTCGGGCATTTGCGGCAAGGTCTTGGGCGAGCTCGACCGATTTACCGAATCGGCGCTGGACGACGACATTGCATTGGTGTCCCTTGAGTTTTTACGGGGTCGTTCATAGACGACGCTGGACGGGCTGAATCCGCACGGTTGGGGAAACAAATGCATCGAGTGGGCTTTTTTGGGGAACCATGGTCGTATGAATGAGTGGAATGACATAGCGGTTTTGACGCCACCGGGCGATATCGACATCGCCACGGTGCCTGCGCTGCGTCGGCGGTTGGATGCTTTGGTTGACCGCGGCGTGCGTCGTGTCGTCATCAACTGTCAGGCTGTTGGCTTTATCGATTCGACGGGCTTGGCATTCCTGCTTACGCGCGCTCGTGAGCTCATGAGGCGAGAAGGCCTGCTTTCGCTCGTCAATGCATCAGGCGAAGTTGTTCGCTTTTTGGAGATTGCTCGTCTTGTCGATATCCTTCATGTCGCGGGTCCGGCACGGGAGTCTATTCCCGCCATTCCGGTGGGGGAGCTGCCTCGCTGGAGTAAGAGCGTCGAGGTCCGTCAGGGTATCGAGAATCTTCCATACTACCGACATCACATCGCCGAACTCCTTGAATCGCTTCCGTTGCGCCGCGACGAGCGCTACGATGTCGCATTGGCGTCGGGGGAGGCACTGGGTAATGCCTATGACCATGCGGGCGGTGTCGGGTGCGTCCTGACGGTTCAGGCCTATGGCGATCGCGTTGTGGTTGAGGTGCTTGATCGAGGTGCCGGCTATTCTATCGATAAAACGAGCGAACCGGTCGCATCCGAGGAGCGCGGCCGTGGTATCAAGCTTATGCGTATGCTCGTCGATAACGTGGAGGTTGCGCGTCGTACAGACGGCGCCGGCACGCGCGTGCAGATGGTGAAGCTGTTTAGCGGAGCGCTCGAATCGTGTGCCTAGCCAATCGCTTTGGCGCGTTTAGCTACCGAGAACATGCGGCAGACAACTTTTTTGAAAAAAGTACTTGCGTCTTTTGGACAACTCGCGTAAATTAATAACCCGCAAGCGGACATGGCTCAGTTGGTAGAGCACAACCTTGCCAAGGTTGGGGTCGCGGGTTCGAGCCCCGTTGTCCGCTCCATTGCATTTACGGACCGTTTATGCGGTCCTTTTTCGGCGAAGTGGCCAAGTGGTAAGGCAGAGGCCTGCAAAGCCTTTACCCCCGGTTCGAATCCGGGCTTCGCCTCCAGGCAACATCCGGGCGCTCCGGCGCCCGTTTTGTTTTACATATGCGGACATGGCTCAGTTGGTAGAGCACAACCTTGCCAAGGTTGGGGTCGCGGGTTCGAGCCCCGTTGTCCGCTCCAAGCGCAACAGCCCGACTACTACGGTAGCCGGGCTTTTTCGTACCCATCGCAGAGGCTCGAACCCGAGAGGGAGCGAGCGTTAAGCAAACGCGGAGCGTTTGTAACGAGCTGGCGAGGTCGCCGGCAGGCGGCCGAAGCCGGTGCGGATCCGCGAAGCGGATACGCGGACGCCCCGTTGTCCGCTCCAACTATCTTACGCGGTTCTAACGAACCGCGTTTTTTGTTGACGCTGCGCGGGCTCCGGGTGCCCCATCTTGCCCCTCAATCGTCGGTCGCGTACATAAAGTACGCTTCCCTCCTCTTTCGCGGCAACCTGGGGCACCCGGAGCCCGCTCGCTGTCGTGGCCGGGGGAGTGGGCCATCAGTTCTTTTCGCCTGATTGGTCAATCCGTTCCAGAGGCTCGAACTATTTTCAAATTATTCGAAAATAGTTCTTGCATTCGGGGCGATCATCCCGTATATTAAATCCTCGCAGGCGGACATGGCTCAGTTGGTAGAGCACAACCTTGCCAAGGTTGGGGTCGCGGGTTCGAGCCCCGTTGTCCGCTCCATTTGGGCGTTTAGCTCAGGGGGAGAGCGCTTCCCTGACACGGAAGAGGTCAGAAGTTCAAATCTTCTAACGCCCACCAAATGTTCACAGCCCAGAGGCTATGTCCTCTGGGCTGTTTTTTTGCCACCAAGCACGCCGCCAAATAAGCCACCAAATATTGATCCAAGGTCTGTACGCAATGGTTTTCGCATCCCGTAGGGCTGCCGGCAGATTGCATACGTCCTGGCCGATCGTGACCGCAACATGTTGGTCAAGCATAATCTTTTGGATTCTTTTGGCGTGAGCGGCTTGGTTTTGGTCCTATTTGGCGGTGGCTCGGTTGAGGGGGTTTTATAACTGCCATGCAGGTAGTCGTGTTGATAACGTTTTACCGACTTGCCAAGAACCCCTCATAATTAATGCGTCTGCAAAATGACTAATTGCTTTGACCTGCTGAAACACTATATATTGTGTTTGACCTAAAAAAAGAATACAGGATATAGATGCCTCTTTGTCGTATGATAGATGGCGGACAGAGAACGAGGACCTTATTCGCCCCATTTGGATGGATCTTTGAGCCCCTTGATTGGCTGCGAGGATTGTCCGCATGAGGGCCTATGGTTATCGAAAACACAGATTGCGCGACGGCGCCGCAAGACAGGGTAAGCCCTGCCGGGCATCGTTTGGCTCTGAAGCGCAATGAGGCTACGATGCGAAAGAGGCAAGAGGATGAAGATCATCAAGCGCAGCGGCACCGAGGTTACCTTTGACATCGATAAGATCGTCAATGCGATCCGCGCCGCAAACTTGGAGGTCGAGGAAGGCTCTCGCCTTACCGACCGCCAGGTGATCTATGCGGCACAAAACGTCGCCGAGGCATGTGAGAAGGCCGGTCACACCGTATCGGTCGAGGAGATCCAGGATTTGGTCGAGGACGAGATTATGCGTCTCGACTGCTACGAGGTCGCTCGCCACTACATCATCTATCGCTATGTTCAGAGCCTAAAGCGCCAAAAGAACACGACCGACGACAAGATCCTGTCGCTGATCGAATGCAACAACGAAGAGGTCAAGCAGGAGAACTCTAACAAGAACCCGACCGTCAACTCCGTTCAGCGCGACTACATGGCCGGCGAGATTTCCAAGGACCTGACGCAGCGCGTACTGCTGCCCCAGGAGATCGTGGATGCTCACAACGAGGGCCTGATTCACTTCCACGATTCGGACTACTTTGCCCAGCACATGCATAACTGCGACCTGGTGAACCTGGAGGATATGCTCCAGAACGGTACTGTTATCTCGGGTACGCTGATTGAGAAGCCGCATAGCTTCTCGACGGCCTGCAACATCGCGACGCAGATCATCGCCCAGGTTGCTTCCTCCCAGTACGGCGGCCAGTCGATTTCGCTGACTCATCTCGCCCCGTTCGTCGAGGTGAGCCGTCAAAAGATTCGCGGCGAGGTTGCTCGCGAGCTTGAGGAGCTCGGCGTTTCCGCATCTCCCGAAAAGGTCCGCGAGGTCGTGGAGGATCGCCTGCGCGATGAGATTCGTCGCGGCGTCCAGACGATCCAGTATCAGGTCGTGACGCTTATGACCACGAACGGCCAGGCGCCGTTCGTGACGGTCTTTATGTATCTTAACGAGGCCCGTACGCCTCAGGAGAAGCACGACCTTGCCATGATTGTGGAGGAGACGCTTCGTCAGCGCTATGAGGGCGTTAAGAACGAAGCCGGCGTGTGGATCACCCCGGCGTTCCCCAAGCTCATCTACGTGCTCGAGGACGATAACATCCGCGAGGATTCGCCGTACTTCTATCTGACCAAGCTCGCTGCCAAGTGCACCGCCAAGCGCATGGTGCCCGACTACATCTCTGAGAAGAAGATGCGCGAGCTCAAGCTGTCTAAGGGCGAGACCGCCGGCAACGGCGATTGCTACACCTGTATGGGTTGCCGCAGTTTCCTGACGCCCGACCGTTCGGGCAACGGCTTTAACAACGTCGCCAACGCGCTGAACTATGACCCGAGCAAGCCTAAGTACTATGGTCGCTTTAACCAGGGCGTTGTGACCATTAACCTGCCTGATGTCGCGCTGAGCTCGCACCAGGATATGGACAAGTTCTGGAAGATCTTCGATGAGCGCCTTGAACTGTGCCATCGTGCCCTGCTGTGCCGTCATGAGCGTCTGATGGGCACGCTTTCGGATGCCGCGCCGATTCTTTGGCAGTACGGCGCCCTGGCGCGCCTTAAGAAGGGCGAGACGATCGACAAACTGCTCGTGGGCGGCTATTCCACCATCAGCCTGGGGTATGCCGGTCTGTATGAGTGCGTCAAGTACATGACGGGCCACAGCCACACCGAGAAGGAGGGCACGCCCTTTGCCATGGCGGTCATGCAGCGCATGAACGACAAGTGTGCGGAGTGGAAAGCCGCGAGCGATATCGATTTCTCGCTGTACGGCACGCCGTTGGAGTCGACGACCTACAAGTTCGCCAAGTGCCTGCAGCGTCGTTTTGGCATTATTCCGGGCGTGACGGACAAGGGCTACATTACCAACAGCTACCACGTCCACGTGTCCGAGGAGATTGATGCCTTCGACAAGCTCAAGTTTGAGGGCATGTTCCAGCAGCTTTCGCCGGGCGGGGCCATTTCCTACGTTGAGGTTCCCAACATGCAGGACAACCTCAAGGCTGTCATTCGCGTGATGCAGTACATCTACGACAACATCATGTACGCCGAGCTCAACACCAAGAGCGACTACTGCCAGGTGTGCGGCTACGATGGCGAGATCAAGATTGTCGAGGACGATGGCAAGCTGGTGTGGGAGTGCCCCAATTGCGGCAACCGCGACCAGGAGAAGATGAACGTCGCTCGTCGTACGTGCGGCTACATCGGTACCCAGTTCTGGAACCAGGGTCGAACCGAGGAGATCCGCGACCGCGTGCTGCATCTCTAATAACCATCCCAGGCTGCCCCGTAGCGAGGCCCCGGACCTTTACTCGCTATTTCGGACAGTCCTGGCTCACGACGGAGGCGCCACTGGCGCCTCCTGTTCGTGCGGAACTCATATCGAGCAAAGGTCCGGGGCCTCGCTACGGGGCAGCCAAGTTAATGTAGCTGAGATGCAGCATGCGGCCTGCTCACTCCTCGAAGTTCTTAGCGGAAATAATTTGAGCTGCAGCTGCGATTTACTTGCGATGGCGGTTGAGCCGCAACCCAGTTTTTATTGGACCTCGAACCCTATACTCGATGTTCGCTTCGTTCATTGAGTTGCCCTTTGCATGAGGCCGGGACATATCGTCCCGCCCGCAGTTTCGCAGGCCGCAGGCCGAGAATGTTTGAGGACGGGATGATATGTCCCGGCCTCCCAGGAGAGTTACCTATGAACTACGCGAACATTAAGTATTTCGATATTGCTGATGGAGAAGGCGTTCGTACTTCTCTGTTTGTGAGTGGGTGCCGTCGTGGGTGCAAGAACTGCTTTAACTCTGTCGCGTGGGACTTTGCTGCGGGCGAGCCGTTCGATCGCGCCGTCGAGGACAAGATTATCGAGAGTCTCGATCAT
Source organism: Collinsella aerofaciens (assembly GCF_039752955.1). Classification (GTDB taxonomy): domain Bacteria; phylum Actinomycetota; class Coriobacteriia; order Coriobacteriales; family Coriobacteriaceae; genus Collinsella; species Collinsella aerofaciens_BI. Next base: position 9,501 of record NZ_JBDMHB010000003.1, read on the forward strand.
CCCTTTATCGATGGTCTGACGATTTTGGGCGGCGAGCCTATGGAACCTGAGAATCAAGCGGGGCTTGTCGACTTTATCGAACGCGTGCGTGCGGCCTATCCATCGGGGTCGGGAAAGACTATTTGGTGCTTTACCGGCGATGTGCTCGAGGAGCTTATGCCGGGCGGTCGTCATCATACCGAGGTGACGGACCGCATCCTTACCTGCCTCGATATGTTGGTGGACGGTCCGTTCGTTCAGGATTTGTACGATATCTCGTTGCGCTTCAGAGGCTCGAGCAATCAGCGCGTGATCGATATGAACGCTACGCGTGCCCGTGCCGAGCGCGAGGGCGTTGCGCTTTGTGATGCGGTTGAACTTTGGCGTGATGATCCGGTCTATTCGACCCATACTATGTAGCTTGTGGTCGATGCCGGAGGGCGTGGTACCATAGCGCGAACGTGAAATCGGAAAAGTGAGGCCCAGATGGTCGATCAGGAAAAAGTCGAGGCCGCCATTAAGCTGTTGCTTGAGGGCATAGGCGAGGACCCAACTCGTGAGGGCCTGCTGGAGACCCCGGCGCGCGTTGCCCGTATGTATGGTGAAATCGCCGGCGGTATGGACCAGAGTGCCGAGGAGCACCTGTCCAAAACCTTTGCCGTCGCTTCGAACGATTTGGTTATCGAGCGCGACATCACGTTCTACTCGCTGTGCGAACATCATCTGCTGCCGTTTTACGGCAAGGCTACCATTGGCTATATCCCCAACGGCCGTGTCGCAGGGCTCTCTAAGCTTGCTCGCACGGTTGAGGTTTATGCCCGCCGTCTGCAGCTGCAGGAGCAGCTGTGTGCGCAGGTTGCCGATGCCCTCATGGAGTATCTCGCTCCCCAGGGAGCGATTGTGCTCATGGAAGCTGAGCATATGTGTATGACCATGCGCGGCGTGCAAAAGCCCGGCACCAAGACCGTGACGCTCGCTCGCCGCGGCGTCTTTGAGACCGACCCCGCGCTCGAAGAGCGTTTCTTTAGGATGCTGGGACGCTAACTATGAGAGTCGTCAACGACTTTACATCGAATACTGACGAGGGAACGCCGCGTCGCGGTTTTATGGCTTCGGGTCTGGCGCCTTTTGGTGTCATGCCTCGCATTGATTACATCTGTGCCAACGGTCTGTTCCGGCGGCACCTGGGCAACATTGCACAGTTGGAATCGGGGCGCATCTTCTGCCGCCACGGTATTGACCACCTGCTGGATGTCGCCCGTATTATGTGGATCAAGAATCTCGAGGAACAGCTCGAGTTTGACCGCGAGGTCATCTACGCCACGGCACTTCTTCACGATATCGGCAAAGATGAACAGTATGAATCGGGTATATCCCATGATGTTGCAAGCGAGCGCGTCGCTGATGCAATACTCGCCGGCATGCCCGATGACGTGGCGTTTGAGCCGGCCGATGCCGCAGCCATTAAGACGGCCATTCTGGGCCATCGAAAGCTGCGCGTGAACAGCCAACCGCTTGAGCGTCTGCTCTACGCAGCCGACAAAGCGTCGCGCGCCTGCTTTGCATGCCCCGCGCGCAATGCTTGCAACTGGAGCGACGATAAAAAGAACCTGTCGATTCGCGTGTAGTTAGTTTGCGCGGTCGGGGTTCTAAACGAAGGAGACGATCGCGATGAGTAACAAAAAACTGCCCGAGAATGCAACCAAGACTGAAGGTGCCGAGCTCGCCCGCCGTGAAAGGGGCAAAATATCCACCGCAACGGCGGTGCCCCACGTGAGCTATGACGATCTGCGCCATGCCGATCGCATTACTATCGACGGTCTCGAGGTCTTTGCCAACCACGGCGTGTATCCCGAAGAGAACGCGCTGGGCCAGAAGTTCATCGTGTCCTTGGTGCTCTATGCCGACCTGCGTGCAGCGGGGGAGCACGATAACCTGGACGCCTCGATTGACTACGGCTCGGTGTGCCACGATGTCGATGGCTATCTGCGCGAGCATACGTTTAAACTCATCGAGGCGGCAGCCGAGGGGACAGCCCAGATGCTGCTGCGCCGCTATCCCTCGCTGCTTGGTGTGCGTATAAAGCTCGATAAGCCGTGGGCACCTGTTGGCCTGCCCCTGGCAAGTTGCGGTGTCGAGATCGAGCGCGTGCGCTAACCGGTTCTAATACGTCTCTATGGGTGGCTGCTTGAGCCGCTGCGACAGAGCTCTATTGTTGGGGCAGTACGTGTCGAGCAGGGCGTGAAACCGCTGATTGTGGCTTGGTTCGAGCAAGTGGACGAGCTCGTGGGCGACAACTATGTCGAGACACTCGATGGGATAAGCGGCAAGTTCGCGTGCGATGCGAATAGCTCCGGTCTTGGGCGTGCATGATCCCCAACGTGTTTTCATACTGCGCACGGAGACGCGGGAAACGGTGACGCCCATTGCGATTTCGTATGCGCGCACCATATCGCGTAGCGCTGCGGTGACCTCGGATGCATAGAGTTGGTCGATGCGTGTCTGGAGCTCGTCGGACGTTAGGCCGTCGAGGATTGCGCGCCGCTTGGCCTGTGGGCCTTCGTCCGATTCGTCGGTACCCATAAAACTTGCGAAGGTGGCCTGCTTGGGCCGCGGTGCGGGTGATGTAAAGTTGTGATCGAGCGCATCTTGTACCGTGATGGGTTTGCCCCAAAGCGCAATGATGGACGAGGGGCTGAGCGGCTCTCTCGCCGTCGCCTGACGTTGCTCGCGCTGGGCAAGTCGGCTGATAATCCAGGCGCTGTTGCGCTTCACAAACGCTTCGATACGCTCACGGCTGGCGCCGATCGGTGCGCTGGCGTGGACCTCACCGCTCGATGTGACGCGTAGGTTGAAGTTCTTGACGCGCTTTTTGGTAACGACGACGGGCAAGGACGTGCCATCCGGTCGGGGTAGGAAAAACGTAAATTGCTGCGTCAAAAGCGGTCCTTCAGATTGGGGACGGGCCGGCATGTCGACCGTTCGGCATGCCGGCCCGCTCAAGGGATGTGAAATTAATAACGCTCAAAGAAGGCAAGCGCGTTGTCGCTGCAGAGCTTTTGCATCACGGTCTTGCCAAAGTGCTTGGAGAGCATGTTCTGGAACTCGGGCATCTTGCTGGCATCGGAGAGGAAAGCAGGCACCGTGGCGCCGTCCCAGTCGCCGCCGAGCGCGATGACGTCCTCGCCGCCCAGGTCGAGCCAGTGCTCGATATGTGCCGCCAGCTGGTCGAAGGTGACGTCTGCGGCGGTCTTGTCGGTTGCGTCGTTGGAAAGGAACTCGCTGCAGTAGTTGAGGCCGACGATACCGCCCATGTCGCGAATGGTGCGGAACTGGTCGTCGGTGAGGTTGCGCTTGACGCCGCAAACCGCGCGGGAGTTGGAGTGGCTGGCAACGAAGGGGCGCGTGGCGTGGGCGACAACCTCGTCAAAGCACTCATCGTTGAGGTGGGAAACGTCGAGCACCATGCCGGCGTGCTCCATCTGCGTAAGCGCCTCGATACCGGCGGCGGTGAGGCCGGCGTGGGTGTCGTGGCCGCTCGCGAGCGGTCCCTGCGCGTTCCAGCTGAGTGACGACATAAGCACGCCCAAGCTCTTGAGCACCTCGATCAGCGCGGGGTCCTCGGCAAAGAACGTGGCGTTTTCGATGGTGTGGATGCAAGCGACCTTGCCGTCTTTGAGCGCAGGGCGAATGTCTGCGGCGCTGCGTACGTTGACCATGCGGTCGTGGTTGAGCATTGCCTGGCCGCTCATATGCGCCATGATTTGCGCCTGGAAGCGCGCGGCGTGGGCGGTGGGAATCTCGTCGGGGACAAACGTGGCGAAGCACTGTGCCCACGGCGTGTTGCCGATCTTTGCGAGCGAGATGGCGCAGGCGTTGCCCTCGATGAGGTCGAAATCTTGCGGATGCGTTTCGTCGCCGGGGAAATAACCGTCGGTGCCGGCGGTAAAGCGCAGGTCGAGATCGAGCGTGGCCCAGCCGATGCGGTCGGCGGTGTCGCAGTGTAAGTCAAATACGGGATATGCCATGGATCCTCCGGTTGCAGCGTTTCTTTGCAAACTGTCTTTGAATTGTATGACTAGGGTATAGTTAGCGCCATATGTTCACGGCGGCCCGCGTTGTGCGCCGCCCTTATCACGGAGGTTACCATGTCCAACCAGGGCAAGAAGGTCAAGACTCATTATCGCGGCACGCTCGACGACGGCACGCAGTTCGATAGCTCCTACGATCGCGGCGAGCCGCTGGAGTTCACCTGCGGCGCCGGCCAGATGATCAAGGGCTTCGACGCCGCTGTTGTCGACATGCAGGTGGGCGAGAAGAAGACCGTGCACATTCCTGCTGCCGATGCCTACGGCGAGCACAATCCCGAGATGGTTCTGACCTTCCCGGCCGAGCAGGTTCCCAACATCGAGCAGATCGAGAAGGGCATGAAGCTCTTCCTGTCCACGCCGAGCGGTATGCCCGTCCCCGCCGTCGTCATTGACGTGACGCCCGAGGCTGTGATGCTCGACGCCAACCACGAGCTTGCCGGCAAGGACCTCAACTTTGATATCGAGCTCGTCGAGGTCGAGGGTTAGAGTATGCCTGAACGCTTGGTTTCGACGACATGCTTGGGAAATCTCAACGACCCGTCCTATGAACTCCTGCTTCGCCGGGAGCTGGGCGGTGTCTTTGAAGTTGACGAGCTACTGCTCGATTGGGACCAGGCTGATGTATGCGCGTTTGTTGGCGTGACGGAGCTGGGGCGCACGATCGATGTTCGGCTGGATACTGCCGACGGCGGTCGTCTTGCCGATGGCGACGTGCTCGCCATTGACCGTTCGGGCGTGGTGCCTGTGGCGGTTATTGTGCGCCTGCGCAGCGCCGAGGTTTATTTGGTCGAAGTCGACCGCATGGATCCGATTGCACTCGCGCATGCGTGCTGGGAGATCGGCAACATGCATGCGCCGCTCTTCCGGGGCGACTCGGACGAGCATACCGTGCGCATGTATACGCCGGTGCAGCCTGTTTTGGGCCGCATACTCCGGGGTGTCGAGGGTGTTCGGCTCTCGGTGGTCACGCGCGAGCTCGATGCCAGCCGACGCTTTGCGTCGAGTGCGGCGGAGGTCGTCGTGAGCATGGCTCCCGACTTTACCATCGTAAAAAAGACGCGCGGCTAAGCGCACGTATGCGCAAGACGGGCTTTGAGGGGCGACCAATCAAAGTCCGTCTTGCTGTTGATGAGGTGCTTTGGGGGAAAGCATATGGGTCTTGAGGGAATCAAGCTGATTGCATGCGATTTGGACGGCACTTTGCTGCATCCGGGGGAGCGCGAGCCGCGTTCCGAGGCCTTTGAGCTTATCGATGAGCTGCATCGTCGCGGTATCGTGTTTATGCCGGCGAGCGGCCGTCAATATGCGAGCTTGCGCCACCTGTTTGCCCCGGTGGCCGATGAGCTCGCATATGTATGCGAAAACGGAGCCCTGGTGATGAGCGAGGGACGTGCCGTTGTCAAGCGTTCCATGGAGCGCAGCCTTGCTATGGATATCGCGAATGCCGTGGTTGCGTATCCCCATGCCGACGTGACCCTTTCGTGCGAGGGGCACCTCTACACCATGAGCGGCAATGATGCGTTCGTCGACCATTTGCGCTATGAGGTCCACTGCGATGTGGCGGTGGTCGACCGTCCCGAGGACATCGACGAGGACGTCATTAAGATTGCCTTCCAGACGCCCGAGGTTGATCAGCCGGCGGCGCTGGAGCATTTTGAGCGCCTCTTCAGCGACCGTGTCGACGTGATGACGTCGGGAACCGAATGGACGGACTTTATCGGTTTCGGTTCGGGCAAGGGCTCCGCGCTTGCCGATTACGGTCGTGCCCTGGGTATTTCGCCCGATGAGATGATGGCGTTTGGCGATAACGAAAACGACCGCGACATGCTCAACGTAGTGGGCCATCCTTATCTAATGGAGAGCTGCAACCCCTCTATGCGTGGCATTAACGACCGCGTCCGCTACGTGCGCACGGTCGAAGAAGAGCTGCGTCGTCTACTTGCTGAGTAGACATTTGGGACATGTCTAGAAATCTACTTTTTGCTGCAAAGTGCGGAAAGGTGGATTTTAAGGCATGTTCCAAACATCTACCGGCAGTCGGGGCAGAGACCCTCGAAGATGGTGTAGTGCGACGTGACGTGCCAGCCGATTTGCTCGGACGCTTTGGCGTCGAGCTGGGCATCGAAGGGGAGCGGTACGTCGATGACGCGGCTGCACGAGGTGCAGATGATATGCGCATGCGGCTCGATCGTGCGATCGAAGCGGCTGCCGCCCGGCGTCTTGATGGAGAGGATCTCGCCGGCGTCGGCCAAGAGATTGAGATTGCGGTAGACCGTACCGCGGCTGATTTTGTCATCCTGCGCGCGCACGGCGTTGTAGATTTCGTCGGCGGTGGGATGGTTATAGCTTTGGCGCACGGCGTCAAGAACCAGCTTTCGCTGCCTGGTATTCCTTCTTTGCACCGCCATGCGCCTCGCCTCTTTTCTATCAACGGTCGTAGGTAAATGATACCGTATTTAGCACACAATACTAATAATGAGGACTGAAACCGTCTTCATTGGCAAGTGGGGCTCGGGCCTGAGCGTCTATGAGGCGAAAACGCGTTCCCATGCGCTCGTAGGAGGCATGAAGCGCCTCGAGATGAGATAGGATATTTGCCGGAGCTCCCTGTATCTCCATCTCGACTGAGCCGTCTTCCATGTTACGCACCCAGCCGGTGAGTGCGCGTGCCTGCGCGAGGTTGGTGTTGGTAAAGCGAAAACCAACGCCTTGGACTTGCCCCTCCCAGCGCAGGAAATAGCGCAGGGGAGTGTCTTGAGTGGCCTCGTCGCTTGCGAGCACAGTAAGCCTGCGGCGCAGCTCGAGCTCGACGTTTGATGGTTTTTGAGGCTCTCGACTGCCGCCGGTGACGCTGGAGAAGAACGTATCGAAGAGGCCCATCGCTATGCCTGCTTGCCTGCGTCGGCCGGGAAGGTAATGCCGGCCTGCTGGCGCACGGCATCCATGATGCGTAGTGAGACGAGCGTGACATCGCGGTAGTGGCCAAGCTCGTGGCGTCCCGCCGGGGTCTCCCAAATCTCTTCCTTGACGTTATCGATGCCGCCGATGGCGGTGATGAAGTCTGTGAGTTCGTATTCCATAGTGTTGCTCGATTTGGGCAGGTCGAGCACGCGGCCGTTGTCGCCCTGTTCGCGCGGCGCCTCGGTCGCCGAGCCGCGTACGACGTCGCCGCGATAGTCGATGCGGACGTTGCGGGGCGTGGACAGATGGTCGATCTGGATAGTGCCACGCTCGCCTTCGATCTGCGAGGGCAGCAGGTCATTCGTAATTTTGGAGTGCGCGAGCTCGACGGAGATACGGCCACCGCCGTAGCTGGCGAGGATGGAACCGCAGCCGTCGATGGGGCCGTGCGTGAGCTGTCGCGTGGTGGGATCGAGCAGGGTGGTCATGCTCGTAAGGCCGGAGGGCATGCCGAAAATCTCGACCATGGGCTCGACGGTGTAGACGCCAATATCCATGAGGGAACCCGAGGCCATATTGCAGTCGAAGATATTGGTGGCGCGTCCCGCGAGAATCTCGTTGTAGCGCGAGGAATATTTTCCAAAGCGCAATGAGGCGCGGCGGATGGGGGCGATCTCACCCAGGGCGTCCTCGATGGCGTGGAAGGCGGGATCGTGGAGGGGACGCATGGCCTCGAGGGCCACGACACCTGCTGCCTCGGCAGCGCGGAAGACTTCCAGCGCTTGCGCCTCGGTGGCGCAGAAGGGCTTCTCGACGATGACGTGCTTGCCACCGGCGATGCAGGCAAGGGCCTGCTCGTAGTGAAGTGCGTTGGGGCTGCCGATATAGACGGCGTCGACGTCGGCGGCTGCCGCGAGCTCATCGAGTGAAGTAAAGTTTCGCTCGCCACCGCGCTCGGCGGTAAAGGCAGCACCGCGATTGGCATCGCGCGAGAGCGTGCCCACAAACGCGGCTTGGTCGTTGGCGTTGACGACCTGGATAAAGTCGTCGGTAATCATGGATGTGCCGATGGTCGCTATACGCAGCATGTATCCCCCTCGTGCCGTTCGGTTTACAGGATGAGTGTAGCGCGAAGGGGCAGGAAATAGCGTACGAAAACGCCGTTACAGGTCGCTCTCGTTAAAGCCGGTGTCGATATCGAGGTTGCTGCCGTCGGCCGCCGTGGTGGCGAGCTCGTCGCAGCGCTCGTTGAGCTCATGGCCGGCGTGACCCTTAACCCAGATGAACTCAACCTTGTGCTTGCTTTTGGCGGTGAGCAGGCGCTCCCACAGGTCGCGGTTCTTGACGGGCTGCTTGTTGGCGGTCTTCCAGCCGCGTTTTTTCCATCCGTCAATCCAGTGCTTGTTGAAGGCGTTAACGACGTACTGCGAATCGGAATGGACTTCGACGTCGCAGGGGCGGTTGAGCGCCTCGAGTGCCACGATAACGGCCATGAGCTCCATGCGGTTGTTGGTGGTCTTGGCGTAGCCGCGCGAAAGCTCAGAGGTGAAGGTCTTGCCGGCGGGGTTGGTGTATTTGAGCACGGCGCCGTAGCCGCCGCGTCCCGGATTTGATCGGGCCGAGCCGTCGGTATAGATGATGACCTTCACATGGTTCCTTTCGTTGGGTACGTTTCGCGTGAGTGACCATTGTAGCGCCATGCCCGCCGGGGGCTAGCAATCTACGATTTCTACCCCGTCTTCCGACAGTTGGTTGGCATGGATGATGCGGTTGAGCTCGTCGAGGTATTGCTGCAAGAGGGGAGAGGGCTTGCGGTCGTCATGCATGATGTAGCCCACATGCATCGTCGGGGCGTCTGCCAGGGGGATCGAGGCCATGCCCCACTGCATTTCGCTGGAGAGTACGCCGGTCGACAGCGCATAGCCGTTCGAGGTGATAAGCAGGTTGGTGAGCGTCCCGCGGTCGGATACGCGGATATTGCGGTTGCAGGGAATATAGCTAAACGGTTCCTCGGCGTAATAGAAGGAGTTCGAGGTGCCTTGCTCAAAGCTGTAGCGCGTATAGGGCGTGAGGTCGGCAAGGGACAGCTGCGAACGGCGTGCGAGCGGGTGGCGTTCGCTGACGAACACGTGGACTTTTGCATCAAAGAGGGGATGAAAGCTCGCTCGGGCATCGGTAAAGGCCTTCTGCAAGACACGGGTATTAAAGTCATCCAGATAGAGGATGCTGATATCGCTGCGAAACGCGCGCACGTCGTCGATAATCTGCGCTGTGGTGGTCTCGCGCATGATGAACTCGAACTTGCTGTCGCGGCAGCGCTCGACTACGTTGACAAAGGCCTCGACCGAAAAGGCGTAGTGTTGGGCGGAAATGGCGAGGCGGGCTTGCGGGGTACCGCCGCCCTCGTAGCGGGCCTCGAGCATGTCGGCCTGCTCTACGACCTGGCGTGCATAACCCAAAAGCTCGGTGCCGTCGTTGGTGAGTGCAACACCGCGGCTGGAGCGCGTAAAGATTTCGATATGAAGTTCCTGCTCCAGGCTTTTGACGGCATTGGAGATATTGGACTGTGCCGTATAGAGGCGCTGGGCTGCGGCGTTGATCGAACCGGACTCTGCCACGGCGATCAAAAAGCGAAGCTGTTGGAGGGTCATCGGCGCCCGTCCTTTCGAGTGTTATCTATAAAACCGATAACAGGTTAGCGCTTTAAAGTGATTGACCGAGGAAAACAATGCTCGTACTATTCAAAACACACAAAGACGGTAGGTAATTAAGCCAACTACGGAACCGGGATGCGAAAGGAAGCCCGCATATGAATTGCTTACCAAGACGAATGCCGGGCTCCTGTTTGCGCCCGTCGGCGTGATCAGGAGACAGCGACTCACTTCTCTTACTCTTATTACTTTTGTTCGATCAAGGAGATCATCATGAGCCAGTTTATCAACAACCCCGAGCACACCTTTGGTTTCGATACCCTGCAGCTGCACGTTGGCCAGGAGAGCGCCGATCCTGCATCCGACTCCCGCGCCGTGCCTATCTACCAGACCACGAGCTATGTGTTCCGCAACTCCCAGCACGCCGCCGACCGCTTTGGTCTTGCCGACGCCGGTAACATCTACGGCCGTCTGACCAACTCCACCCAGGGCGTCTTCGAGGACCGTATCGCCGCCCTCGAGGATGGCGTGGCAGGTCTTGCCGTCGCCTCCGGTGCTGCTGCCATCACCTATACCCTGCAGGCTCTTGCCCAGGCCGGTGACCACGTGGTGGCTCAGAAGACCATCTACGGTGGCTCCTACAACCTGCTGGAGCATACGCTCTCCCAGTTTGGCGTCGAGACCACGTTTGTCGATGCCCATAACCTTGAAGAGGTCGAGGGTGCCATCAAGGACAACACCACGGTCATCTATCTCGAGACGCTCGGCAACCCCAACTCCGACATCCCCAACATCGACGCCATCTCCGAGATCGCCAAGAAGCACGGTCTGCCGGTTGTCGTCGACAACACCTTCGGCACCCCGTATCTGTTCCGTCCGCTGGAGCATGGTGCCAATATCGTCGTCCACTCCGCAACCAAGTTCATCGGCGGCCACGGCACCTCGCTGGGCGGTGTGATCGTCGACGGCGGTAACTTCGATTGGAAGGCGAGCGGAAAGTACGCCCAGATTGCTGAGCCCAACCCCTCCTACCACGGTGTCTCGTTTGCCGAGGCTGCCGGTCCCGCCGCCTTTGCAACCTACGTCCGCGCTATCCTGCTGCGTGACGAGGGCGCTTGCATCAGTCCGTTCAACGCCTGGGTCCTGCTCCAGGGCACCGAGACTCTGTCGCTGCGCGTTGACCGCCATGTCGAGAACACCAAGAAGGTCGTTGAGTTCCTGGCTGGTGACAGCCACGTCGCCAAGGTGAACCACCCGAGCCTGCCTGAGCACCCCGATCACGAGCTCTATCAGAAGTACTTCCCCCGTGGCGGTGCCTCGATCTTTACCTTTGAGATTAAGGGTGGCCAGGAGGCAGCTTGGAAGTTCATCGATCATCTGCAGGTGTTCTCGCTGCTTGCCAACGTGGCCGACGTCAAGTCGCTCGTCGTGCACCCGGCTACCACCACGCACTCCCAGCTCTCTGCCGAGGAGCTCGCCGAGCAGAACATCACGCCCTCCACGATCCGTCTTTCCATCGGTACCGAGAACGCCGAGGATATCATTTGGGATCTGAAGCAGGCCTTCGCCGCGCTGGACGAGTAAGGCGACTTGTGCAAGGACCCCTTGCGACTCGATAGGTATAACTGCATAAAATGCCTGCTCAAGGCGCCTGTGCGAACAATGGTTGCACAGGCGCCTTATTTGCATAGAGAGGGTGCAAAAACAGGGTTTTTGGCATGCTTTATGCAATCGAGATGTGGAAAACTCCTGTTAAGAGGATGTGAGTTTTACGCAATTGACGTGCGCCTTTTGAGTAAAACCGCAGGTCGCGATTTGCTCGGGGTACTATGCAGCGCGATCGAATTACACGCAGCTCAAACGCAGCAAAAACGCACTACGGAGGTTTCTAGCTACATGAGGATCGATTCACGAAAACCGAAAGCCGCCGCCCTTTCCGCCGCTCTGACCGTGGCACTTTTGGCGGGCGCCGGTGCAACCGATGCCCACGCGGCAACACTATCCGATACGGTTGGACCTACGCCGTCCGAGGCGACGCTGGTGCAGCCCGTTGACTATCGCGGCGATGGTTATGGTTCCATGCAGGAGTGGAACGCCTCGATGGAGGCCAAGCGCGATTCCCTTGAGATGCGCGCTCAGATCATTATGAATATGTATGGCGACTATGCTACCGATGACGAGCGTGCTGTGCTGCAGGGTTGCATCGACGGTGCGGGTAGCCTGTTGACGATGGGGGAGGTCGACGCCAAGTCGACCGAGCTCGATGAGCTGCGCGCTGCGCTTGAGGATGCCAAGTGCGAAGCGCTCGAGGCTGCCGCCGAGGCGGAGGCTGCCGAGGCCGCCCAGGCTTCGTACTACAACGCCGGTTACACTCCGTCTTACGCGTCTGCCGCGTCCTACGCGAACGGATCGGGCCTGACGCGCTCTGCGGGTGTCAATAACTACAACGGGCGCCGCGAGACCTATTACAGCAGCAATGTGCTTTATCACTATCGCACGGGCGAATGGACTCAGGATTCTGAGGGCTTCTGGCGCGATTCCGACGGCTATTACGTTGTTGCCGCGGGCGATATGGCCCAGGGCTCGACCTTTACGGGCTCCAAGGGTGATTGCAAGGTCTATGACTCCGGCTGCGCTGCCGGAACCACCGACTACTACACCGGTTGGTAATTTTTCTGCATCACGGATATTTGGCGGACGGGCGTCTTTACCGAGCTTTAGGGCAACGTAAAGCCGCCCGTTCTTTATGCGCGTCTGAGTTAACAGAGCCCTTACCGTGGCGGTACGCTGGGCGTATGGATGCGGGGCACACTGGTTCTTGAGAAATAAGGTCTTTCTCTTGGAGGAAGTGGTCTTGTGAATGCTCGAGATATTGCCGTTGCCGCCGTCGCGTTGATGCTTGGCTGCCTTGGCCCCACGGCCGCGCTCGTCGCGGGCATGCTGGGGACATGCGGGGCTGCTCCTATCGTGGCCGGCGCGCTGATCGCGGCCACGCTGCTGGGAAGCACCGGTGTTGTCCTTTGTCGCGACGATGAGGACGAGGTTCCGGAGTCGCAACGCTAGCTGTTGTGAGATTGACCGCCGGTCATAGACGAAGATGAAAGCCGCCGTAAGGGGAGTGCTCCTTGCGGCGGCTTTGCTGTTAAGGCTGTTGAATGCGGCGCGTTGGCGCTACCAGCTTTTCTCGATATCGCGGATGCGCCGATAGAGCCACTCGTTTTGCGGTGCCTGGATATCGTGTTTGGCTGCGAGGCGGCAGATGGTGCCCGCGAACTCATCAACCTCGGTTTTGCGCCTTGCGATGCGGTCTTGAGCCATCGAGGGCATACCGGCGGGGTCGATTCCCTCGATGAGGTGCACCATTTGCGTCAGGTCTGCCTCGGTCAGTTCAACGCCCTCGGCGTTGGCGACCGCAAGCGTTTCGCGCATGGCGGAAACAAAGCAGCGACGCTGCTCGGAGCCCGGCTCCGTGGCGCTTCCGTAGGTCCCGCCGTAGGCCAGGCAGGTCTGGTTGATGCCGTCGTTGAGCATGAGTTTGGCCCACATGCGGTGGGCGATGTCGCGCTCGACGGTATGGGCGATGCCGCAGCGCGTGTAGAGCCCGTCGATAGCGGCGACGGTCGCGGGGTCCGTGCCGGCCGCCGCGCCAAAGCGGATCTCGCCCGCATTGGTAAAGGTGAGCGCGCCGTTGAGGAACACGGCGTCCATGCCCTGGCAGATACCAAGAACGGTATGCTCCCAGCCAAAGCGTTCGGCAATCTTTTGCTCGCTCGTAATGCCGTTGCATAGCGAGGCGATGAGCGTGTTGGGTCCCACGACGCGCTCCATAGTCTTGAGTGCTTGGTCGAGACCGGTGGTCTTGACTGTCAGGATGACCAGATCGGCGGGCGTCGCCTCGCTGGCGCGGACGGACGTGAGATCGCAGGGCTTGCCGTTGACAGTGAGCGCATCGCCCGCGTGACGCTCAAAACGGGTGTCATCCATGACGTATTCGACGGCGTCGTTGCCGAGCGCCCGGGCGATCATGCTGCCGTAGAGCAGGCCGACGCCGCCCTTGCCGATAAAGGCGACCTTGTTGATCTGCATGTGAATCATCTCCCCATGTAAAAGGCGCCCGCGTAAGGGGCGCCTGATGGATTGTATGCTGCCAGGGTGATTGGTGGGTGCGCGGGGCGGCTGTTATAAAAAAGAAACGTTTGCCTGGACGCTACGCTGCAGGGCAGACCGCAAAGACGCGGGCGGGGTATCCGACGCCATCGCGGACCTTGGGGAAGGTGCAGAAGATGACGGCACCCGTGGCGGGAGGCTCGTCCAGATGGTCCATGACCTCGATCTGATAGCGGTCGACCGAGAGGATGTATTGCTCGCCGGGGTAGGGGTAGGCGTCTTCGCGCGTGGTCATGCCCGGCTCCTTTCATCGGGCTTTTTGCTGATGTTAAAGCGGTGCCGTGACAGCTCGATTTCTGCTGCGTTACGATACGTTCTCGATTGCGATTCCACGATGTTTCGGCTGCGTGACCATTGTGTTTCGCCTTGCCGGGGCGCTGATGGCGAAGGGAGGGGCCGTGCAATATCGCGTTGACCCCAAAAGCGGCAACCGTATCTCGGCGTTGGGTCTGGGCTGCATGAGGTTTCCCGGTGCGCCGGGACGTCCGGATGCGAAGACAGCCGATGCCATCATTTCCCGTGCGGTGGAGCAGGGGATTAATTATCTGGACACGGCCTATCTCTATCCCGGCAACGAGGCTTGCGTGGGCGCTTCGCTTGAACGCCTGGGCTTGCGCGACCAGGTTTTGCTCGCAACCAAGCTGCCGCATGCTTCGTGCAAATGCGCGGAGGATTTCGATCGGTTTTTCGACGAGCAGCTGCGCCGCCTGCAGACCGACCATATCGACTATTACCTTATGCACAACATCACCTCGCCTGCGCAGTGGGAGCGCGTGGTGGCGCTGGGCATCGAGGACTGGATCGCGCAGCAAAAGGCTGCAGGGCGTATTCGTCAGATAGGCTTTTCGTACCACGGCAGCGCGGCGGACTTCCTCACGATGCTCGATGCGTATGTGTGGGACTTTTGCCAGATCCAGTACAACTACGCTGGAGAGCGATATCAGGCGGGAGCGGCGGGGCTCATGGCCGCCGCCGAGCGAGGTCTCGCGGTGTTTGTGATGGAGCCGCTTTTGGGCGGACGCTTGGCAGGCAAATTGCCTCCGCGGGCGCGCGCTGTTCTCGATGGTGCATGCGATCGGCATTTGCATACGCCTGCCGCTTGGGGGCTCTCGTGGGTGTGGAATCATCCCCAGGTGACCATGTTGCTTTCTGGCATGACCGATACCGCGCAAGTGGACGAGAATTCGTCACTGGCAGACCTCGCGTTGCCGAATTCGATGACGGCCAACCAGCTCGACACGATTGCGCGCGTGTTGATGGAGTTTGAGAAATCGAACCGTGTGCCCTGCACGGGATGCGGCTACTGCATGCCATGTCCCAAGGGTATTAACATTCCCGGCTGCTTTGCCGCTTACAACGCGAGCTACGCGCACAGCTGGTTTACGGGGCTGTCTCAATACTTTACGGCGAGCGCGGTGCGCACGAGCGAGCCCAAGCTGGTGAGCAATTGCGTCAAGTGCGGTAAATGCGCACGTCACTGCCCGCAGCACATCGATATTCCCGAGCGTCTCGATGACGTGCGCCGACGTTTCCAGCCTGGCCCCGTAACGGCTGTGCTTAAAGCCTTCCGCACAACGCGCTCCTCATGATCCTTTTATATCTTGTGATGGAATAGTTCCTGTGATGGAATAGTTCCTGTTTACGGCAGAATAGGGCAATAGCAGGAACTATTTCGCCGCAACTAATGGGAGACTATCGTGGGTGACCGAGGTTTACGTAATGATTCGCGTGAGGTTCGTTGGGGCATTTTGGGCGCCGGGCACATTTCTCATCGATTTGCATCGTCGCTCAAGAAGGTCGACGGGGCACGGCTGGTGGCTGCGGCCGGCCGCACTCCTGCACATGTCGAGGAATTTTGCCGAGCGTTTTCGATCGATGCTGCGCATGGCCATGTCTCGGTCGACGATAACGGCAATGCGGCTTATGACGCGCTGATTGCCGACCCCGATGTCGACGCAATCTACTTGGCTCTTCCGCATGGCATGCATACGCGTTGGGCCTGTCGCGCGCTGCGCGCCGGAAAGGCCGTGCTGTGCGAAAAGCCGGCCGTTTTGAGTGAGGAAGAGGCTCTCTCGATTGCCTCCACCTCTCGTGAGCGCGGCGTGCTGTTTATGGAGGCGATGAAGAATCGGTTTTGCCCGATGCGCACTCGCGTGAAGGACTTGCTTGCGTCGGGTGAGCTTGGCCGTATTGTCTCGATTGAAAGCGTGCAAAAGCTCGATTACGGCGAACCTCCTTCGGGCTATCTGCTTGATTCGTTGCAGGGCGGCTGTCTATATGACATGGGCTGCTATGCGGTCGGTTGGTATGAGGATTTGCTCTCGGGCGCGTGCGAGGTTTCGTCCCGTGAAGTTCGCTGGCGTGACGTATCAGGCGGCCGCGTCGATTGGGCCGACGAGATCCATATGAGCGTCGGCGGTATACCCATTCATATGGCGTGCGACGGCAAAGCAACATATGAAAGCCGCTTAACGATTGCCTGTGAGCGGGGCTCGTTGGAAATCGAGCGTCTCCATCGCCCCGAGCGCGCTCATGTGAAGTATTCCGACGGTCGAACGCTAGAAATAAATGCCCCGTTTGAGATCGATGATTTCTACGGCGAAATCCAGCATGCGACGCAGCTCATTCAGGCGGGGAAACTCGAGAGTCCCGTCATGCCCCTTGCCGCCACGCAGCGCTGTGCGCACATCATCGATGCAATCCGTCTAGCCCTCTAGGACTTGGCGCTGACGCGTAGGGGATCATGACGCCGGCGCCCGTGGTGCCTGGCGGCCCACATCTCTGATGCCCCTTTTATAACTTGCGGTGGAATACGGCCTGTTTGCGCCAAAATAAGGCACTAATAGACCGTATTTCACCGCAACTGATGAGGGGGAGCTGGAGATGCTGACAATCGGATGTCATCTTTCGACGACGAAGGGCTATCGGGCAATGGGGGAGACGGCGTTGTCCATTGGTGCCAATACCTTTGCGTTCTTTACGCGCAACCCGCGCGGTGGCAAGGCAAAAGACCTTGACATGGATGACGTGGCGGCTCTGCGCGAGCTTATGGCGCAAAACGACTTTGGACCGCTGGTGGCGCATGCCCCGTATACCTATAACCCCTGCTCCGCTAAGGAGCGGGCGCGCGAGTTTGCCCTGGAGGCCATGGCCGAGGATCTGCAGCGCATGGAAGCACTACCCGGCAACTACTACAATTTTCACCCCGGTGCGCATGTGGGACAGGGGGCAGACGCCGGCATTCAGATGATTGTCGACACGCTGTGCCAGGTGATGTTTGAGGGACAGCAGACGACGGTATTGCTCGAGACCATGGCGGGCAAGGGCACCGAGGTGGGCCGTAGCTTTGAAGAACTGGCGTGCATTATCAAGGGCGTTGCCGCCAAGTGCCCAGAGCTGTCCGATAAGCTGGGCGTTTGTTTGGACACCTGCCATGTGAGCGATGCTGGCTACGACATCATCCATGATCTGGACGGCGTACTCGACGAATTCGACCGCGTGGTGGGTATCGATCGTCTGCATGCCGTACACATCAACGATTCGAAGAACCCTTGTGGCGCCCATAAAGATCGTCACGAGTGCATCGGCAAGGGATACCTTGGCAGCGAGGAATTTGGTGGCGGTATGCAGGTTATGCAGAATATTGTATCGAATGGTCGCTTGCGCGCATTGCCATTCATTTTGGAGACACCGAACGAACTTGCAGGTTATGCGGCTGAAATCAAACTGTTAAGGTCATTGCAGCAGTAATGGCTGCCATAAAGTGGGACGCTCCATTCACGTTATGGGTTTGTTTCAATCAGTTTTCTAATTGCAGATTCTTCCAAGCGGGTGCATAATAACCCTCAGTTTTTGCAGACCTCTGAATCACGTGGGGTCATTGGAAGGAGACTGATTATGAAGCTGAAGAAGCTTGGCGCATTTGCCGCCACGGGTGCTATGGCGCTCGCCCTCGCTCTGACGGGCTGCGGCTCGTCCAACGCCACCTCTGGTTCTAATGCCGGTTCCAGCAGCTCTGACGACGCTAAGGTCGAGAAGGTCGACGGCTCCAAGGAGTACGCGCTCGTCAAGGACGGTACGCTGACCGTCGGCACCTCTGCCGAGTACGCTCCGTTTGAGTACAAGGATGACAACGGCGATTATCAGGGCTTTGACCTTGAACTCATCAAGGCTATCGGCGACAAGCTGGGCCTGGATGTCGAGTACGTCAACAATGACTTCGACACACTCGTACCCGGTGTCGCTTCGGGCGCTAAGTACGACGTCTCCATCGCGGCTATCACCGACACGCCCGAGCGTGAGAAGGAAGTCACTTTCTCCGATTCCTACTACATGGACGATCAAGCTATCGTGACCAAGGTCGATAATACCGACATCACGGCCGATAACTACAGCGAGAAGCTCAACAATGCCGACGCTACCATCATCGTCCAGTCTGGCTCGACCGCCGAGGCCTTTGCCCAGGAGAACTTCCCCAAGGCCAAGATCGTCCCCTACAAGGACGCCACCGAGTGCTTCAGCGCCCTGCAGTCCGATAAGGGCGACGCCGTAGTCACCAACCGCTCCGTTGCCAGCCAGCTGACCGCCGAGCAGTTCAACACCTGCCAGACCATCAAGCAGATCAGCACCGGCGAGGAGTACGCCATCGCCATCAACCAGGGCAACACCAAGCTCAAGGACGACATCAACCAGGCCATCAAGGACCTGACCGACGACGGTACCGTCGACGCCCTCATGGCTAAGTACAACATCAAGTAAAATAGCTACTTGATTGTGCGCAGGCCCTTTCCGTTTTGGCGGAGAGGGCCTTTGCGCTTCTCTTGACGGAGAGCATTTCCGTCTCGTTTTGCCGGCAACTTCTACGATAGGAGCCACCTTGTCTCGACTGAACAAAGGGGCCGCGGAGCAGCGTTTTCCACTGCCCGCCTTGCTCCAAAAGCTAGCCTGCGTCATGGCCGTGGCGCTCGCGCTGGTGTGTGCGGGGGCATATGCGCCCACGACCGCCCAGGCGCTTGAGACCGCAAAGATTACCGCCCGACCCAATACCGGTTCGGGTAGCGCTGTGGTCGGCGGTACCGAGACGCGCATCACCTGGGAAGTTCAGGCCGATGCCGACGAGGAACTGAGCGGTCTTTCGCTGACGTTTGTCGACGGTACGACGTTTGGTACCGATGACACGCGATTGACGATGCTCTCGGGCGAGGACCTCATGGATCGTACGCCCATGAAGCCCACGTGCAAGGCTGACGGCCAGACGCTCAAGATCGACTTTGGCGAGACGGCGCCTGCCGGCGGCTTTTTCCGTGTCGAGGTCTACGGCGTGACCTTCCCCGTCGAGGGCGGCGATGAGGCCTTTAGCGGCACCTACACTTTGGCCGATGGTTCGACCAAGAAGATCTCCAAGATTCCTTCCGTCGAGATTAAGGGCGTGACGGCATTCGATAACTTCCTGGCCGACCTTAAGGAGCAGCCGTGGGTCGAGGCCTGGAACTCCAATATGTTCCTGCGCCTGTTCTTGAACCCGGTCATTTTGGTCCAAAGCCTGCCGATCGTCTTTAAGGGCTTCCTTATGTCGCTTTCGATCGTGCTCGTGGCGTTTCCGCTGGCAATTCCCTTTGGCTTTGCCTTGTCGCTCATGCGCATCTCCAAGTCGCGCATCCTTCGTTGCCTTGCCGGCATTTATGTGAATATCATCCGTGGTACGCCGGCGTTCCTGCAGATCTACATCGCGTTCTTTGGCCTGCCGCTTGCCGGCGTCAAGGTGGACGACTATGTGTTGGGCGTCATCGTCATGGCCATGAACTCGTCCGCCTACCTGTGCGAGATCTTCCGCGCCGGTATTCAGTCGATCCCCAAGGGTCAAAACGAGGCCGCTCGCTCGCTGGGCATGAATGCCTTCCAGACGCTGCTCTACGTTATGATTCCGCAGACGTTCCGCAATGTCCTGCCTACGCTGACCAGCGAGTTTATCCTGCTTTACAAGGATACGTCGCTGCTCGCGGCCGTGGGCGTGGTCGAGATCGTCATGAACGCCCGCACCATCGTGGCCACGACGGGCTCCATCACGCCGTATGTGGTTGCCGCCCTGTTCTATCTGGTCATCACCCTGCCGCTTGCACGCTTGGTGAGCGGTCTTGAGGCGAGGCTTTTGGGCACGGCCGAAACCAAAAAGAAGCGTCCCACCAAGAGCGCCGGACAGGTTGTCGCGACGCCCGCCGATCACATCGCCGGTCTGTAAGGAGGTCCTATCATGAGCGAAACCAATAACTCGAACGAGGTCGTCGTCAGCATCAAGAATCTCCAGAAGGCCTTTGGCGATAACGTGGTCCTGCGCGATATCGATCTGGATGTGCACAAGGGCGAGGTCGTCGTAGTCCTGGGTCCTTCGGGCTCGGGCAAGTCGACGATGCTTCGCTGCATCAATCGTCTGGAGCATCCCACGAGCGGCTCGATCATCGTTGAGGGCGTGGATGTGTGCGCCAAGGGTGTCGACCTCAACAAAGTGCGCACGCACTTGGGCATGGTCTTTCAGCAGTTCAACCTGTTCCCGCACCTGTCAGTCAAAAAGAACGTCATGCTCGCGCAGCAAAAGGTGCTCAAGCGCAGCAAGGAAGAGGCCGAGAAGATCGCCATCGAGGAGCTGACCAAGGTTGGCCTGTCCGAGCGCATTGACTTTATGCCGAGCCAGCTCTCGGGCGGTCAGCAACAGCGCGTGGCGATCGCCCGCGCCCTGTCGATGAATCCTCACGTCATGCTCTTTGACGAGGCCACGTCGGCGCTCGACCCCGAGCTGGTTCGCGACGTTCTGGGTGTCATGCGCGATCTTGCACGTGACGGTATGACCATGATCGTGGTGACGCACGAGATGGGCTTTGCCCGCGATGTCGCCGACCGCGTGGTCTTTATGGACGGCGGCGTTATCGTGGAAGAGGGTACGCCGAGCGAGGTCTTCGACCACCCCAAGAGCGAACGCACCAAGGCGTTCTTGGGCAATATCTCGTAGCAACGCGTCGAGGTTGTCGATATAACAAACGGGGACCGGATGTGAATATCCGGTCCCCGTTTTTGTTTGGGCATGAGCGACTGTTGTTGTGCGGTACTCGGCTGTCAGTTGCCTTGCGACTTTCTGACGGCTTCGTTAGGCCAGCTCCGCTCCCAGGGCCTTGCAGGCCGCTTCACCCTCATCATCGGGGGCGTCGTAGCAGATGACGGAATCGACGACGTTGACGCCCGCCTCGTCGGCGTCGGCCTTCCAGTTGTCCATCCATTCGCCCTCGGCCCACGAATAGGAGCCAAAGAGGACGACCTTCTTGTCGCCGAGAGTCTCCTTGACCTCGTCCCACATCGGCTGGAACTCATCGTACTCGAGTTCCTCGGAGCCCATGGCGGGGCAGCCGAAGGCGAAGGCGTCGTAGTCGGCGGTTTTGTCTGCGGAGAAGTCGGCGCAGGAGATGACCTCTGCCTCGGCGCCGGCACCGCTTGCGCCTTCGGCGACAAAGTTTGCCATGGCCTCGGTGTTGCCCGTGCCGCTCCAGTAGACGACTGCGATCTTGCTCATATGTTTTCCTTTCGGTTGTGCGGCGTGCGGCCGCGTTTTGTATGCTCTATCGGGTTGCCTGGACAAGTTGTCCCAGGGTGCAGCCCTGTTGATAGATGTAGGTAAGGTATTGCGTGCATGCGCGATAGGAATCGAAGGTCGTGAGCGCCTGCTCAACGTTTGTGTATACCTTCCATGCGCCAAAGACCTTATAGTTTTCGCCGCGCTGGACGATAAACTGATGGACATCTTCGTAGGGATAGCCCAAAAAATAGCCAATTTCGTGGGGGAACTCGCACGTGCACCCCGTATCGCAGTGCCTATTCCGTGCGAGTGCGCAGACGCTGCCGTCATAGGCGCTTTCTGCGGCATTGCTGCTTGCCAGCGTGATGCGCGCGGCGAGATGCACCAGTGATGCGGGCAGGTTGTGGACATCGTAACCTTCGGCGGCAAGCGCCGTCGTGGCGCGGGGGTCGGAGAGGTATCGCATGAGGTCCGCAGGGCGGTACACATAGATGAGCGCTCCGCAGGGGCGCCAGACCAAAACGCTCATATGGATCCCGAGTGGCTGGAGCTCGCGGTTGCATTGGGCTATGACGGCGAGCAGGCGAGAGCGTCGCCCTTCGATAAGGGCGGCGCCGGGTTTTCCGTTTTGGTTGGCGTAAACGCCGGGATAGGTAAAGAGCGAAGCCGGCTTGATACCTGCGAGCGTAGGGGAGCAGTTGCGCACGACCGCTGCCTGAAACGTTGGAATGTCTATGGTTCGAGTCACGGCGCTCCTTCTGGTCCTCGCTGTTAGCCTAGGAAAACTTATACACGAAAGTAAGCCCTGGTCAACTAAAAAGTTTGAACAGGGAAACTAATTGACCGAACGGACATGTTTTTGGGTTAAGATGGGGACACCCCATGGGGGTATCTAGATAGGGCTACTTGAAAGGGGAACGCATGAGTGACTTGCTCAACCCTGCGAATCTCATTGTGCTTGCCGTGATTGTCGTCGGCATGTTCTTTGGCCTGCGGCGCATTGTCGCTTCGACACACGGGAAGAGTTGTTGCAGCGATGGCGCGAGCGGCAAGAAGGCCAAGAAGGTAGTGGTTGCGGATACTGATCCGTCCCACTACCCCTATAGCGATGAGCTGCTTATCGGCGGCATGAGTTGCGACGGCTGCGCTCAGAACGTGGCCAATGCCCTGAATGCGCTGGATGACGTGTGGGCAACGGTGACGTATACGGACCACACGGCACGCGTACGCTCTAAGCAGCCGATCGACCGCGGCGCTCTCGTGGCGGCCGTGAGAGATGCGGGTTACTACGTTATGAAGCTGTAGGCCTTGCCTTGGATGCGCGTCCTTGTCTAGGCTCGTCCGCGTAGCTCGATGCCTTGGATATCGTCGAAGTTGATGGCGATATCCCTGAGTTTGAGCAGCTTGAATGCGGGTAACGCTTCGTCGAGAATGCCCGTGCGGCTACGATAGCCGTACGTATCGTAATAGGTGACGCGCACCAAGTCGCCGCGTTTGAGGCCCTCGAGCTTTTGCGAAAGCTCGAGGGCTTTTTCTTCCGTGAGCTCACGTTTTTGCTCGACGGTGATTTCCTGCTTGCGCACGAGTTCGTAGTATCCCGTGAGGGCGGCAAAGGGCATAAACTGTGCGGCGCGGTTGGCGCGCACGGCACCGTTGGCAGTGAGGTTGGGGTCGGCTGCGCGGCGTCTGCCCTCGGGGTCCGCCAGGCGCTCGAAGGCGGTCGGCGGGCGCATGGGCTGTTGTTTGGGTTTAGGCACGGTGTCCTCCAACTTGATCGTTGCGCTCGCGCGCGGTGGCGCCGGCGGTAAAGCTTAATCCCTTGACGAGCGCGTTCTTGCCGTACTTGCCTTTCACGGCCAGGACGGCGCGCGCCAGGTCGCGCTCGCGCTCATCGGCCTCGATATCGCTGAACAGATCGATGGTGGCAAATTCCTCGGGCACAAGATTGCTAAAGCCCAGGTTGATGCGCTTGACCGGTCGTTTGGGATCGACAGTCTGCGCCCAGAGCTCATCGAAATAGCCCATGATCTTCTTAAACGAATTGGTACGCTCGGGCAGCTTGCGCGAGGCGTTGGAGTGCGCAAAGAGCGCGGCATAGCCACCACGCGGTTTGCCACCATGCTCTCCCACAAAGATGCCATCGATTGCCTGCGCTTCGCGCACCAGGCGGCGCCGTTCGTCATCGCGCTGGACGGGCTTGGGAGCACGGGGCGCGAGCTCGGGGCCGGCGGTTGCGGTGGGTTCGATGCTCGACGTACTCGAGCGCAGGTGTCCGCATCCGTCCACATATTGTGCAGTACCGCTGGCATCAAGCCTGCGTATGTCGGCGCGCTCGCTCGCGTAGCCCACAAAGAGCGAGATGCTGTCGCAGACCACGTGCTTATCGATCAAGTCCAACACGGCGTTGTCGACCATCTCGCGCAAGACGGTGTAGGCCTGCTCGTAGGCATAGCCCTTCGAGAGCACCTGTCCTGTGGTGGTCGAAGTTGCTTGCGGGCGATAGGCTTGGATATCGGCGATGGTTGTCGGCTCGCGTCCGAAGGCGTGGTCGATGAGATACTCGGCATTGACGCCGAGCTCGTCGTAAAGCAGGTTTTCGTCGAGCGCCGCGACGCCCATCAGATCGTAGACGCCGTATTTTTCGAGTCGTGCTGCCACGCCGGGGCCGATGCCCCAGATATCGGTGATGGGACGATGGGGCCAGATTTCCTTGCGAAAGGTCTCATCGTCGAGTATGCCGATGCGGCTGGGTACGTGCTTGGCGGTGATATCGAGTGCAACCTTGGCCTGGAATAGGTTGGGGCCGATGCCGACCGTCGCCGTGATGCCGGTGCGCGCCAGGACCTCGTCGCGCAACATGCAGGCGAAGCCTTCCGCATCGGTGTGATAGAGGTCCAGATAGGGTGTCACGTCGATAAAGCACTCGTCAATTGAGTAGACGTGCACGTCCTGGGGGCTGACGTATTCCAGATAGATGCCGTAGATTTGCGCCGACACCTCCATGTAGTGCTGCATGCGCGGCACTGCTTTGATGCAGTCGATGCCGTCGGGAATCTCGAACAGACGGCAGCGGTTGTGAATACCTAAGTCCTTCATGGCCTGCGTGATAGCGAGGCAGATGGTCGTGCGTCCGCGTGATTCGTCGGCAACGACCAGGTTGGTGGTGAGCGGATCGAGCCCACGGTCGACGCACTCGACGCTGGCATAAAACGTCTTGAGGTCGATGCAGATATAGGTGTGCTGCTCGTGCCCCACGCGTCCTCCCATCAAACACATGTTCTTATCGAATACATGTTCGATAATACCCGCTCATCCGGACATCGTCAAAACCTGCCAAAAAGGGACTGGTTTGTTTTGGTAGGTATGGTCGTGCGGCTGCATCGGGGTTTTAACGCAGCTCTAAAGAGTGCGAAACAGCCCGGAAAACCTCGCTTCGTAGCATGAGCCTAACGATTGATATCGCCTATACGCACGGAAGGGTTGTGGGAAAGATGGTCAATTATGGGTTTGGTATGCCGACGCGCCTTGTTGCGGATGGAGACGTGGCTCGCTGGTGCGGGCGATTGGTTGCTCACTACGGTGGTACCAAGGCACTGGTCGTGCTGGGCGGTGACAAGCATACGTGCGATGAACTTGTCTCGGCGGCACTTGGCTCGCTTGATCGAGCACTACTCGAGCGTGTACTTTTCCGCTGCGGCTCGGTTGAGGGCGACGGGGAAGACGAGCTGATCGACGAAGCCGTGGCCCTGGCGACCGACGAAGGCGTGGACTTTGTCTTGGCGATTGGCGATGCCGATACTGCTGGCTTTGCGCGCGAACTCGCGCGTCGCATGGCGGCGCTCGATGCCGGCGAAGACGGCTTTGTGCCTTATGGATGCATTGTCTCGGAGGGCAAGGTGCCTGCTGTCGTGGGCACCGGCGAGGTTCCCGTTTTTGCCATTATCGCGCCCGAACTGCTGGAGGGCATCGGGTCTCCTCTGCGTGAGTTGCTCGGTAGCGTCTGCGCCGCGGCCTAATATTTGCCAGAAAAGGACGGGTTATTTTTGGTTGGTAAAGCGTTTGACCTGCCAAAATAAGCCTGTCCCTTTTTGATCGGCTGCCGTTTGGGGGCCGATTGGCAACGCTCGCTGATTGTAGTCTTGACCTGCGCTAGAATAGTGGCATCTGAATGTCCGGGTGCATGGAGGCGTGCGCCCGTATGCTGAGGAGGACTCTATGGCAACTGTTGCCGCACCTATCGATGCTACGTCGACTGCCGCTTGGAAGGCACTCGAGGCTCATCAGGAGAAGCTCGAGGCCGATGGTATCGACCTCAAGGCCTGGTTCGCCGCCGATGCCGAGCGCGTGAACAAGCTGAGCTTTGACGCCGGTGACCTGCACTTCGATCTGTCGAAGAACCTGGTGACCGATGAGACCGTCAAGCTGCTGTGCGATCTTGCCCGCGAGGTGAAGCTCGAGGAGCGCCGCGACGCCATGTTCTCCGGCGAGCACATCAACACCACCGAGGACCGTGCCGTCCTGCACACCGCGCTGCGCCGTCCGGCAAGCGATAAGGGCCAGCTCATTGTCGACGGCCAGGATGTCGTCGCCGACGTGCACGAGGTCCTCGATCGCATGTATGCCTTCGCCGAGCGCGTGCGCTCCGGTGAGTGGAAGGGCGTTACCGGCAAGAAGATCGAGCACCTGGTGTCTATCGGCATCGGCGGCTCCGATTTGGGCCCGGTCATGGCTTACGAGGCCCTGCGTCCCTATGCCGACGCCGGTATCGACTGCCGCTATATCTCCAACATCGACCCCAACGATCAGGCAGAGAAGCTCAAGGGCCTCGATCCCGAGACCACGCTCGTGATCATCGTCTCCAAGACCTTCACCACGCTCGAGACCCTCACCAACGCCCGCGAGGTCAAGACCTGGATGCTCGAGCAGCTCAAGGCTCAGGGCGCCATCGACGGTTCCGATGAGCAGAACGCCGCGGCCGTGGCCAAGCACTTCGTCGCCGTTTCCACCGCACTCGACAAGGTCGAGGCCTTCGGCATCGACCCCGCCAACGCCTTCGGTTTCTGGAACTGGGTCGGCGGCCGCTACTCCGTCGACTCCGCCGTGGGCCTGTCGCTGATCGTCGTCCTCGGCCCCGAGCGCTTCCAGCAGTTCCTCGAGGGCTTCCATGCCATCGACGAGTACTTCTGCAACACGCCGCTCGAGAACAACGCCGTCGCGCTGATGGGCCTGCTCAACGTCTGGTACGTCAACTTCTTCGGCTCCAAGAGCCACGCCGTGCTTCCGTACTGCCAGTATCTGCACCGTTTCCCGGCCTACCTGCAGCAGCTCACCATGGAGTCCAACGG
>NZ_JBDMHB010000003.1:36349-106272 GCF_039752955.1 Collinsella aerofaciens
CGCCAACACTGCCAACCCTGCGACCGACAGCGGTCAGGACGTGCACGAGCTGTTCCTGGGCAACTTCCTGGCCCAGACCAAGGCGCTCGCCTTTGGTAAGACGGCCGACGAGGTTCGTGCCGAGGGCACGCCCGAGCAGATCGTCCCGGCCCGCTGCTTTGAGGGCAACCGCCCGACGACCTCGATCTTCGGCGACACGCTGACCCCGTTCGCACTCGGTGAGCTCATCGCCCTGTACGAGCACATCACGTTTGTCGAGGGCACGGTCTGGGGCATCGATTCCTACGACCAGTGGGGCGTTGAACTGGGCAAGCAGCTTGCCAAGCAGATCACCCCGGCCTTCCACGACGACGCCGCCAAGGCCGAGCAGGACGCTTCGACCCAGGCGCTCATCGAGTTCTATCGCGCGCATCGCAAGTAGTCGCTGCTGTTAACGCATCGCGCCTTATAGTCAGGGGCCCGTATCCTATCGGATGCGGGCCCCTTTGCTTTGCCGTAGTCCCGGGGCGCACGGCCTTTGTGGAACATCGCTGGGGCGCCGCGCGCCGCGAGAACCCTGCGCCTAGATCTCGGCCTCCGCATGGTCTCGCTGCGCCTCGGGCAGCTCCCCGTAGAGCGGATGGTCTTCGAGCCTAAAGCGCTCGACCTGTTCGGGAGTGCGACCGCGCACAAAGAGCCACGAGCGATCGATCGGCGTCGCCATGAGCGTGCTGGGCAGCGCGTCGGCGCGGTCGGAAAACACCCGGGCACTCTCGGGATCCTGGAACGCCAGCACCAGATGCGTGTCGCAGTTGCCCATGATGGAGCGTGCGCGTGCCTCGCCATAGAGCGCATCGAGCTGGTTGGTCGACTGCAGCAGCAGCGTTGCCCAGATGTTGCGGCTTCGGATAATCGAGAGCACGTTGTCGATCTGGGGGATCTGCAGATTTGCGAAGTCATCGAGCATAAAGCGCACGGGCACGGGCAGGCTGCCGTCGGGCTGCCTATCGGCCTCACGAATGAGGCCCATAAACGCCTGCGAAATAAAGAGGCCGGTCAGCGGATCGAGATTGCGGTCAATATCGCTCACGGTTACAAACAGGACGCAGGGGGTGTGTCCCATGGAAGCGAAGTTCACCTGATGGCACTCACGATAGAGCTGTGCCGCACCGTCGAATCCCAGACACATGACCTTTTCGGCAAGGATGCCGACGATGCTCGCGTGCATGCGCTCGGCATTTTGCGTAATGGCGTAGCGCCGCCATAGCGAGAGGGCATAGCTTTGGGGGTCGGTCGTGATCAGGTCGTCAAACAATCGACCCGTGGCACCGTCCTGCAGGTGCTCGATCAGCTTGATGACCGAGCTGATCGTCTGCTCGTCGGCGGGTAGCTGTTCGGTGACGTAGGCGATAAGACACGACAGCAGGTTTGCCGCCGCATGATCCCAAAAAGGCTGGTTGTTGTCCTCGATGGGGCAGATGGCCTTTGCCACCGAGAGGATGTCCTGCTGGTTGGGCCTGCCGTCCGCCTTGCGGCGAATGTGCCTCAGGGGGTTGTAGCCGCAGCGCTCGATGCCGGGCGCAAGGGCCGGGACGGTGTTGAGGTCGGCGAAGTTGAGACATTGCACGCGGTAACCGTGGGCTGCCAGCACGGGTCCCACTTCGCGACAGAGCGTGCCTTTGGTGTCGAGCACGATGTAGCTTGCGTTCATTTGCAGCAGGTTGGGCTTGAGGACGTTTCGGGTCTTGCCGGCTCCCGAGGGGCCGATCACAAGTGCGTTGTTGTTGAGTCCCGTTTGGCGGGTGTCGCAGGAAAGCGTTCGATCCTTGGCGAGGATGGTGGACGATGCGGACTTAGATGCGGCGAGGCGGCTGGCGAGGTTAGACATGGGCGACCTTCTTGGTGGTCGAGAGGATTTCGTGGGCAAAGCCGAGCTCGACGGCGCGCTCGGCCGAAAGGTAGGTGTCTTTTGCGGTGAGGGACTGGATGCGCTTGGGCGTGAGGCCGCTGCGGTCCGAGAGGATTTGCGTGAGGGTCTTGCGGGTCTGCATGAGACGCCGGCTGGTTTCCTGCAGCGCAAGTGCCGAGCCGCCTGCCCCCTGGGGGATCAGCGGGTCGTGAATCATGAGCTCTGCATGGGGCGCCATACGGCGATCGTCGCCGCCCATAAAGATCACGGCGCCCATGGACGCGGCGAATTCCAGGCAGACGGTGCGGATGGGGCACGATGCGAGGCGCATGGCGTCATAGATCGCAAGGCCCGATCGCACGCTTCCGCCGGCGCTGGCGACAAATATGGTGATGGGGCGGCTGGGGTCGGTGGCATCGAGCAGGCGGATTTGCTGGCATAGGTCGTGGGCCATCGGGGTTTCGATGTTTCCCATGACGGAGAGCTCGCGACGGGCGAGCATCTCATCGTAAATGCTGGTGAGCGTGATACCTCGGGCGGATTCACGCATGGTGAGGGGGCTGATGATGGGGGAATGATTGGTGCCCATGAGGACTCCTTTCTGTTGGTTGTGTTGTGGAATAGGATTGTTGCCCGCGGAGGGGCTGGCGGGCTACGGGGTTCGTCCGAGCCTGAGATCGAGCTCGGTTGTGGGGCAGGCTGCCTGTCCGTGCGGCTCGCAAGCGCCAAGGGCTCCAAAGCGATGGAGCGTTGCGACGGGCGTGGTGTAGGCGAGCCGCAGCTGATGCTCGATAGGGGCACATCCGTCATTTTTGTAATGAGCCGCGTAGTACTGCGCGATGCTGGCGTTCATCTCGCTGCCATTGCGATGGCGCTCAAACTGGCGTCTGCAGGTCTCGATGATCTTTGCTACCGACTTGGGTGCCGTCGCAGGAACAAGGGCGAGATAGCCCTCAAATAGCTCGTTGATGCTCAGGAGGCACAGCAGGTCGATCAGCGTCCTTATGGCTGCTCCCTCGGCGGAAAAGTGCGCGGTCATGCGGTTATATCGGTTGCGGTCGACGATGGCCACATGGGGTCTTGGAGTTTTCTGCCCCGTGGTCCCGGGCTTTTGCCGCGCCTGTGTATTGAGCTCGACGTTGCAGCGCTTGAGGCCGTCCAACGGAAGGAACAGTGCGGTGCGCAGGGTGTTCCACTTGCTTTCGAGTTCATGACGCTCGTCGGGTTCCCATTCGAGCTTGAGTTTCGTGTCGAGCGCCGTAAGCATATGGGCTAGGCAGCCTACGGTAAGAACGTACGAATCGTTGTCGCGTTTTGGGGCATAGGGGTCTGTCAGCTTGCGAATGTCGGGGTCGCCCATGATCTTTGTGCAGCGCTTCAGCAGTTGAGGGTGGTCGGCCAAGATCGTCGCGAGCGGTAGCGACGCGTAGTTCTTGATGGTCGCGGCGGCAAAGGCGGCGTCATATTCGTTTGCATATGCTCGCTCAATGCGGGCATCCAGAATGCTTTTCTTATCGCCGTCTTCAGCGTGGTGGTTTGTCATAGCTTCTCCAATCGGTTGATGTTCGTGCTGTTTGTTGATGTGCTGGTTGTCGTGAGTGATGCGCTTGCCGTGGGTGATGTGCTGACGTTGGGGTGCTATGCGGTTTTCAATGAGCCCGTGAGGCAGTTGCTGCAGGGGCGGGATGGAACGGCCCATGCAAGGCGGAAGGCATCGTGCTCAAAATCGAGACAGCAATGCCCTGGGTGCCTCACATGTGGCAGTTACCTCATTAAGTTGTCATTGCGTTTGGGGTTGTACTTTGCCGATCTTCCTTCTCTTACACGCTAAAACTCAAACTTCATATGCTCGATCTACTTAAAACCGCAACGGCGGTCTTTTATCAACTTATATGTCAGAACGCGTCTTTGCAAGTACTTTTTTGCGTTTGTTTCAAATGGGGTGGTTTTGCAACCGTCATGCGCGCGCTGTGCGAACGTGCCCCGGCTCGGATAAGATAGTGCGCGATAAAAACGATGCAAGGAGGCACATATGGCAATCAAAGCCATCGCGATGGACATCGACGGTACGCTCACCAACGACCAGAAAGTGATTAGCCCGCGTACGCGCGAGAAGCTGCTTGCGGCGCAGGAGTCGGGCATTAAGCTCATTTTGGCTTCGGGCCGTCCCGCATGGGGGCTGCACGCCTTGGCGCAGGAGCTCGACCTCCAAAACCATGACGGTCTGCTAGTTGCCTTTAATGGCGCGCATGTGGTCGACGCTCAGACCGATGAGGTCCTTTTTGACCAGGCCATGCCGGCTGACGAACTGCACCGTCTGATTGATCATCTGCAAAACTATGGTGTGATCCCCATGATCTCGCTCGGTCGCGACTTGCATGTCGAGGATTCGTACCGCTGCATGATTACGCTGCCGGATGGCTCGCAGAAAAACATCGTCAAATACGAGCGCGATGCGTGCGACCTTAAGATCCGCGAGGTGGAGAGCCTGCATGAGGTCGCTGATGCTTATCCCGTGGACAAGCTGCTCACTGCGGGCGACCCGGCCTATCTGCAAGCGCATCACGAGGAGATGTACGCGCCCTTTACCCAGACGCTTTCGGGCATGTTTACGGCCGACTGGTACTTTGAGTACACGGCGCCCGGTATCGACAAGGCCCGTGCGCTCGAGGGTGCCCTGCCCAAACTCGGCATCGATGCCGGTGAGGTCGTATCGTTTGGCGACGGCCAGAACGACAAGTCCATGATTGAGTGGGCCGGCACCGGCGTTGCCATGGGCAACGCCGTCGATGAGGTTAAGGCTGTGGCCCAGATGGTGACCGCCAATAACAACGAAGATGGTATTGCGGTGGCGCTGGATAAGCTGCTGGGTTAGAATCGCCGATTAATGCATGGTTCGGGCGCCTGCTCGCGGGCGTCCTTTTGTTAGGGAGGGTGCCGTGTCCGCATTTCCGTTCGATGCCGTTATCTTTGACATGGACGGCGTGATTGTCGATACCGAGTATTACTACCTGGGCGAGACTGCCGCGTTTGCCAAGGAGCTTGGGCTTAATCTGACTCAAGAGGAGTTGAATGGGCAGGTCGGTACCTCGCATCAGTTCTTCCTGCATATGCTGGTCGATTGGTTTGAGCGTGCCGGTAAGGGGCATTTCACTGGCGAGGAAGCGTTGGCCCGTTGGGACGAATGGGCTCATAAGCGTCCGCGCGACTATCAGGCTTTGATTAACCCAGGCGCCGTGGATACGATTCGAGAGCTGCCGCGCCGCGGCGTTCGCGTGGCGCTTGCCAGCTCGTCTCCCATGGTTAGTATCGAGGAAGTGCTCAATGCGTGCGGGCTGTCGGATGCCTTTGAGTATGTGGTGAGCGGCGAGCAGTTTAAGGAGAGCAAGCCCGAGCCCGACATCTACCTGCATGCGCTGGACCTGCTGGGGCTGCCCGCGAATCGCTGCTGCTGCGTCGAGGATTCGGTGCCTGGCATCACCGCTGGCAAGCGAGCCGGCCTGACAGTCATTGCCAAGCGCGAGGAACGCTTTGGCTTTAGCCAGGATGCCGCGGACAAGATTATCGACCAGCTGCCGGAGCTGCTCACGCTTTCTTAGGAGCGCGGTAGTTGCGCGTTTTTCGGGTCTGATGAGTAAATAGCCAACATTTTGGTGCGACACCTAGCATACTTTAAGCTAATGCGGGCTTAAGGGCTTGTTGAATGCCCTTAAGCCCGTTTTAGAATTAATTGTGCTGGGAGAGGGTATATGCCACCGACTGAAGGGCCAACTGACGGTAAAGCAGCGATACCGCTGTACCAACAGGTCATTGATATCATTAAAAACGAAATCAACTCCGGCGCCTACAAGGCAGGCGCGCGGATACCCAACGAATTCGAATTGGCTGAGAGCTATAAAGTTGGCCGCGTTACCGTGCGACGCGCTATTGAGGAGCTCGTCCAGCAGGGCTATCTAACGAAGCGACAGGGGAAAGGCACGTTTGTCAATGCCCCCAAGCTCAAGCGCAAGATTCGCCAGAAGGATGACGTCCAGAGTTTTTCGGACGCATGCCGCGTTAACGGAATGGAACCGGGGGCGTGTGTCATTTCGAGAAAGATACTGCCGGCGGATTCCACCGAAGCGCAGTTCTTTGGTGTTCCCGTTGGAACTGACTTGATTTGCGTTGAGCGCGTGCGCACTGCCGATGGCGTCCCTGTCATGCTCGAGAACAACATATATGT
The DNA here is from genome assembly GCF_039752955.1 of Collinsella aerofaciens. Taxonomy (GTDB): domain Bacteria; phylum Actinomycetota; class Coriobacteriia; order Coriobacteriales; family Coriobacteriaceae; genus Collinsella; species Collinsella aerofaciens_BI. Next base: position 42,460 of record NZ_JBDMHB010000003.1, read on the forward strand.
TTACGAGGACAACGCCTATCTATCAACGGCACTTCTATCTAACCAATCCATTTTTGAGTTCGTGCGCAACCGGACGGGCCGCACGCCCGCGTTTACCGACCCGTGCACGCTCGAGATCGCGTGCGCGTCGCCCGAGGTCGCTCGACTGTTGGCAGTTCCCGTTGGCGAACCCTTGTTTTATATGGAAGCCTTCTTTTTCGATGAGCAGCGGCGGCCGTTTATCATCGGTCGTCAGCGGATCGTTGGGTCTCGCTACGTTTTTGACATCTAGGACATTGCGAATGGAAACGCCCGGTGGATCATCTCACCGGGCGTTTCCATACCGTTCATGGCGCAAACGCGACCGTTCAACCGCGTTGCGGCAATCAGTTTGAAATTATCTTGATGAAGGGAAAAGCTGCTGGTAATCTATGGGACGTCATAGAACGTTTGCATTGTGCAAACGTTGAAGCGAGATGCGATGCAGTCTCGAGTTCTTTGGAGGTATCTATGTCAGATACGAAGGCGAAGAAGACAAACAGACGTTTTAAGTTCAAATTACCGCATGTCTATACGATCATGTTCTTGCTGATCGTTGTCTTTGCGGTCCTGACTTGGATCGTTCCCTCTGGTCAGTATCAGCGCAAGACGATTTCGACAGCGGCGGGCGATCGTGAAGTCGCCGTTGCTGGAACCTATGAACAGGTCGATAAGAACTACACCGATTCCGAGACCGGCGAGACCATCAATCTGGGCCAGGATATCTTCGCGGTTCTGCAAGCGCCCACCAAGGGTATCCAAGAGGCTGCCGACGTCGTTGCGTTCGTCTTATTGATTGGCGGATCGTTCGCGATCATCACCAAGACCAACGCTTTGAATGCCGGCATGAGCCGTGTGATTAAAAAGCTCAAGAACAAGGACATCCTCATCATTCCCATCACGATGACATTGCTGTCCATTTGCGGCACTACGTTTGGCATGTCTGAGGAAGCCCTGCCGTTCTATGCCATCTTCATTCCCATCATGATGGGTATCGGTTATGACTCGATGACGGCATTCATCATCTGCTTCCTTGGTCCTAACCTGGGATATTGTGCTTCGACCATCGACCCGTTTAATGTTTTGATCGCCCAAGGCATCATTGGCATCGAGGGCAATCCGCAACTGTGGCTGCGCGCCGTTTCTTGGGTCATCTTCACTGCCGTCGGTATCGCATGGGCCATGCGCTACGCCATGCGCGTCAAGAAAAACCCCGAGTCGTCCATTGTGTACGAGGACGATAAGCTCAAGCGTATTGAGTTTTCCGTGACCGATGCCTCCATCGAGGAAGAGTTCACTATCCGTCAGAAGCTCGTGCTTATCGATTTTGCTTGCGGTATGGGCATTATCGTCTGGGGTCTTGTTACCCAGGGCTGGTACATGAATGAGATTTCCGCCGTGTTCCTTGGCATGGGCTTGCTTGCCGGTATCCTGGGCGGCCTTGACCAGCAGACGATCGCAGAGGAGTTCGTTAAGGGTCTCGCCGACTTTGCGTACGCTGCCATCGTTATCGGTATCGCTCGCGGTATTCTGGTCATCGCCGAGGGCGGCATGATCATCGACACCATCCTCCAGGCGCTCGCTACCGCGCTTGCCGGTGCACCCGCCGCCGTCTACACCACGTTTATGTATATCGTCCTTGGCCTGCTCTCTTTGCTGGTTCCCTCGAGTTCTGGCCTGGCGGCGCTCACCATGCCCGTTATGGGCCCCCTGACCGAGCTCATGGGCCTCAATCCCGAGGCGGCCGTCACCGCGCTCCAGTTTGCCAACCAGACCATCAACACCATCAGCCCCGTGGCGGGCATGACGGTCGCCGGTCTTGCCGTGGCTAGGATTTCGTTTGGCCAATGGTGGAAGACCATTTGGAAGTTCTTCATTTTCATGGTCGTCTTTGGCCTGATCGTAACGGCAATCTCTGGCATGCTTCCGGTGTAGGTGGTTGTGATGTCTGATCGTTTGACGGTCCTGACGTCTAAGAGCGTCTTTACCGGTACGGGGGACCTGCCGTTTGAAGGTTTCGTAGCGGTCCGTGGCAATCGAATTGAGGCTGTTGGCACCAAGTGTGAGGTAGCTTCGTATTTGACCCAGGCGGACGAGGTAGTTGACCTGGGCGACCGCACCGTCATGCCTGGCCTGATCGATGTACATACCTTCTATACAGGCTGGGCGCTGCGGACGTTGGGGTCTGATCTGTCCGGCATCGCTGATGCCAAAGAGGCCGTGTCGCTCTTGCGTGCATGGAAAGAAGATCATCCGGATTGCGCGGCGGCTTTTGGCCACAGCCTACCCGAAACGTTGGCATCGGATGCCGAGAACGCAAATACGGCAGCTGTGTTTGACGATTGTTTTGGCGATATCCCTGTCGTCTGCTTTACACCGGGTGCGGAGACCTGCGTTCTCAATGCTGCCGCCAGTGCACGATACGGCTTTACACCCCAGGCGTGCTATGCCGAGAAGATCTGGCGCATGATGAGCGATTTCCTCGCGCTGCCCGAGGTACGTGCGGGGTATTCGGACTACATGAGCATGCTTAACGAGCGCGGCGTTACCGCCATCAAGGAGATGGCGTTTGATGACTACTACGGTTTTGCCGACGAAATGGCTCGCCGTGAGGAATCTGGTGAGCTGACGGTTCGCGTCTCTATGATGTCGCAGCCGGTGGGTGCCGGTGCAAATCTGGCATATGCCCGCGAGGCACGAGAGCGCTTCCGGGGACCGTTCGTTCGTTTTTCTGGCTTCAACCGTATGACCGATCGCGGCGTATGGGCGGGGCTTGCCGAGATGATTGACCCCTATGAGGACACGGCCGATGCGGGCGCTGCCGGCAAGACGGTTGTCGAGGAGCCCGAGTGGGATCTGATTGAGAACGAGCTGCGCGCAATTGATGCTGACGGCTTCCGATATTCCTTGCATTGCCAGGGCGATGGCGCCGTTCGTCGCACCGTGGCGCTCTATGCCTCGCTGCCTCGAGACGAGCATGGACGGTTGCTTCGCCGCCATGCGATTACCGATCTCGAGAACTCTGATCCGACCGATCTTGTCAAGTTTGGCAAGTTAGGTGGAATTTGCGAGGTCTATCCGCAGATTCTGACGCTGGACCGGCGCGAGGATTGCCTGTCGATGATGCGTCGACAAATTGGCAAGACGCGACTTTTGCACAGCTGGAATCGCCGCGGCATGGAAGATTCCGGATGCACGGTGTGCTGTGGTACGGATTTGCCGCTGCTGATTCCGAGCCTGGGCGAGTCAATCTACAGTGCGTGCGGCGGATACTTCGACGATGGACTGCCCGTGAATGAGGCCAACGCGCTGACGCTTGTCGAGCTCTTGCGTGCTTGGACTGCCGGGGGCGCGTACGATCTGATGCGCGAAGACGAGCTGGGTACGCTCGAGGTTGGCAAGCTTGCCGATATCTGCGTGCTCGATCGGGATGTGTTCGACCTCGATTATCGCGACGCACGCGATCTTGCGGTTGACATGACGATGTCGGACGGACAAATCGTGTTCGATCGAAATAAGGAGGCATAAGATGTCTGAATCCAAACCGACGCTGCACCGCGAGCAGATTGCGGGCATGAATATCCACTACATCATGTGGTCGCTCGATTACTTCCTTGATGTGCAGCAGCGCTTGGGCTTTGAGTCCATTGAGCTGTGGTGTGCAGAGCCGCATGTGACGCTCGACCACACGGGCTACTTTGAGGCTGAGGTCCTGGCGAAAAAGGCTGCAGACCGTGGGCTTAGGTATCGTACTCTGTGTCCCGAGAATGTTGTCTATCCTTGGCAGTACTGCGCACGCAAACCGCTGCATGAACAGCGCAGCTTGGCGTACTTTAAGCACGGCATTGAGCTTGCCGAGGTACTTGGGTGCGACCGCATGTCCATCAACTCGGGCTGGGGCGACTGGGACGAGGACCGCGAGGAAGCCTGGAAGCGCAGCCGCGAGCACTTGTCCATTCTGGCGGAGTATGCCGGCGAGCACGGTCTGGTGCTTACGATGGAAAGCCTGCGTCCCGAGGAGAGCAACCTTGTGACGACGGTTTCCGATGCGAAGCGCATGATTGACGAGGTCGCGAGCCCGTACTTACAGCCCATGGTTGATACAACCGCGATGGGCGTTGCAGGCGAGACGCTCGAGGACTGGTTTGCCGCCTTTGGTGATGGGGCAATTCACGAGATGCACTTTATCGACGGTGACCCGTATGGCCATCTGGTGTGGGGCGATGGCAAGCACGATATGGACGCCTTCGTCGCCACGCTCAACGCCCATGGTTTCGACGGCATGCTGGGCCAGGAAATCACGGACGGTCGTTACTACGATGACCCGGCGGCGGCAGATGCCAAGAACATGGCCGCATTCGAGAAATATCTGATTGACTAAAACAACTATCGGCCACGCAGCCAACGTCATTGATTGCGGCCAAACAAGAAAGGAACTGGATATGAACGCACACGATCTGATCAAAGAGGCAATTGCCGAGAAGGGCAAGTTCGACAGTGTCTACTGGATTGCTTGCGGTGGCTCCATGATCGATTTGATCCCGGCTCATGAGCTTCTGCAGCGCGAGGCAACCACCTTCACTTCGTATATCTATACGGCTCGCGAGTTCGATATCATGCGTCCGCGTCGTCTGGGCGAGAAGTCCCTGGTCATCGCTTGCAGCCACAGCGGCAACACCCCGGAGGTCGTCGAGGGCTGCGAGATTGCCCTTGCTGCCGGTGCTACGGTGATCGCCCAGACCGACAACGCTGGATCCAAGATCGACTCCGGCAAGTGGACCACGTGGGTCTACCCATGGGGCGAGGGCGTGCCGCAGGCCGAGGTTCCCGCTGGTATTTCGCTGTCGCTTGCGGCAGAGCTGCTCGATCAGCAGGAGGGCTACGCCGATCTTGCCGATATGTATGCCGGTATCGCCGAGATGGATAAGATTCTTCCCCCGGCACGCGAGAAGGTAAATGCCGAGCTGGGCGATCGCTTTGCCAAGCTTTGCCAGGAGCACGAGTTCTTCTATATTCTGGGCAGCGGTCCCAACTTTAGCCAGACCTACGGTTTCGCTATCTGCTCTCTTATGGAGATGCAGTGGCAGCACTGCAGCTACATCCACTCCGCCGAGTACTTCCACGGCCCCTTCGAGGCTACTCAGGATGGCGTTTTTTACTTCCTGCAGATGGGCTCCAGCGAGTGCCGTGCTATGGACGAGCGCGCCCTGGCGTTTCTTAAGACGCATACCGATACGCTGATGGTGCTCGATGCCAAGGAGTACGGTATGGAAGCCGTGCCGGCGAGCGTCCGCGCCTATCTGGACCCGGTGCTGTTCTACGCCATGAACTGCGAGCTGCGTGCTGCACGCGGCAAGGTGTTTGATCACGACCCCGATTTCCGTCGCTATATGGGTGTTGTCGAGTACTAGAAGGGACAAAGGCCATGGCATTTAACGTTAACGCGCTCGGATTTGGCGACAACGTCGTCGATCGCTACGAGCATATCCACACCATGTATCCTGGCGGCAATGCGGTGAACTTCGCCGTTTATGCCAAGAAATGCGGTGCCGCACGCTCCGCATACATGGGAATTTTTGGCAATGATGCCGCTGCCGAGCATGTCATTGCAAGCCTCGAGGATGAGGGTATCGAGCTTGACAAGTGCGAGCAGATGATTGGCGAGAACGGAGCGGCTCGCGTGACCGTCGTCGACGGTGACCGTGTCTTCCTCGGCTCCAACGAGGGCGGTATCCGTGGCGATGCGCGCTATGTCCTCAATCGCTTTGACCTTGCGTACATGAAGCAGTTCGATGTGGTTCATTCGGGCAACTATTGCTTTACCGAGCGCGAGCTTCCCAAGTTGAAGGCTGCGGGCGTCACGGTCTCTTTTGACTTTTCGGACGACTCCACCGACGAGTACTACGAGCAGATTGCGCCCTACGTCGATTTTGCTTTCTTTAGTGCGGCGGATGCTGCGAGTGAGGACGAGATTCGCGAGCGTCTGGCATGGGTGAAGGGCCTGGGTCCGCGTTTTGTGTCGGCTACGGCGGGCGCCGAGGGCTGCATTGCTTACGACGGCGAGCGTTATTACCGCCAGCTGGCCAAACCGGTAACGGACATGAAGGACACCATGGGGGCGGGCGACTCGTTCCTCACCTCGTTTTTGATGTGCTATCTCGATTCCGCCAAGCGCGGTGAGGATGGCGCCGAGGCCATCGAGCGCGCGCTCGACTTTGCTGCCGGGTTTGCCTCGACCGTGTGCGGCATGGAAGGTTCTTGGGGCCACGGAGCGCCGATTTCCGAATAGGTGAGCAGTGCCGGGGAGTCGAATTGTCGACTCCCCGGGACCTCGTGTGCAAAAAACGCCAAATATGAGTACTGTATCCATTCCGGTAACAGTACTCATATTTGGCGTTTTTTGCACACCGAGCTTAGCGAAGGTCAAAAACAGCGTGCGCATTTGCTAAAACTACCGACTCGATGCGCTTTGCGTCACAGTTTTTGAGTGAGGCGATGCGTTCTGAGGTCCATGTGAGCGATCTGATAAGCGACTGTGCGCTTGTTTCGGTGTTTGCCTCCGCCGGCGCATCGGTCTCGAGCAGTAAACGATCGAGTGGGATCTGTCGGGCGTATTCGCGACCGCGCTTGGTGGCGAGCATCCGCTCGTTCACGGAAAAATAACAGCCCGCATTACGCGCGCGGACGAGTTCGTCCGAAGTACCGCTAAACCAGTGGAAGATGATAGCGGGGGAGTCGGGGTTTGGGATGAGCAGTCCATTCGATTCGAGGACGTCCAGTACGGCTCCTGCCGAACGAACGGCGTGAATTGATATCACACGCCCGACAAGAGGATGCTGCGCGAGCGCATCGCAGAGCCGGTCAAATGCCTGTATTTGAAGCAGTTCGCTTCCGGCGAAGCGCGCGGAAAAGTCGAGTCCCACCTCGCCGATGTAGCGCTCTTGGGCAGCAACTTCGCAAAGCAGATTGACTTCGGCAGGACCGCAGCGGCCGTCGGCGAGCCACCAGGGGTGGAGCCCAATGCCGGCGATGATGCCTGGTTGGCGACGGGCGCGCTCGTTAGCGGCCGAAAAGTCGCGTGGATTGACGCCGCAGTCAAAGAGCCCCAGACCCAATGCCGCCGACTCACTGGCTGCAGCATCGGGGCTGAGCATCAAATCAAGATGACAATGCGTGTCAAAGAATCGCGGTTCCATCGCAGGGCATCCTGCTAGTCCAGGCGCTGGCCATCGGCGCGTACGCGCTCGGTGCCGCGCCCGCTGATCTGGCGGATAACCTCGCCGGCGATCATCTGGCCCATGATGGGCGGCATAAAGCTGGCGGTGCCCAACTCGGTACGCTCGTGGATGTTGGAAGGGTCGCGGGGCTGTGTCTTAACCGATTCCTCGCAGCTAAACAGTACATGCAGGCTCTTGATTCCGCGCTTCTTGCATTCTTTGCGCATGATGCGGCTCATGGGGTCACGTACCGTATCGAAGATGTCGGCAAAGCGGAGGCACTCGGGATGGAGCTTGTTGGCCCCGCCCATGGAGCTAACCAAACGGATGTCGTGGTCCTGAGCATATTTGGCAATGGTGAGCTTGGCCGAGATGGTGTCGATGGCGTCGACGACGTAGTCGAGCTTGCCGTCCGTCTGCTCCAAAACGCTCGCAAAGAACTCGTCGATGTTATCGCTCAACAGGTATTCAGTTCGCTTGATGACGGTGGCGGCAGGATTGATATCGTGGATCATGGCCTCCATCACGTCAACCTTGCGCTTGCCGACGGTGCTGTGAAAGGCGATGGCCTGGCGATTGATATTGCTGGGCGCGATGATGTCCTTATCCAGAATGACGAAATGTCCGATGCCGCCGCGGGCGAGTGCCTCGCAGCAGTTGGAGCCCACGCCTCCGCAGCCGAGCACCAGCACCGTGGCGTTGGCGAGCTTATCGAGTGCCTCGCGGCCCATGATGATCTCGAGCTTGGTGTCGCGTGTCTCGATGGGAGTTGCGGCTGTGGTTTCGGTCATAAATATCCTCCGATGGGGAAGCAGGTCGTGTTTTAGCTATCGCCATTATAGGTAATCGCCCATAGGTTGCGATGGCGTTTGCTTTGATGTGGTTTGAAGCATTGCGATTAGACAGTTAGACAAACATCTAAATATCGAGTATAGTGTGCGCGTCATGAGATATGATGAGAGGAGGTCTTATGCCGGGAGAGGGTTTTAAGGCGCTTGCCGATCCAACGCGACGGCGCATTTTGGAGTTGCTGCGCGAGGGCAATTGCACGGCGGGGGAGCTTGCCGAGCATTTCGATATCAGTAAGCCGTCGCTAAGCCATCACTTGGCGACGCTCAAAAATGCCGGGTTGGTGACCGACGAGCGCCATGGCCAAAACATCGTATACAGCTTAAACACCACCGTCATGCAGGATTTAATTGGCTGGTTTATGGGCTTTACAAACACTGAAGGTGATAAGGATGAATAACGAAAACAAGGGCATTCACCCCACGGGGGTATCGTCGCGCGTGTGGATTGCGCTGGTCGCTCTGTGCGCCGCCAATGTCGTAGCGCACCTCATGGTGATGCCGAGCTTGCCTGCGCAGATTCCCACGCACTGGGGCGCGAACGGCGCCGTCGACGGTTGGGGTCCTAGCTGGATGGCCTCCGCGCTCGGCGCGCTGCCTCTGGCGCTTCTCGCAATGTTCTGCGTGGTGCCGCGCATCGACCCCAAAGGTGAGGCATATCGAACCTCGGGCAAGTTCTACCAGGGCTTCGTAATCGCCTTCACCTTGTTCATGTGCGCCATAAGCTGGCTGGGAGAGCTTACGGTCTGGGGCGTGGTGCCGGCGGTCGGTTCGGTCAACGTGCTGATTTCCGGTGTTGTCGGTTTGCTGTTCATCGGCGTAGGCAACTACTTGCCGCGTGTGAAGCAGAACTATACGCTCGGTATCAAGACACCCTGGGCGCTTGCCGATCCCGAGAACTGGCGCCGTACGCAGCGTTTTGGCGGCGCCTGCTTTATGGTGCTGGGTATTGGCCTGATTGTGATGGGCGTGGCAGGCAGCGTGCTTTCGAGTGAAGTCGTCGCCGCGGTGATTGCGGTTCTGGCGTTTGGTTCGGTTGGAGCCGTCTACGTCTACTCGTATCTGTTGTGGCGCAAATCGCAGCGAGCCGCTCGTTAAGGTTGCGGAAAACTAGCGTACGCAGTTCATAGTATGTTCCGGGGGACTTTTCCCAGGTAGTATTAGGGGGTGTGGGCAACCATGCCCCTTTTTATTAGAACGCGCGAACTGCCTCTCCGCTTTTTCCAAAACGGAGAGGGGGAGAAGATTTCCGCAGCTAGATAAGGAGAAATGACTGTGGCGGAGTTCATTTATCAGATGTATCAGGCTCGCAAGGCCCATGGCGACAAGGTAATCCTTGACGACGTGACCCTGAGCTTCTACCCCGGTGCCAAGATCGGCGTCGTGGGTCCCAACGGCATGGGCAAGTCGACCCTGCTCAAGATCATGGCCGGCATCGAGGAGGTCTCCAACGGCGATGCCAGGCTCACCCCCGGCTACACCGTGGGCATCCTGCAGCAGGAGCCGCCGCTCGACGACGACAAGACCGTTATCGAGAACGTGCGCATGGCGTTTGGCGATATGATCGCCAAGGTCGATCGCTTCAACAAAATCGGCGAGGAGATGTGCGACCCGGACTGCGACATGGATGCCCTCATGGCCGAGATGGGCAAGCTCCAGGACGAGATCGACGCCGCCGACGGCTGGGATATCGATTCCAAGCTCGGTCAGGCCATGGACGCCCTGCAGCTGCCCGATTCCGACATGCCGGTCAACGTACTTTCCGGCGGCGAGCGCCGTCGCGTGGCCCTGTGCAAGCTGCTGCTCGAGGCTCCCGACCTGCTGTTGCTCGACGAGCCCACGAACCACCTGGACGCCGAGTCGATCCTGTGGCTCGAGCACTTCCTGCACAACTACCAGGGCGCGGTGCTTGCCGTCACACACGATCGCTACTTCCTGGATAACGTTGCCGAGTGGATCTGCGAGGTCGACCGCGGTCACCTCTATCCCTACAAGGGCAACTACTCCACGTATCTGGAGACCAAGGCCGCGCGTATCGAGGCGCAGGGTAACCGCGACGCCAAGCTCGCCAAGCGCATGGAGGCCGAGCTCGAGTGGGTACGCTCCAGCCCTAAGGCCCGTCAGGCCAAGAACAAGGCCCGTCTGGCTCGCTACGAGGAGATGGAGGCCGAGGCCCGCGCAAGCCAGAAGCTCGACTGGACCGACATCCGCATTCCCGTTGGACCGCGTCTGGGTAACAAGGTGCTCGAGGCCCATCACCTGCACAAGGAATTCGACGGTCGCGTGCTCATCGACGACCTATCGTTCACCCTGCCGCGCAACGGCATTGTGGGCGTCATCGGCCCCAACGGTGTGGGCAAGACCACACTCTTCAAGACCATCGTGGGTCTGGAACCGCTGACTTCGGGCGAGCTCGAGGTGGGCGAGACCGTCAAGATCTCCTATGTCGACCAGAACCGTTCTGGCATCGACCCCGATAAGAACCTGTGGGAGGTCGTCTCGGATGGCCTGGACCACATGATGGTCGGCGAGACCGAGGTTCCGAGCCGCGCTTATGTGGCGAGCTTTGGCTTTAAGGGCCAGGACCAGCAGAAGCGCGCTGGCGTACTCTCCGGTGGCGAGCGCAACCGTCTGAACCTGGCGCTCACGCTCAAGCAGGGCGGCAACCTGCTGCTCCTCGACGAGCCCACGAACGATCTCGACGTCGAGACGCTGTCCTCGCTCGAAGCGGCGCTGCTCGAGTTCCCGGGCTGCTCGGTGGTCATTAGCCACGACCGCATGTTCCTGGACCGCGTCGCCACGCACATTCTGGCGTGGGAGGGCACCGACGAGAATCCGGGCAACTGGTATTGGTTCGAGGGCAACTTCGAGGCCTATCAGGCCAACCGCATCGAGCGCCTGGGCGAGGACGCAGCCCAGCCGCATCGTATTCACCGCAAGCTGACGCGCGACTAGTAGCAAGTAGAAAGGCCGCCACCAAGGGCGGCCTTTCTTGTAGCAATTGCACTGCAGCTATGCCCTGGCTGCTGGTTTGATTCATAATCAAAGTCATCTCTTTGGGATTAAAGCCCGTTTTTGCTATGAGTGATTTTCTAATTCCGTTTAAAACGTAAAGACGCATTGGGTTGCAAGGACATAAGCAAATCGAATTGAAATATAACCAGTGCTGTAACGTTACAAAAAAGATTATAGAATAGGAGTACCTTATAAGTCGCTTCTCTAGAAAGAAGAACATATGCTTTCGCGTCGTCGTTTTCTGCAACTTGTCGCGTCTTCAATTGTCGCCTTAGCCGCACGTCCGAAAGAGGTTTTTGCTTCGACGGGCAATATTGATGGTGAGCAGATACAATTTACTTCTGAAATTGCGCAAGAGCTTGCCGATAAATATATAAAGGGACTCCTCGGCTATTCGTATACGCCTTCTGACCCTATTCCTTTTGTAGATGTTGATGGGTCCCCGCTTGGTTACATTGTTCCGGTTGTGACATCCAATAGAGCCGCGGGCTATTTGGTTTTAGATGCTTCAGATGATGAAATACTTACGGGATATCGTTTTGGAGACGGCTTAGTCAGCCCTATGGATCGGGGAGGAGATCTTGGTGTCGAGTCTTATTCTTTCAATAACCCAGTCGTAATGATCAATCCATTCGAATTCGGCGTGCAATCTTTGGACGGTTCAATAACAACAAATTGCGGAAGAACAATCCCGGCTGTTTCCATAGAAGGACGGCCTGTCGTTTTATCGAATAAACCTTCAAGCTGGAACGATGTTGTAATTTACGCAACTCAAATGCAGGATTACACAGTATCTGGATTTCGTTCCATTTCTCAGTTTATGTCATATGATGAAAGCGAGATTAAGAGGCTTACCGCCCACTATGCTTGTATGGTGACAGCTTTTTCGAACGTTGCGGAACTGTATGGCATTGCCAATTTATATAGCGACCCTTCGCAATATATGCAGATATGGAATTACACCAATACCCATGCTCTTTCCGATGAAGAACAGACTGTTCCCGGCGTTGTTTTGGGTGGAACGCCGATATCAACCTGTGCAACGGGGTTTACAAATTACTGCGCAAGCAGAGGAAGTACTCTTATCGCCCGCACTGTCTCCTCTCCGGCTATCGCGAGCATTCAAAATGAGATTAACTCTAATAGACCGAATGTTTTACATGCGAGTTTGTACAACGGATCAGCCCATTCTGTAACAGCGGAGGCTTACGCCACACTTACTGGTAAGAAAACTGGAGAGACAAGGCAGATGATTGGCATAGCGGACGGCTGGAATTCATCTTTATCCTTCCTGAAGTATGATCAGAGCTATTATGCGTGGACTTATGGAACGACTTTTTCGAAGTAGGGCGATTCGTCTAGCTCTGTCTTTGGTGCTGATGGCTTCATTGGTGGGCTGTTCAACAAAGGAAGAGATATCGCGCGGAGGTTCCGGAGAAGTGACTGCGACAGACTCAGGTTCATTAGAAATAGCTGGCGGGCATGCCGATGTGATGTTACAAGGAAAAGGCGTGCTTAGGTCGATTGATGCTGAAGACGCTGTCTGCTCAATAGAGGATTTGAAGACAGGTGAAACTGCATCGTACCGTGTTTCAGATAATGCTGCGAATATGATTGAGTCGATACCGATTGGAGCACAAGTTTCTTTTAGGTATTTTGCTCCGCAACTTGAGGAGGAGCTTGCTTCTCTGGTGTCTATATGTGCTGATGACAGCCAAAAGGTCTGATTTCAAACGGCCCTGGATGGTCAAATGGCTATCCAGGGCCGTTTTGTCACTCGGCCGGGGCGTTGACCTTGTCGATGACCCAGGCGGCACCGAGGCCACCGGTGGTGTTGTGGCGGATGCGCACAGTGACTTCGTGGCGCTCGCCGGCCTGCGTGTAGCGCAGGGGGAAGCTTGCGCGGTTTCGCGCGGCCTCGATGGTACCGCGCTCGCGGGCAATCCAGTAGTACTCGCCGACGATGCCGAGCGTGTCGGCGCCGTAGGGGAGATAGGTCGACAGCTGGTGCAGAAGCGGGCCGGGGCAGAAGACCTCGGTTGCGAAATCGATGGGGAAGTCCTCGGGGATGGTCGGAGCTGCGGGTGCAGGGGCCGGTGCTGCAGCGGGAGCCGGAGACGGTGCCGGTGCGGGAATTTGGTCGCAAGCAGCGGCGGGCACGGATTCGATGACGGGTGCGGGCTCCGGCGTCGAATCCGGCTTGATCGCGGAAGCTGCGGGCTTCACGGTGACGGGCGCGTCTGCGGCTGCAGTTTTAACCTCAACCTGCGTCACGCTCTCATTCTCGACGCTCGACTTTGCCTCGATGGGCGTGGATGCCATGGTGGTGATGCCGGCGTTGGCGTTCTCGGGGTCATAGACGACCGTGAGCGAGATGGCGGGCTGCGGCGTCTCGGGCTCCGGCGTCGACTCGGTAGCGCCTTGATCGGCGGGCTCGTCGGACTGATCGTCCTCGGCCTCGTTGCCAAAGACATCGCTGTTTTGGAACGCAGGCGTCTCAGGTTGGTTAGCGACTTCTTCGGTTGTCGACTTGGGAGTCTCGTTGAGCTCCGCAGTGGCTTCCTGCTCGGATATGACTTTGGGATCGGTCGTGGCGGCGATTTCGGTTTCGGCTTCTGCCGTTACCTCAATAGCGACTTCGATCTCTGTCTCGGGCTCGGGCTCCGGCACAGCTTCAGCCACGGGCTCGGGCTCGGGACGCTTAACGTGCTTGGGGCGCACGGCCTTGAGGTCCTTCTCGCCGCGCTTCTTCTTTTTGTAGGACTGCTTGGCGCCCTTGGTGGCCTTGGGCTTGTCCTCGCCCTTGGCAAGGGCGGCATCCCATGCCTCGTTGGCGATGACGGTGGCATACAGGCGACCGCCCTTAAAGACGGTCAGCTTAATGCAGTCATCGAGCTCCTCGAGCAGCTCGCGCGTGGACTCGAAGCCCAGGTCATAAGCGGTCATGTCGCCGGCGGCGAGCGCCTCCTCGACCTGCGTCATAAACGTTTGCTTGCCGCATCCAATCGCATCGCGCAGCAGGCGATACAGATAGATGTGGTTGCCCAGCGAAAGCGTGGGCCTAACTATTGTCTTGCTCATGGCAAATCTCCTCTTTACACATGTAAAGCATCTTACCATCGCATAGCGTTCGCCATGGCGGCGCCCAAGGCAAACGGGCGCGAACCGTTGTCGATTCGCGCCCGTTGTACAGGTCGGTTATCTATGAGAGACAAATGTGCTTAGTTGCCCGATGCCGTGCCTTGGCTCGAGTTGTCAGATGCCGTGCCGGACGCGGTTCCGCTCGAGCTGTTCGAGCTGTTGACGTTGCTGCTGTCTGCTGTGCCCGTTCCCGAAGCGGTGTCGCTCGTCTGGCCGCCCGTGCTTGGCTGCGAACCGTCAGTCGTTTGGCTTGAGTCGGTCGTGCCGGATGGCGTGCCACTGTTGGCCGTAGAGGAATCGGTGCCCTGCGATTGGTCTTGGGTGTTCGAGGACGAATTGGCAGAGGTGGAACTGTCTTGCGTGTCGTCCGTTTGCGTCTGCTGATCTTGAGACTGGGTGTTGTCATTTGCATCGCTCTCGGTCGTGCGCGACGAAAGGATTGGCTCGGGGCGCTCGCCCAGACCCTCACCGGCGGTGGTGATAAGGATGGCGCCGGCGCAGGCGATGACCGCGACGATGGCGATGGCGATCGAGAAGACGATGACCTTCTTTTGCGTCTGGCTGCGCTCTGCCGCCGCCTTGGCGCGCAGGCTGTCGGGAGCGACGCGCGCCGTGGTCGCGCGCCCCGCAACTTGGCGCATCTCCTGCGTGGTCGCGGCGCCACCTAGGTGCTCCTTGACATCGGGCTCAACGGGCTCATAGGCGCCGGCAGGGTAGTCGACAGCGGCATGCGTGCCCTTGATTGCTTCGGCGCTGGCGGAGATAAAGTGGCGGTAGACCTGCGATGACACAACGGTGATGACCGAGCTCACGGCGGCACCAATTACTGAACCAGCGATGCCAATCTTGGAAGCAAGCGCGACGCTCGTGGCGGCAGCCGCGGCGCCGGCGATGATCTGGGGAATGGAAATGTCGTCGAACAGGCCCTTTTTGGGTGCGATGGCCATGGTCTGTCCGATGGAATGGTTCTCGTGCACGCCGTTGTTGAGCGATGCCGGCGTCATGACGCGCGTGCGCGGCGCGTCGGTGTACTTGGTTGTCATACGGGGTCCTCCCGGTGTAAATCTGCTTCGTTTCGTGTAGCCATCAGGGTACCCACCAGATGTGAATCGTACGTGACATTTAACAGATACCATCAACTCATCAATTGCTCACCAAGTTGGTGGGATGCGGTTCCACCCGGCGGTTGAACTACAATAGGGCTTGCTAATTGTGTTGAATAGCGTTTACGCACGGGAGCATTCTTATGAATCTTCACCTTTCTCAGTCTGATGGCTTTTTGCGTGTGGCGGCGGCCTCGCCGCGGATTCGCGTGGCCGATGTCGAGGGCAATGCCGAGGTTGCGCTGGCGGCTGTTCGCGAGGCTACCGAGCGCGGCGTTCGCGCGCTGGTGCTGCCCGAGCTTAACCTGACCGGCTATACCGCGGCCGACCTGTTCCATAACCGCACGCTGCTGCATGCCTGCGAGGCTGCTCTGGTGCATATCCTCGACGAGACTCGTGAGTTGCCGATTGTCTTTACCATTGGTCTTCCCGTTGCAGTTGCCGAGAATATCTACAACTGCGCCGCCGTGTGCTGCGCGGGCGAGCTTTTGGGCCTCACGGCCAAGAAGTATCTGCCCAACTATGGCGAGTTCTATGAGCGTCGCTGGTTTGCTCCGGCGCCTGCGGATCCCGTGTGGGTTGAATTTGCCGGTCAGGGTCCGGTTCCGCTGGGCTCGGGGCTTATCTACCGTTGTTGTGATGAGGGTGCCGAGGATATGGTGCTGGGCGTTGAGGTCTGTGAGGACCTGTGGGTGCCGGCGCCGCCTTCGACCGAGATGGCGCTTGCCGGTGCGACGGTGATTCTCAACCCGTCGGCTTCGGACGAAATCATCGGTAAGGCAGACTATCGCCGCAGCCTCATCTCTAACCAGAGCGCACGCCTGTACTGCGCCTATGCCTACGCGGACGCGAGCGAGGGCGAGTCCACGACCGACATGGTCTTTGCGGGCGAGAACCTTATCTACGAAAATGGCTCCAAGCTCGCCGCCACCAAACTGCTTACCTGCGATATGGCCATCGCCGACGTTGACCTTGACCGCTTGGTTGCCGAGCGCCGTCGCTCGACGACGTGGACGCGCACCGACGATGCGCCGGAATCCGCGACCGTTGAGTTTTCGTTTGAGGGCGTACTGGCCGAAGAACCTGTCCTGCGCGATGCGCTCGACATCGACCGAGTCTTCCCCCGCGCTCCCTTTGTGCCGGCCGACCACGGTGATCTGGCTGAGCGTTGCGAGACTATCCTCGACCTGCAGACTGCGGGCCTCAAGACCCGCCTTGCCCACACGGGCACCAAGGCGGCCGTCATCGGCCTTTCGGGCGGCCTCGATTCCACGCTGGCGCTCCTCGTGACCGTGCGTGCGTTCGACGCCTTGGGCCTGCCGCGCACCGGTATCACGGCCGTGTCCATGCCCGGCTTTGGCACGACGCACCGCACCAAGTCCAATGCCGAGTCGCTCGCTCGTGACTTGGGTGTGAGCTTCCGCGAGGTCTCAATCCATGCTGCCGTGGAACAGCACTTTAAGGATATCGAGCATGATCCGGCCGTGCAGGACGTGACCTACGAGAACAGCCAGGCGCGCGAGCGTACGCAGATTCTGATGGATCTGGCCAACCAGGCTGGCGGTTTTGTCATCGGCACGGGCGACCTGTCGGAGCTGGCGCTCGGCTGGGCTACCTATAACGGCGACCACATGAGCATGTACGCCGTCAACGCGAGCGTGCCTAAGACGCTTGTGCGCCATCTGGTGCGCTATGCGGCCGATGTGTTTGGCGGGCGTATTGCCGAGACGCTGCTCGACATCCTCGATACGCCGGTGTCCCCCGAGCTTCTGCCGCCCACGGGCGACGGCGAGATTGCGCAGAAGACCGAGGATTTGGTGGGCCCGTATGAGCTTCACGACTACTTCCTCTACTACCTGCTGCGTTTTGGCTTTGAGCCGGGCAAGATCTACCGCATGGCGCTCAAGAGCTTCGAGGGCGTCTACGACGCCAAGACCGTCCACACGTGGCTACGTACGTTCTACCGTCGCTTCTTTGCCCAGCAGTTTAAGCGCAGCTGCCTGCCCGATGGTCCCAAGGTGGGTTCGGTGACGCTCAGCCCGCGCGGCGATTGGCGTATGCCGAGTGACGCTAGCTCGCGTCTGTGGCTTGCGCAGATCGACGCGCTCAATCCAGTTGACTAAGGTTGGCTAAATTGAACCAATACGGGGGTTGCAAGCGTTACACTTTTGCAATCTGATGGCCCGTATCGCGCGGCGCTCTTGTCGGAGCGCCGCGTTTTTTATATCGAAAGGTGGCACCATGCAGGCATCGCAGCGTCTCGACCGCTTTGGCGCGGAGGTCTTCGCCTCGCTCAACAACAAGCTTCTCGCGCTGAAGGCTCAGGGCAAGACCATTTACAACATGAGCGTGGGCACGCCCGACTTTAAGCCGTACGACCATGTGGTCGAGGCGCTCACGCAGGCAGCCCAAGATCCCGAGATGTGGAAGTATGCCCTGCGCGACCTGCCCGAACTCAAGCAAGCCGTGTGCGATTACTATGAGCGCCGCTTTGGCGTTTCGGGCATTACGCCGTCTATGGTGCAGTCGTGCAACGGCACGCAGGAGGGCGTGGGCCATTTGGGCCTGGCCCTGCTCGATCCGGGTGACACCATTCTGGTTCCCGATCCGTGCTACCCGGTCTTTGAGGCGGGTGCCAAGATCGCCGATGCCAAGCTCGAATACTATCCGCTGGTTGCCGAGCATAATTACCTGCCCTATGTGGCGGGCATCGATCCCGAGGTGGCCGATCGTGCCAAGTATATGATCGTGTCGCTGCCTGCGAACCCGGTGGGCTCGGTGGGCACACCCGAGGTCTACGAGGAGATTATCGCTTTCGCCCGCGAGCATGATCTGCTCATCGTTCACGACAACGCGTACTCCGACATCGTGTTTGACGGCGAGCCCGGCGGCAGCTTCTTGCAGTATCCCGGTGCGCTTGAGGTGGGCGTGGAGTTCTTCTCGCTTTCCAAGTCGTTTAACGTCACCGGTGCCCGCATCGGCTTTTTGGTCGGTCGCGAGGATGTTGTCTCGGCCTTTGCCAAGCTGCGTGGTCAGATCGATTTCGGTATGTTCTTCCCGATCCAGAAGGCTGCTATCGCCTGCCTGAACGGTCCGCGCGATGAGGTTGAGGCGCAGCGTCTGAAGTATCAGGAACGCCGCGATGCCCTGTGCGACGGTCTTGAGGGCCTGGGCTGGGAGCGTCCCAACGCGCATGGTTCTATGTTTGTGTGGGCCAAGCTTCCCGGTGGTCGCACCGATTCCATGGCGTTTTGCGAGGAGCTCATGGAGAAGGCCGGCGTTGTGGTGACGCCGGGCGCGAGCTTTGGTCCTTCGGGCGAGGGGCACGTGCGCATGGCGCTGGTCCTGCCGCCCGATCAGATCGCTTTGGCTGTCGAGGCCATTCGCGAGGCGGGCCTGTATTAGAAACCTATTTCGACTCGTCAATAGCTCGAAACCGATTTCGTGCAGTTATTTTACGAATTCTGCAAACAATTTCGGTAAACGGTCGATTTTTGGCTGCGAATAGGAGCATAATCAAAGTCCCGATTGGATGTATTGGGATTACGGCAAGCCGCTCGGGTCGTTCCCGGGCGGCTTGTTTGTTGAGAGAGATGGGAGTTTCTAATGGTTAACGAGAAGAAGGTCGCTATTGTCGGTTGCGGTTTCGTCGGTTCGTCTTCGGCGTTCGCTCTGATGCAGAGCGGTCTGTTCTCCGAGATGGTCCTCATCGACGTGGACAAGAACCGCGCCGAGGGTGAGGCTCTGGATATCGCGCACGGCATGACGTTTGCCGAGCCGATGAAGATCTACGCCGGCGATTATTCCGATGTCGCCGACGCCGCCATGATCGTCGTCACCGCTGGCGCTGCCCAGAAGCCCGGTGAGACCCGCCTGGACCTGGTCAACAAGAACGTCAACATCTTTAAGTCCATTATCCCCGAGATTAAGAAGTCCGGCTTCGACGGCATTCTGCTAATCGTCTCCAACCCGGTTGATGTTCTGACCTATGCTGCCATCAAGATGTCCGGCCTGCCCGAGGGCCATGTCATCGGCTCCGGCACCGTGCTCGACACTGGCCGTCTGCAGCAGATGCTTGGTGCCCACGTCGAGGTTGACCCGCGCGACGTTCAGGCCTATGTCATGGGTGAGCACGGCGACTCCGAGTTTGTCGCTTGGTCCAGCGCCCAGGTTGCCGGCGTGCCGCTGAACACCTTCTGCGAGCTTCACGGCCACCTGGAGCATGAGGCTGCCGAGAAGCGCATCGCCGAGGACGTTAAGAACTCCGCCTACACCATCATCGAGAAGAAGCACGCCACCTACTACGGCGTCGCCATGGCCGTTAAGCGCATCTGCACCGCTGTTATGCGTGATGAGCAGACCGTTCTGCCCGTTTCCTCGCTCATGGTGGGCGAGTATGGCCTGTCCGATCTGGCCATCTCCATGCCGACGGTCGTTGGCCGCGACGGCGTCGTCTGCCGCGTCCCCGTGCCGCTGAACGATGACGAGCAGCATGAGCTCACCGCCTCCGCCAAGGCCCTCAAGGACATCATCGACAGCGTCGACTTCTCCTGCTAAATTCGGCTCGTTTGGGCAACAGGCTACAATGAAAGGCGTCCGGGCCACACGGTCCGGGCGCCTTTTTAGTGCGAGGGGGGGTCAGGTTACTTTGCACCACCCCAATGCACCATAGTTGATGGGAGGGCCATGTCGGATTCGCCTAATTTTTTGACCTATGCCCAGACGGCGTTTGATCCGTTTGAGGAACGGCCGTTCTGCGCGGTGGATAGCCTGGTCTTTGCGTGGTTGTCCTATTTGCGTTTGCCGGGTGATATGGCGGAGCTGACGAACTGGCAGGGCCTAGACGTACGCGAGCTGCTGCGCGCCGAGTGCTACCAAGACATGATTGGCGACCTGTGGGATCCGGAGGGGAGTCGTGCCCTGTTGGAGGCTGTGGCAGCAAGCCCTCGCTACCGTGGCGTTCGTGTTTGCGGCTATCGTAGCGTGAGTGATGCCGAGACAACGGAGCAGTTTGCGGCCATGACGTTCCGATTTCCGGCGGGGTTTAGCTATCTTGCCTTCCGGGGGACCGACAGCACGATTGTGGGCTGGAAAGAGGACTTTAACATGGCGTTCCGGTGTCCTGTGCCGGCCCAGGAATCCGCGGCGCGTTATGTAGACGAGGCGGCGGATGCGATTGACGGGCCGCTTTTGTGCGGAGGTCATTCCAAGGGTGGAAACCTTGCGGTGTACGGTGCGGCGATGTGCCCCGATGTCGCCCGTGAGCGAATCGAACGGGCGTATTCCCATGATGGTCCGGGCTTCGTCGAGGAGTTTCTGAGCGGCAACGCCTTCGCCGATCTATCCGGTCGAATCGACAAGACGCTACCTCGGTCGTCGATCTTTGGCATGATGTTCGAGACACAGGAGGACTATGCCATCGTTGAGAGCACCGAGTTCAGCCTGCTTCAGCATAATCCCTTTAGCTGGGTGGTTGATGGTCGCGACTTCGTGTACTGTGAGCGCCTGTCCGCCGGTGCTCGATACGTTGATGGCTCCATTCGCGAGATGCTGCTTGCGGTGTCGCCTAACGAGCGCGAGCGTTTTGTAGATGCGTTGTTCTCCGTGCTTGAGGCTACGGGTGCTGAGCGGTTTGCGGATATCGCTGGGAATCTGCGCGAGAGCCTGCCCGTGATGCTCCAGGCTGCGCAAGGCTTTGACAAGGATACGCGACGCTTTGTCTCGCAGACTATCGTTGCGATTCTTAAGTGTGCGCTTCTGCCCAAACGTCCCCAGATCGACATGCCCGCTGCCGGCAAGAGCTTGGCAGAACAGCTCGAGGCTTGGCAGTCCGAGCTCCTGCGCTAACCATTGGTGCAAAGCAACCTGTCCCCGATGCACCAATCTTCGATGCGCCTGGGGCGGGATCGACCGCTATACTGGTTCGTGCCGAAATCGATCTAGAACGGAATGCCGTATATGAAAATCAATCACGCGATTCTGCATATCCTGGACTTTGACTCTGCCGTCAACGTTATGAGCCAGCGCGAGCTCGATATCGAGAGCCGCACCGTGCGTAATTTCGTAACCACGCACCTGCGGCGCGCTCGTACCTCGGCTGATAACAAGCGTGCCACGTTTGCCGAGAACTCCGCATTCGGCGGCGAGCTCAAGGGCTATTTCTTTGGTGAGCGTGAGTTCGTGGATCTGTCTCAGCAGATTGCGGAGTTCATCTCTTCTGAACTTACCAAGGCCGAGAAAGCCGAGTCCACTGACGTGCTTGTGGCGGACTTTGATGACGATGAGGATGCCCGCTGGTTTGCCGTGATGCTGCTGGGCTCCAAGCAGGCTTTTATGCACGAGGTGGGTCGCGAAGAGGGCGAGGTGCGCAACGACATTGCGCGCCACTACGCCATTCTGCCGAATCCCTCGCAAAAGGTGCCGAGCTATGCAATCGTGCGTGCAAGCACCATGGAGATCGGCTATGTGGATAAGAAGCGCAAGATTGCCGGCGAGGATCGCATGCTCATTCCCGATGGCCTGCTGCAGTGCGACACGGGGGTATCGGGCAAGGAGGTCATCGACACCGTGACGCGTGTGGTCGAGGAAGTCGCCGAGGAGCACGGTGCCAACACGGCTGTAGCACTCGCCAAGGTTAAGGCTGCTGTTGCCGAGAAAGTTGAGGATGACGAGGAACTGCCCCCTTGGGATATCGTCGATGAGGTCTTTGAGGACGAGCCGGTTATCAAGGAGAGCGTGCGCGCGGCACTGACTGAGGAGAAGGTGCCTGAGCGTGTGCCCGTGGAGCGCAAGCAGGTCGAACGCGCGGCGGTGCGCAACCACAAGATCCGTACCGACACGGGCATCGAGATCAGCTTCCCGGCCGAGATGGGTTCGAACTCTGAGTACATCGAGTTTGTCAACGAGCCCAACGGCCTCATCTCCATCGAGCTCAAGAATATCGGGTCAATTGAGAATCGATAAACTGCGCTTGGACGCTGCAAAAATAAAGGCCGAAGCCCCGGATGAGGGCTTCGGCCTTTTTACTTGGGGCTGAATTACGTTGCAGGTCGAGCATACGTCAGCGAAAACGCCCCTAAGCGAGCAAGGTGACGTGAAAGAGGAGGGAAGCGTACTTCGGTACGCGACCGACGATTGAACGTCAGATTGCCGCTTAGGGGCGTTTGCAGCGTCGGGCCGTTACGGCGTTTGGTAAAACGCCGTAACTATTAAAGCTGGCGCAGGCCCTCTTCCAGGCCGGTCTTGCTGTCGGTCTTCTCGTCGCGCATCTTGATGGCGCGGGCGGGGACACCGGCCACGACGGCGCCGGCGGGGACGTCCTCGACGCACACGGCGCCGGCGGCAACTACAGCACCCTTGCCCACGTGCACGCCTTCCAGGACCACGGCGTTTGCGCCGATCATGACATCGTCCTCGATGATGACGGGCGTGGCGCTGGCGGGCTCCACAACGCCTGCCAGCACGGTGCCGGCGCCGATGTGGCAGTTCTTGCCCACGGTGGCGCGACCGCCCAGCACGGCGCCCATATCGATCATGGAACCCTCGCCGATAACGGAGCCGATGTTGATGATGGCGCCCATCATGATGACGGCACGGTCGCCAATCTCGACGCGGTCGCGGATGATCGCGCCCGGCTCGATGCGGGCGTTGATGCCCTTAAGGTCGAGCATGGGGACGGCGGAGTTGCGGCAGTCATTCTCGACGTCGTAGTAATCGATGGAATCGGCGTTGGCGTCCAGGATGGCTTTGAGCTCGTCCCAGTCGCCAAAGACGGTCTTGCCGCGACGGCCGCCGTAGACATGTGCGTCGCCCCAGGCAACCTTCATGCCGGGTTTCTCGCGCACATACAGCTTGACAGGCGTCTTTTTAGGCGCGGTGGCGATGTAATTGATAATCTCCTGGGCATCCATCTCGGCTGCGTTGCTCATTCGCTATCTCTCCTTTGGGTGGATTCGGTTGATACCTGGTTAGGCAAACATGACCTGGTCGAACGTATAGAAGCCGGGTTCGCGGGCGACGAGCTTCTGCGCGGCTGCCAGGGCGCCGTTGACAAAGATCTGACGGCTCGTGGCGCGGTGGGTGAGCGTGACCTCCTCGTCCTGGCCAAAGAAACTCACTTCGTGGACGCCGGCGACAGTGCCACCGCGCAGCGAGTGCATGCCGATCTCCTTGGGATCGCGTGCTCCGCACATGCCCTCGCGGCCATAGACGGGGTGGTAGCCTGCCTCGGGCTCGGCTTCGACGACGGCGTCGAGCAACAACTTGGCAGTGCCGCTGGGGGCGTCGACCTTTTGGTTATGGTGCGTCTCGACGATTTCGCAGTCAAAGCCGGGCAGCTCGCGTGTAGCCTGCGCTACCAGATGGCGCAGGGCTGCGATACCGATGGAGTAATTGCCCGAGTGCATAACGCGGGTGTTCTGGCCCAGCTCACGCAGGCGGTCCATCTGCTCGGGGGTGTAGCCTGTGGTGCCTGAGACCAACGCCGCGCCCGTGCGCTCGACATAGGCGACGACAGCGTCGAAGGTCGCGACGTTCGAGAAGTCGATAATCACATCGGCAGCCGGTGCGTTCTCGAGCTCGCTCAAATCGAAGCCAATCTGGGCCACGATATCAAAAACGGGCTGCCCGGCGGCATCGACAATGCTTTCGGCGGTGGTGCGGATGAGCGAGCCCATGCGGCCCGTTCCCATAATGACGGTCTTAATCAAGCAGACCAGCTCCCTTCAGAGCATCGGTAAGTGCGGATCGCGTGTCGTCTGCCATGGGGCACAGCGGCATACGGTAGTTTGCCTCGATCATGCCCATCTGGGCGAGCGCTTCCTTAACGGGGATGGGGTTGACCTCGCTAAAGAGGGCATTGATGAGCGGCTGACCGGCAATCTGGATATCGCGGGCGCGCTCCACGTCGCCGTCCAAATAGGCGTGGCACATGTCGTGCACGAGCTGCGGCTGAACATCGGCCCACACGCTGATGGTGCCCGAGGCGCCCAGGCTCATGAGCGGCACGGTAAGCGCGTCCTCGCCCGAGTACATGTGGAAGTCGTCTGACAGCAGGTGAGCGATCTTGGCCGCGTAGGCGACGTCGCCCGAGGCTTCCTTAATACCCATGATGTTGGGATGTGCGGCCAGGCGCTCTACGTTGTGCTCGCTGATACCGCAGCCGCAACGACCGGGGATGTTGTACAGGATGCAGGGAATGTCCACGGCATCGGCTACGGTCTTAAAGTGCTGATAGATACCCTCTTCGTTAGACTTGTTGTAGTAGGGGGTAATGAGCAGCAGGCCGTCGGCTCCCAAGCCCTGGTAAGTAAGCGACTTGGTGAGCATGGTCTGCGTGGAGTTGGAGCCCGAGCCGGCGATGACGGGGACGCGTCCTGCAACTTGCTTGACCACCGCGGCGACAACGGAGTTGTCCTCGTCGTCGGTCATCGTGGCGCTCTCGCCGGTGGTGCCTAGGGTGAGGATGGCGTCGGTGCCGTTTTGCAGGTGGAAATCGATAAGGCGCCCAAGCGCGTCAAAGTCGACACTGCCGTCCTTTTTAAACGGCGTAACTAGGGCGACGGTTGAGCCCTCGAGATTGCGGATGTCCATGTTCTTCCCCTTCGCCTCTGCGATCTGGATGCGTTTGTTCCATTGAGCTGCGACTGCCAAGCGCTCGTCTTTGGCGCGACGGCGTGCACTTTCGGCGCGCGACTTGGCCAGCAGCTCTCGGCCGCACGGCAGCACGTCGAGCGTGGCAAAGTAATCGCCCGGGCGCTCGGCGCGGCGGATGAGGTCGGCCGCGCCATCGGGGCGCAGCAGGACCTCGGCCGAGCGCAGCCGTCCGTTGTAGTTGTAGCCCATGGAGTAGCCATGCGCACCGGTATCGTGGATTACAAGCAGGTCACCCATGTCGATATGCGGCAGCTCGCGATCGATAGCGAACTTGTCGTTGTTCTCGCATAGGTTGCCCGTGATGTCATAGGTGTTCGTGACGGACGCTGTGGCCTTGTCGGCGCCGCCCGGCTGACCCATTACCGTAATGTGGTGGTAGGCGCCATACATGGCAGGGCGAATCAAATCGACGGCGCTTGCATCGACACCGATATAGTCCTTGTAGATCTGCTTCTCGTGGATGGCCTTGGTGACCAGGCAGCCGTAGGGGCCCATCATAAAGCGGCCCATCTCGGTGCAGATCGCCACATCGCCCATGCCGGCGGGAACCAGGATCTCGTCGTATGCCGCGTGTACTCCCTCGCCGATGGCGCGAATGTCGTTGGTCTGCTGCTCGGGCAGGTAGGGGATGCCGACGCCGCCGGACAGATTGATGAAGGCGACGTGTGCGCCGGTCTCGCGCTCCAGGCGTACGGCAAGCTCAAAGAGGATGCGCGCGAGCTTGGGGTAGTAGTCGTTGGTGACAGTGTTGCTGGCAAGGAATGCGTGGATGCCAAAGTCCTCGGCGCCCTTGGCCTTGAGCATGCGGAAGGCCTCGAAGAGCTGCTCGGTGGTCATGCCATATTTGGAGTCGCCCGGGTTGTCCATGATGCCGTTGGAGAGCTGGAACAGGCCGCCTGGATTAAAGCGGCAGCTGACCGTCTTGGGGATGGGCCCCGCAACGCGCTCAAAGAACCCGATGTGGCTGATGTCGTCAAAGTTGACGATGGCACCCAGCTTGTCGGCGAGCTCAAAGTCGGCAGCCGGTGTGTCGTTGGACGAGAACATGATGTCGTGTCCCGTGATACCCAGTGAGCGGGCGATCATGAGCTCGGTATAGCTCGAGCAATCGCAGCCGCAGCCGTATTCGTTGAGAATGGAGATGAGCGCCGGGTTGGGGTTGGCCTTGACGGCAAAGTATTCCTTAAAGCCCGGGTTCCATGCAAAGGCGTCGCGCACTTCTTGCATGTTGCGGCGGATGCCCGCCTCGTCGTATAGATGAAACGGCGTGGGGAACTGCTCGACGATATGCTCGAGTGTCTCCTTGTCCACAAACGGCTGCTTGGCCGCATATGCCTCGTTGGGGGTCAATGCCATGTCCCGTAAACCTCGCTATCCAGACGGCGCCATCTGCGCATCGAATCCGCATAGCGTGGACCCAATGTCCGGATAGCGCTCCCGCATTGCTGCAGACAGTCCTGTGGGTGTTTCCCACAGGCCCACCAGGTTGTTCGTGCCCGAAAAGCCCAGTTCGGCGGGTTTCGCCTCCCCACGGGGTCAAAGCCTGCCGGCTCGCCCGCGGTTCTTCGTGCCCGCGCCTCTATCAAGTGGTAACGACCCTACCACGTTGCACTTTACCAAACAAGAGTATTCGTATATAACGTTTAAAAAATGCAGGGATATGCTGGAAACATGTGCGCCACAATCCTGTATCACAATAAGTTGCAACAGATGTGCCTCACGAAGGGATCCTCTATGACCGAGCTCCAAGAACTCCGTCGCTATCGCCGCGATCTCCATCGCATTCCGGAGCTCGATTTCGATCTTCCGCAAACCATTGCCTATATCGAGGGCGTGCTGGCACCGCTCACCTGCGAAGTGACCCATCCGTGCCCCAGCTGCGTCTGTGCTTTCTTCGACGCCGGCGTTGATGCCGCGCATGCCACGGCGATTCGCGCCGATATGGATGCGCTGCCCATCGCGGAAGCGACGGGAGCGGCCTTTGCCTCAACCCATCCCGGCAAGATGCACGCTTGCGGACATGACGGACACATGGCCATGGCGCTTGCCGCCGCGACGTATGTCGACCGTACGATTCGCGAGCATCCGGGCGCCATTAGGCGCAATGTTCTCTTTGTGTTCCAGCCGGCCGAGGAAACGACCGGTGGTGCCAAGACGGTATGCGAGAGCGGTGTGTTCGAGCGCTATGGGGCCGACCGCATTTTTGGCTTCCATGTGTGGCCCGATCTGCCCGCCGGCACGTTGGCGAGCTGCTCCGGTCCGTTGCTGGCGCGTTCGAGTGAGACACACATTCATATCCATGGAACGAGTATCCATATCGCCAAGACCTACGGCGTTCCAGTCGAGGAATCGCACGATGCCGCGCTGGCAGCGGCCAAGTTCTTAGTTTCCGAGCGCGAGCTCATGGACGAGTTGGGTGCCGATGAGCCCTGCATTGGCAAGTTCGGCCTGCTGCAGGCAGGCACCGTCTGCAATGCGGTGGCGGGGGAGGCCCATGTTGCCGGTAGCTTGCGTGTGTTTACGGACGCCATGTTCGACCGTGCGCGCGAGGGCGTACGCCGTGCGCTCGACGAGGCGTGCACCGCAACGGGCTGCACGTATGATCTTGACTTTGCCGAGGGCTATCCACCGGTCGATAACGACCCTGAGTTGTTTGCCCGAATCGCGCCCGCTCTGCCCGAATTGCAGCTCGTGGACGAGCCGCTGCTAATCGCCGAGGATTTCGCGTTCTATCAGCGCCATCTGCCGGGCGTGTTTTTCCTGCTGGGCACGGGTATGCCAGAGGACCAAGACAACCCGAGTGATTCGGATGGCTGCCCCGCCTATGCCACAAGCGCTCTGCATACCGATAGCATGCTCTTTGACGAGGAAATTCTACTCAAGGGCCTCGATGTCTACAAACGATTGCTTTTGCTTGACTAAGGTGTGAAGGACTATTTGTTCTAGAAAACACGAACAAACGTACGATATAATAGAGATGTAAGTCTATAGAAACGTTTGACGTTACTAACGTAAGGCGATACTATGATTGCATCGTAATGAGCGCTATCGGGTCTGTTTTGAGTGGAGACAGGAGATGGCTTGGAATGTCGAAATCGTCGATTATCACAAGTGATGAGACTTCGGCCGATTTGCTGTCGCCGGTGACTCCTGGTGAGCTTCTCAAAGAGGAGTTTCTTGTTCCCATGGGCATTTCTCAATATCGCCTTGCGAAAGAGACTGGGATTCCGGCTCAGCGTATCGGGCAGATTGTCTTGGGAAAACGTCGCGTGACGGCCGACACCGACCTTCGCCTTTGCCGCTACTTTGGCCTGACGGATGGTTATTGGCTGCGCGCCCAGATAGCGTTTGATCTCGAGGCGGAGAAGAGGCGCATCGAACCGGAACTGGATAAGATCGTTCCTGTCCAGCAGGCCATCGCACTGTAGTGCTCAGAGATGATGGGGGTGGCGCGGCGATGAAGCGACGCCGACAGTCTGCCGTATATAGTCCGGGTGGATGCGGGTGCGGCCTGCTGCTGCTTCCGGTTATTGCTGTGAGCATTGGCGTGATGTTTGCGCTTGCCGGGTTGGCAGCAGCGGCACTCGTGTTGCTGATTGTGGCCATTGGCGTGACGATTTGGCTCTATCGTTGCCGCGAGCAACGTCGTGCCGACGGTAAAACCAATGTCGGCTGGGTTGTATTCCTGGTCATTGCGTACCCGCTGAGTGTCAGCTACCTGGTGTTCTTTGTCCTGTTGATGGTCAGTGCCTTTACCGGGGAATCCGTCACGGTGGGTTGATGCGCTGCCAGCAGACGGTTGCGCAAAGTGCGTTTGCCCAACGTTTGGATAACTGCATTGGCCGTTTACCGCAGCCTTAGCTCTCAGCTAATGAATTCAAGTTTAATCCTTCCTACGATGTGCTGTGTGCCGGCACGGTAGCCGGATCGTAGGAAGGATGAATAATGGCAAAAGAGGGAAAGAAGCCAATCGGTAAGATTGTCCTAGGCATCATCGTGGTGCTGGTTATTGTCGGTGCCGTGGGCTCTATGGGCGGCAACTCAACCGATTCGTCTGCGAGCGATTCGGCAAAACCTGCCGAGACGACACAGCAGGCTAAGGAGCAAAAAGAACCGCAAGAACCGTATACCATTGCTGACGAGGCTGAAGACACTTCCAATCAGTTTACCTATAAGATCACGGGCACCCTGACCAATAACACGGACAAGGAAAAGAGCTACATTCAGATTGAATATGTTCTGTATGATGCCGATGGCAACCAGGTTGGAACGGCTCTTGCAAACACCAATCATCTGAAGGCGGGCGGCTCCTGGAAGTTCGAGGCGCTGGGTACGGTGTCTCCCGACCAGGTTGCTAGCTGGGAGCGTTCGGACGTAAGCGGTTTCTAGCATGTTGCATGCACTGGGGGAGGTGAAGTCGTATGTCCGATAAAAAGCTGACCGAGGAGTTGCTCAATGAGCTTCTCGATGCGCCGAACATCGATGGCTATATCAAAGAACACGACTTTGCCGCTCCGTCGCTTTCGAACTACCTGAAGCAGCTACTGCAGGAAAAGGGCTTGGAGCGCTCGCGCGTGGTTCGTATGGCCGATCTCAATGAGACCTTTGGGTATCAGATCTTTACCGGTGCGCGGTATCCGAGCCGCAATAAGGTGCTGCAGATTGCCTTTGCGATGGCGCTGACGCTCAAAGAGACCAACCGTGCGCTGACGGCTGCCGGGGTAAGCGTCCTTAACTGCAAGGACCGCCGCGATGCGATTATCATCTTTTGTATCGATCGCGGGTGCAGCCTCCAAAAGGTCAACGAGGAGCTGTATCGCTTTGGCGAGGAGACGGTGAGTTAGCGGTTGATATCTGAGCTGGCGGAGCTGCCGAACAACGACGCAAACGAACGGGGCGCAGATGCCATGGGGTGTCTGCGCCCTGCGCTATGATGGAGGCTATGGATACTCAGAGCCCAACATATTCCGATGACGAGCTGACCGCAGCGCTTGCCGAGCACCTGGCGTCGCTCGATCGCGACGACAGCTATCGCGTGGAGCGTGTACTTAAGCGCTCGTCCGTCGAAACAACCGAGCTCGTGTACTTTGAAGGAACCGGCGGTGGTTCGCTCGGTCCCTTTGTTCGTAAACGCATCGATGCCTCGGCTCAAATCGGCGGGGCATACGAGCGTCTGTTTGCCGCTCAGCGGGCAGGCAGGCGTTTTGAGCACCTGCCCAGAATCGTCGATTGTCGTCGTGTGGGCGACGAGCTCAACGTGGTTATGGAATACATCGAAGGGGAGACACTCGGGGCGCTGGTGGACCGTCTGGGAGCCACCCCCGATTATGCGCGTGAATTGTATCCTGCCCTATGCGATGCCGTGGGCGAGCTCCATGCCGGTTTTGCAATGGTGGGGGAGACGTCGGCGCCGGTGATCCATCGCGACCTCAAGCCGTCGAATATCATCGTGACAGGTGCCAACTATACGCCTGATGACGGCCTGGCATTTTCATCGCTGGTGATTATCGACCTGGGGATCGCGCGCGTATGGCGCGATGGCGCCGATGCTGACACCGTCAAGTTTGGCACGCGACCCTATGCGCCGCCCGAGCAGTATGGGTTTGGGCAGACGAGTGTGCGCAGCGATGTCTACGCACTTGGGGCCCTGTTGTTCTTTTGCTTGACGGGAGTCGACCCTAAACCAGGGCTCGACATGCGCGAGCAATGTGAGGCATGCGGCATTCCCACTCCACTTGCCGATGCCGTCTGCATGTCGATGGCGCTCGACCCGGTCAAGCGTTTTGCGAGCGCGGAAGCGTTGGGACGGGCGACGCGCGCGGCATACGATCTAAGTCGCCCCGTGCGGCCTCCTGCGCCTGTGCTTGTCCGTACTCCGGCCTCGGAGACGGTGTTGACGCTCCAAGGACTCCAGAACCCCACAGGGCTTCCTAGGCCTGCCGCCTCCACTGCATGCGGTCTGCTCTCTCGCGTTCCGGAGTCTCTGGGGCGCATTTGGAATACGCTCGTCTTCTTCTCGCTGCTTGTGTTCTTTGCCGGAAGTCACTTTGCCGTCTTTCACCCCACGGGAGCAAACCAAAGCTACCCGACGTGGCTTCTCATAATCGAGTATTTTTTCTTTGTCGATGGCCTTATGGTGCTTATGCATTTTGCGCTGTTCGACAAGCGTCGTCTTCGTCGGCGATTCGCGCTGCTCGACAGCTATCGCGGCAAGAAACTCGCGAAACTCTGGCTCAAGGCATTGGGTGTGCTGCTCCTATGCATGATCGTCATAGTCGCGGTTGCCAATGCGACCGGCGTCGTCGATACCTCCGCTACCTAAAAGAAAAGGGCCCCATTGGGGCCCTTTGCAGTTGCACTTAGATGCGGTTCATCTGAGCGGCGACTTTGTTGTACCAGTCCTGCCACGTGGGCGGGCAGTACTTTTTGGCTGCTGCCGGGGTAAGGGTGGAGCCGTAGTTGGCGCCCAGATAGGCAACGTGAGCGGAGATGCCCTCGCTCCAGCTGCCAAAGCTGCGCCAACCGCCGCCACGGGCACTCCAGCCCCAGGCGTTGTAAGAATTGGCGCAATAAGCACCCTTGGTGCTCTCGATGCAGGCGATGGCGGGGGACCAACGGGGGTCGACACCGGTATTCCAAGCGGCGACGGCAAAGTTATAGCCCTGGCCTGCCATGGGGGAGCCGGCGAGATAATTGTCGATGCGGCTCGTCCACTCATTAATGAACGAATCGTAATCGGAGCTACCGGTATTGGCGTTGTTCACCGTGGTGTCGATGGTGGTGTTGGTGTTGGTGGCCTGGCTGCTGGAATTGCTGCCGCTTACGCCCTCGCCCGAGAGCTTCTCGGCGGCAGCGGCCTTATCGGCCTCAAGCTTGGCAAGCTCGGCGGCATTTTCCTGCTCGGCTTTTGCCTGTGCCTCGCTGCGGAGCTGCTGGGCCTGTGCCAGCGCATCCTCGGCGTTTTTCTGCTCTGCCTCAAGCTGAGACTTGGCCTGCTGGAGCTCAGCCTTGTTCTGCTCGAGTTCGGTTTGCATGTTATTGAGCTGTTCGATCTCGTCGACGCTCGAGCTCGTGATCTGGTTGGTGTATTTGCAGGTCGTGATGAACTCACCCAGGCTCTGTGCGTTGACCAGGAAGCTCACGATGGGATTGGTGCCCTTCTGATACTTGTACAGATCGCGCATGGCGGAGCTTGCCTTGGCCTGCTGCTCGGGAAGCTTGGCCTCGATTTCCTCGATGCTTGCCTCATTGGAGTCAATCTGCTTTTGCAGGTCATCGAGTTTGGTGCGGGCGTCGTTGTATGCGCTCGTGGCGGCTTCGATCTTCTGCTGGGCTGCGGAAAGCTGGTCCTGCGTTGCCTGCGAGGCGGCATACGCCGCAACGGGGGAGAGCATCGGCGTGGCCGTCAGCGCAACGGCGAGCACGGCGCTCGTGATGATACGAGCCGGCTTCGACGCAATGAACGCTGCGGTGCGATGATTCGAATGCTGCATCCAGTCCCTCTGCAATCAATCGTAGGTTATGGTTCGAACGGTATTCTACTACTGCTTTCGACCTCAACTTGAACCTTAAAGGTTCCAAAGGGTCAAGTTGAACTTAAGGCTTGGCTTTGACCTGCAGTTATGATGAATTGTTGAGAAACCATAGAGTTCAACTTTAACGTTACAGAGCTCTGTTTGAGAGGAGTTTTGGGCTGTAAAAGCCATCTCAACGTGGGGTTTTATAACTACAGCGTGCCCTTCTGGCGAGCCCGCTCAATCTCTTCGAGGGCCTCGGCGGGGGTGAACGAACAGGTGCCGTCGCCGAGTTTGATTACCTGGATATCGTCGCCGGCGTAGACCTCTCCGCCCTTTAGTACCACGCCGAAAACGCCCTCGTGGGGAAAGATGCAGTCGCCGGCGAGATAGTAGATGGCGCAGCGTGTGTGGCAGGCCTTGCCGATTTGGCTGATTTCGACAAGCACCTCGCTGCCAAGCTTGAGCTGCGTGCCCAAGGGGAGCGAGAGCAGGTTGATGCCCCGGGTTGTGAAGTTCTCCCCAAAGTCACCCTCGTGTACGTCGAGCCCGCGTGCCTGCGCCGTCTGGATGGACTCCGCGGCTAAAAAAGAGACCTGGCGGTGCCAATGCCCGGCGTGCGCATCGGTGGCGAGGCCAAATTGCTCTATAACGGTGTCGTGTCCATCGGCGACGGGCGACTTGCGCGTGCCCTTGTGCGCCGACGTGTTGATCGAGACGATGCGGGCGGGTCCGTTGTAGGCGTCGTTTGCCATGCACAGGGGAGCGGTCGCTTTCGCACGTTCCGCCAGCTCGCGCTTCGCGGCATTGAGGATGGGATTATCGGTCGGATGGTCTTGGGGCACGTGTGCGCCTTTCGTTTGAGGATGTCAATACGCTGAATCCTACAACAATGGTAGGTTCATTGCCCATTGTCATACAACGGTGAGCGCCGTCTTCGTGCTGGCCTTCGTGCTGGACGATTACGTCGATTGCCATAGATACGGTGGAGCTTTGGGCGCCGGCGGCTTGGCACGCTAGAATAAATCAGTTGCGCAAAGACCGCCCGTTGTGTGGGCAGTTCATGATAGGAAGTTTCCATGGCATTGCAATTTACAGAGCGCGAGTTCATTCCCGTGCTGCTTGGTGGCGACATCAACGCCTATTCGGTGGCGCGCGCCTTCTACGAGGAGTACCAGGTCAAGAGTCTGGTCTTTGGCAAGTATCAGACGGGTCCCGCGTACCGCAGCCAGATTATCGACTACACGCCCAACGTGGATATCGACACCATGCCCGTGATGCTCAAAACCGTCAACGGCATTGCCCAAGCGCATGCCGACAAGACTATTGTCCTTGTGGGCTGCGGCGACAACTATGTCGCTCTCGTGGCTCAAGCCAAGGATGCTCATGAGCTGGCGGATAACATCGTCGCTCCCTACGCGCCCTACAGCATGCTCGAGCAGTGCCAGAAGAAGGAGATCTTCTACGAGCTGTGCGAGAAGCATGGCGTGCCCTATCCACACACGTTTACCTTTACCAAGGCGATGCTCAATGCTCAGGGTGAGGCGCCTGCCGAAGTGCTCGACCAGATCGATTTTCCTTACCCGATGATTCTGAAGCCTTCTGACGGCATCATGTGGTGGCAGCATGAGTTCGAGGGCCAGAAGAAGGCCTATGAGATTGCCGACCGCGCCGAGCTGGAACAGGTCATTCGCGATTCGTATGCCAGCGGCTACACCGACGATCTGATCTTGCAGGATCGCGTGCCCGGCAACGACGAGTACATGCGCGTGCTCACCAGCTATTCCGACCGCAACGGTAAGGTCCGCATGATGTGCCTGGGCCATGTGCTGCTCGAGGAGCATCAGCCCCACGGTGTCGGCAACCATGCCTGTATCATTACCGAGCCTAACGACGAACTCATGGGCGGCGTGCGCAAGCTGCTCGAGGACCTTCACTTTGTGGGCTATTCCAACTTTGACGTTAAGTACGACGAGCGCGACGGCTCGTTTAAGTTCTTCGATTTCAACACGCGCCAGGGTCGCAGCAACTACTACGTTACCAACAGCGGCTTTAACGTTGCCAAGTATGTGGTGGACGAGTATGTGTTCAACCGCCCGTTTGAGCCGGAGTTTGTGACGGCGCAGGACGAGGCCCTGTGGATGGTCGTCCCCATGGGCGTCGTCGACAAGTACGTCAAGGATCCCGAGCTGCGCGCTAAGGTGCATCGCCTGGACAAGGAAGGCAAGGGCGCCGACCCTTCGTTTATGAAGGGCGACTTTGTCTTTAACCGCTGGCTGCGCATGTGGCACACCAAGCTGCGCCACTTTAAGCTGTTCAAGACGTATTACAAGTAGATGAGTGCGGCGCCCGTCCGGTTTGCATCGGGCGGGCGCGGGTATGATACGCGCAATTGCGCAAGCGTCACCAAGGAGGCGGCGATGGAAAAGCTGGGAGTTATCGGCGGCATGGGCGCCGAGGCCACGTCGTATTACTACGACCAAGTGGTGCGTCATACGGCTGCTGCCTGCGATCAGGAACATATCGACATGGTGGTGCTCTCCAAGTCGACCATGCCCGACCGCACGCTGGCCATTAAGACCGGCGAGCATGCCAAGCTGCTGGCGACCATGAAAGAGTGTGCCCGGGCACTCGAGTCGCTGGGCTGTGCGCACATTGCCATTCCCTGCAACACGTCGCACTACTTCTACGACCAGATCCAGTCGTTTACGAAGGTGCCGATTATCCACATGCCGCGTGAGTCGGTTCGTTATGCCCTTGCGGGTGCGGTGATGGGGGAGTGCGAGTTCGACCCCAACCTGAGTGTGCCGGCCGAGCCGGTGCATAAGATCGGCATCATGGGCACCGATGGCACCGTGGGCGCGGGCGTCTACGGCCGCGAATGTAAGGCTGCGGGTGTTGAGGTCGTCTATCCCAGCGAGAAACGTCAGAACGATGTGATGTCGCTTATCTACGATGATGTGAAGGCCGGACGTGAGCCCGATATGGATAAGTTCGACCGCGTGATGTGGGAGTTCGCCCGTAGCGGCTGCGACCGCGTCATTCTGGCCTGCACCGAGCTCTCGGTGCTGCAGAAGTACCGAGAGATGCCCGAGATCACCCTCGACGCCATGG
This sequence comes from Collinsella aerofaciens, assembly GCF_039752955.1. Lineage (GTDB taxonomy): Bacteria > Actinomycetota > Coriobacteriia > Coriobacteriales > Coriobacteriaceae > Collinsella > Collinsella aerofaciens_BI. The sequence goes on from NZ_JBDMHB010000003.1 coordinate 78,084, forward strand.
ATGTCCTGGTGCGCGAATCCATCATCCGTAGCGGTGCCCCCTACCGCCTCTAGCTTCCGACCTGTCAAAAAGGGACAGGTTAATTTTGGTAGGTTTTATCTGGTGAAACAGTAAGGCCTCGGCTCGTTTGGTGCGAGCCGAGGCCTTTTGCGTTGGGCGGTTGCTGTCAGTGGTGAACTAGAACAGGAAGCCGATGGCGATGAGGGCGATGCTGACGATGAGCACGGCGATGTCTAGGCCCTTGATGGGGTAGCGCTTGTACGAGCTGGCGCGCGTACGCAGATAGAAGCCGCGCTGTTCTGCCGCCAAGGCTGTGGCATCGGTCTTGCCCACGCTCGAGATGAGCAGCGGCACGCACAGTGGCAGCATGAGCTTAAGCTTCTTGATGGGGTTCTTGGTGTCGTACTCGACGCCGCGTGCGGTCTGCGCCTCCATGATGGCGTTCATCTCCTGACCAAACACCGGCACAAAGCGCAGCGCCGTGGTAAAGGTGAAGGCATAGCGATACGGCACGTGCAGCACCTCGACGCAGGCGTTGGCAAGGTCGTTGAGCTTGGTCACCATGAGCATGAGGATGAGCGGTAACGCCACACCCAGCAGGCGCAGACAGGCCTTCGATCCTGTGATGAGACCCGTGTCGGTGATAAAGCCCCACACCACGTTGCCATCGCGCATAAAGGCCAGCTGGAGCACCAGCATGATAAGCGCGAGCGGAATCAGCAACTTGAGCAGCGAGAACAGACGGTCGACGACGCCGGCATAGGCACCCAGCGCAAGGGTGAGTGCCAAAAAGCCCAGCAGCGCCACATAGGTGTCGGACAAGAAGATGCCGACGATGATGGCGGCGGCGAGGCCCAGTTTGACGACGGGATTCAGGCGATGCAGCAGCGTATCGCCCGGCATGTAGTCGATGACGTTAACCACGGTGGACCATCTCCTTGGCAATTCGAACGACATCGGTGACCTCGCTCACCTGCGCAAAAGCGGGCGAGACGGAAGATGCCAGACGGCGCGAGAGTTCAATAACCTGGGGAGGCTCCACGTAGGCACGCCGCATGAGATCGATGTTCGAGAATAGCTCGTGCGTGCGGCCGCGGTCGAGGATGCAGCCGTCGGCCATTACCACAATGCGCTCGGCAAAGTCGGAGACGACTTCCATGTCGTGGCAGACCATGATTACGGCGCAGCCGCGCTCGGCCATGGTACGCACCGTTTCCATGACGGTCATGCACTCGCGGTAGTCAAGGCCGCTCGTGGGCTCGTCGAGCACGACGATTTTGGGCTCTACGACCACGACGGAGGCGAGTGCCACCATCTGGCGCTGGCCGCGCGACAGCGAGAAGGGCGCCTCGTCGGCAGGCAGGCCAAAGCGGTCGATGACGAGTTGAGCACGACGCAGAGCCTCGGTGCGGTCGATGCCGGCAAGCTCCAGGCCAAAGGCGACCTCGTCGAGCACGGTGTCCTTGCAGATCTGGCGGTCGGGGTTTTGGAAGAGCGTTGCGACCTCGCGGGCGATACGGCTCGTGGGGACCGCGGCAGTATCCAGGCCCGTAACGCGCACGCTGCCCGAGGCGGGCTTAAGCAGGCCCGTGAGCAGCTTGGTGAGCGTGGTCTTGCCGGCACCGTTCTGGCCGACGATGCCCACGAGCTCGCCAGGATAGAGCGTCAGGCTAAGGTCGTGTACGGCGGCGCCGCCATTGGGATAGGCAAACTCAACATGGTCGAAGGTGAGCACGGGTTCGGCGTCCTTGGCATGAGGACGCAACGACGGTGCATGCGGGGAACCGGTGGGCGCCTGGGCTTCGATGGCTGCGTGTGCGGGGTCGACGATGCCCGAAATCAGGCGTTCGGCCTCATCGACATCCAAGCAAGGGGTACCGCTTACCAGGCCATCGGCCTCGAGGCTATTGAAGATACGCGTGACGCGAGGGCAGTCGACGCCGATGGCACGGAGCTCGTCGGTATGTGCGAAGACCTCGTGTGGCTCGCCCTGCAGCGCGATTTCGCCATGGTTGAGCACGAGCACGCGGTTGCAGTACTCCGAGAGCAGGGCGACCTTTTGCTCAACGACGACGATGGTGATTCCAAGTGCGCGGTTTGCCTCACGCAGCGTCTCGAAGACCAACGTGGAGCTGGCGGGGTCGAGTGCCGCGGTGGGCTCGTCGAGAACCAAGACGCGCGGGCGCATGGCGAGGATGGCGGCGATGGCTACCTTTTGCTTCTGTCCGCCCGAGAGGGTTGCGATCTCGCGGTCGCGCAGGTCGCTGATGCCGACGGTCTCGAGCGTTTCGCTCACGCGCTGCTCGATCTGGTCGTGGGGAACGCCAAAGTTCTCGAGGCCAAAGAGCATCTCGTCCTCGACGACCGAAGCGACCATCTGCGTGTCGATATCCTGCAGCACACTGCCGACGATTTGCGACACGTCGGTGAGCGAGACTTCGCAGGTGTCGTGGCCGTCGACCATGACGGACCCAAAGAACGTGCCGGTGTAGTGGTGGGGCACGGCGCCCGACAGACAGGCGGCAAGCGTGGACTTGCCGGCGCCCGAGGGCCCGATGATGCCGATGAAATCTCCCTTGTTCACGCTGAGCGAGATGTGGCTGAGCGCCTGCTCGGTCTGCGTGCCATAGGAGAACGAGACGTCGTCGACGTTGATGATCGTTTCCATGGATATCTTTCATAGTCATTGGGGACGTTCTTAAATGACTAGTCGTTTAAGAACGTCCCAAGAGCTAGCCGTTTGGGACAGTCTTTGGTGGTGAAGCACGGAGACGGCTTTACGAGGGGCCTCAGGTTGGCGTGAAAGAGGAGCGAAGCGTACTTGGGTACGCGAGCGACGAATGAACGCCAAGATGGGGTGGCTCGTAAAGCCGAGCGGGTTAGTTGAGCTTCAGGGCCTTCTGGATGGGCAGATAGAGGGCGCCGACCAGAATGGCGTTAAAGACGGCGGTCATGGCAACGACGGGCAGCATGGCGGCGGCGAGCTCGCCGACCACGCCGAGCATGGCCATCTTGATGATCATGAAGATGACGCCGGAGACAAAGGTGGTCAGGAAGGTTGCGACAATGGCGATGGCGGGCTTGACCTGACCGTTCTTGCCGGCGGCGTTGACGATGCCGGCCATGAGCATGGCGGCGATGCCCTCGGCGGCAAAATCGACGAACGGCGAAGTGGTGGTGATCTGGATCACGGCAGCCGAGATGAGGCCAATGACGAGCGCCTGACCGATGTTGGGGCGAACGACCAGGATGGTGAGGCAGAAGGCCGAGATGATGAACTCGGGGCTGATCATGCCGCCCGAGATGCCCGAGATTGCCTTGCCGACGGTGAAGTTGAGGATGAAGCCGGCGGCGAGCAGGATGGCGAGCAGGACGAGGGCGCGGACATCGAGTTTGCCGCGGTCGGCGGTCTGGACGGTGCGGGGCTGGGCGGCGGTGGTGTTCTGAGACATGGTGAAAATCCTTTCGGAAGGGGAGTGCAAGAGAAAAGCGGAGGCGCGTGATGCGAATGCGATCGGGCTCGAGATAGAAAAAGGCCCCCGGTCGAAACCGGAGGCCTTCCAATCACCTAGAGCGCAAAAACAGGCATGAGAGACTCACTGTCGACCGATCGTATTCGCATCACGCCACCACCAGTTGTTGAGAGACGTCATCGTGTCCTTCATATTGGTGACTCCTTTCGTGATGCCATGGCGCGGTCGCACCTAGTTGCTGTTGCGCTGCACTATAGCACAGCGAAGTGTGTGCGGGGGAATCTTTTTTGAAAAGATTTCAGGCGGGTTTCCCGTCGGTCAATAAGAGCGGGCTAAGCGGGTGAGGTGACTCATGTGCCCCGCCCGCTCAGCTAGGACATGAGGGTCTTAGGCCTTCTTGCGACGATAGATCACGTAGGCGCAGACACCGATGATGACGACGGCGCCAACGGCCATGGCGGCCATGTTGTTGCCCTCGGACTTCTCCTCGGCGGCCTCTTCCTCTTCGGCCTCGGGCTCGGCCACGTCCTCATCGGAAAGGGCCTCGTCGGCGTAGGTGATGGACTCGACCAGGCAGTCGTTGTCAGCATCGTAGTCACTCGGGACGAACTCCTCGGAGAAATCGCCCTCCTTGAGGTAGTCGCGCATCTCCTCGAGCATGGCCTTGCACTTAACATAGGTGTTCTTGGTTGCAGCCTTGCCGGCCTTGTTGGCCAGGGCGGTACGGGCCTCGGTGCCTTCTTCGGCCTGCATGGCCTCGTCGACGGTCAGGTTCTGCTCGATGAGTTCCTTCTGCAGGGCGTCGAGATAGGCGCGGACGCCGGTGGCGCAGTGGTCGCGGTTCTCATAGGCGAGCGTGTTGATGTCCATGAGGACGTAGTTGATGGAGTTCTTGGGCTCCTCGTTGTTCACGACGTCTTCCTCTTCGCAGTGATCGAAGGAGACATCCTGATCGCTGAAGTAGGGGCTGACCTCGGTGAGCAGTGCGGAGTAGAAGGGGATGGCGACGGAGAATTCGGCGTTGGAGAGCATCTCCCACTGAATGGTCGCGATCTCGGGGTCCATGCCCTGACGGATCTGGAAGGTGTGGATCTCGGTGTTGCGGTTGGAGCCGATGGCATAGGCGCCGTCGGTGTTGGCGTTGAGGCCGGCGACATTCTCGCCGCGAGCGGCGAAGGAACGAATCATCTCAAAGGTGTTCCAGTCGGACTTGCCGGGCTGGAAGAACAGCGGCTGCATCTCGTGGACCAGGGCGCCGGTCGTGGCGCGAGCCTCTTCGCGCTCGTCCTTGACGATCTCGTAGTCGGTGCCCTCGGCAAGCGGAGCCATGAAGTAATCACGACCCTGGATATAGCGCGACCACTGGTGCATACCGGCCTCGCTAATCTCCTCGCCGTAGGTCTTGGCGACGTCGAACTTGCCGTCGGTGTACTCGGCAAAGCCCTTCTCCTTAGGCATGGACTCGATGCCTTCGGAATGGAGACAGTTCTCGGTGTCATCGAGGTCGACGTTATAGGTGAGGTTGCCGATGTTGGGGTTGAGCGAGGCGATGTCATCGGCGAGCTTCATAGCAATCCACTGATGGCCGGAAAGCGCGGCGAACAACCAGGTCTCGGTGCTGTCGGCGATGATGATCTGGTCGTTGGAGCAGACGCCCTGCTCGTCGATCAGGCTGCCGATGAGCTCGACGCCCTCGCGGGCCGTGGCGCTCTCGCCCAGGATGACGCTGGCATAGCTGTATTCGCCAATGCCAGTCTCCTCGGTGATGGGGTCGGCCTCTTCGGCCTTCTCGTTATAGGAGGTGCTCAGCGTGGCAGAGCAGGAGACGCCCTTCTCGTTGATGCCTGCCTCGGAATATGCGTCGTAGCGATCTTCCCACTGCGAGGGGTTGTCGCGAACGAAGGTGTAGCGGTAGGTTGCGCCCTTGGACTTGTACTCAAAACCGGACTCGACCGAGGTGTACTCGTTGCCGTCCTTGTGTGCGGGCTCAATGCCAAAGTGCTTGACATAGCGCGGACCGAAGTCCTCGGAACGGCCGTAGTACGTGTTGCCGTCTGCCGTGAGCTTGCTGCCCATGTAGATCTGGGTGCAGGCGAGTGCCGAAGTCGGCATGGCCATGATGGCCGTTGCTCCAAACGCAAGGCCGCAGCCGAGCTTTTTGAGCGTGTTGACAGGATGAGTAAACCTCATAATCCCTCCCAACCGTTGAAACCCCGCGGAACCGTGCAGGATTTCAGCTAATAAATACATCTATTAGCCTATAGGAAGTCTCAATAGTATTCATCTATTTCGATGAAATACTCGATGAGCGTCCTAAAATATGCGATGAGCGGACAAGAATACTCATTATCTAGCTTTATTTAAATAAAGACGCCCTGCAATTACTGTACCTGAATAAAGCGCCTTGCACGGGGCACAAAGAAAAACCCCCGCTGTCGTGCAAATGCATAAACAACAGGGGAGACGATAATTGGATGAATATCATACCAATGTGGAATTACTTCTTCCGGCGGTGGATCACGTTAATCGCATAGCCGACGAGCATGGCCAGAACAATGACGATAAAGCCGAGCAGGGGATTGTCGTTCATGGGGTCCTCCTATTTTCCGAGCGGGGAGAATTCGTCGACGATGAGGTCGAGGCATTGCGGAAGCGCGCGGGCTCCAAAGACGCCCGAGTTGCTGGAGATGATCTCGCCATCGAACTGCATGCCCAGCGACGGCGTGCAGGTGATTTTGGCTTCCTTGGTCTGGATGATCTTGAACTGCGGACGGCCGAGCACCTTGCCGGCGGGGTCGAGCGCGGCGGTGATCACAGTGGGCAGGAGCTGGACGGTTTTTACGGGCTCGATGACCGCGATGTCGACCATGCCGTCGTTCATGCGGCAGTCGGGGAACAGGTTGATGTCGTTTTGAATGACCGAGGTGTTGCCGGCCATGCAGCAGATGCCATCGAGCTCCTCGACAATGCCGTCATGCTCAATCGTAAAATGCGCCACCGTGGGGTTGGGTGTGGCGAGCGCCGACAGGAAATAGGCGATCTCGCCGATGTCGTTTTTGGCGGGGGCGGCCTTCATCATGATCTCGGCGTCGAAGCCCGAGCCGGCGATGATGATAAAGCCGTGGCGCTTCTCGTTGCCGTTCTCGTCGAGCCAAAAGAGCTCGCCCATGTCCACTTTGACCGTGCGACCGGCGCGGCAAGCCTTGGCAAGCGCCGCTGCCTCGGGGGCATTGCCGATGTTGTTGAAGAACAGGCAGGCTGTGCCGGAGGGGAAGACGAGCGTGGGGACACCGCATCCGCGCATCTGGTCGAGCACGTTGGAGACGGTGCCGTCGCCGCCCGAAACGACCACGCGATCAAACTCGCGCACGTCTGCCACGGCGTCCTCGGGCTCCATGCCATCGCCGATAAAACGCATCACGACCTCGTCGCCGCCCTGCGCGAGGGCGTGCGTGAATGCGTAGATTTCATCTGAGCTGGGGCCCGATGCCGGGTTGTGGATGATAAGGCAGCGCATACTTACGTTCCCGTTCTGTGACTAACCGAGTATAGTTGTAAGGCAATGCCGATATCCTACCCGTGTTTTTCGGGCCTAACCTTATTCGATGGGTTGATATGTACATTTCCACACATCAGGCTCTACTCGACTTTTGCCAGCGCGCCCGTGAGTTCGACGCGATTGCCGTCGATACCGAGTTTTTGCGCGAGCGCACGTTCCATCCGCGCCTGTGCTTGGTTCAGATTGCCACCCCTGCCGAGAGCGTCGCGGTCGATCCTTTGGTGATCGACGACCTGTCGCCGCTTGCCGAGCTTATGGCCGACGAGAGCGTGACTAAGGTCTTCCACGCCTGCTCGCAGGATATGGAGGTCATGCTCCATACCGTGGGCGTGCTGCCGCGTCCCATTTTTGACACGCAGGTGGCCGCCGCCTTTTTGGGCGAGCGCCAGCAGATTTCCTACGGCGCGCTCGTGCAGACGTTTTGTGGCGTCTCATTGCCCAAGACCGAGTCGCTGACCGACTGGTCGCGCCGCCCGCTGACTGATAAGCAGGTCGAGTACGCGATCGATGACGTCAAGTACTTGATCGTCGCCTATACCGAGATGATGAGTCGCCTGCGCGAGCTGGGCCGGGTGGACTGGGTGCTCGACGAGTTGCGTCCGCTGGCCGACGAGTCGCACTACCGCGCCGACCGCCATGAGGCGTTTCGCAAGGTCAAGCGCATCAACTCGTGTAGCCGTCACCAGTTGGGCATCGCACGCGAGCTTGCCGCTTGGCGCGAGGACCGCGCCGAGCGCCGCAACATCCCGCGCAAGTGGGTCATGTCCGACGATACGCTGCTGGCCCTGGTTAAACGTAATCCCGTTCGTGTTGAGGAGTTCCGCAGCATTCGCGGTACCGACCAGCTGGGGGAGCGCGACGTGGACGGCGCGCTCATGGCCATTAAGCGCGGTGCGAGCTGCCCACACGATCGCCTGCCGCTCATGGTGCGCGGGCACCGTCAGATTTCGCCGGAGTTGGAGAGCGTGACGGACCTGATGTATGCGCTCATTCGCCTGGTTGCCGAGCGCTCGGGCGTGGCGACCTCGGTCATTGCCTCGCGCGATGACCTGGCCGACTATATTGAGCATCCCGAGCAGAGCCCCCTGCGCGAAGGCTGGCGCTTTGAGCTCGTGGGTTCGCGTCTGGACGATCTGCTTTCCGGCAATATGGGGCTCACCGTGAAGGACGGAAAGATTGAACTGTTATAGGGAAGCCTAGCCGGCTGAGTGGGTAGAATGCCTCCAACGTGTAACTCGATTCGGAGGAATTCGCATGCCTTATTACTATGGATACGGCTTTGGCATTGACCCGCTGTACCTGCTGGTTGTTCTTGTCTGCACGGTGCTTGGCCTTGCCGCGCAGAGCTATATCAACTCGACGTACAAGACGTGGTCCAAGGTTCGCTCGGACGGCGACACGGGTGCCACGGTCGCTCGTCGCATGCTCGATGCCAACGGTTGCAACGCCGTGGGTATCAAGGGCGTTGCCGGCGAGCTCACCGATCATTACAACCCGCAGGACAACAACCTGTATCTGTCGGATGCCAACCGTTCGGGCGGGTCGGTTGCAAGCGTTGCCGTGGCCTGTCACGAGGCGGGCCATGCTGCCCAGCGTCAAAGTGGTTATGCCATGATGAAGGTACGTACCGCTTTGGTTCCCGTCGTCAACTTTACCCAGAACACCTGGACGATCGTGCTGCTCATGGGCCTGTTCATGAACATCGCGGGGCTCACGACCCTCGCGCTGGTCTTCTTCTCGTTTAGCGTGCTGTTCCAGCTGGTTACGCTGCCGGTCGAGATCGATGCCAGCCGACGCGCCGTGGCGTATATCGAGCAGTCGGGCATGAGCTCCAAGCAGGTCAACGGTGCCAAGAAGGTCCTGACGGCGGCCGCGCTCACCTACGTGGCGGCGGCGCTCACCTCGATTATTCAGCTGCTCTACCTGATGGCTCGCTACAACAGAAACTCCAACCGATAACAAGTTGGCTTGACAGGCGCCGCGGAGATTCTTGTCCCCGCGGCGCTGTACTATGTGTTGGACTTGAATCTGCGCAGGGTCGAAGCCCTTGTGCTCGATGACGAAAGGGGGCTGCGTGGCAGGCTGGAATCTGACCGGCAATACCGTTTCCGCCGAGTTCGACGGATCGGACGAGCAGGAGCGCAAAGAGCTCAGCGTGAGCCAAGCGGTGGAGATCGCCGCCGGCGCGCTCGATGCCATTCCGCAGTTGAGCGTTTTGGGTGAGGTCACGGGTTTTCGTGGTCCCAATGCCCGAAGCGGCCACTGCTACTTCCAGATTAAGGACGACTCGGCGGCCGTCGACTGCATCATCTGGAAGGGCGCCTACCTTAAGCGCACCTTCGATCTGCGCGACGGCATGCAGGTAAGCTTTAAGGGCAGCTTCAATCTCTACAAGCCTACGGGTCGCATGAGCTTTGTCGCTCGCTCATTCTCGCTGGCGGGGGAGGGCCTGCTGCGTCAACAAGTGGCGCAACTGGCCGAAAAGCTCCGCCGCGAGGGCCTGATGGACGAAGCGCGCAAGCGCCGTATCCCGGTGTTCTGCTCACGCGTGGCGGTCGTCACCTCGCTTTCGGGCGCCGTGATCGACGACGTCAAGCGTACGCTGCGCCGTCGCAACCCGCTCGTCGAGCTTGTCTGCGTGGGCGCAAAGGTCCAGGGCGAGGGCGCGCCGGCAGAGCTTATTGAAGGCTTGCGCCGCGCCGCTGCCATTACGCCGGCGCCCGATTGCATTTTGCTTGTCCGTGGCGGCGGCTCCTTCGAGGACCTCATGACCTTTAACGACGAGGAGCTTGCCCGTGCGGTGGCGGCTTGCCCCGTGCCCGTGGTGACCGGCATTGGCCATGAGCCCGATACCTCGATTTGCGACATGGTGAGCGACCGTCGCGCCTCCACGCCAACGGCAGCGGCAGAATCGGTGGCGCCGGCTATGACGGAGTTGGCCGACGTGCTCGAGACGCGCCATCAACGTCTGGGTGCCGCGATGGCTTCGATGATCGGGTCGGATCAGGTCGATCTGGAAATGCTCGACCAGCGCGGTCGTCGTGCCTGGGACACCTATACGGCTCGTTTGGTTGACGCGCTCGATGCGGCCGCGTGCCGCCCGTGCCTCAACGATCCAACGTTTATGGTCGAGCGTCGCGAGTCCGAGCTTGCGCTGACTGCCGATCGACTGTCGGGCGCCATAACGCGTTCGGTTGGGGCCTTCCGCTCCAACTTCGAGCGTCTGCCCGAGCGCTTGATCGCAAGCACCTCGGGGCTCGATGGCAAACGCCATGCGCTCACGCTTGCGAGTTCCCGTCTGGAGCATCAGGGGCGCACAATGCTCAACAAGTCAGCTTCCGACTTGGGCCGTGCAGCGGCTTCGCTCGATGCCCTGTCGCCGCTCAAGGTACTTGCCCGCGGCTATTCCATCGCGTACAGCGATGATGGTGTGGCTACGAGCGCCAAGAGCTTTAAGCCCGGCGATGCCATCCGCGTGCGTATGGCAGACGGCAACGTGGCTGCAACGGTCGATACGGTCGAGTAACCCGCGTTTCATAGCGATAAACCTTTAGGAAAGGAAACAGATATGGCAGAGAAGACCCCGGTCGAGCAGCTTACGTACAAGCAGGCCTCGCAGGAGCTGGAGCTCATCATCCGCAGCTTGGAGTCGGGCGATATGGAGCTCGAGGAGTCGCTCGAGAGCTATACCCGCGGCGTCGAGCTCCTCAAGAGCCTGCGCACCCGCCTGTCCGATGCCGAGCAGAAGGTCTCGGTGCTTCTTAAGGACGTCGACGGCAACGACGTGCTCGCCGACGGCGAAGCCGCCAACACCGACGACAACCTCTCGTTCTAACCATCCCACAGCCCACTTTGGGGTAGTCTTTTTGGGACGGGGCTTTTTTGACTACCCTTTGGCGACGGCTCGCCGAGCACTTGCTTTTGCGAAAAAGTAGTCAAAAAAGCCCCGTCCCAAAAAGACTACCTTGGTCTGTAAGAAAGGAACCAGCCATGTGTGATTGCATCTTCTGTAAAATCGCCAACCACGAGATCCCCTCGACTGTTGTCTACGAGGACGACCAGGTCATCGCCTTCGACGACCTCAACCCCCAGGCGCCGGTCCACACGCTCGTGATCCCCAAGAAGCACTACAGCGACATCGCCGACAACGTGCCTGCCGAGACCATGGGCGCCATGGCCCATGCCATCCAGGAGGTCGCTAAGGCCAAGGGCCTGGAGGACGGTTTCCGCGTCATCTCCAACAAGGGCGTCAACGCCGGTCAGACCGTCATGCACTTCCACATGCACGTCCTCGGCGGCAAGAACCTGGGCGAGAACCTCATCTGAGGACGCACAGCCCGTCGCCTTGGCTGCCTTTGGAGTAACCTATGCAGCTTTCTCAACTCGAATACCTTCAAGCGGTAGCGAACTACGGCGGCGTGCGCAAAGCGGCTCGCGCCGTTCACGTGAGCCCACAGGCCGTTTCGTCGGCAATCAAAAAGTTGGAATCTGAGTATCAGATTGTTTTGCTCGACCGATCGGCGGGGGAGGCTGTTTTGTCTCCGGCGGGCAGAGAATTTGCGTGTCGTGCACGCGTGATCCTGGCACAAGTCGACGATCTCAAAAAGTACGCTCAATCGGGGAACGGCGGCGTTTCGCCCGACGGCCACTTCCGTCTTTACGCCCCCTGTCTTCACGGGCGGGGGCGTCTTTTTTCCGAAAACTGGTATGACTCGTTTGAAAGCTCGCACCCCCAGATTCACCTTGATGTTTGGCATCAGCCAACGGCCACATGCTTTGAGTCGCTTATGCTTGGAATTTCGGACGCGGCCATCTCATTTGAGGAACCAAGGGACAGCGTCCTTTCTTCGAAATACTTGGGTGAAAAGGAGCTCAAGGTTCTTTCGTGTCCAGCGGGTCATCAATCTGTGGGCGCCATGACCATTCGCGAGCTACTGAGCGGCAGGCTCGCTGTTCCCATTAATTTGTCACCCTGTCTCAATGCGATTAACCAATGCCCTGAAGCCCAGCTCGTCATTTTTCGCTTCCGTGATGTTGAATACGGAAGCAGGGCTCAGGCTGAGTTTCTTCAAGCCGGGGGATTGATATTGAGTTTGTCTGGGTCCTCTCTCGCATCGGATGGATCAGAAGTGAGTGAGTGCTCCATTGAAGCCTCGCATGACGTGGCCTTGCCCATCTATTTTTGCTATCGACAAAATGCCTGGACCGATCGACACCAGACGGTTTTTCTGCACCTATTGCGTCATCTTGCTTCGTGAAATTAATTGGCTTCGAGACGTCAAGTGATTATTGACGCCTTGTAACACATAGCTGACAGCTTTGCCCTCATGCTTTTCCAAGATTCTGATTTAGATTGCTGGCTCTTGGAGGGCGGAGCATGAAAAACCGTACGGTTTTGCTTTATATGACGTTCGTTTTTCTGTCGAACTTCAGCACCATTTTGTATTTTCTGACGGTTTACCTTGAATTCGTCGGATTCTCGATGGTAGCGATTTCTAGCATGATGATTGCATACCAAGTGAGTAAGTTCATTCTTGAGGTTCCTACTGGTTATATTGCTGACAGGTTTGGACGAAAGACAAGCGGTCTCGTTGGCGTCGTGGGAATGCTTGGATACTACGCCGCCCTACTTTTCACCCGTTCTCCTTTGCTTTTAATCGGCGCGTTTGCTCTCAAAGGATTTGCAGTTGCATGTGTGAGCGGATCCATAGAAGCGATCTACATTGACAGCGTCTCTCAGGACCAGCTCGTAAGACTTAATGTCGTTGAGCGATTTGTTTTCTATGCCTCTTATGCCATCTCCGCTTGCGTGGGCGGTTTCATTTCGTCTGTCGGTGCATATCTCATTGGTCTTTCGGCAGATATCATCGCAATGGTGTTGACGTTGGTTGTCGTTGTCTGCATTCCTGAGATGCGAAGAGGGGACACTGCAGCGACACCTAAGCGTGGAATTAGCCCGAAGATGATCGGTGCCGCTATTGCGCGTAACGGCATTCTTCGTTCAGCGTTCATCATGGACTGCTCTCAGGCATTTGCTTTTGTCGCCCTGGAAGACTTTTTCTCACTGTTGCTTGCGGGTCGCGGAATGAATGCCGTCGCTTCGGGTGTGATCATTGCGGTCCAGCTCCTTGCCTCGGCCTCCATGGGGCTTATTGTGCCCAGTGTGATTGCTCATGTCGACAAGGGCCGTTTTGCGCGTATTTGCGGCATCGTGCGCCTTTCCCTGACTGCTCTGTTTTTGATTCCCTTTACTCCGGTCTATTTGCTGCCCGTGTTCTATGTACTGCAGACGGTCGCTTACTCGTTATTTGCGCCAATTAAATACTCAATTTTTCAAAATGCTGTCGATTCTTCGATGCGCTGTTCACTAATTTCGGTCCAAAGCCAGATGGTGGCGGTGGGCGCTATCCTTTTCTATCTGTTCAATGCTGCGTTGAGCAGCATCGCGGGCATTCGAGTCATATTGCTTGTAGCGCTCGGGATATCTTCTTTGGTGTATATCCCCGCGCTCTTTCGTCTTACAAGTCAAAGGCCATGAGTATTTGGGCACCGATAACTTATATATCAACGCAATAAACCCGAGCGCGAGGGCGTTTGGGTTTATTATTGAAGCGTATGTAACCTGGCGGCGCCACACCGCCTGTTAGTAGGGAGACACATGAACGTTCTGGTCGTCAACGCAGGATCTTCGACGCTTAAGTATCAGGTCATCGATACCAAGTCCCACAAGGTGTCCGCAAAGGGCTCCTGCGAGCGCGTCTGCTTTACCGGCGGTACCTTCACCCACGCTGCCAACGGTTCCAAGAAGGTGACCGAGAACATCGAGTTCCCCGACCACAAGGTCGCCATCGAGGTCGTCCTGAAGGACCTCGAGGCCAACGGCGTCAAGATCGAGGGCATCGGCCACCGCATCGTTCAGGGCGGTTGGTACTTTGGCGATTCCTCCCTCGTCGACGAGGACGTTCTCGCCAAGATTCGCGAGGTCGCTCCGCTCGCCCCGCTGCACAATAACCCCGAGGCCAACGTTATCGAGTACTGCCTGGAGCAGTATCCCGACCTGCCCAACGTCACGGTCTACGACACTGCTTTCCACTTCAATATGCCCGAGGTCGCCAAGACCTACGCCCTGCCCAAGGACGTCTGCGACAAGCTGCACATCCGTAAGTACGGCGCCCACGGCACCAGCTACCGCTACATCTCCAAGAAGGTTGCCGAGATGACCAACGGCGAGGCTCGCAAGGTCGTCGTGTGCCACATCGGTTCCGGTGCTTCCCTGTGCGCCATCGAGGACGGCAAGTGCATGGACACCACCATGGGCTTGACGCCGCTCGACGGTGTCATGATGGGCACCCGCTGCGGCTCCATCGACCCTGCTACCGTGTGCTACCTGCAGCGCGAAGGCGGGTTCACCTTCGACGAGGTCGACGAGATGATGAACAAGAAGTCCGGCCTTTTGGCTGTGACCGGCGGCAAGACCAACGACTGCCGCAACGTTGAGGAGCTCGCCGCTGCCGGCGACCCCGAGGCCCAGCTCGCCTTCGATATGTTCGTCTACAAGATTGCCGCCAAGGCCGCCGAGATGGCCACTTCCATGTGCGGCATGGACACCCTGGTCTTTACCGCCGGCATCGGTGAGCACGCTCCGGCTGTCCGCGCCGGCGTGGCCGACCGTCTGGCCTTCATGGGCGTCAAGATGGACCATGCCCGCAACGCCCTGCGCGGCGACGGCGCTTGGTGCCTGTCCGCCAAGGATTCCAAGGTCAAGATCTTCGTTATCCCCACGGATGAGGAGTTCATGATCGCTTCCGACGTCGAGCGCATCGTTAGCGGTAAGTAATTGATGCAAGGGGAGGGGACTGGATGGCCTTGTGCCGTTCAGCCCCCTTTTATGCTCTTTGGGCGAAGAGCTTAATAGATATTTATTGAATTCTGATAACTTCTTATTAAAGGTACGGCCGCCTTATAGGTTTGCCGACCGTACTGTAATCACGAAGGAGTCTCATGAACGTACTTGTTGTCAACGCCGGCAGCTCGAGCCTTAAATATCAGCTTTTGGATACCGATACCCGCGAGGTTTTCGCCAAGGGCAACTGCGAGCGTATCGGATCGGAGATGGGCGTCTTTGGTCACTCCGAGAACGGTGGCACCAAGCAGACCGAGGAGGTTCCCTTCCCCGATCATCGCTCTGCTATCGCTCGCGTGCTCGAGGAGCTCGAGAAGACCGACTTTACGATCGATGGCATCGGCCACCGTATCGTTCAGGGCGGCTGGCACTTCGATGATTCCGCGGTCGTCGACGATGAGGTCATGGCTAAGATTCTTGAGGTGGCCCCGCTCGCCCCGCTGCACAACTACGGCGAGGCCGCGGCAATCGAATACTGCCGCGAGAAGTATCCGGAGCTGCCCAACGTGGCCGTCTTCGACACCTCGTTCCACATGACCATGCCCGAGGTCGCCTACACCTACGCGCTGCCCAAGGACGTGTGCGACAAGTATCACGTGCGCAAGTACGGCGCCCACGGCACGAGCCACCGTTACGAGTGGATGATGGCCAAGGAGATCCTGGGCACGCGCTGCCACCGTCTGCTTTCGTGCCACCTGGGCAACGGCGCCTCGCTCGCCGCTATTGAGGACGGCGTGTGCCGCGATACCACGATGGGCCTCACGCCGCTCGACGGCCTGATGATGGGCACCCGTTGCGGTTCCATCGACCCGGCCACCGTGTGCTACCTGCAGCGCGAGGGCGGCTACAGCTACCAGGAAGTCGACGACATGATGAACAAGCAGTCCGGTCTGCTTGCCATCTCGGGTATCTCCAACGACGCCCGCGACATCCGCACGCGCGCCTCCGAGGGTGACGAGCGCTGCCTGCTCGCCTTCGACATGTTCGCCTACAAGGCCATGCAGCAGGCCGGTTCCATGATTGCCTCCATGGCGGGCGTGGACACCATTACCTTTACTGCCGGCATCGGCGAGAACGACTGGTCGATCCGCAAGGCTTTCTGCGACTGCTTTGAGTGGCTGGGCGTGCGCATCGACAACAATAAGAACCGCGAGGCCGTGGGCAACGGCCCGCAGGTCATCAGCGCTGCCGGCTCCGCCGTCACGGTCATGGTCATCCCCACCGACGAGGAATACATGATCGCCCACGACGTCGAGCGTCTGACCGGTAGCAACTAGCGCATTCGTCTGCAATTGAGAGAAAGGCCTCCAGAGCAACGAGCTCCGGAGGCCTTATTTGATGGACGAGACGAGCGGGGCGGAAACTCCATCCCACAATCAGCCTCCAAACCGGGACACATTTTCCGGAAGGCCAGAAATCGGAACGCAGTCTATCTTATGGCTCCAAAGTGGTCATTACCTGCAACGCATACGCTCTCAGCAACGTCGCCCATCCATCCAAATTCTCAGCCCCAGCTCGTAGCCAAGCCGCCGTCCACCCCAGATTCCCTGAATGCCACGTGATAGTAGAAGGCCGCACAGGTTAACCCCTGAAAACATTCCGCAGACCAGAAACGCCCCCGTTCGTAGCTCCGAAGGAGCAGAACGGGGGCGTTTCATTGGTCGAGGACGTTTTCAGGGGTTAACCTGTGCGGCCTTCGGGCGAGTACGTCCGCTACTCAGCCATCTGAGCCTGGACGGCGGTGATGGCCACGACACCCACGATGTCGTCGGCAGAGCAGCCGCGCGACAGATCGTTGACCGGCTTGGCGATGCCCTGCAGGATGGGGCCGTAAGCGTCGGCGCCAGCGAAGCGCTGGACCAGCTTGTAGCCGATGTTGCCTGCCTCGAGGTCGGGGAACACGAGCACGTTGGCCTTACCGGCGACGGAGGAGCCGGGAGCCTTGAGCTGGGCGACGGTGGGGACGATGGCGGCATCGAGCTGCAGGTCGCCGTCGATGGCGAGCTCGGGAGCCTTCTCCTTGCAGAACTTCACGGCCTCCTGGACCTTCTTGGCGACCTCGCCACCGGCGGAGCCCATGGTGGAGTAGGAGAGCATGGCCACGTGCGGCTCCACATTGCCCATGAAGGTGGACCAAGAGTGAGCGGAGGCGATGGCGATCTCGGAGAGCTCATCGGAGGACGGGTTGATGTTGAGGCCACAGTCAGCGAAGATCAGCGTGCCGTCGGTGCCGAACTGCGGGGTATCGGTGCACATTACGAAGAAGGCAGAGACCAGCTTGGTGCCCGGGGCGGTCTTGAGGATCTGAAGTGCAGGGCGCAGGGTGTCGGCGGTGGAGTGGCAGGCGCCGGAGACCAGGCCGTCGGCGTCGCCCATCTTGACCATCATGGTGCCAAAGTAGGTGGCGTCCATCACCTGGGCGCGAGCCTGCTCGATGGTAACGCCCTTCTTGGCGCGGAGCTCAGCAAACTTCTGCGCATACTCCTCGTGCTTCTCGGCATTGCGCGGGTCGATGACGGTAGCGCCGGGAACGTTGATCTCGTCGGGGTTGCCCAGGATGACGATCTTTGCCAGGCCCTCCTCGATGATTTTGGTGGCCGCGACGATAGTGCGCGGATCCTCGCCCTCGGGCAGGACGATCGTCTTAAGGTCGGCCTTGGCGGCAGACTTCATACGGTTTAGGAAATCGCTCATGTTACTCCTTACAAGCGTTTCGCTAAGCTCCAGGCACCCGGCTGTTCACGAATAAACCCGCTGCTAGCGGGTTTACCTTTCAATTATGTACGCCGCGGTGCTTGAGCTTTCCTTGTGTGGCAAGCTCATTATAGGACGCATTAGCGCTATAATCGCTCTGATAAATATGTCTCGAAGAATGTTCGAGAAAAGCCCAGCTAACGAGCCCGTGGCTTTTGACAAGGAGTATCGATGCAGATTACCTCAGGCCTGCCTGAAGGCTTTAACGCCGGCGCGTACGACATGATTGTCGTCGGTGCTGGATATGCCGGTGCCGTTTGCGCCCGCCGTCTTGCCGAGACCATCGGCTATCGTGTTGCCGTTTTGGAGCGCCGTAGCCACATTGCGGGTAACGCCTACGACTGCACTGACGAGGCGGGAATCCTGGTCCACGAGTATGGTCCGCACATCTACCATACCTTTAACGAGCGCGTCCACAATTTCCTGTCGCGCTTTACCAAGTGGACGGACTACCAGCACAAGGTGCTCGCCAACATCAACGGTACCCTTATGCCCGTGCCCTTTAACCATGCGAGCCTTAAGCTTGCCTTTGGCGATGAGCGCGGCGAGGAGCTGTATCAGAAGCTCGTGGAGACCTTTGGCAAGGACGTCAAGGTGCCCATCATGGAGCTGCGCAAGAAGAACGACCCGGATCTTGCCGAGGTCGCCGATTACGTCTACGAGAACGTCTTTTTGCATTACACCATGAAGCAGTGGGGCCAGACGCCCGACCAGATCGACCCCTCGATCACCGGCCGCGTTCCCGTCTTTGTGGGCGATGACGATCGCTACTTCCCGCAGGCTCCCTTCCAGGGCATGCCGCAGGACGGCTATACCGCGCTGTTCGAGCATATGCTCGATCACGATTTGATCGACGTGTTCTGTGACGTAGACGCCCGTGACCTTTTCGAGATTGACGAGACCACCGTCAAGATTGACGGCAAGGTCTATGGTGGTGAGATCGTCTACACCGGTCCGCTCGATGAGCTGTTCAATCTCGATCTGGGCGCGCTACCGTACCGCACGCTCGACATGAAGTTCGAGACGCTCGATATGGACCAGTTCCAGCCCGTGGGCACCGTCAACTACACCACGAGCGAGGACTACACGCGCATTACCGAGTTCAAGAACATGACCGGTCAGATCCTGCCCGGCAAGACCACCATCATGAAGGAGTATTCCAAGGCCTATACGCCCGGCTCGGGCGAGACGCCGTACTACGCCATTCTTGAGCCCGAGAACCGTGAGCTCTATGAGCGCTATCTTGAGCGCGTCCAGAACCTGACGAACTTCCACCCGGTGGGTCGTCTGGCCGAGTATCGTTACTACGATATGGACGCTGTGACCAATTCCGCCCTCGATCTTTCGGATGAGATTATCGCCTGCCATGCATAAAGTCATAACATTCGGTATTCCCTCGTATAACGCCGCCAAGGACATGGACCATTGCATCACCTCCATCTTGGAGGGGAGCAATTACGCCACCGATATCGAGATTATCGTAGTGGACGACGGCTCCAAGGACGAGACGGCCGATAAGGCCGACGAGTGGGAGGCACGTTATCCCGGTATCATTCGCGCGGTGCACCAGGAGAACGGCGGCCACGGTATTGCCGTCCTTTCGGGTCTGCGCGAGGCACAGGGCACCTACTACAAGGTCGTCGACTCGGATGACTGGCTCGATGCTGCGGCTCTTTCGACTATGCTGTCGATTCTGCGTGGCTTTGAAGAGCGTGACCAGCGCGTTGACCTGTTTATCTCGAACTACGTGTACGAGAAGGTTTACGAGGGCACGCATACCGCTATTGGCTACAAATTTGCCCTGCCGCGCAAAAAGATCTTTTCCTGGGATCAGATCGGTCATTTCCGCCTAGACCAGAACCTACTCATGCACAGCCTGTGCTATCGCACGGATGTGCTGCGCGAGTCCAACCTTCCCATGCCGCCGCACACGTTCTATGTGGACAACATCTACGCCTACGTGCCGCTGCCGCGTTGCAAGACCATGTACTACGCCGACATCGACCTCTATCGCTACTTTATCGGTCGCGAGGGCCAGAGCGTCAACGAGGCAACGATGGTCAAGCGTCTGGACCAGCAATTCCGTGTTACGCGTATCATGATGGAGTCGTACCACTTGTACAGCGATGTTGGGTCGTCGCGCCTGCGTTCGTACATGATGGGCTACTTCACCATGATGATGGCGATCTGCTCGGTTCTCACCAAGCTTTCCGAGGAAGATTGCGCCGACGAGCGCCTAAAGATGCTGTGGAATGATTTGAAGGCCTACGACGAGCGCATGTATCGTCGTGCCCGCTACGGCGTGGTCGGGTTCTTCACCAATCTGCGCGGACGGGCCGGAGACAAAACCACGCTCGGCCTATACCGCCTTGCCTCTAAGATCTTCAAATTCAACTAGCTGCCGAGTAATCGCTGCTGATAGGTTGACTGGGCCCCTTGGCCTTTAGTTTGCTACTGCGAACAGTCCTGCTCGCACGGAAAGCACATTAAGTGCTTTCCGGCTCGTGCGGAACTTGTATCAAACTAAAGGCCAAGGGGCCTCTGCTATAAGAATCGATTGTCAGGTTATTTGAATTTGAAGATCTTCGACGCGCGGTACACAGGGGCCTGGGCTGAAAAGAATCTGGTTGGTAGGTTGCCCGGTGGGGCTTGGTTATGTTTGTCGCGAGTTCCGCACGAGCCGAAGAGCACTTAATGTGCTCTTCGTGCGAGCCAGGACTGTAGAGCAGCAAACATAACCAAGCCCCACCGGGCAACCGGTCAGGTTAGGCTACTTCGCGGCGCCGGGGATGCCGTGGGAGGTTTTGGCGGATTTGGCTCCGTTCACGATGGCGGTTTCCAGGGCCCTTACGGCGAGCATGCCCAGCAGGTCTAGGGGAGCGGCGGCGCTTGCCTGGGCGCCCAGTTTGCCGCTGGCGAGGGTGTAGATGGTGTCGCCGTCGTTGGTGGTGTGTGTGGGGCGGATGGCGTGTGCGTAGGCGTCTGCGGCCATCTGGGAGACCTTGGTGGCTTGTGCCTTAGTGAGTTCCACGTTGGTGACGATGCAGCTGATGGTGGTGTTGGTGCGGTCGAGCGGCATCTGCATGGATCCGGCGGCGGCAAAGGCTGCGAGTTCCATGTCGACGATCTGGTCGCTATCGGCTGCGGCGCGCATGCCGGCGACCCACTCGCCGGTGAAGGGGTCGACAACGTTGCCGCAGGCGTTGACCGAGACCACGGCGCCCACCTTGATGGGGCCGAGTGCCACGGCGGCAGCTCCAAGGCCGGCCTTCATGCAGGTGGCAGGCCCCATGAGCTTACCCACGGTAGCGCCCGTGCCGGCGCCTACGTTGCCCTGTTCGAGCTTGGTGGGGGTGTGGTCGAGTGCTTCGCGCACGGCGGCGATGCCGGCCTCAATGTCGGGGCGCACGGTGGGGTTACCAAAGGCGAGGTCGAAGATACAGCTGGAGCACACGATAGGCACCTGCGTGGGGCCGACGGGAAGGCCGATGCCGCGGCTCTCAAGCACGCGAGCGACGCCGCTTGCAGCCTCGAGGCCAAAGGCCGATCCACCCGAAAGGCAGACGGCGTGGACCTTGTCGACGGTGTTCTCGGGTCGCAGCAGGTCGGTTTCGCGCGATGCTGGAGCACCGCCGCGAACGTCAACGCCGCCGGTGGCGCCCTCGGGTGCCACGATTACGGTGCAACCGGTGCCGGCCTCCTCGTCCGTATAGTTGCCATAGCAAAAGCCATCGACATCGCAGACGTCAATGGCCTCGAGCAGTGTATCCATGTTTAACTCCTATCGGTTTTCCGCCGCGCCTTGTGCCCGGTCGGGATCCGTACGGTACGCCAAAATTGTAGGCGCCGGGGGATACCCAGCGCCAGATGCAATTACGAGAGTTTTTGAATCGCGCGCGCGACGCGGGCGATGGGTAGGCCCACCACGTTATAGAAGTCGCCCGAAATATCGTGCACGAGCATGCGTCCTCCTGTGCCCTGAATGCCGTAGGCGCCGGCCTTGTCCATGGGCGCACCCGAGGCGACGTAGTGCTCGATCTGCTCGTCGGTGAGCTCGTAGAACGTCACGTCGGTCACATCGACAAAGGACAGGCTTTCGGCGGCATGCGGGGCGGCCGTATCGCCTGCCTTAACGATGCAGACGCCGGTTGCGACCTGGTGCGTGCGGCCCGAAAGCTCACGGAGCATAGTGCGCGCCTCGTCCTCGGTTGCCGGCTTGCCCAGAATCTTGCCGTCAAAGGTGACGATGGTGTCGGCCGCGACCGTCAGCTCATTGGGCTCGGCATACTCGGCAGCAACGGCAGCCGCCTTGGCGCGTGCCAAGCGCTCGACAAGCGTGAGCGGGGCCTCGCCATCAAAGGGCGTTTCGTCGATATCCGCGGGAATCACGCGAATGTTGTAGCCTGCCTCGCGCATCAGCTCTATGCGGCGCGGCGATTGCGAAGCCAAAATCATAGTTGGATGCCCTCGGCGACCTTCTCGACGGCCTTGTCGCCGGCGAGCGTGCGCAGCAGCTCCAATGCAAAGGGGAGGGACTGTGCCATGCCGCTGGCAGTGATGATGTTGCCGTCTTGCGTGACCTTCTCGCCGGTATAGGCGCCTTCGGGGAAGCTTTTCTCAAAGCCAGGGAAGCACGTGGCATGGCGCCCCTCGAGCAGGTCGAGCTCGCCCAGGATAAACGGGGCGGCGCAGATGGCGGCGACGTGCTTGGTTGCGGCGAACTCGCAGACCACGTCGCAGACGCGCTGATCTGCGCGCAGGTTGGTGGCACCGGGCAGGCCGCCGGGCAGCACGACGCAGTCGTACTCGTCAAAGTTGATCTCATCAAAGAGCGCATCGCAGGTCACGGGGATCTGCAGCGAGCTTACGACCTCGCGCGTGGGCATGATCGAGACGAGCGTGGCACGCACGCCGCCGCGACGCATGACATCGACCATGGTCAAGCATTCAATAGTTTCAAAGCCATCGGCGGCGAGAACGGCAACGCTGGGCATGAGGGTTCCTTTCATAGGCGGCATACAATTAGCCGTCTTATACCCCGAAGACCTCCGCTTGCCACGCTCGATTTCCCAATGATTTTCTGAGCAATGATTAAGCGGCTAGTTGCGCCTAAGGTGGACGACGGTCTCGCAGTGGAAGGTTTGTGGGAACAGGTCGACTGGCGTGATCTTTACGGGGGAGAAGGTGCCTTCTTCGACAAAGCGTTTGAGATCGCGCGCCAGGGTGGCCGGGTCGCAGCTCACGTAGGCGACATCGCGGGCACTCGTGCTGGCGATAAGGCCGATCGCCTCGGGGGCGAGGCCTGCGCGCGGCGGGTCGACCACCAAGATGTCGGCATCCTGGTCGGGGAACTCGCGCACCGCGTCTCCGCCAATGACGTCGACGTTATCAAGCTTGTTGATTTCCAGGTTACGGCGTAGATCGCGCACGGCGGGGCCGTAGGCCTCGACGGCAGCGACAAAGTCGCAGCGGCGGGCGAGCGGCAGGGTAAAGGTGCCGGCACCGCAGTACAGGTCCACGGCAAGCTCGTCTTCCTGCGGGTCGAGCGCTTCCATGACAAGATCGATCAAAATCTCGGCACCCTTGGTGTTGACCTGGAAAAAAGACGGGGCAGACAAGCGCATCTGATCCTCGGCGATATTCTCGGTCCATGAGCCCTCTCCGGCGAGCATTTCGACCTTGGAGACACGGCGGGCCTTCTTTTCGCCCTTGCTCATCACGCGTACGATGCTCGTAGGATGAGCGGCGTCCGCCAGCACGCGGGAGACCTGCGAGCGCGGAAAAGAGCCTGTGGGCGTCCAGAGTGCGACCTCGAGTGCCTTGGTGCGGCGCGATGCGCGAATGCCCACGCGTTCGAGCCCCAAGTCATGGCTGCCGCTTAGATAGTTGAGTGCGCCGACGACCGATTTGAGTGCCTTCGGGAAGCGCTTATCGAACAGCGGACACATATCGACGGTCACGATTTTGCTGGGGTCGACACCGTGCATGCCAAGGCGCACGCGACCGTTGACGACGGTCGGTTCGAGCTCGATTTTATTGCGGTAGCCCCAGTCGTCCTTGGTGTGGCAGATGGGCTGTACCAACTCATCTGCCAGCTCAGGAGCGAACTTGCCGATGCGCTCGAGCGTGGAGCGCAGGTTTTGCTCCTTGGCGGCGAGCTGTGCCGTGCGTGAGAGATTGCCCCACGAGCAGCCGCCGCAGATGCCCACGAAGGGGCAGGGAGGCTGAATGCGATTGGGGCTTGGCTCCAGAATCTCGGTGGTGCGGGCGCGCATGAATGACTTGCCGTCCTGTACGACCTCGGCCTCGACGGTGTCGCCTGCCACGGCACCCTGCACAAAGACGGCCTTGCCGTTGTCGGCGTGCGCCAGCCCGTCGGCGCCGTAGGTCATCGATTCTATAGTGAGCTTCATATTCCTGCCTGTCATTCGCGTTGTTGTTCGCACCATGGTAGCAGGGAAAAGCGCCCCGCATCCGAGGCTTTCCTCAAATGCGGGGCGCTTCTACAAACTGCTTCTACAAACGACTATTTCGTCTTGCCGGTAATGAGCGTCTTAAGACCCAGGCCGATCAGACCCAGGCCCATGCGCACGCGGCCGGGGCGATGGCGCTCGATGGCCTTGGTCTTGCCAGCGGGCTTATCGCGACGGGCGCTCGTCTCGGGTGCGGGCTTGGTGACCTGCGGATCGGGCTGAGGTGCAGGTGCAGGCTCGGGCTCAATGACGGTCGCCTGGACCTCTTGGACCTTGGGCGTGGTCGGCTGCGGATCAGGAGCTGGGGCGGGCTTTGCCTCGGCGGCGGGCTCCGGAGTCGCGGTAGCGGGCTCGGGCGCTTTCTCCATGGCGGGCTCTGCGGCAGCCTCGGGCTCATTCACCGGGGGAGTGGCAACCGCTTCCGGTTTGGCGGCTGCCCCATGTTCAACCTCGGCCTGAATAGCTTCTTCGGCCACACGTTCCTTCTCCTGTGCGCGCTGCTGCGCGGCGGCCTCGGCGTTGCGATAGGCACGCTCCAGTAGAGCTTCCTGCGAGTTGAAGGGTTTCTCACCCTCTGCACGTTCCACGGGGACCCAGGTGCCGTCGCTCGTGAGGCTGCGGGCCTTCACGTTGTCCTGCAGCTGCATGCCCATGTACTCGTGCACTAGGGCGCGGCAGGTGGGGTCGAGCACGGGGAAGGCGATCTCCACGCGGTGCTCGGTGTTGCGTGTCATCATGTCTGCCGAGCTCAGGTAAATCATGTCCGAGTCCACGCCAAAAGCGTAAACACGGGCGTGCTCCAAAAAGCGTCCGACGATGGAGCGGACATGCACGTTCTCGGTCTTGCCCGGAACACCGGGCTTGAGGCACGAGATGCCGCGGATGATCATGTCTACGCGCACGCCGGCACACGATGCCTCGGCGATCTTGTCGATAACCTCGCGGTCGGTCAGCGAGTTGAGCTTAAAGAACACGCGGGCGGGCTCGCCGGCAAGGGCGCGCTGGATCTCGCGGTCAAGCCCGCGCATGATGAGCGGTTTCAGTCCGACGGGCGCCACACCCAGGAAGCGGTAGTCGCCGCGCAGGTTGCCCAGCGACAGATTGCGGAAGAACAGGTTGGCGTCTTCACCGATGCCGGGATGGGCCGTCATGAGCATAAAGTCGCTGTAGAGTTTGGCCGTCTTCTCGTTAAAGTTGCCGGTGCCCAAAAGCGTGAGGCGGGTGAGCGCCATACCCTCGCGATAGGTGAGCTGGCAGATCTTTGAGTGGCATTTAAAGCCCTCGGAACCATAGATGACGGTGCAGCCCGCTTCTTCCAGACGCTCGGCCCACTCGATGTTGTTCTGCTCGTCAAAGCGCGCGCGGAGCTCCATGAGCACCGTGACCTCTTTGCCGTTCTCGGCAGCATCGATCAGCGACTCGCACAGGCGGCTCTGCTTGGCCACGCGGTAGAGCGTGATGCGCAGCGAGATGCACTCGGGGTCATAGGCGGCCTCGTGCACCAGGTCCAAGAACGGGTTCATGGCCTCGTAGGGATAAAAGAGCAGCTTGTCGTGCTGCAGCACCTGCTCGCGGATGGAGCGGGTCATGTCGATGTTGGGATTGGGCTGCGGCCTAAACGGCGTAAAGAGCAGCTCGTTGCGCAGGTGCTCGGGAATCTTGCCCTCAATGCCGAAGACGTAGCCCAGGTTGAGCGGGATATCGCAGGTAAAGACAGAGCGGCGCGAAAGCTCGAGCGCCTTGCGGATAGTCTTGAGCGTTGCCTTCTCGAGCGACCCCGAGACCGCGAGCACTACCGGCTGCAGGCGCAGGCGCTTCTTGAGGATGCGCTTCATGTGCTGGCGGTAGTCCTCTTCCTCTTCGACGCCCTCGCCGTCCGGATCGATGTCGGCGTTGCGGGTGACGCGGATCAGCGCACGATCCAGCGGCTTATAGGAGCCAAAGCAGCTGTCCAAGCAGGCGAGGATGACGCCCTCGAGCAAGATGTAGGAGTAGGTGCCGGTGGGCGAGGGGATCTCGACCACGCGGTTCATTGAGGCGGGAATCTCGATAAGGCCCAGCAGGCTCTCCTCGTCGGTGGCGCCGTCCAGACCACAGGCCAGATAGAGCGCGCCATTGCGCAGGTTGGGGAAGGGGTGGCGCGGATCGATGACCAGCGGCGAGATGACCGGTGACACGTAGGCCTGGAAGTAGCGGGTTACAAAGGTGCGCTCCTCGGGCGTAAGCGAATCGATGCGGGCGCGGTGAACGCCCAAGGTGTCGAGCTTGCCCTCGATGCTCTTAAAGATGGACTCCCAACGGGTAAGGAGCCCGGGCATTTCGGCCATGACAGCATCGACCTGTTCGGAGGCGGTCATATTGCTCTTGTTGTCGACAGGTTGTTTTTTGAGCTCCGCCAGATCGGACAGGCCGCCCACGCGCACCATAAGGAACTCGTCGAGGTTGGACTCGAAGATCGAGACGAACTTTAGTCGCTCGAATAACGGAACGGTTTCGTCGAAGGCTTCGTCGAGCACGCGGTTGTCAAAGCGTAGCCAGCTGAGCTCTCGGTTTTGCGTGTACGAGAAGTCGCGCGGCGGTTTGCGCAGCTTTGCGGCGGCTTGCTTCTTTTCGATTTTGCTCGGCATATGCATCTGTCCGTTCAGTCCCCACAAGGGACGGTAGCCTAACACTAATCACTATTGTCTCAATTTAGTCGACCTGTGGCACGGACGCATCGCGCGAACGGTATCTTTACCTACTTCTTACGCTGCCAAGGCATGCAACTAACTGCCCAACTCGTTTAGAAACAATCTATATCCATACTCAATTGGTGAGGATGTATGAATAAGAATGATTGAGAGCTGAATATAATCGAATCCAAATTGAATCATGAACAAACGACATATATATGCAGAAAACCGTTTTAGCTATGCAATTCCTAAACATGAAAATATTTGTGCAATCTAGCTTAATTCCTTAGAAAAAAGAACATTTACCTTTGAAAACCTGCTTTAGAGAACCGAAGTGCATCATGGGGGAATCATATGAGATATACCGTTCATCGCACTTTGCTGACCGTTCGGGGGCGAGGTGGAATTGCAGGTGGTTTTTGGATATAACTAGAGCTGTCAGCAAGCAGCGTCCCATACGGAGGGGCGCTGATACATTCGGCCAGTAAGGCCCGAAAGAAAGGTAGGAGGCCATGACGAAAGGTCTGCACGTGCCTTCCGAGATCGGCAAGCTCAGGAAGGTCTGCCTGCACCGTCCCGGCGACGAGCTCCTCAACCTGCCGCCCGACGAGCTCGAGCGACTCCTGTTCGACGACGTCCCGTTCCTGGAGGTCGCGCAGCAGGAGCACGACACCTTCGCCCAGATCCTGAGGGACCAGGGCGTGGAGGTCCTCTACCTCGAGAACCTCGTCGCCGAGGTGTTCGACCAGGTCCCCGGCGCCCGCGCCGAGTTCACCGACCAGTACATCGCCGAGGCCGGCATCCGCGGCCAGCACATGCCGCAGATCGTCCGCGAGAAGCTGGACTCCATCGAGGACAACCTCGAGTTCGTCAAGAAGACCATGGCCGGCATGACCAAGTCCGAGATCGACATGCCCCTCACGGCGTCCACGACCCTCGACTCCCTGGTCAACTCCGAGTCCGAGTCCGACCTGATCATCGACCCGATGCCCAACCTCTACTTCACCCGCGACCCGTTCGCGGTCGTCGGCGAGGGCGTCAACCTCAACCGCATGTACTCGGTCACCCGCAACCGCGAGACCCTGTACGGCAAGTACGTCTTCAAGTACCACCCCGACTACAAGGACGTCTCGCTGTACTTCCGCCGCGACTGCCAGTTCCACACCGAGGGCGGCGACGTGCTGAACATCAACGAGAAGACCCTCGCCGTCGGCATCTCCCAGCGCACCCAGGCCGCCGCGATCGACGTCATGGCCCAGAACATCTTCTGGAACTCCGACTCCAAGGTCGAGCGCATCCTGGCCTTCGACATCCCGGTCTCGCGCGCCTTCATGCACCTCGACACGGTCTTCACC
>NZ_JBDMHB010000004.1:0-11791 GCF_039752955.1 Collinsella aerofaciens
CTTGTTGTTGTGGACCCCGCGCGCGAGCAGCGCCTCCCGCCTCTCGACCAGCCTCCGCACGCCCTTGGCGGCATGCCTGCGGGCGACCCGGTCCGGGGCCTGGCCCTTGGCGAGGTCCTTCGGCCGCCCCGAGCACGTCAGGTAGTGCCACGCGGCCTCGACCAGCGCCTTCCTCAGGTGTTTGTTGCCCGCCTTGGTGATCGCGCCCCTGCGGTCGCTCTCCCCGCTGGAGTGCTCGGAGGGCGTCAGGCCGACCCATGCGGCGAACGACCGGGCGTTCCTGAACCTCGAGAACTCGCCGGCCTCGAACACGAGGTCGGCGGCCGTCGCGGTGTCGACGCCCTTGAGGCAGCGCAGGGAGTCGACCCTCCTCCTCCACCTGGGCTTGCGGGCCTCGGCCTCGACGAGCCCCTCGAGCCTCGCCTTCTCCTCCGCCGCCCGCCTGACCGCGTCGACGTAGTAGGCGAGCACGTCGTTGTCGGCCCCCTCCGCGAACCTAATCGACTCGATCCAGGACCAGTGCGCCCGGGTCCAGTTGCCCTTCCTGCGGCCGGTGGGCGTCCTCTCGTCGAAGACGAGCCCGTGCCTGAGCAGGAACTTGGAGAGCCGCTGCTTCGAGCGCGAGAGGTCGTCCCTCGCGTCCTCGAGCGCCCTGGTCAGGTCGCGGGCGGCCTCGCACTCGTCGTCGGGGACCCACACCTCGACCACGTTGCCGACCGACAGCATGCGGGCGAGGAACTCGGCGTCGTTGCGGTCGTTCTTCCTGCGCCTGTCCGCGCTGGGCTTGATCATCTTCGAGACGGCGCCGACCACGCAGTCGACCCCGAGGCCGGAGAGCCTCTTCTGCAGGTCGAACCCCGTGACCCCGGATTCGTACACGCACTTGGCCTTTGGGTCCACGGACCGCACCCACTCCGCGACTGCCCCGGCGTCGTAGCCGAAGGTCGCGCAGCGCACCTCCCCGGTCATGACGTCGAGGGAGACTGCCTTTATCGAGCGGGCGTGGACGTCGAGGCCGACGAAGGTGGTAGTATCGAGCATGGGAGCCCCTTCCATGAATGCGGCGTGGCCGCCGCGGCTGAATTAGACACTCACCATTGTCGGCCTAATCCGCGGTCTTTCATGCAGCAGGGGCTCTCAATGTTTTTATGTCCTGCTCATATCGTCTCTGCTGGCACTTGGGGACAGTCCTAGTCGTTGGGGATCTACCGACGCATTGGGGGTTTGCGCCTTCCATGCATGACAGCCGTCTCTTTTATGTTTCCTTTAGCCGTTGCTGCCTAGGATGGGGGTTAGTCGGCAGGAAGGGAGCGTCTATATGGACGACGCGAGCGAGCGTGCAATCGAAGAGGACATGCTCGATCAGTTCAATTACTTTGATGATGAGGACGAGGAGCTGATCGACCGTCGCGAGCCAGCGCCGCTTGATTCCTTTGATCTGGTCGATGAAGAGACTGATGAGGACGAGGTCGAATCAACGGAGCCCCCACAGTCTTTGCGCCTTAACTCGCTGCTTTCGAGAGCCCCCATGCACCACGGCGTTCGTGCCGGCGCGCTCCATATGAAAACTGACTGGCACCAGATCGTGACGGCAGGCGATGAGCTTGCCGTCGATGCGCCGCTCACCGATAAATCATCCATCATCTGCCGCACCGGCATGCTTATGCTGGCAAGCGGAACGGGTGCCTGGCGCGTGCGCGATACCATGAATCGTGTTGCCGCCGTACTCGGTGTCACCATCCACGTTGACTTAAGTCTCCTGTCGTTTGAGTGTACTTGCATCGAAGACGGTCACTGCTTTAATGAGGTTGTCAGCTTGCCCACAACGGGCGTCAATACCCATCGCATTTGGATGATGGAGAGTTTTCTCAAGGAAATCGAGACCTATGGTCGTCGCTTCACGGTGCACGAATACCACGAGATGCTCAAGACCGTTGAGAGTTCAAAACCCGATTACTCTCCCTGGCAACAGGGCCTTGCGGCAGCTTGTGCTTGCGGCGCCTTCGTCTTTTTGCTCGGCGGCGGCCCTATCGAGATGGCCTGCGCGTTTGTGGGCGCGGGTGTCGGCAACTTTGCCCGCTCCCATATTCTCAAGCAAGGCCTTGGTCAGTTCAGCGCGCTGACGACCGGCGTTGCGCTCGCTTGCGTTTCGTATCTGCTGGCATTGCTCGGCCTTGGCCAGGTCATACCGGGGGCAATGTCGCACCAAGAAGGCTATATCGGCGCCATGCTCTTTGTGATTCCCGGCTTTCCGCTCATTACGGCGGGCCTCGACATCGCCAAGCTCGACATGCGAAGCGGTATCGAGCGCCTTTCATATGCCGTATCGATTATTGTGATGGCGACGCTCGTAGGTTGGATGGTTGCCGAGTGTGTTGGCCTGGCGCCGGACGACTTTGCCCCACTGGGCCTTTCGCCGCTTGCCCTTACGCTCCTGCGCGTGGTGATGAGCTTCGTTGGCGTATTCGGCTTCTCGGTGATGTTCAACAGCCCGGTAAAGATGGCCGCGGCAGCTGGGTTGATCGGCGCCGTGTCCAATACCCTGCGTCTGACCCTTGTCGATGCGCCGACGATGATTCCCTTCCTGGGCCTCAGCACGGGAATGCCTCCCGAGGCAGCAGCGTTTATCGGCGCGCTGGTATCGGGTCTGCTGGCAAGCTTGGCCGAAGTCAAGCTCACCTACCCGCGCATCGCCCTCACGGTGCCTTCGATTGTCATTATGGTGCCCGGTCTGTATCTCTATCGCTCTATGTATTACATGTGCACCTTCGACACGGTCAACATGCTCGGCTGGTTTGTGCGCGCAGTGCTCATCGTGGCGTTTCTGCCCGTTGGCTTGGGCGTGGCGAGAACCCTCACCGACCCTCGCTGGCGCCATACCAGCTAATTGGTGCAAGGGGGACAGGTTACTTTGCACCAAATGAGTTGCGGTGAAATAGGGACTGAATTGTTGCTTAAAGGGTCAAAACAGTCCGTATTCCACCGCAACTTATGGGGTCGGGGGATTATAGGTGCCCTGCATCTTCATAAACTCAACGCTTACGAAGCGCGCGCCGTTCGTGTTAGGGTAGTTCCACCACATAAGTAGTCGCAGACGCACGTACCACGGGCGGGCGAGATGAAGTCCCAACAGCTCCATCTTGCCCGCCCGTTTTTGTTGCGTGGTGCCGCGGCGTAACACAGAAAGGACAATGCCCTTTATGCCTATCAACAAACGAGAGAGCCTGCTGTTCACCTTTATCATGTGCTTTTGCATGGTGCTCTGGATGAGCATCTACAACGTTGCCCTGCAGCATGGGGCCATCAACGGCGAGGTTGTTGCCGCCGCGTGGCTCGGCTTCCCCGTTGCCTACATTTTTGCCATGTGCTGCGACTGGTTTGTTGCCAGCCCCCTTGCCAAGGGTTTCGCCTTTAAATTCCTGGTCACGCCGGGCAAGAGTTCGCCGCTTGCCATGACGCTTGCCGTCAGCTCCTGCATGGTCGTTCCCATGGTCATCATCATGTCGCTGTACGGTGCCTGTGAGGGTCTGACGCACATGCCCGGCGGCATCCTTGCGAACCTGTATTCCGTGCCCGCGATCTGGATGATCAACATCCCGCATAATTTTGTGATGGCGCTGCCGTGGAACCTTTTGGTAGCCGGTCCGATTTCCCGCTTCGTCTTCCGTCGCGCCTTCCCTGTGGGGACGGTTTTCGAGGAGGAGCATGCCGAGCTCTTGGAGCAGGCTATGGCTCCTGAGTGCGAGTAGCTCGCTTAGGGATCTGCTGAGCGCGGGCGACTTGCTTGGTTGGAGCCCAAAGCGTGGATAGCTCTCTCGGCGACATCGCGGGCGTGAGCGGTGCGCATGACCGGAGGGCCCGTGCTGCTCCGTTGCCCGACGTGCTAGCGCGCAGAACAATCTGTTGGTGCATTCGGCGGCTGCTGAAGCGTTTCGGCAGCCGCTTTTTATACGGAGTTTAAATACAACAGTCTGTTGTATTACGTAGAGTGGTATATCTCTAGCGGGAAAAATGCGAGAGACGGAGCATTATGCGTTGCTAGTAGGACTGGACGTAGGGTCGACGACGACCAAAGTTTACGCGATGCACGAGGATATGACCGAGGCGTGGTGGGGATATCGCCGCCACGGGGCGTGTCAGACAGCGAGCGTGCGCGCCATGCTCGGCGAGCTCGCCGAGCGCTTTCCCCATGAGTCACTGCGCGTTGCGGTGACCGGCTCGGGTGCGCGCGATATCGCGACCGCGCTGGGCGCCTCGTACGTTCAGGAGGTGGTCGCCAACGCGCTCGCGATCAGCAGGTTCTATCCGCAGACGCGCTGCGCCATCGAGCTGGGCGGCCAAGACGCCAAGATGATCTTCTTCCGCACCAACGATAAGGGAGACATCGAGGTTGCCGACATGCGCATGAACGGCTCGTGCGCAGGCGGTACCGGTGCATTTATCGACGAGATGGCAAAGCTCATGGGGGTCGGCACCGAATCGGGCGAGTTCGAGCAGCTCGCAAGCCGGGGAACGACCGTCCACGAGGTCTCGGGCCGCTGCGGCGTGTACGCAAAGACCGATATCCAGCCGCTGCTCAACGAGGGCATTCCTACCACCGACCTGGCGCTTTCGGCGCTTCACGCGGTCGCCCGCCAAACGATCGGCGGTCTGGCCCAGGGTATCGACATCGAGCCGCCGGTAATCTTCGAGGGCGGTACGCTCGCCTACAACCCCACACTGGTCCGCGTGTTCCGGGAGCAACTGAATCTATCGGACGATCAGGTTATCGTCCCGCGCGATCCGCAGATCATGGTCGCGCGCGGTGCCGCCCTGTCGCTGACCGACATGTTCGCATCGTCCCAACCGATCGACCTTCCCGACGCTTTTGTCCGGCTGGATAAGCTCGAGACGGTCGCGCCCGCAAGCGGGGAGGGACGTCTTGCCCAGCCCTTTTTTGCCACACCTGCCGAGCAGGCGGATTTTACGGCACGCCATGGCAAAGAGACGCCGGCAAAGGGTCCGGATGCGTATGCGCCCGGAGAGACGGTGCGTGTGGCGCTCGGTATCGATTCGGGGAGCACGACGACCAAGTTCGCCCTGGTCGATGAGGCGGGTGAGCTTGTCGATTCGTTCTACGCGTCTAATAACGGCAGACCGCTCGACGTCGCCCAACAGGGTCTTGTCAGCTTGAAGAACCGCTGGGAGACAGCGGGAGTCACGCTTGCGATCGATGCCGTGGGCACCACGGGATACGGCGAGGAGCTTTTCGCGCGCGCGTTCCACGCCGACTACCATACGGTCGAGACGGTCGCGCACGCCCGCGCCGCGTGCGCATGCGTTCCCGATGCGACCTTCGTGCTCGACATCGGCGGACAGGATATGAAGGCCATCTGGCTCAACCACGGCGTGCTGACCGATATCGTCGTCAACGAGGCGTGCTCTGCGGGCTGCGGCTCGTTCCTCGAGGGTTTTGCCAAAAACCTCGGAATAGCCGTTGAGGATATCGCGACCGAGGCATTTTCGTCCAAAGCCCCCGCCGTTCTCGGCAGCCGCTGCACGGTGTTCATGAACAGCAGCGTCGTTTCCGAGCAGCGGCGCGGTAAGGGTCCGGGCGACATCATGGCCGGTCTCTGCCGTTCGATTATCGAGAACGTGTTCACCAAGGTCATTCGCGTTTCAAATCTCAACCGTCTGGGCGACAAAGTCGTCGTCCAGGGCGGCACGTTCCGAAACGACGCGGTGCTGCGCGCATTCGAGCAGTATCTGGGCAAACCCGTCACGCGTGCGCCCCACCCGGGGCTGATGGGCGCTATCGGTATCGCCCTGCTCGCGCGCGAGGAATGCCGCAAGGGCGACGCCGGCACGTCGTTTATCGGGCTCGATGCCGTGGAGCGCTTCGAGCATCGCGAGTTCGGCGGCGTTACCTGCCGTCGGTGCAACAACCGCTGCCAGCGCGCGGTCGTGGCATTTGGCGACGGCTCGCTTTACGTCACGGGCAATCGCTGCCCGCGCGGCGGCGCCATCTCATGGGATGAGCTCGTGCGCGAGGTTCCCGCGGCGGAGGAGCTGCGTCCGCAGGGTGCTTGCGAGGCACATGCACCCGGCACGGGGCGCGACCGGACCGCGGCTGCCCCCAATCTCTTTGTCGACCGCGAGAAGCTGCTGTTCGAGTCGTGCCCCACGGTTCCCGTCTGCGGGGGGCGCGATGTCACGATCGGCATTCCCCGTGTGCTCGAGTTCTGGGACACCATGCCGTTCTGGTCGACGTTCTTCAGCACGCTCGGCTTTAAGGTGCGCGTCTCGGGACGCAGCACCAAGGCGATGTACGAGCGCGGTCTGGCGCACGTCACATCCGACACCGTGTGCTTCCCGGCCAAGCTCGTCCACGGGCACATCCGCAATCTCGTCGACGCCGGCGTCGACCGCATCTTCATGCCCATCATCACGACGGTGCCCACCGAAAACACCGCCTCTACCAGCGAGTGGATGTGCGCCGTCGTAAAGGGATACCCCTACGTGATGCGCAATTCCGATAACCCGGAGGAGCGTTTCGGCGTTCCGTTCGATACGCCGCTGTTCCACTGGTACGACGAGGGCGACCGAAACCGCCAGCTCAAGGCGTGGTGCAAGGAGACCTTCGATATCGATGCCGACCTGGTTGCCAAGGCGACCGAGCAGGCGGACCGCGCGCAGCAGACGTTTGAGAACCAGCTGCAGCTGCGCGGCAGGCAGGTGCTCGAGAACGTGCGCGAGGACGGCGGCTACGCGGTGGTGATCGCTTCGCGCCCGTACCACAACGACCCGCTGGTCAACCACGGGCTGCCCAAGCTCTTCTCTGAGCGCGGCATCCCCGTGCTGACGCCCGATGCGGTGCCGGGGGTCTGCAACGTCGATCTTTCCAACAGCCGCATCGACATCGTGAACAACTACCATGCGCGCATGCTGTCGTGCGCGGTCATCGTCGCATCGACGCCCGAGCTCGAGCTCGTGCAGATGGGCAGCTTCGGCTGCGGCCACGATGCGTATCTCACCGACGAGATCGCGCGCATGATGGGCGAGATGGGCTCCAAGGTTCCGATGATGATCAAGCTCGATGAGAGCGACGTCGCCGGTCCCATGGGCATTCGCGTGCGTTCGTTTATCGAGTCGGTCAACCGTCGTCGCGCGGAGGAGCGTGCCGAGGGCGCCCGGGTGCACGCGGTCCATCCGCTCGACGACCCGTATAAGGTCAAGTACACCAAGCGCGACCGGCACGACAAGATCGCGCTGGTCCCCAACACCTCCCATGCGTTCTGCAGGCTCATGACCGCGGCGATGCGCAATCAGGGCGTGCGCGCCGAGGCCCTTGACATCGGGCGCGAGGATGCCATCCGCCTGGGCAAACGCTATGTGCACAACGACATCTGCTTCCCCGCGCAAATCGTGATCGGCGAGGCGCTCGCGGCACTCGAGAGCGGTAAGTACGACCCGCACGACGTCGCCGTGGTGACTGGCAAGTATATCGGCGACTGCCGCCTGACGCACTACATGCCCCTGCTGCGCCGCGCGCTCGACGACGCGGGATACGACTATGTCCCGGTGCTCACCAACGACGACGTCGATGCCCACAATGCGCATCCGGGCTTCAAGCTCGGCCTTGGCCCGAGCATCCAGATCGCCTACGGTCTTCCCATGATCGATGCCCTCGAGGCCATGCTTAGGCGCATCCGTCCCTACGAGCTCGAGAAGGGCGCGGCGGACGCTGCGTTCGACCGCGCGCTCGATGAGGTTATCGAGGGCATGGAGCGCTCCGGGCTGAGAGGCCAGGCGACGGGCTTCAAACGCGCGCTTGCGATCATGGACGCCGTTCCGTACGACCGCTCGAACCCGCATCCGACCGTTCTCATCGTGGGCGAGTACCTGCTCAATTTCCATCTCGGCGCCAACCACGAGATCGAGCGCTACCTCGAGGACAACGGGCTCGAGGTCATCGAGGCGCGCATGACCGACGTGATCCGCAAGACCTATTTCTACAAGCATGCGCAGTCGCGCGAGTTCCACGTCGACCTGTCGCTGCCCGAAAAGGCCTGGTACGCCACGGCGGACAACCTGTTCGAGCTCGCGCACGACCGTTGCGACCGCCTGGGCGCGGCGAGCCCGCTCTACGAGCCGCCGACGCGCATGCCCGAGCTCGTGCGCGCGAGCGATAAGATCCTGCACCATACGTTCGATGCGGGCGAGGGCGTGCTGATTCCGGCGGAGATCCTCGAGCACGCCAAGCGCGGCTGCCGCAACTTCGTGATCCTGCAGCCGTTCGGGTGTCTGCCCAACCATGTCGTGGGGCGCGGGCTCATCCATGCGCTCAAGGAGCAGTATCCCACGGCGCAGTTCCTGCCGCTCGACTACGATCCCGACGTGAGCTTCGCCAACGTGGAGAACCGTCTTCAGATGCTCATCATGAACGCCAAGGCGCAGGGGTGCGGTGAGGCGCATGGCGAGACCGCGTAAGGACGCCGATGCGCCCGATGCACGCACCCGTATCATCGAGGCGTTTTGGGAGCTCATCGAGAACAACAGCATCTTCGAGCTGTCGGTTGGCGAGGTGACCCGCGCCGCCCAGTGCAATCGCGGAACGTTTTACTACTATTTTCACGATTTCGATGAACTCGTCGCCATCGCCATAGCCCAGCTGCTGCAGGATAACGAGCTCATCACCGATGCCCTCTGGCATTTTTCGAGCGAGGGCGACCTTTCGGCGTTCGACCGGCGCGACGTCCGCTGCCTGCTGCGGCGCATCGTCATCACCATGAGGGCGGGTGCCGCCGAGCAGGTCGTGCAGGGCATCCATACGATCATCATCGACCGCGTGAGAGAGATCGTCCACCCCGACGGAGAAGAGCTCAAGGCAGATTCGAGCTTTGCGGTGGGCTTTCTGGTCTCGGGCATCATGGACTTTGTGATGGCGGTCGGCTTTGCCCGGGAGGGCGGCGAGGAGATAGACCTCGAGCAGCTGGGGGACAGCGCGTGCGCGTACCTGAGGGCGGTCGCCATGCAGACGGTGGAAACGGTCGCGCAAGTCGAGGGCGTCGATACATCCGAGCTGCTCGAACGCGTCTCCAAGGAGGCCGATGCCTATCGCGCATCGCGTGCGACGAGTCCCGACGTGGTGAAAGACGCCTAGGGTTTCTCTTGCGGGGCGCCTGTCGCGCATCGCGCGGTGAGTCCCGCGATGCGGTCATAACCTGCATTCATGTGAGCCGGGTTTATAGATATTCCTTCAGCTGTTAACATAGACAACCTGTGGGTAAAGAGACAAAAGCGCCGCCGACGGGCGGGCGTTTTGATTTCGATGAACTCATGTAAGGAAACGAGCATGTTAGATAGATTTACCGATCGAGCGCGCAAGGTCATGTCGATGGCCAAACAGGAGGCGCTCGATCTTCATTCAAATAAGGTGGGCACCGAGCACCTGCTGCTCGCGCTTGCCAAGGAGGACGAGGGCATTGCCGCCGAGGCACTGCGCTCGCTTGATATCTCCTACGACGACATCATGGACACCCTCAAGGAGGTCCAGACCACGGTTCCCGAGCCCAGTGAGGAGACCGAGGCGGCTAAGCTCGCCTTTACGCCGCTCGTCATTAGCGTTATGGAGCGTTCATTCCGCGTGGCGCGTGAGAATAACCAGACCTACGTGTCGACCGAGCACTTGCTGATCGGCATCGTCGAAGAGGGCAACGGCATGGCCATGGACATCCTCATGCGCCTGGGTGTGTCGTCCGCCTCTATCAAAAAGGCTATCGAGAAACTCACTGCCAAGGACCAGGACAAGAAGCGTCCGCTCGCCGGCGCCGGTGCCGGGCGTCCCGGTGCGGGCCTGCCGTTCTTTAGCGGCTCGGATGCCTCTCAGCAAAAGGGGAGCGGCACCGACACGCTCAAGCAGTTCGCCACCAACCTCACTCAAAAGGCGCGCGACGGCGAGCTCGATCCCGTGATTGGCCGCGAAAAGGAAGTCCAGCGCATGATGGAGATCCTTTCGCGCCGCACCAAGAACAACCCGCTTATCCTGGGCGACCCCGGCGTGGGCAAGACGGCCATCGTCGAGGGCCTGGCGCAGCAGATCGCTGCCGGCAACGTGCCCGAGAATCTCATGAACCAGAACATCTGGACGCTCGACCTGCCGGGCCTCGTTGCGGGCGCCAAGTATCGCGGTGAGTTTGAGGAGCGCCTCAAGAACGTGATCCAGGAGGCCACCGAGGCTGACGACGTCATCCTGTTTATTGACGAGATGCACACCATCATCGGTGCCGGTTCTGCCGAGGGCTCCATCGACGCGAGCTCCATGCTCAAGCCCGTGCTTGCACGCGGTGCCTTCCAGATTATTGGCGCCACCACGGCCGAGGAATTCCGCAAGTACCTCACCAAAGACCCAGCCTTCGAGCGTCGCTTCCAGACTATCGATGTCGAGGAGCCGAGCGTCGAGGACACCGTCAAGATCCTGACCGCGCTTAAGCCGCGCTACGAGGAGCACCACCATGTGCGCTACACGCAGGGCGCTATCGAGGCTGCCGCGAACCTTTCCAACCGCTACATCCAGGATCGCTTCCTGCCCGATAAGGCCATCGACCTCATCGACGAGGCCGGTGCCCGCGCTCGCATCGCCGCGAATCGTGCGCCCGAGCCGGTGCGCGAGGCCGAGCATCGCATAGAGGAGCTCAAGGCCGCCGCGCAGGAGGCCACCGAGAGCGACGACATGAACAAGGCCGCCGAGATCACCGAGCAGCAGAAGGCCGCCGAGATTGAGCTCGCCGAGGCCAAGGCCGCCTGGACCGCCGAGCTCGACGCCAGCCCGCTCACCATCGACGTGAGTCAGATTGCCGACATCGTGTCCGTGACCTCTGGCGTGCCGGTTTCCTCGCTCACCGAGAGCGAGAGCCGTCGCCTGCTGCAGACCGAAAGCGTGCTCAAGACCCGCATCATCGGTCAGGATGAGGCTGTCGAGGCAGTTGCCAAGGCCGTGCGCCGCAGCCGCTCGCCGCTCAAGGATCCGCGTCGCCCCGGCGGCAGCTTTATCTTCCTGGGTCCCACCGGCACGGGCAAGACCGAGCTCGCCAAGACGCTCGCCGAGTACCTCTTTGGCAACAAGGATGCGCTCATCAGCTTCGACATGTCCGAGTTCGGTAGCGAGTTCGAGGTCTCCAAGCTCATCGGTAGCCCTCCGGGTTACGTCGGTCACGACGAGGGTGGCCAGCTCACCAAGGCCGTTCGTCGCCATCCGTACTCGGTCGTGCTGTTCGACGAGATCGAGAAGGCGCACCCCGATATCTTCAACATCTTGCTGCAGGTGCTGGAGGAGGGTCGTCTGACCGATAGCCAGGGCAAGACGGTCGACTTCCGCAACACCGTGATCATCATGACGTCTAACGTGGGCGCCCGCGAGATTGCGCAGGATGCAAGCGTTGGCTTTGGCACCACCGGCGAGCAGGGCCTCACCTCGAGTGAGATCCGCGGCCGCGCGATGGGCGAGCTCAAGCGCCTGTTCCGCCCTGAGCTGCTCAACCGTATCGACGACATTGTGGTGTTC
Source organism: Collinsella aerofaciens (assembly GCF_039752955.1). Classification (GTDB taxonomy): domain Bacteria; phylum Actinomycetota; class Coriobacteriia; order Coriobacteriales; family Coriobacteriaceae; genus Collinsella; species Collinsella aerofaciens_BI. The sequence continues at coordinate 11,543 of NZ_JBDMHB010000004.1, forward strand.
CAGAAGCTCTCGGGCGAGAATCTCACCAAGATCGCGCACCTGCTGGTGGACGATCTGCGTCAGCGTTTGATTGCCAACGGTATGAACATCAAGCTCACCGATGCGGCCTATGACAAGATCGTGGCCGAGGGTACCGACCTCACCAACGGTGCGCGTCCGCTGCGCCGTGCTATTCAAAAGCTCATCGAGGACCCGCTGTCCGAGGAGCTTCTGGCCGGCGAGTGGGGCGAGGGCGATACCGTCCTGTGC
>NZ_JBDMHB010000004.1:11945-100997 GCF_039752955.1 Collinsella aerofaciens
GCATGATGCAAGCCGGTTCCGGCGCGCTGTAGGGCGTGGCGACAATTTGATATGCGCAATCGAGGCGCTCCGGAAAGGGCGCCTCGATTTGTAGAGCTGCGGAAGTTGTGACCGTTACGCTATACGGTCCACCGTTAGCCGATGATGCGAGAGCGCTCGGCGTTTTCGACTGGTTTATGCAAACGAAGTCTGGGAATATACAAGGCGCATGTCTTATTGTCTAACCAGTTGCGCCAAGGAGGCACCATGGACTACAAGATTACTGGCTACGAGCCCGCCCAGCTGTTCCATTTCTTTGAGGAGATCAGCGCGATCCCCCGTGGGTCTGGCAACGAGAAGGGCATCAGCGATTTCTTGGTTGCGTTTGCCAAGGAGCGCGGCCTCGACGTGTATCAGGACGAGGTCTACAACGTCATCATTCGTAAGCCCGCATCTGCCGGCGCCGAGAATGCCCCGACCGTGATGCTGCAGGGCCACATCGACATGGTGTGCGACAAGCTTGGCTCCGTTGAGCACGACTTTACGACCGATGGTATCGACCTGGTCGTCAAGGACGGCGTCCTCACCGCTAACGGCACCACCCTGGGCGCCGACAACGGCATTGCTGCCGCTCTGATGCTCACCGTGCTCAACGACGATTCGATTGCTCATCCGGCCCTCGAGTGCGTGTTCACCACCGACGAGGAGACTGGCCTGGTTGGCGCCGAGACGCTCGACAAGTCCCAGATTAGCGCCCGCACCATGATCAACCTCGATTCCGAGGAGGAGGGCGTGGCCACCGTCAGCTGCGCCGGCGGTGTCGTCGTTACCTACACCTGCCCGATCGTGCGCGAGCACAAGACCGGCAGCACCCTTACGCTCGAGATCTCCGGCCTGCTGGGTGGTCACTCCGGCGCCGACATCCACCTGGAGCGCGGCAACGGCAACCTCATCATGGCCCGCATCATCGACCGCCTGATGGTTGCCGGCGAGCCCGCCATCGTCAGCTTTAACGGCGGCACTAAGGACAACGCCATCAACCGTGAGTGCAAGGCCGAGCTGGTCTACACTGATCACGCTGCCGCCGAGGCCGCGGCCCAGATCGCAAAGGGCATCATTGCCGACGTCACTGCCGAGCTCGAGGTCTTTGACCCCGGCTTTACCTGCACCGTCGAGATTGCCGACGACGCCGAGGTCGAGGCCATGGATCAGAAGTCCGCGCTTGCCCTCATCCGCGCCCTGCGTCTTGCCCCTAACGGCGTGATTCGCCGCAACGTCGCCACCGACGGCTCCGTCGAGGTTTCCTCCAACATCGGTGTGGTTGCCACTTCTGACGACGAGGTCAAGATCATGCTGTCCCCGCGCTCCTCGATTACCTCGCTGCAGAACGAGTTCAAGGACCGCCTGCAGACGCTGGCCGATGTCCTGGGCTTCGACGCCAAGTTCGAGTTCGAGTATCCCGGCTGGAGCTATGCCGAGCATTCGCCGGTCCGCGACATCTTTGTCGAGAGCTATCGCGAGCTCTTTGGCTCCGAGCTGCGCATCGAGTCCATTCACGCCGGCCTTGAGTGCGGCCTGTTTGCCGAGGCCCTGCACGGCCTGGACGCCATCGCCGTGGGCCCGACGCTCTCCGATGTCCACACCCCGGACGAGAGCATGGAGCTCGCTTCTGCCGAGCGCTTCTACGAGCTGCTCATCGACGTCCTCAAGCGCCTCGCTGCGTAAAGGTTGCGCTAGCAGCAGTCCGAGCCACGTGCTAGCGGATTGCAAATGACATTATGAGAGGGGGCATCTGAGCTTTTGCGACGGGTGCCCCCTCTCTTCTTTTAAGAAATGGGAAATTGATTGGCGTCTAGCCCATATCCGCCTTGATGAGGCCGATGGTGCGCTGGCAGTTTTCGCGGACGGGGCCGAGCATATGCTCGCGCAGGTCCGCCATGCCGGGCAGGTCGGCATATTCGTCCATGACCTCTTCCATGCAAATGGGTACCTCGTAGGCGAGGTCCATCATGGCCGCAAAGCAAAACTTCTCGGATAGCCCGGCATCGGTAAGCGCCGCCTCCAGCGCGGGGTCGCCCATACCGTGGTATCGGCGGATAGCGCCTGGACCGATGCGTCCCACACGGTTTTCGCCGCCAACGCTCATGGCAAGGCGCGCTCGGCGGCGCATGCGCTCATATGCCAAACCCGATGCGACATCGTACATTCGAGCCATCATGGCTGCGCCGTCGTTTCCAAGGAGCAGGGAATAGTTTTTCGCATGCGCATCCGGTGCGCCGATAATGGCGTTGAAGAACAGTATTTGCGTAAACAGATACAGGTTAAGTTGATGGTGGCTCGTATTTATGAGGAGCTCTTGAATGTCGCGGGTGGTCGGGCCGCCGTCTGCCGTGTACTTTTGGGCGGGCATCACCCCAAGTGCCTGGCAGAGGTCTTCTTGATGTAGGCGCCTGATCGTTCCGTCTTCGACTTTCATGCGGTCATAGCGCTCAACAATGAGGGCAGGTTCGTCCTCAAACATACGATATTCGACGTTTGCCGTTGCGATACCGGCGCGCTGGGCGCTTTTCATGCAGACAAACTCATTGAGAGCCTCGAGTTTAAATCCGATAACGCCATTTTTGAAAATATGCGTCGTGGGCGAGGAGCCCACACATTCGCACCAGCGACCGTCTATGAGTGCGAGTGCGAACTTGCCCTGGTTGCCTCCAAGTGACCAACTTTCATCTAGACCCATCCACGATGCATCGCGGTCATCTCTGATCGACTTGAGACGCAGCGCAATCTCGTGATCGCCTATAGGGCGGTATTCGCTGGTGCGATGCAGGACGGCGTTGACGTCTTCTTCGGCACAAAACTGCACTCCACCCGGACAGTCAAGTCCGATATGGCTGAGTAGCGCAACGGCATTGTTGGGTCTAACGTCGAATTCGGCAGCAATCGCTTTTCGCTGATCCTCGCTGTCGGGTAGAAGGCCAAACAGGTACGGATTCATGACCTGTTGTCCGTATGTGCGATTCGATACGGGTATGTTGGTCGATAGGGCTGGCCCGTCATAGTCATGATCGTAGGTAAAGCTGATAAGACCGTTCTCATCTTGCGTGAGCGTTCCCGCAGGTACGCCGCAAATAATGGTCCGAAGTGATGTTCTGGCCATTGGCTATTTCCCGTCAGGCTTTGGTTGGACAGATGCGTTTGCGGCAATCGAGACTCCGAGATTGGACATGGCGAAATCTGCGAAGGCTTTGTCGTAGAGTTCAGACGTAAAGGGGGCGTCTGCAAGAACCGGAATGGCGGCGCAGCAACGGTAGCTATGAGAGGGACGTTGAGCGCGATGGCGTCTGGGGGTACTGTGAGGTTGCAAATCGGCACGCGGAACGTTGGCTGATTGCTCATTTTTCGTTTCGCCTATATCCCCTTGAGCGGCGAGCGCCAGTCCGAGAGCATTGAAGATTGCCAATAGCTTGTCGAGTCGAATGCCGGTGGCATCTCCTAGCTCGAGCGATGCGAGCAGGCGCTCCGAAACACCGGCTTTTTTAGCGAGCGCCGCACGGGTGATTCCCTGTGCCTCGCGTGCCTGGCGCACGTAGATGCCAGCTTGGCGCGGTGTGGTGATGGGAAGGGTATCCACGGCGATCTCCTAACGTGCAGACTTTTGCATATTAGTATGACATGCAAAAGTCTGCACGAAAAGGCCCATGCAAAACTCTGCATGAGACCTCATACGGACGTTTAGTTTTGAAGGGTGTTTTACAGCACCAAAAAACCCAAGTGTTCCAGCAGGATCTTGAGGCCGATAAGGATGAGCACGACGCCACCCACGATGGTGGCGGGTTTTTCGTAGCGCGCGCCAAAGGTGTGGCCGATCGCTACGCCGGCGACGGAGAAGATAAACGTTGTGACGCCGATAAGCGATACAGCGGGCACGATGTCAACCGAGAGCGCGGCAAACGAGATGCCCACGGCCAGGGCGTCGATTGAGGTGGCGATGGCGAGGATCAGGTACTCGCCCAGTTCAATCTTCTCGGCATCCTTGCCGTCGTCTTCATCCTCGTCTTCGGTAAAGGCTTCCCACAGCATTTTGCCGCCGATGAAGGCGAGCAGGATAAAGGCGATCCAGTGGTCGATGGGGCCGATGATGCCCATAAACTGGCTGCCAAGCGCCCATCCGATTACGGGCATGCCGGCCTGAAAGCCGCCAAAGAACAGGCCGAGCACCACGGCGACTTTAAGGTTGATCTTTTTCATGCCGAGACCTTTGCAGATGGAAACGGCAAAGGCGTCCATCGAAAGGCCAACGGCGAGCAACACGAGCTCTGCGAGTCCCATAGTCTGGCTCCCTCTCTGCGGGCGGGCCCGCGTGTACCTCTTGAGGGAGTAATAAAAAAGACCCGTGGCGTACGCGTTGCGCGCACAGCCACGAGTCTCGTTCATTAAGGCAAGCCAGGCCGCATCGGCCAGTGTGTTGACTTACCGCGCCACCGGAGGCGAATCCGGTCACGCGACTACTCCCTCATTTATGCGAATCCCGATGCTACCACATGAACAGCTGATTTGGGTTGGGCTCTCAGCTGTGTTCGCTCATTCTGTAAGCATCGGATTTCGCAAGCGCCGCAGGGACAAACCGTGAGAAACTATTTAGCGTTTATGGAGCGTATACGATGGGAGCGATGCCTTGGATAAGAACGAGCTGCAAAAGCGTATGGAACAGGCCATCCGCCTGACGGCACCTGGTCAGCCGATCCGCACCGCCCTCGACATGATCATCGCCGGTCACCTGGGCGCCCTTATCTGCGTCGGCGACACCGAAAACGTGCTCGCTGCCGGTAACGACGGCTTCCCGCTCAACATTTCGTTTACCTCGAACCGCCTGTTCGAGCTTTCCAAGATGGACGGCGCCATCGTTATCGATGGCGACCTCACCCAGATCCTGCGCGCCAACTTCCACCTCAATCCCGATCCCTCGCTCGCCACGAGTGAGACGGGCATGCGTCACCGTACTGCCGCTCGCATGTCGGTGCTCACCGATGCCATCGTGATCTCGGTCTCGGCCCGTCGCGCCGTCGTTAACGTGTACGTTCACGGCAAGAGCTACGAGATCCAGCCCGTCACCACCATCATGAGCTCGGTCAACCAGCTCGTCGCCACGCTCCAGACTACCCGTCAGTCGCTCGATCGCTCCCTGCTGCGCCTGACGGCCCTTGAGCTCGACGACTACGTCACGCTCGCCGACATCACCGGCATCTTCTCGAGTTTCGAGATCATGCAACAGGCAAAGACCGAGCTTAAGGATTGCATCGTCAAGCTGGGTAACCAGGGCAAGCTCGTGCAGATGCAGCTCGAGCAGCTCGCGGGCTCCAGCATGGATACCGAATACGACTTGATGATCCGCGACTACGCAAGCGATTCCTCCGAGGCAAACGCCGAGAAGATTCGCGCCGAGCTGAGCCGCATGACGCCTAAGGACCTGTCCGACCCGCAGCATGTGGCGGCGGTTCTGGGCTATGACGACCTGGACGAGGACTCCGTCATGACGCCGCTGGGCCTGCGCACGCTTTCGCGCGTGTCCGTCGTGCGCGACGGCGTGGCCGAGAAGATCGTCGACGAGTACGGCTCGCTGCAGGAGCTCATGGATGACATCAGCGAGGATCCGGAGCGCCTGGGCGACTTTGGCGTTAACAACCCTGCCATTCTTGCGGACTCCCTGTACCGCATGAAGGGCACCAAACAGGGGAACGCATAATGGCGCCCGTATGCGCCGTGGTCGTTGCCGGTGGCAGCGGCCAGCGCTTTGGTAACCCCGGCGGCAAGCAGCTCGTCAATGTAGCGGGCCGTCCGCTTATGAGCTGGTCCATCCGCGCGTTTGACCGTAGCGATAAGGTCGGCCACATCGTCGTGGTTTGCCCTGCCGAGCGCCGTGCCGAGATGCGCCGCCTGGCCATTGACCCGTTTGACTATGACACGCCCATCAGCTTTGCCGATGCCGGCGATACCCGTCAGGATTCCACCCGTGCCGGCGTGCATGCGGTTCCGGCGGGTTTCGAATATGTCGCCATCCACGACGGCGCTCGTCCGCTCATTACGACCGAGGCCATCGACCACGCTATCGACGTGCTCGTGAGCGACCGTGCCCTCGACGGTGTCGTGTGCGGTCAGCCCGCGATCGACACGCTCAAGATCGTTGACGGCGATAATATCGTCGAGACGCCGCCGCGTGAGCTCTACTGGGCAGCGCAGACGCCGCAGATCTTTAGCGTCGATGCTATGAAGCGCGCCCACGCTGCAGCCATTGCCGAGGGCTTTATCGGTACCGATGATTCGTCGCTGGTCGAGCGCATGGGTGGGCGCGTCCGCTGCGTCCAGAGCCCACGCGATAACCTTAAGGTGACGGTGCCCGAGGACCTGCGTCCCGTAACCGCGATTCTGCTTGGCCGCATGGCCGAGGGAGAGGACCTTCCCCATGTTCAGTAACCTGCGCATTGGCCATGGCTACGACGTTCACCGTCTGGTGGAGGGGCGTCGATGTATCATCGGCGGTGTCGACATTCCCTACGAGCGCGGCCTGCTGGGCCACTCGGATGCCGATGTGCTCGCGCACGCCTTGGCCGACGCCATTCTGGGCGCCTGCCGTGGGGGAGACATCGGCAAGCTATTCCCCGACACCGATCCCGCCTACGAGGGTGCCGATTCGATGGTGCTGCTTGCCCGCGTGATGGACTATGCGCGTGAGCTGGGCTTTGAGTTTGTCGATGCCGATTGCACCATTGCCTGCCAGCAGCCTAAGATCACCCCGCATCGCGATGCCATGCGCGCCAACCTTGCCCATGCCCTGGGCGTTGACGTCGAAAACGTGGGCGTCGCCGCCACTACGACCGAAAAGCTCGGTTGGGAAGGCCAGGGCGAGGGAATCGGCGCCTGGGCCGTCTGCCTGCTACAGAAAACCGTTAAGGAGTAACGAATGCGTATCTACAACAGCGCTACCCATAAAAAGGAAGAGTTCCAGCCCATCGAGTCCGGCAAGGTCCGCATGTACGTGTGCGGCCCCACGGTCTACGACAACATCCACATCGGCAACGCCCGCACGTTCATCAGCTTTGACGTGATTCGCCGCTGGCTCATCGCGAGCGGCTACGAGGTCACGTTCGCCCAGAACCTCACCGATGTCGATGACAAGATCATCAAGCGCGCCAACGAGCAGGGCCGCACTGCCGCCGAGGTCGCGACGGAGTTCTCCGACAAGTTCATCGGCGTCATGCGCGCCGCCAACGTGCTCGATCCCGATGTGCGCCCCCGCGCCACCAAAGAGATCGGCCCCATGATCGCCATGATCAAGACGCTTATCGAGCAGGGCCACGCTTACGCCGCCGATAACGGCGACGTGTACTTTGCCGTGCGCAGCGATCCTAACTACGGTCAGGTCTCGGGCCGCAATATCGACGACCTTATGGTTGGCGCGCGCATCGAGGAGAACGAGGACAAGAACGACCCGCTCGACTTTGCCCTGTGGAAGGCCGCCAAGCCCGGCGAGCCCAGCTGGCCGAGCCCCTGGGGCGAGGGCCGTCCCGGTTGGCACACCGAGTGCGCCGCCATGGTGCATCGCTACCTGGGCACTCCGATCGACATCCACGGCGGCGGCTCCGACCTTGCCTTCCCGCATCACGAGAACGAGTGCGCCCAGGCCACCTGCGCCTGGCACCAGGGCTTCTCCAACACCTGGATGCACACGGGCATGCTGCTGGTAGACGGCGAGAAGATGTCCAAGTCGCTCGGCAACTTCTTTACGCTGGCCGAGGTCCTCGAGCAGCACTCCGCTGCCGCCCTGCGCCTGCTGATGCTGCAGACGAGCTATCGCTCGCCGCTCGACTTTTCTTGGGAGCGCCTGGAGGGTGCCGAGAACTCGCTCACGCGTATCGCCGGTACGGTCGAGAACCTGCGTTGGGCCGCGAACCACGCGACGGCCGATGCCGACGAAGCGGCTGCCGAGGCGTTTGCCGCCAAGGCCGCCGAGACCCGCACCACCTTTAAGGAGTGCATGGATGACGACTTTAACACCGCCGGTGCCATGGGTGCTGTCTTTGGCTTTGTGACCGAGTGCAACCAGTACCTGGAGCAGGCGGGCGATGCTGCCGACAAGGCCGCTGCCCTGGCCGCCGCCGATACGCTGGTCGAGCTGCTCGATACGTTTGGCGTCGAGCTTCCCGAGCCCAAGGTCGAGCTGCCGCTGGGCCTGCTGGGCGTTGCCGCCGGCCTGGTCGCCTACACGGGCGACGACGTGGACGAGGCTGCTGCCAAGATTCTCGAGGCCCGCGCCGAGGCCCGTGCCGCCAAGAACTGGGATCTGGCCGACGCCATCCGCGACCAGCTCAAGGACCTGGGCCTGACGATTGAAGATACCGCCGCCGGCACTCGTATCAAATCTCTCTAATCCCCGCGGGTTTCCCAAGCACCCGACCGCCCGAGCCACGGCACCTTGCCTTTCAATCGTCGGGCATGACCTCAAGGTCTATGCCCTCCTCTTTCAAGGCAATCTGCCGCACCTCGGGCGGTCGGTCTATTTGTTTCGTTTGATAGTTGTATTTAGGAGGTCGCTTTATGGCCGACAATCGCAAGCGTGCGCCTCGTGGCGGCAAGCAGGCTGCTTCTGGCTCGCGTCCGATTCGCCGCAATGACCGCGCTGCCGCTCCCAAGGGCCAGCGCGATCGCGCCCGGGCCGCACGTCCGCAGCGCGATCGCAACCGCGACGCTGTCCAGGCTCCCAAGGGCGAGTTTATCGAAGGTCGTCGTGCTGCCGCCGAGGCGCTACGCACTGGTTTTCCCATCAAGTGCGCGCTCATTGTCGAGGGTGGAGAGCGCGATGCCGCCTTGTCGCGCCTGGTCGACGACCTCAACGCCGCGGGCGTCCGCATTAAGTATGTGCCGCGTGCGCAGCTCGACGCACTGTCGAGCCATGGCGCTCATCAGGGCATCGCACTCGAGGTTGGCAACTTCCCCTATGCTGATGTCGCCGATATTCTCGACCGCGCAGGCGAGGGCCCGGCACTTGTCGTGGTGCTCGACCACGTGACTGACGACGGCAACTTTGGCGCCATCGTGCGCTCCGCCGAGGTTGTGGGCGCGGCGGGCGTCGTCATTGCCAATAAGCGTGCCGCCGGCGTGACCGTGGGCAGCTATAAGACCTCAGCCGGTGCCGTCATGCATCTGCCTATCGCGCAGGTTCCCAATATCGCCCGTGCGCTCGACGATTTTAAGGCCGCTGGTTTTTGGGTGGGCGGTGCTTCCGAGCACGCCGAAGGCAGTTGCTGGGATGCTCCTTTCGAGGGCCGCGTGGCGCTCGTCATGGGCTCCGAGGGCGACGGCATCTCGCGTCTGGTGCTCGAGAAATGCGACTTTTTGACCAAGCTTCCCCAGCGCGGTATGACCGAGAGCCTCAATGTTGCCCAGGCGACCACGGCGCTGTGCTTTGAGTGGCTGCGCCGCAACGCCGGCGAGCTGATGGGGGAGGAGTAGCGCATGTCCAAAAAGAACCGTGCCAAGTCCAAGGCCAAGCGCTTTGGCGAGGGCTCGGCCAAGCCGATTGTTTCGGCCGCGACCTATGGCGTGGGCGGCAATGTGTTTGCGCAGGCTATCGCCGACCCAGTCTCGACGGTGCACTCCAACAAGCCCGAGCTGCTGGTGGTCGACGGTTACAACGTGATCCACTGCACGCCGCGCTACGAAAAGCTCGTCTACGACCATTCCGACGATCCGTATTCCAGCGACGTCCACGATATGGCGCGAACTGCACTCATCAACGACGTCGCCGCGTTTGCCCAGGGCCGCTACGAGGCCGTGATCGTGTTCGACGGCGCGGGCAATATCTCCAGCGAGCGCCCCAACCTGCCGGCCCGCGGCGTGCGCATCGAGTTTTCGCCGACGGGCGTCTCTGCCGATACCGTGGTGCAGAAGCTCTGCATCGAGGCACGCGAGGAAGGTCGCGCGTGCTCCGTGGTATCGAGCGACGGCACGATCCAGGCCGTCGTCATGGGCAAGGGCGTTACGCGCATCTCGAGCCGTATGCTGGTGGACGAGATCAAACAGATCGATAACGACGTTCACGAGGCCGAAGAGGCCCCGCAGATCAAGATGACTCTGGGCAGTCGCCTGAGCCCCGAGGCGCTGGCAAAGCTCAAGGCCCTCCGCGGGAGGTAGGGGAGTTGGCGGGGCGATGCTGTCTCGCTAACTCCATTCAGCGATGTCGATCATTCTTTTGAGGCGCCACGTTAGCGCCTCTTTTAGATAAGGCAGTCTCGCTGTTAGAGCATCGTTTTTAGACAGAATCTCGATTGCCTCGTCAACGAAGCCTTCGAGTTTGTCGCCGTCAAACCAGCCCATGTCCTCGACGAGCAACATCTGTTTGGCGGGGCTTGAATGAAATTGTGCGCTGGTAAAACTGTGCTCTCCCGCCCTAAGCTCCTCTAGTGATATGTTGCACCAGAGTGATGAGCCCGAATCGAAGATGGGGGCTGGTCTGCAGGCCAGTGAGTTGACGTTTCGCACGAGGCCGAAGTTGCGCCAATGACGGTCGTAGTTGGCAATGATGTCATCGCATACGATCATGCGGTCAAGGGCGTCTTTTATATCTGTCGCTCCAAGCTCCTCGCTGTTTGCTACATACCGTTCGTAATCGGTTAGTCGCTCGTCTGCATTTGCATGCTGGTTTACATAGAACGCAGGGACATATTCTTCTTCGTCAGTTAAGAAGACATTGCATGTGCTCAAGGCGGAAGTACCCGCGCCTTCGAGCGAATAGGGTACATAATCGCAACCGTTTAGGATGCGACGGTGAAGTGCAGTCGCCACCAGCTCGTTATAAGGTTCCTGGTTTAGATGTGCACCTGCCTTGTGGAGGATTCGACGGTCACCCTCGCATGTCCAGTACTTTTGAAGATTGCCGTCCGAGGTGTTGTCAGGCTTTGCGGCAGCTGCCTTACCCTCCGGGGCGAAGGGTGCAATGGTTAGCGAGACGTCGTCAAAAGCATTATTGAAGAAATTGATATCTTCCCACGCGAGACCGGAGTCTTGGGGCCTAATCCAATACTGGTCGGATAAGGAGAGGCCAAGATTTCGCTGTACGAGTTCATCGGGAACATCGACTGCGGCTTCTGCAAGCAGGGAGGCTAGCCCAATGCGTGCGAGCGGGATACCGCGGCCGCGCCACCAGATGCGGAAGGAGTCGAGCGATGCAGGTTTGCTGGGAGCAAAAACTCCAATAGGGGCGTGGGCACGATCGACGTCGGCGCCGATGTGGGTGAAGTCTTTCCGTGATCTGCTGTAGACCAGCTGGGCCACTTCGTGCGTGCGGTTCATGAGGGTGAATGCGATCTCGCTCTTACCGTGGCCGCGGCGGGGACGTCCCCCCGTTTTGGTCGCGGAACGGAGTCGCGTGTCGACGCTGCCTTTGTCGATGAGCCATACACCAGAAGCCTTGCGGGCCTCAAGTGCTCCGTTTTTTATGAGCTCCTGCACCCTGCGCGGAGTGATGCCGAGCAGCTCGGCTGCTTCCTTTGTAGTCAACATCGAGAAACCCTTCGCTAGAACGAATAGTTTTATATAGCCAATTGTAATTAAAACTATTCGTTCTAGCGAATAGTTTTGAAATTGAGGGCGAACCGACAGAAATGAACGGGGCTGGTACCTGTTGTTGCTGGATTTTGCATATTTGTATAACGCCGTGTGGCCTGTTGCGCCCCGTCCGCAATTCCTTTATCCTTAACAGGCTTCGCGCGAAAGCGCCAAGTGTGCCAGTGTGGCGCAACGGTAGCGCAACTGATTTGTAATCAGTGGGTTGCAGGTTCGATTCCTGTCACTGGCTCCATGAGAGTTTCGGGCTCTGTTCCCTTGTGGGACAGGGCCCGTTTCTATTTAGGTGGTGCGCCATCGGGTCAGCGCCCATTCCGTTTTCGGTTTGTCTCGTCCTCCAGTTTGTCTAAATCTGTAACACCAAGACCGATATTTGGCATCTAACTGTTACAGATTGAGATGAAACTTAGGGTGTTTTAGGAATATCTTGATCTGTAACATGTAGAAGCGGAATAGGCCTCTTGCTGTTACAGATCGAGACAAGGGCGGGTGCGGACCTGGATGTCCTGCTCGAGCGTGGATTTCTGGACACGCGAGAGAAGAAAAACTTTCGACCGGAGAACGAGCGTGGATAATTAACTTGGATGGGGAGCTAAGGTAAACACCGATTGTCTATCGAAGGCTTTAGAAACAACGACCCCGATTTCATTGTGGAATCGGGGTCGTTTGTGCCTCAGGAATCCGAATGGATTAATCGAGCCCCTAAGGGACTTCTTGGGTTCTTGCTAACGGTCTGCCGAGGATGTCCCCAATGCAAACAGCGGGCATTTACTCAATATAGTTGGGATTCTTCTTGATAATCACGCGTGCAGCGATGAACGAGACGACGATGGCGATGACGGCGACAACGCACGCCAGTACGAAGTTGCTCATGGATCCATCGGGAGCGATAAAGATCAGCGCAGAAAGAAGACCGGGGCATGCTCCCGCAACATACTCCTTCAGGACGAAGATACCTGCAGGGAGTCCCGCGCAGAGGGCGCCGATTGCCGTGCCGACAAGCAGGCGGGGACGCTCGATGAGGCAGCCGTAAAATGCGGGCTCAGTTACGCCGCAAAGTGCGGTGACGGCAACCGTGGTGACCATACCTCTCTTCTCCTTGTTGCCTTTCATTGCAGTTGCCAAGGCGAGACTCGTGCCGCCAATGCAGAGGTTTGAGATGAAGCCAAAGATGATGGGCGCCCAGCCGAGCTGCGCCAAGCTCGTAACTTCGATCGCGATGTAGGCCTTATCAAGACCGAGCATGACAAAATAGGGGTTAAGGGCTGCAAGGATTGGAGTAGCGATAAATGCCACGTTATCCATGAGCCACGTGGCGGCATCACTCAGCGCGTAGCCCATCATGCTGCCGGCGGGGCCGAGGATAATCAGCTCAACAGGCACGACGATGAACATGGTGAGCAGCGGTTTCAAGAACAGTTTGGTAATGTCGGGGATGATTTTCTGAAGACCGCGATCAACAAAGTACATGAACACAACGCCCAGTACGATTGGCACCACCGTGCTCGAGTAGTCATTCGTCGGGATGGGGATGCCAAGAAAGTCGAGACCCTCAGCACCGCTAATAGACGAGCTAATCATGATTGCGCCCAGCAGTGCGCCCATGATAGGCTGCATCTTCATGACGGCGGCGAGCTGATAGCCGAGGTAAACGGGCAGGAAGCTAAATGAGGCGCTGAAGATCGCCAGCAGAACCTGGGCGGTTCCGCTATCGGTGCTCAATCCACAATAATTGACCAGGAGATTCTTGATCGAAAGAATGAGTCCGCCAACGATGAGCGCCGGGACGATGGGCATGAATACCTGTGCAGAGACGTTCCCGAATTTCTCAATCAAGCCCATGGCGGTGTTACCGCTTTTAATGCCTTCTGCAAGGTCTTTGGCGGTTTGGGCATCGTCGGCAACCGTGCCACCGCCGACTTCGATTCCCGCGAAGTCGAGGAAGTCGTTGTAAGCCTCGGTGACGTTGGGGCCGATGATCACCTGAAGCTGGCCACCGCTGACTACTGCCCCGAGCGCCTGGTCGGCCGATTTGGCGAGCTGGAGATCGATGATCGAGGTGTCTCGTGCGTCGATGCGAAGGCGCGTCGCACAATGAGTTACCGATGTAATGTTTTCTTTGCCGCCAACAGCCTTTAGGACTGTTTCGGACATTGCCTGATATTTCATCTCTTTCTCCTAACCTTCCTGCTCCTGATACTTCGAGATAAGGTCTCGGTACCAATACCAGCTCTTTTTGGGGGTGCGCTCCAGATTGTTCTCGAAGTCGATATGGACAAGTCCGTATCGTTTTTCGTAGCCGTTGATCCAGCTATACAGATCCATCGTCGACCAGAGGTAGTAGCCCTCAACGCGCGCGCCGTCGCGCTTAGCCCTCATCATGTGCTCGATGAACTGGCCCAGAAGCTCGATGCGGTCATCATCGTGGATCATTCCGTCTGCGTCTGGTTGCTCATAGGCGCCATGTCCGTTTTCCGTAATAAAGATGCGGGGCGCGTCATAGCGCTCGTGGACATCCATGATGGTTGAATACATGCAACTTGGGAGTATTTCGCGGCCCCATTTATTGCGGGGAACATTGCTGTCGCGGGCGCTTTCAAACAAGGGCGCAATGCATTTTCCTTCGACCTTTTTGCTCGAACCGCCCTTATTGTTCGCCGAAACGGCAAGCTCTCCACCGTGCCAGTCGGTTACATACTCTCGGCAATACACGTTGAGTCCAATAAAATCGACTTTACCGTCTCTGAATTCTTCTACGTCATTTGGGGATCGATAGAGCGAGACGCCAAGTTTTTCAAGGATTTCGTCCATTTCTGGCGGCAGTTGACCCTGAAGCGCTGGTGCCAGAATCATGCGATTGGCGAAAAAGTCTGCGTATCGAAATACGTCATCGGGGTGCTCGGTTGCCGGGTCGAGTTCGACAACGCCGCCATCGTGGACGGCGCCGATGATGCCGTCGTAGCCCATTTGACGATATGCTCGGACTGCGAGTGCGCTTGCGCGCATCAGGTTGTATTGAAACTGCATGTACGACTGAACGTCGAGCGATCGATTGGGGGGATAGTTGCCCAACATGTTTACGCAGTAGCTGTAGAAATGCGGCTCGTTAACGGTAGCCCAGATTTTGACGCGGTCTCCAAAGCGCTCAAAGCAAATCTCGGCGTATTTGCAGAACCACTCTGCCATGTCGTTGTTCAGCCATCCGCCTTTGCAAGCAAGCGTGAATGGCAGATCGTAATGGAACAGCGTAACGTTGGGCTCTATGCCATTTTCGAGGCAGCAATCAATGACTCGATTATAAAAATCGATACCCTCTTCATTCACTTCGCCGATACCCGTGGGGATGATTCGACTCCATGAAAGAGAGAAGCGATAGGTGTTTTGTCCGCCTTCTTTCATCATGCGGATATCTTCTTCATAGCGATGGTAGAAGTCGCAAGATACATCACCGTCAACATGGTTGATGTTCTTATTGCTTGTGTGGTTAAAGAAATCCCACTCGCCGAGGCCTTTGCCGTCTTCGTTCCAGGCACCCTCGCACTGATAAGACGCCGTGGCGGAACCCCAGAGAAACGGCATGTTGTTCACGTTGCCCATGAATCCCCTTTCCATCATTCAACACGGTGGATACGTGTGACGGAATTACGATTAAGATGACGTCAACTGATTTGAATCATAGGAGAACGACCAAAGCTGTTTGATTCAATAAATGAACCATAATATCGAGGAGGGCGGAAAGAGGGATCACGTGAATATCAATGACTTCGATGTGCTCAATCGCATTAGCTCCATCATCAACAGCGAGTTTGGGTCAAACGATGCCGCCATCGCTCGATATCTCATCGCTCACATTAGGCGTTCGAGCGAAATCAATGTTGCCGCAATAACCCGCGATGCATTCGTGACCCGTTCCGCTGTTCGTCGTTTCTGCAATCGATTGGGCTACCAGTCTCTTAGCGATTTGAAAGAATCATTTACTCAATCAGTTTTTCCAAGCGACTTAAGCCATCGAGAGGAGGAATATGGCTACGAGGAGTACAGGGCAGAGCTCGACGTTCGCATGATCGAGATGTTCGCTGAGGTTGAAAGCGGCGTGTCCGATATCGCTATCAAGCACCTTGCCGACGAAATTGATGGCCATAAAAACGTTGAAATCTGGTGCACCAATAATGTGAGCGCCAATCTCGTACGATTTCAGCAGGAAATGTTTTATGCGGGCAAGATAGTTCGCATAGTTGCTGGGGCTAACGTCGCGGAATTGAAAAACATGGGAGACGCTTCGCAGTCATTGATAATTCTCGTATCGGTCTCCGGGCTATTTGCGTCACAGGCGCGTGAGTATCTTGATTGCCGTTCGGGCAGGAAGATTCTAATTACTGCGTTTAGCAACGATGACAAATCGAGGTCTTTTGACCGTGTATATCGTCTTGGTAATGCGGGAAACGGAATTGACCGACTCGGCGTTTATTCGAAATACGCCATAACTTATTTATTCGACTTGCTATCGTCGTGTTACTTGAGTCGCTACCCCTGCACCAAGGGGGAGCCGCTCTATGGGTCTACTTTGGCCTGGCCCGAGTAGTTGCGGCTCTTTAGTTCTCCCGCCTGGAGAATGAGCGTGGATAATCTGCCGCTTTGGCCTTAGGGCCGCGCTAAAAGTGGGAGATTATCCACGCTCGATCGTGTCGTGGAAGCCCGATCGTGACCTATGTAATAGTGCAAGAGGGTCGGTATCGAAGGTCGATGGTGCAGATGTACTCCACCGTGCCAAAGTATTCCCTCGGGAAATGTCACCAGCGCAGCCAAATCCACCGTCCTTCATATCCAAACTCAGCAAAAACGCAGGTCAAAGGTATGTAGATACGCCCGGCACCGTGTATCTAGAGGTTTTCGTTGACAGCCCCCAAGGTGGCATCGTATTATCTTCTTCGTTCGCGGGGGCGGCGGTCCAAAAGACCAAAGGACCTGCGGATACTTGAACGATTGGGAGTTTGCCCGAGTGGTTAATGGGGACGGGCTGTAAACCCGTTGGCTCTGCCTACATAGGTTCGAATCCTATAGCTCCCACCCGTCAAGTGCCTGTATAGCTCAGTCGGTAGAGCACTTCGTTGGTAACGAAGAGGTCACCAGTTCAAGTCTGGTTGCAGGCTCCATCCGGCGGTGTAGCTCAGTTGGTTAGAGCACACGGTTCATACCCGTGGCGTCACTGGTTCGAATCCAGTCACCGCTACCATAGGTAACACGGTGGCTTCTCAATAGTATGTTGAGAGGCCACTATGGTATAAAGGCAAAGTCCCGTCCGGGGACGACCTGTTAAGAGGAGGGCTTTATGGCCAAAGAGAAGTTTGAGCGCACTAAGCCGCATGTTAACATCGGCACCATTGGTCACGTCGACCACGGCAAGACCACGCTGACCGCTGCCATCACCAAGGTTCTCTCCGAGACCGAGGGCTGCAAGGCTGACTTCACTGCGTTCGAGAACATCGACAAGGCTCCCGAGGAGCGCGAGCGCGGCATTACGATTTCCGTCTCCCACGTCGAGTACGAGACTGCTGCCCGTCACTACGCTCACGTTGACTGCCCGGGCCACGCTGACTACGTCAAGAACATGATCTCCGGTGCTGCTCAGATGGACGGCGCTATCCTGGTCATCGCCGCTACCGACGGCCCCATGGCTCAGACCCGCGAGCACATCCTGCTCGCCCGTCAGGTCGGCGTTCCCTACATCGTCGTCTTCCTGAACAAGTGCGACATGGTCGACGATGACGAGCTCATCGACCTCGTCGAGATGGAGACCCGTGAGCTCCTCTCCGAGTACGATTTCCCCGGCGACGACATCCCCGTCATCCGTGGCTCCGCTCTGGGCGCTCTCGAGGGCGACGCCAAGTGGATGGACGCCATTCGCGAGCTCATGAAGGCCGTCGACGAGTACATCCCGACGCCTGCTCGTAACAACGACCTCCCGTTCCTGATGGCCGTTGAGGACGTTATGACCATCTCCGGCCGTGGTACCGTTGCTACTGGCCGTGTCGAGCGCGGTGAGCTCAAGCTCAACGAGCCCGTCGAGATCGTCGGCATCAAGGATACCCAGAACACCGTCGTTACCGGTATCGAGATGTTCCGTAAGTCCATGGACTTCTGCGAGGCTGGCGACAACGTCGGTCTGCTGCTCCGCGGCATCAAGCGTGAGGACATCGAGCGCGGCCAGGTTCTCTGCAAGCCCGGTTCGGTTACCCCGCACACCAAGTTCACCGGCGAGATCTACGTTCTGACCAAGGAGGAGGGCGGCCGTCACACCCCGTTCTTCGATGGTTATCGTCCTCAGTTCTACTTCCGTACCACCGACGTTACCGGTACGGTCAAGCTCCCCGAGGGCACCGAGATGGCTATGCCTGGTGACCACATCACCATCGAGGGCGACCTCATCCACCCGATCGCCATGGAGGAGGGCCTGCGCTTCGCTATCCGCGAGGGTGGCCACACCGTCGGTTCGGGCATCGTCTCCACGATCATTGAGTAAAATTAGCTCTTTGATATAGCTGACTTAGAGAACCCGGCACTTATATGGGTGCCGGGTTCTTTTCTGCAATGGATATTGAGCCGTTGCTGGTGTCGAGAGGATCGATAATGGTCCTGGATGCACCGTCGATTAGCTCTCGATGGCTTCATTGATGTGTTCCAAATATGAATGGATCCACCGAGAACCAATTGACTCGAGGTTTTCATTGACAGCACTTACGTGGAGCTGATAAAGTAACAACTCGTGCCCGTACGGGGCGGAAATGAAAGGTTCAGGATACATGCGTACTCTAGTTACTCTTGCGTGCACTGAGTGCAAGCGCCGCAACTATACGACCACCAAGAACAAGTCGACCATGCCTGATCGTATGGAGATCAAGAAGTATTGCCCCTGGTGCCATCACCACACGCTGCACAAAGAGACTCGCTAGTCTCTAGTCACATACGCCAGTAGTTCAATTGGTAGAGCATCGGTCTCCAAAACCGAGTGTTGAGGGTTCGAGTCCTTCCTGGCGTGCCAGTCATTATTCCGTAAGCTCCCACTTGGGGGCTTACGGTTTACTCATGTATAAGCGCATTGCGCGGAGGTAACCCAAATGGCCAACAAGAAGAACAAGAAGAAGGCTCA
The DNA here is from genome assembly GCF_039752955.1 of Collinsella aerofaciens. Taxonomy (GTDB): domain Bacteria; phylum Actinomycetota; class Coriobacteriia; order Coriobacteriales; family Coriobacteriaceae; genus Collinsella; species Collinsella aerofaciens_BI. The sequence continues at coordinate 30,691 of NZ_JBDMHB010000004.1, forward strand.
GCAGCCGGCACCTGCCAACAAAGCTGCCGCCAACTCCAAGGTTGAGGCCAAGAAGGCCGTTGCCAAGAAGAACGAGAAGGCTGCGAAGTCCAAGAAGAACGAGAAGCCTGGTTTCTTCGCCCGCACCAAGAAGTATTTCGCTTCGGTCAAGTCCGAGATGAAGCGTGTCACGTGGCCCGATAAGAAGGAGCTCGTGAACTACTCGGTAGTCGTTTGCGCTTCTCTGGTCGTCGTCGGCGTCGTCATCGCTCTGCTCGATGCTGGCTTTGGCGAGGCTCTTGCTCTGTTCTCTGGATTGAGGGGCTAAACCATGTCTAAGCGTTGGTACGTCGTTCACACTTACTCCGGATACGAGAACCGCGTAAAGTCCGATCTCGAGCATCGTATCGAGACCATGGGCATGCAGGACCGTATCTTTGATATCGAGATTCCTATGGAGCGCGTCACCGAGATTAAAGAGGGTGGCAAGCGCGAGACCAAGGATTCCAAGATCTTCCCGGGTTATGTTCTGGTCCGCATGGAGATGGATGACGATGCTTGGACGTGCGTTCGTAACACGCCCGGCGTCACCGGTTTCCTAGGCGGCAACGGCAAGCCCGCTCCGCTTTCCCGCGACGAGTACAACAAGATGACTCGTCGTCCCGGTAAGGGCGATTCGCCCAAGCGCACCTCGGTTGATATTCAGGTCGGCACGTCCGTCCGCGTCACCGATGGCCCGCTTACCGACTTTGATGGCAAGGTCTCCGAGGTTAACACTGAGGCTGGCAAGCTCAAGGTCACGCTGATGATCTTTGGCCGTGAGACGCCGGTCGAGCTCGACTTTAACCAGGTCGCTGTCATCGCTTAAGTTTTTGTCCGTTCGCGCGAGCGTGCTTCTTCTGTGACTGCTCATCTCAGGAGTGCTTCTAACACGTGCGTGCTTACGATATAGCAAGTACTTCACACTCGTGATTCGAAAGGAATGACCATGGCTGAGAAGAAGGTTGCCAACGTCATTAAGCTCCAGATTCCTGCTGGTGCAGCAAACCCCGCTCCTCCCGTCGGTCCCGCCCTGGGCGCTGCTGGCGTGAACATCATGCAGTTCTGCCAGGCCTTTAACGCCGAGACGCAGGACAAGAAGGGTGACATCATCCCCGTTGAGATCTCTGTCTACGAGGACAAGTCCTTCTCCTTCATCACCAAGACCCCGCCGGCGGCTCACCTTATCAAGAAGGAGTTGAACCTCAAGTCTGGTTCCGCTAAGCCCCAGGCTGACAAGGTTGGTCAGCTCTCCCAGGAGCAGCTCACCAAGATCGCCGAGATCAAGATGCCGGACCTCAATGCCAACGACATTGACGCCGCCAAGAAGATCATCGCCGGTACCGCCCGTTCCATGGGCGTCACCATCGTTGAGTAGCGATTTCTTATGGTAACGGCGGGTGCTCCGACCGGGGCGCCCGTTAAATGTGTGCAATAGGGCACACGATACGATGTGGGAGGGCTCACGCCCGTTTAACCACAGGAGGTAATGCACATGGCTAAGCATGGTAAGAGCTATAACGCCGCTGCCGAGAAGATCGACCGCGCCACGCTCTACACCCCCCTTCAGGCTGCCAAGCTCATCAAGGAGCTCGACACCGCCAAGTTCGACGAGACCGTCGAGGCTCACTTCCGTCTGGGCATCGATACTCGTAAGGCTGACCAGAACATCCGTGGTTCCATCTCCCTGCCCCACGGCACCGGCAAGACCGTTCGTGTTGCCGTCTTCGCCGAGGGCGAGAAGGCCCGCGAGGCTGAGGCTGCCGGCGCCGACATCATCGGTTCCGACGAGCTCGTCGCCCAGATCCAGAAGGGCGAGATCAACTTCGATGCCGCTATCGCTACGCCGAACATGATGGCCAAGGTTGGCCGCATCGGTAAGATCCTTGGCCCCCGTGGCCTCATGCCGAACCCCAAGCTCGGCACCGTGACCATGGACGTCGCCAAGATGGTCTCCGAGCTCAAGGCTGGCCGCGTTGAGTACCGCGCCGACCGCTACGGCATCTGCCACGTGCCCCTGGGCAAGAAGTCCTTCTCTGAGCAGCAGCTCGTCGAGAACTACGCTGCCCTGTACACCGAGATCCTGCGCGTCAAGCCCTCTTCTGCTAAGGGCAAGTACGTCAAGTCCATCTCCGTGTCTTCCACCATGGGCCCTGGCGTCAAGGTCGATCCTGCTGTCCAGCGTGACTTCCTGGCTGAGTAACTGCTAGTTACTGCCTGAGCAAAGCAAGCATTGCTAAAGAAACCCGGTTCCGCCTCGTGTGGGACCGGGTTTCTTGCTATCTCGGGCCAAAACCACCACAAAGGGGACAGGCACCTTTGTGGTGGTTTTGGCACTTTGGCGTCAATGTTATGGCATCGCAGCGAGCCGGTTCCAAGTGCCCCAGGTCGCCCCGAAAGAGGAGCGACGCGTACTTTGGTACGCGAGCGACGGCTTGAGGGGCGAGATGGGGTGCTTGGGGCCGGCGCAGCGTCAAGCCTTAAAGGTGGTTACCAGGGTGTTCTGGCCGTTGAGGACTCGATGGCTTCGTGGCGTTTGAGCTCGCGGCGCATGGTTTGTGAGTTGAGCCAGGCTGCTTGCCAGCCGCGGATGGGGTAGTGCGTCTGGTCGAGCTCAAACTGCGTATAGCCGCAGGCGTTGATGATCGTCGTTCCACACACATGCTGACGCTCGCGCTGAAAATCGCAACCGTAGCTTTGGTGCACATGTCCGTGCACCATGTAGTCGGGATTCCAGGATTCGAGTGCTGTGTTAAAGCATTCGAATCCTCGATGCGGCAGATCGTCCAGATCACCCATACCGGCGGCGGGTGCATGGGTAAGCAGAATGTCGCACCCGCCGACCATCCTAACCTTACGCGACAGCTTACGCATGCGCTTGGACATCTCGCGTTCGGTGTACATGTTGGCGCCGTCGCGATAACGCATGGACCCGCCAAGGCCCGCAATGCGAATCCCTCGGTACGTGTACACGCTGTCTTCCACGCAGATACATCCGCCCGGTGCATGACGTGCGTAGCGGTCATCGTGATTGCCGCGCACGTAGATGAGCGGTTTGTTGATGACCGTAACCAAAAACTCAAGATAGTCCGGGTCCAGATCGCCGGCGGACAAAATCAGGTCGACTCCCTCAAAGCGTTCCTTGCGAAAGCACTCCCAAAGGCATCGTTCTTCGGTATCGGCTATTGCAAGGATTTTCATAGGGCAGGGACTTTCGGCTCATCGTCGAGCTGCGGAATGGTGCCTACCACGTTGTCCGCCAGCCAATTCATCTCGACAATCTGCGTGCTCGGCAGCGGAGGGAAGCCTTCGATCTGTACCACGCCGTTCTGGCTGTGGAGCTCGCCGCCAAAGGGATTGATGGATCCCTCAACAATGCCGTTGCGGAGCAACTGCACGAGTTTGCGCGTTTGGTAGGGTAGGCCCGGAGCGTAACGGATGTCGATAACTCCGGAGCTCATGCCATACCAGTAGTTGACAGCGCGCACTTGGTTGTCGTCGCTGGTCTCGTCCCACGTGCCGTGAAGAAGGCTGCGAACGATGAGCTCGTAGTAACGGCCCCAGTTCCATACGGGCATGGCGATGCCGGTGACTTTGCCGTCGACCAAGCGGTGAAGCCCGTAGGCCGTTGGGTCTTCGAGCGACTTTGACATGTCAGCGCCGGTCATGACGCTTACGCCTTCGCGGCACATGGCTTCGGCAAGACCACCGGCGGGAACATCGCCCCAGGTGAGGATGACCTGCGCGCGCGGGTCGAGCAGCGAGGCGCCAATCGCAAAGGCGTTGATCTCGCTGAGTGCGCCCGAGGCGAAGACCGACGCGTGGTAACCGATGCGGTGGTTGTCCGCCATGCTGGCCGCAAGGGCGCCCAGCAGAAACTTGGCCTCGTACATCTTGCCAAAGTACGAACGGACGCTTTGATGGGGAAGGCCGATAGAGCAGTTGAGGAACCGAACCCGGGGATACTCAACGGCAGCCCTGAGCGTGTATTCCATCAGGCGGTGTGAAGTCGAGAAGATGGCCTTCGCCCCGTGCTTGACAGCCGTTTCCACAGCGGCGTAGAACACGTCCGGATCGTGGCAGTCCTCGAACGCCTCGGTGCGCACGATACCGCCAAAGTGCTCATCGAGATACTGACGCCCTTGGTCGTGCAGGCTGTCCCAGCTCGACGTCGCACAGGGGAACTCATGGATAAAGGCGATGCGCAGGGGGTTGGCCGCCGAATAGACGGTCTTGCCCATAAAGAAGTTGAGCACACCGGAAGTGGACTTGGCGGGCGTCTCCTCCTCATCGACGCTCGGTGCTTCGACAAGATCGACCTTGTCCTCATCACTTTTGCCGGCAATGACCAGCTCGCGCCAAATCTTGCACAGGCGGTTTACGACGATATCCGTCGGCGTATCCAGCAGGCGGTCCTGGTTGTACACATTGAGGTAGACGAGCATGGCGTCGGCGGGCGTAATGTCCAGGTGGCCGCCGCCCGCGCGAAGGTAGGCGCGCTTAAAGAGCAGGAAGGTGTGACGCAGGTAATCGACCTTTTTCTGCGGCCATTTTTCGATAAGGTTCTGGCCGAGCATCTTGGCGAGCGTCTCGTAGCTTCCCTCGCGCGAGAACTCGATCTCGTATAGGGGGCATACGCGCCAAAACGCGCAGAACTCGCCGTACAGGCGGCTTTCGACGGAATCCCATTTGCCGGGGTAGAGACGGGTGACCTTGGCCGAAACCGTCGGGGCGTCCAGGAATTTGAGGACGCTGACGCGCTTGTTGCCCTCCTGGACGTAGAACCGATGCATGAACTCGGTGACGGTGATGGGGTCGCGATAGCCCTCGGTCACCTGAATGTCGTAGAGGTTGGACCACTTGCGGGCGAACTCGGTGCTAAATGGCAACAGGGGCATAAAGTTGCACGAAAAGGCAGACTGACGGCCCTTGGTAACCGTGCCGACGACCATTTCGAGCGGAATATCCCTCAGGCCGACGCTCTCTCGCTGACCTAAGGGGAGCTGGGCAACGAGGCTATCGAGGTCCGTAAGGTACGGGTGCTCGCTTTGGCTGATGGCGCGACGGCGTCCCTGCTCGCCGCGCTTGCGTGCTTGACGATAGACCTCTTCCATGGTGTCTACTCCCTTAGTCGTTTAAACAACGATATAAACCATGGTACCACGAATGAAAACCACTACAAAGATGCCTGTCCCCTTTGCGGTGGTTTAGGCGATGATGGGGGCGATGGCGCGGATGCAGGCGTCGGCTGCCGTGAAAGTAGTGCTGTCGTCGCTGACGATAAAGATGATCTTTCCTTTGATGCCAAAGTCGCCGATTTCGCTAAAGAGTACGTAGGGCTCCTTGTCAAAGCCCGAGATGGGCGAGACGGCCGTTTTGGTTGCGCTCGTGAGCTCGTCTGCCAGCACGTCAAGGGAGGCCCACTTAGACGTGTCCTTTACGGCAACGGGCACGGCCACGCGCCCAAAGGGCATCAAATGCACGAGCGTGTTCTTGGAGATGTTGGAATTGGGCACAATGATGGTCTGTCCACAGGCATCCTCAATCGTCGTATGGCGCCAAGTGATGTCTTGGACAACGCCGGATACGCCGCCGACCTCGATATTGTCGCCGGGCTTGATGATGCCCATAAACGTCACCTGCATGCCGCCGATAAGGTTTGACAGCGTGTCCTGAAAGCCCAGCGAGATGGCGATGCCGCCGACGCCAAGAGCGGCGACGAGGGCGTTTGCGTTAATGCCAAAGCAGTTGTCGAGGATAAAGCTGCCGCCGATCATCCAGATGACGGCACGCGCGATGTTGATGAAGATACTCGATGCCGGAAGCGGGTTATCGTCTCGGTTGAGCAGATGGTTCAGGGTCTTGGATACGACCTTGGCGGCGACGGCGGTGCCTATCGCCAAGATGACGGCCCAGATGATGTTGTGGACCCACCGTTGCTCAAAGAAATGAAGAATCGGCTCAAACAATTCCATGTAGGGAAAACCTCCTAATAATCGTCCAACCATGATACCCACCAAGAAGCCCGTCCGATCACATCGGACGGGCCGATAACTTGAGATGGGGTGGCCGCGGTGGCGTAAGCTGGGGCGCCGGCGAGCACGCCGGCAAGGAGTGCGGCGGTCAAGGCGAGACGGGGAAGAGAGCTTCTCGTGGCAGTTTCCTTAGTCCTTAACCAGTAGTTCCTGCTGACGCTGGATTATCGACATAATATGCGAAAACCGCCGCAAGGGCCTCTGTCCCTTTGCGGCGGTTTTGGCGTTTGCGCAGATAAAACCTACCAAAATAAACCTGTCCCTTTTTGGCAGGTTTTAGCTTAGCAGCATGCGGTCGTTGGCGAGCTCGCCGCCCGAGACCTCCTCGAACTTCTGCAGCAGGTCGGCCACGGTGAGCGACTTCTTCTCGTCGCCGGCCACGTCGTAGATCACATGGCCCTCGTGCATCATGATCAGACGGTTGCCCAGACGGATGGCGTCGTTCATGTTGTGCGTGACCATGAGCGTGGTCAGGTGGTTCTCGTCGACGATCTCCTCGGTCAGGTTGAGCACCTTAGAGGCCGTCTTGGGGTCGAGGGCCGCGGTGTGCTCGTCGAGCAGCAGCAGGCGCGGCCTGGTGAGCGTGGCCATCAGCAGGGTGAGTGCCTGGCGCTGGCCGCCCGAGAGCAGGCCGACCTTGGCGTTGAGACGCGTGTCCAGACCAAGGTCCAGGCGCTTGAGCAGCTCAACGTACTCATCTTTCTCGGCCTTGGTGACGCCCCACGAAAGGCCGCGACGCTGGCCGCGACGCTTGGCGAGGGCCAGGTTCTCGGCGATCTGCATGTCGGCAGCGGTACCGCGCATGGGGTCCTGAAACACGCGGCCCAGGTACTTGGCGCGCTGCGACTCGCTCAGGCGCGAGATGTCGGTGCCGTCGAGCTCAATAACGCCCGAATCGAGCGGGTACACGCCGGCGATCATGTTGAGCAGCGTGGACTTGCCGGCGCCGTTGCCGCCGATCACGGTTACAAAGTCGCCGTCATTCAGGGTGAGGTCGACGCCGGTGAGCGCGCGCTTCTCGGTGACGGTGCCCTTGTTAAAGGTCTTCTTGACGTGCGAGAGCTTAAGCATCTGCCTCATCCCCCTTCGTGTAGGAGCTGCGGAGCTTATAGCGCTCCCAAACCACGGGCACGCACAGGGCCACGGCGACGATCACGGCGGAGAGCAACTTCATGTCGTTGGCGTCCATGCCCAACTGCAGTACGATGGCGCGGATAAGGAAGTACACCACGGAGCCAAAGACGGCGGAGGCAAGACGGACGCTAAACTGCGTGAGACCGCCGGGCAGCAGGCGGCCGAGCACCTCGCCGATGACGATGGCGGCAAGACCGATAACGATGGCGCCTGTGCCCATGCCAATGTCGGCATACTTTTGGCTCTGGCAGATAAGCGCACCCGAAAGGCCGATGAGGGCGTTGGAGAGCACGAGAGCGATCATCTTGGTGGAGTTGGTGTTGACGCCCAGAGCGCGGATCATGTACTCGTTGTTGCCGGTGGCGCGCAGCGCCGAGCCGATCTCGGTGCCAAAGAACCAATACAAGATGGCAACGATAGCCACGGCGAGCAGGATGCCCAAGATGATGGCAACGGTGGACTGCGGCAGACCGGTCATATTGCTGACGGCCGAGAACACGGTGCCCTTGGCAAGAATGGGCGTATTGGACTTGCCCATGATGCGCAGGTTGATGGACCACAGGCTGATCTGGGTGAGGATTCCGGCGAGGATCGCGGGAATCTCAAAGACGGTGGTCAGAATGCCCGTGACGGCGCCCGCGATGGCGCCGGCGCACATACCGGCCAGCACGGCGAGCAGCGGGTCGACGTTGTTATTGACGATGAGCACAGCGCAGACGCAGCCGCCGAGGGCAAAGCTGCCGTCGCAGGTCATATCGGGAATGTCGAGCAGGCGGAACGTGATAAACACGCCAAGCACCATAATGCCCCAGAGGACGCCCTGCGAAACGGCGCCCTGCAATGCAATGAGCATGCTTTATACCTCCTAGGATAGGGTGGACACGTGAGTCACCATGATAGCGGTAACAATGTATAAAAGAGCTGCGGACGGATGTTTTGTCTCATCCGAAACAAGCAGGGCGAACGCCGGTCTTTAGCGTTCGCCCCAAGGACTCAGATATTGAATAACGCGGCTGTGGCGCGCGTGCAGGCCCTAGACGCGTTACCGCGCATGGCGCTACTCGTCCAGAGCGGAAAGGTCGATGCCCAGGGCCTCGGCCATTTCGTCGTTCTTGACGACGACCAGGTCCTTGCTCGAAAGGTGCTTGATCGGCATGTCTTCGGGCTTGGCCTCGCCCTTCAGGATCTTAACGGCCATCTCGCCCGCGGCGTAGCCCAGGTCCTCATAGTTGATGGAGAGGGTGAACAGGCCGCCGGCCATGCACATACCTTCCTCGCCGGTCACGAAGGGAAGCTTGTTTTCCTTGCAGATCTGGCCGACCTGCGAGGCACCCGCGGCGATGGTGTTGTCGGTGGGGGAGTACAGCGCGTCGACCTTGCCCACGGCAGACTCGACGACGGACTGAATCTCGTTGGAGCTCGAGACGGTGAAGTCGGTGTACTCGAGGCCCAGCTTGTCGAGCTCCTTCTTGGCGGCCTTGATCTGGACGTCGGAGTTGGACTCGGCGGTGCAGTAGAGCAGGCCGACCTTTTTAACGTCGGGCAGGACCTTCTGCATCATCTCGAGCTGCTCGGCGACCGGGGTGAGGTCGGAAGCGCCCGTGACGTTGGTGCCCGGCTTGTCGTTGTCCTGTACCAGGCCGGAGGCGGCGTAGTCGGTGATGGCACAGCCCACGATGGGGATATCGGCCGTGGCACCGGCGGCAGCCTGCGCGGCGGGCGTGGCGATGGCATAAATCAGGTTGACGTTGTCGCCCACAAACTTGTCGGCAATGGACTTACACGTGGACTGGTCGTTCTGGGCGTTCTTCTGGTCGATCTTGACCTTAAGGCCGCTCTCCTTGATGGCCTTGACAAAGCCGTCGTTGGCGGCATCGAGTGCGGAGTGTTCGGTGAGCTGCAGAACGCCGATGGTGTAGTCGGAACCGGCGGCAGCGGAGCCGGAGCCAGAATTGCCGCCGCATCCGGCGAGCGGAGCGAGCGCGAGCAGGCCAGCGGAGACCAGAAGGCTCCTGCGGCTGATGGTGATGTCCTTCATATCATTACCCCCAGTATAAAATGGCTGGAAACACTGCACTGAGAAAAAGTGCAAGTGGGTCTATAGTAGCGCCGATGTCCATTTTTACAACAGCCTGGCGAGTTTTTTAATACTGAACCGGACGGACGGAGAGGGATTCGGCGGGCAGCGGCAAGACTTATGCCGCAGGAGCGGGGCTGTCTTCTTCGTCCAGGGCGGCAAAGAGTTTTTTGCCGTCGAGCAGGCGTGTGCTGACGTTTCTCATGCGGGCTATCTCGACAGTGCGCAGGGTGTCGTCCGTGCCTCGGGCGTCGTAGACCGTTCCCAGTAGATACGAGATCCCATCGCGCTGTCTGATGGCAAAGGGCCGGACCGTCATCCGCACCGCTTCGGTTTCGCCACGAGTCGTGACGTTCGAGATGTCAAAGCTCACCGTGGTCCCGTGGTCGATGGCTTGTTCGACGAGTTCGCAGGTATCGATTCGTTTGATGGGCGTGCGTGTTGCCTTGGTAGCCTTGCTGCCTGCGCTTGGAGCGGGTTCGGGTGTATCGAGGTAGCCGCGAACGTCGGCGCTCGCCATGGCAACTAAGTGCTGCGCCATGCTCTTGCGGATAGCGATAGGCGTGGAGCGGTTGCGCATGACCATACCGTGGAGCCGGATGATCTCTTCATCGGTGAGCGGGCGGGTAAGAAGTTTGTAGCCCACGCCGCGTTTGTATTCAATTTCGTATCCGGCATGGCGAAGCGCGGAGATGGCGGTGTAGATGCTGCGCCGCGCCGCCGAGATGGGCATGCGGGCGGGGTCGTCGGGATGGGCGAGGCGCCGGATCAGCTCATCGGAAAGCATGGCCTTGTCTTCGCCGGTGTTTTCGCTCAAGAGCTGCAGGATACGAACGGCGCGATAGGCTGCCATCGAGGCGGCGCCCCTCGTCGTGGTGTCGTAGGTTTCAACAGCGGCTTCGGTCATGGTGCCCACGTCCTTTCCGTTTTGGGTGGCGACGGTATGGAGCCTAGGACGCGGGGCTTTCCCAGGGGCGCAGGGCGCTCTGGGCGGTCGGTAGTCGTCGGCAAACGGCGGGTCGAGTTTTCAACAGCCCTGCTCAACTGACCAAAAACTTGCCAAAAGCTTGACGGATGCTGTTGAAAAAAGCGTCTCTCGACCGATGTCGAGAGACGCTTGTGCGATGAGCGTTGGCGTGTGGCGACGCGAGCTAGCGTTCGACGATTAGAAGTCGGCGTTGCCCACGGTGCGCGGGTGCGGCAGGACGTCGCGGATGTTGCCCACGCCCGTCAGATACATGACCAGACGCTCGAAGCCCAGGCCGTAGCCGGCATGCTTGCAGGAGCCGTAGCGGCGCAGGTCCAGATAGTACTTGTACTGCTCGGGGGCCATGCCCAGGTCCTTAATGCGGGCCTCGAGCAGGTCCAGGCGCTCCTCGCGCTGGGAGCCGCCGATGATCTCGCCAATGCCCGGCACCAAGCAGTCGGCGGCGGCGACGGTCTTGCCGTCGTCGTTCATGCGCATGTAGAAGGCCTTGATCTCGGCCGGGTAGTCGGTCACGAAGGTCGGGCGCTTAAAGTGCTCCTCGGTCAGGAAGCGCTCGTGCTCGGTCTGCAGGTCGATACCCCAGCTGACGGGATAGTCAAACTTGTGGCCGGCGGCGACGGCCTGCTCCAAGATCTCAACGGCCTCGGTGTAGGTGATGCGGGCAAAGTCGGAGTTCGCCACGTGGTTCAGGCGCTCGATGAGACCCTTGTCCACAAACTTGTTGAGCATGTTGAGCTCGTCGGGGCAGGTTGCCATAACGTCCTTAAGGACGTACTTGAGCATGGCCTCGGCGTTATCCATGTAGTCGTTGAGGTCGGCGAAGGCCATCTCGGGCTCGATCATCCAAAACTCGGCGGCGTGGCGCGTGGTGTTGGAGTTCTCGGCGCGGAAGGTGGGGCCAAAGGTGTACACGTCGCCAAAGGCCATGGCGAAGTTCTCGGCGTTGAGCTGGCCGGATACGGTAAGGCTTGCGTGCTTGCCAAAGAAGTCCTGGCTCCAGTCGACCTCGCCGGACTCGGTGAGGGGCGGGTTTTTGGGGTCGAGCGTGGTTACGCGGAACATCTCGCCGGCGCCCTCGCAGTCACTCGTGGTGATGATGGGGGTGTTGACGTAGACAAAGCCCTGCTCCTGGAAGAAGCGGTGGATGGCGGCAGCCGCGACAGAGCGGATGCGGAACACGGCACGGAACAGGTTGGTGCGCGGGCGCAGGTGCTGCTGGGTGCGCAGGAACTCGACGGTGGCGCGCTTCTTCTGCAGCGGGTAGTCCGGGGCGCTTACGCCCTCGACCACGATTTCGGTCGCGGTGAGTTCGAAGGGCTGGGGAGCATCGGGGGTCAGCTTGACGGTGCCGGTGCAGATGAGGGCAGCCGAGACGTTTTGGTGGGCGATCTCGTCGTAGTTGTCGAGCGCCTCGCGGTTCATGACGACCTGCAGGTCGCGGAAGCAGCTGCCGTCGTTGAGCGTAACGAAGCCAAAGTTCTTCATGTCGCGGACGGACTTGACCCAGCCGGCAACGGTGACGGTTTGGCCACCGAGCGACTCGGCATCGGCATAGAGCTGCGCGATTTTGGTGCGGTTCACGTATCCTCCCATGATGGTTGAATGACAGTTATCCATACAGTTCGATATTCTAGCAGCTTGGTTCATTTGGGCTATGCAGATAGCTCGTCGTCTGGACGGTTTTCAAACGAAAAGCGCCCACGGCCAGATGGTCGCGGGCGCTTGGACGTGTTGCCTTTTGACTGTGCAGCGCGGGGCTTGACTACTTGGTCTTGGCCACCAGCAGCGGATCGCCGAGCTTGACGAGCGGGTTGCCGCCGATGAGCGTACCGGACTCGCCGACGTGGTCGATGCTCTTGAGGCGGTCGAGCTCAGAGATGATGACGGTCACGATGTCCTCGTGGCCGGCGGCCTTGATGGCGTCACGGTCGAAGCTGATGAGCGGCTGGCCGGCCTTGACCGTGTCGCCCATCTCGACAAAGCGAGCAAAGCCCTTGCCGTTCATTTGCACGGTGCCCAGGCCAACGTGGATGAACACGCGCAGGCCGTCCTCGGTAATCATGCCGATGGAGTGGTTGGTGACAGTGGTGGCGCCGATGCGGCCGTTGGCGGGGGCGTAGATGGTGTCGGTAATGGGCTCGATGCCGTAGCCCTGGCCGAGCATGCCCGAGGCGATGGTCTCGTCGGGAATCTCATCCAGATTGACGAGCACGCCGTTGACGGGGGCGTAGATGACGCCTTCGCGGGTGGCGAAGCTTGCTGCGGGCGGAACGGACGCCTCGCCCGTCGAGGTGAACGTGGACTTGAGCGAATCGAGCAGACCCATAGATGCCTCCAACGTATCAAGTGCGCATATCGCGCGCGTGTAGTTTGCCGGAAACGTTTCGTACGTGTTTCCCGGCACGGTCAGCGCCCTTATTTTACGCTGCTCAACGACGGCTCTGAGCTGCGATTTTGTGATATATCAGTTGAAGGGCAACTTATTGCGGGGGTGTTTCTGCGCCGCGAGCCCAACTGGGGTACGCTTGAGGGCGATAAAAAGTGCGCACGTTTTGCGCGAAGGGAGCACCAATGATTGTCGAGAACCATGCACTGTGGGGCGAGGAGCCGACCGAGGAATATCCGGCAACGTTTACGTTTTTGGGGGCCGAGCCGCTGCCCGATAAGCCCAATGGCCGTCGTCCTGCCGTGATTATCTGCGGTGGAGGCGGGTTTACGCATATCGCTCCGCATGAGCAGGACCCGGTGGCGTTTGCATTTTTGGACCACGGCTACCAGGCCTTTGTGCTCAATTATGTGACGAGCGCCACGGGCGACGTGAGCTTTCCGCACCCGCAGGCAGACCTCGCCAAGATGGTTGCCACGGTGCGTGCGAATGCCGACGAATGGCATGTCGACCCCAAGCGCGTGTGCGTCGTCGGTTTCTCGGCGGGCGGTATGATCTGCGCCTCGCTGGCGACGCAATGGAAGACCGGCCCCTTCGCGGGTCTTGCCGGGGCTCGTCCGGAGGATGTTCGCCCCGACGCCGTGGTGCTGGGCTATCCGCTGCTCGACTTTGCCTATGTGCGCGACATACAGACGCGCGATCCGCGCATTGACTTGCGTGTGCCAAAGACGGGCGGCAAGACGGGGCGCGATTTGCTCAACGACTACCTGTCGATGGTGACGGGCGGCGAGGCAACTGACGAGCATCTGGCCGACATCTGCCCCACCACGCATGTTTCGCGTCAGATGCCACCGACCTTTGTGTGGGGCGTGTCCGACGACAAGACGGCGCCGATTGCGCAGGTCTACCCGTTTGCCCAACGCATGGCGGAGGAGGGCGTCGCTTGCGAGATGCACGTCTTTGACCAGGGAGGTCACGGCCTTTCACTCGGCAACGCCAACACCGCGGTCGACAACGAGGACAAACAGGTGGCGGTCCGCCCTTGGATTCGCCTAGCCTTCCGCTTCCTGGAGCGCCATCTGTAAGAGTCTCGGCATCCCAGCCCTTCAATAACTTGCGGTGAAATAGTTCCTATCTGGGGCATCAACCAGTCCATCCAGGAACTATTCCACCGCAACTTCGTTTTTGATGCCCCGCCCGGAAACTGCGTCCCAGTTTTGCCTTTCAAGGTGGGACGCAGTTTCCCATAGGGCCTCGACTGGGAAAGTGCGTCCCGTTTCGAGTGGGGATTCCGGGATGCATTTTCCGTAAGAGGCCTGTTTGGGAAACCATATCCCGTTTCGAGCCAGAATTCTGGGATGTAGTTTCCCCGAGAGGCCTCATCGGGAAACTATGGCCCTGAACTCTCCTGCCTGTCCCCATTGCGCCAATCTGCTGATTGAACGTCGTTGTGTGTTCACGCTATCATGCATGGTTACAATTGGTTAGCCATGGCAAACGGTTAGCCATGGTGAACATAAATACAACGCCCTGTGGGCGCCGGGGGAGGAACACGGACGTGAAGCTCGATACACTCGAGATTGGAAAGGACGCCGTTGTCGCATCGGTGGCATCGGACGATCAGGCACTCCGACAGCATATTTTGGACATGGGTCTAACGCCGGGCACCGAAGTCACCATGATGAAGTACGCCCCCATGGGTGACCCGCTCGAGATCCGCCTACGTGGCTACGAGTTGACGCTGCGCAAGGACGATGCCGCTCGCATCGAGCTCGTGGGTATTCACGACACCGATACGGGTCCGCGCGCTAACGCCGCAATCGGCACGACGGAGCATCCGGCTCTGGGCGAGGGGACGTATTCGCCCCGTGCGGCAAAGACGGCCGTGCCCGAGGGCGCGCCGCTGCACTTTGCCCTCGCCGGCAACCAAAACTGCGGCAAGACCACGTTATTCAACCAGCTGACGGGCTCCAACCAGCACGTCGGTAACTTTCCCGGCGTGACGGTCGACCGCAAAGATGGCACCATCCGTAACCATCCCGAGGCGAGCGTTACCGACCTGCCTGGCATTTACTCCCTGTCGCCGTACACAGGCGAAGAGGTCGTGAGCCGTCAGTTCATCCTTGACGAGCGCCCGGACGCCATCATCGACATCATTGACGCCACCAACATCGAGCGCAACCTGTACCTGACACTGCAGCTCATGGAGCTCGACCGCCCCATGGTCATCGCGCTCAACATGATGGATGAGGTGACGGCCAACGGCGGCGCCGTGGACGTCAACCTGCTCGAGAGCCTGCTGGGCGTGCCCGTTGTCCCCATTAGCGCTGCCCGCAACGAGGGCATCGGCGAGCTGGTGGATCATGCCCTGCATGTGGCGCGCTTTCGCGAGCGCCCTGGTCGCCTGGACTTTTGTGCGCCCGACGGTCCGGACGGCGGTGCGCTGCATCGCTGCATCCACGGCATTGCCAACCTTATCGAGGACCATGCCGCGACGGCGCACATCCCCGTGCGTTTTGCGGCGACCAAGCTGGTCGAGGGCGATGAGCTGGTAACCGAGGCGCTTCACCTGGACCGCAACGAGCTCGACGCCATCGAGCACATCATTACCCAGATGGAGGGCGAGGCTGGCACCGACCGCCTGTCCGCGCTGGCCGATATGCGCTTTAGCTTTATCGGCGACGTGTGTGGGCGTTGCGTCGTCAAGCCGCACGAGAGCCGCGAGCACGTGCGCTCCGTCAAGATTGACCGCATCCTGACAGGTCGTTACACAGCCATTCCGGCGTTCCTGGTGATTATGGGCCTCGTCTTTTGGCTGACGTTTGGCGTGATCGGCGCGGCGTTGCAGGGACTTATGGAGGACGGTATCGCTGCCATCATCGCCTCGGCCGATGCGGGCCTCAAGGCGTTCGGTACCAACGACGTAGTGCGCTCGCTGGCTGTCGACGGCGTGCTTACGGGCGTGGGCAGCGTGCTGACCTTTCTGCCGATTATCGTCGTGCTCTTCTTGTTCCTCTCCATTCTGGAAGACTCCGGCTACATGGCACGCGTAGCCTTTGTCATGGACAAAGTCCTGCGTCGCTTCGGCCTGTCGGGCCGCAGCTTTGTGCCCATGCTCGTCGGTTTTGGCTGCACCGTGCCGGCTATCATGTCGACCCGTACGCTCCCATCCGAGCACGACCGCAAGATGACGGTCATGCTCACGCCGTTTATGAGCTGCTCAGCCAAGTTGCCGGTTTACGGCTTGCTGTGCGGGGCGTTTTTCCCGCAGGCGACGGTTCCCGCCATGGTCTCGCTCTATCTGATCGGTATCATGGTCGGCTGCATCGCGGCTTTGGTGCTCAACCGCACGGCATTTAAGGGCGACCCGGTGCCGTTTATCATGGAGCTTCCCAATTACCGCCTGCCGAGTATTAAGACGACGGTGATGCTAGCGTGGGATAAGGCCAAGGACTTTATCACCAAGGCTTTTACCATTATCTTTGCCGCGACCGTGGTCATCTGGTTCCTTCAGACGTTCGATATCCGCTTTAATGTGGTCGCCGACCAGTCGCAAAGCCTGCTTGCCGGTCTGGGTAGCATCATCGCGCCGGTGTTGGCCCCGCTCGGTTTTGGCGACTGGCGCGCCTCGACGGCGCTCGTCACGGGGCTCATTGCCAAGGAGAGCGTCATCTCGACGCTCACGGTGCTTTTGGGCGCAACGTCGCCCGCGGCGCTGTCGACCATGTTTTCGCCGTTTACCGCCTACGTGTTCTTGGTCTTTACGTTGCTGTACCCGCCTTGTGTGGCGGCAATCGGCGCCGTCAAGAGCGAGTTGGGCGCGCGCTATGCCGTGGCCGTATTCGCGTTTCAGGTCGCCGTTGCCTGGATCGTGGCGTTTGTCGTGCATTCGGCGGGCATATTGCTGGGGTTGGCTTAGTTATGAATTGACGGCGCAACCTCTGTGTATCGAATTGTTTTCGGCCCCGCATCTGTACTGACGGATGCGGGGCCGTTGCTATATAATCGCCTCCGCTCAAAACGATTGGAGACGTTATATATGACTCAGACAAGGCAAGACGGCATCACGCTCAAGCAGTGGCTCCCACTCGTCGGGCTCACCTGCTGTGCGTTCGTGTTCAACACGTCGGAGTTTATGCCCATCGGCCTTTTGACTGATATCGCCGCGTCGTTCTCGCTCACCGAGGCCCAGGCGGGCATCATGATCTCGGTCTATGCCTGGGGCGTCATGCTGCTGTCGTTGCCGCTCATGGTGTTTGCCTCGCGCTTCGAGTTCAAGCGGATGCTGCTGGGCGTGCTGGCCGTGTTCTCGCTCGGTCAGTTCCTGTCCGCTGTGGCGCCGACCTATCCCATCCTGGTCTGCGCGCGCCTGGTGGTCGCTTGCGCACATGCCGTGTTCTGGTCAGTCGCCTCGATTATGGCCTCGCGCCTGGTCGACACTCGCCACGGCGCGCTCGCCATCAGCATGATCGCCACGGGCTCGTCCATCGCGCAGATCTTTGGCCTGCCTCTCGGTCGCGCCATTGGCTTGGCCGTGGGCTGGCGCATGACGTTTGCCGTGGTCGGGGGCCTCTCAGCCATCGCGGTCGTCTACCAGGCAGCGGTGTTCCCGGCCATGCCGGCGGGTGAGCGCTTTACCGTCAAACAGCTGCCCGAGCTGCTCAAGAACCCGCTCCTCATCGCGCTCTACGCAGTCACGGTCTTCATGGCGACCGGCTATTACGCAAGCTACAGCTATATCGAGCCCTTCCTGGCGCAGGTCGCGCACGTCGATGCGGGCGCCATCACCATGACGCTGACGGCGTTTGGCTGCTCTGGTTTGCTCGGAAGCTGGCTGTTTGGCCGCCTGTTCGATGGGCATCGCTTCCCGTTCTTGGCTATCACGCTCTCCGGCGTGCCGGCGGCCCTGCTGCTCATGGGGCCGGCCGCATCGTCGCTCGTGACAGTGCTTGCCGTCTGCGCACTGTGGGGCTGCTGCGCCACGGCCTTCAATGTGGCGTTCCAGGCCGAGCTCATCAAGCACACGCCGGCAGATTCGTCAGCCGTCGCCATGTCGATCTTCTCGGGCCTGTTTAACCTCGGTATCGGCACGGGCACCGCAATCGGCGGCGCCGTGGTTTCGGGTCCCGGTATCGCTTGGATCGGCTTCGCGGGCGGGGCGATTGCCGTCGTGGGCGTCATCCTCGCCATCACCGTGCTGTTTCCGGCCATCCGCCGCGCCAAGCCCGTCGCCTAATCACGTCCCCTCATCAGTTGCGGTGGAATAGTTCCTGTTTAAGGCTTCTGAAGGCCCAGACAGGAACTATTCCACCGCAACTTATTTTGGGGGAGAGGATACAAGCTGGGCATACAATGGATGTCGTTGTGTTGAGCTTACCGGGAGGTTGCTATGTGGGCATACGAGACGACGTTCTATCAGATCTATCCGCTGGGCTTTTGCGGGGCTCCGCGCGAAAACGCCGCACCCGTTGCCGAGGACGAGCTTGCCCAGGCCGTCAACGTTGCTCCTAACCCCGATGCTCCCATTATGAAAATCGCCAAGTGGGCCGACTACATGCAGGAACTCGGCGTTGGCGCTGTGCTCATCAACCCACCGCTCGAATCTGATAGCCACAGCTACGATACACGCAGCCTGCGCCATATCGACCGTCGCCTGGGTGGGGACGCCGACTTTGCCGCCGTATGCGACACGCTGCATGCCCATGGCATCCGCGTGGTGCTCGATGCCGTCTTCAACCACGTCGGCCGCGGTTTTTGGGCCTTCCGCGATGTGCAGGAGCGCAAGTGGGACTCGCCGTACAAGGACTGGTTCCACATTAGCTTTGACGGCGATTCCTGCTATGGCGATGGCTTTTGGTACGAGGGCTGGGAAGGCCATTTTGAGCTTGTGAAGCTCAACCTGCAAAATCCCGCTGTGGTCGATTACCTGCTCGAGTCCGTGCGCCGCTGGGCCGAGGTCTTTGGCGTCGACGGCCTGCGCCTGGACGTTGCCTATATGCTCGACCGCGACTTTATGCGCCGCCTGCACGCCTTTACCCGTGAGCTCAAGCCCGACTTTGTGCTGATCGGCGAGACGCTCCACGGCGACTACAACCAAATCGTCAACGACGAGATGCTCGACTCCTGCACCAACTACGAGTGCTACAAGGGCCTGTACTCCAGCTTTAACTCGGCCAACATGTTCGAGATCGCCCATTCGCTGCACCGCCAGTTTGGCGGCGATCCGTGGTGCATCTACCGCGGCAAACATCTGCTGTCGTTTGTCGACAACCACGATGTGCCGCGCCTGGCAAGTATCCTCACCGACAAGTCGTGTCTGCGTCCCGCCTACGGCATGCTCTTTGGCATGCCGGGCATCCCGTGCGTCTACTATGG
Organism: Collinsella aerofaciens; assembly: GCF_039752955.1. Lineage (GTDB taxonomy): Bacteria > Actinomycetota > Coriobacteriia > Coriobacteriales > Coriobacteriaceae > Collinsella > Collinsella aerofaciens_BI. The sequence goes on from NZ_JBDMHB010000004.1 coordinate 49,704, forward strand.
CAGCGAGTGGGGAATTGCCGGCGAAAAGGGTGGCCCCGATGGCGACTGGGCGCTGCGACCTGCGCTCAATGAGCCTGCGCCCAACGAGCTGACGGCGTTCATCACGCAGCTTGCGCACCTTCGCTCGGCCGACGACGCGGCTGCCCGTGCTCTCAACTACGGTGCCTATCGCAACGTGGTGATCCAGAATAAGCAGCTGCTGTTCGAACGCGCTTGTGACGGTGCGACGGTGCTCGTGGCGGTGAACGCCGTGGACGAGCCTTACACCTTTGGCACCGGCGAGCTCAACGGCTCCTTCGTCGATCTGCTTGCCGACGATGCGCCCACGGTCGAGCTGACGGGCACCCTTGAGCTTGCACCCTACGAGGTGCGTTATCTGCTGAGGGCCTAGCCCATGGCCGTGTCTGACGAGGGCTATCAACATATTGAGCATGGGTTTGAGCCCGTGTTTGACGAGCACTCGCGCGTTTTGGTGCTCGGGTCGTTTCCCTCGGTGCTTTCGCGCGCCAATGCCTTTTATTACGGCAACCCTCAGAATCGCTTTTGGCGTGTGATGGCCACGTGCCTCGGTATGCCTGTGCCGCCCAACGAGGGCGATCCTTTGGCAAGCGGTGAGCCCGCGACGCTCGATGCCTCCATTGCCGCCAAGCGGGCCATGCTGCTGAACGGCGGCGTGGCCCTGTGGGATGCAATCGAGAGCTGCGACATTAAGGGCTCGAGCGACGCGAGCATCCGCAACGTTGTGCCGGCACATATCGAGCGCATTACCGGCGCAGCTCCCATTGAGCAGGTGATATGCAACGGTGGTACAGCTGGCCGGCTCTACAAGCGCTATCTACAAGAGCGCACCGGGCTGCCGGCCATCGTTCTGCCGTCGACAAGTCCCGCCAATGCGGCGTGGCGTCTGGAACGCCTTGTCGAGCGTTGGAGCGGCGCCGCTGATTGGCAGGCTTTTTCGATTTAGCAGTTTGAGTGCTCGGCAAGATGCCTCATAACGGCGTGCCAGATCGGTGTGGGCAGTGCAGGCGTGGCGCGCACCATGCCGTCGGTGTCGACGCCGCCCGTTGCGGCGCCACTGAGCTTCTGCGCGTGTTCGACGGAACACCCCATACGAACGGCGCCCACGAGCTTGTCCATGGCCTCCGAAAACGGTCGCCGCAAGAGTCCCATGCGCGGGGAGCGACGAAGCGCCGCAATGCCGCTGCCAGCGCAGATGGCAACGCCGCCACACCACAATTGGTTATGGCGCTCACATGCCTTGTGCAGGCGAACGGCGGTCTCACGCGCCTGCTCAGTGCCCTGTTGTGCGGCTCGAATCGCGGCGTAGACACGCGTTCCCGTACCGCCAAAGCGCTCAAGCGCCTGCTCGATGGCTGTCAACGTCTTATCGTCAGCCACATCTTCAATGGCCAGCACGATGCCATCGGCAACGCTGCCGGCGTCATTTGCCTTCAAGTCGACCGGGTGGGGGAGTGCGGTGCCGGAAAGCTGTGCATAGGCGGTGATGGCATCCTGCAGGTCCCAGAGCAAAAACTCAAGATCGTCGCTATTGGGAATGCTGATATACGCAATGGTTTGCAGTGTTTTTGGTACATCGCCGCGTGCGGTCGTCTCCATGCTGCCTCCTTTCCGGTTGGTTTCCGTTTAGGTTACACCGTCTGGTGGCGCCCCGCCGCGCTATCCTAGTGCAACCCTTACGAAAGGAACGCCATGCGTCTGCCCATGAATACCTCGCTTGCCACGCTCAAGCCCTCCGGCATCCGTCGGATTAACGCGCTCGCCGCCCAGCATCCGGGGTGCATCGCGCTCGCGCTCGGCGAGCCCGATTTTCCCACGCCCGATGTGATTAGCGCCGAGGTGACCGCCGCACTGGACCGCGGCGACACGCACTATCCGCCCAACAACGGTCGCCCCGCCCTGCGTGAGGCGTTATCTGCCTACATGGGGGATGCGGGCCTTACGTTTTCGGCGGACGAGGTCATTCTGACCGACGGTGCGACCGAGGCCCTGTCGGCAGCATTCATGGCTATGCTCAACCCAGGCGACGAGGTCATTATTCCCACGCCGGCCTTTGGCCTGTACGAGAGCATCGTCGTGGCCAATCACGCCAAGGCGGTCTTTTTGGATACGGAGCCTGCGCAATTCCAGATTGACGAGGACGCACTTCGTGCTTACGTGACGCCGGCGACCAAGGCCATCGTCATCTGCTCGCCCAACAATCCTACGGGTTGCATCCTCAACACGGCGTCGCTCGACGCCGTGGCGCGCGTGGCGGAGGAGGCGGGCATCTACGTGGTCTGCGACGATGTATACAACCGCCTGGTCTACGTGGACGGCTACGAGCGCTTTGCCCAGCGCCACCCGGAGCTACGCGAGCAGACGGTAGTCATCGAGAGCTTCTCCAAACCCTGGGCCATGACCGGCTGGCGTTTGGGCTGGCTCGCAGCCGCAGCCCCCGTCATCGCCGAGATCGCAAAGGCCCACCAATACTTAGTATCGAGCGCCGTCTCCTTCGAAATGGACGCCGCAGCCCGAGCCCTCACCGTCGACCCAACTCCCATGCTCGAAGTCTACCGAGCCCGTCGCGAACGCGTACTCGCAGCCTTAGACGCCATGGGCCTCGACGTGGTAGAGCCCGCAGGAGCCTTCTACACTTTCCCGAGCATCAAAAAGTTCGGCCTAACCAGCGAAGACTTCTGCATCAAAGCCATCAAAGAGGCAAACGTAGCCCTAGTCCCGGGCGACTGTTTCGGAACCGAAGGCCACATCCGCCTCAGCTACTGCGTCTCCGACGAAAACCTGGACGAAGGCCTAAATCGCCTGTCCACCTTCATTTCAACCTTATAGCCCAACGGGACGCAACACATCAGCCCACCGACATAAGGGTTATGCGTGGGGCGCGCCGGCCAACGGACACGAGGATTCGCAGCAAAGGCAACGTAGCTCCGGCCGGGAGGGGCAGGGCGAGTTTTCCGTAGATTCCGCACGAGCCGAAGGCCACTTAATGTGGCCTTCGTGCGAGCCCAGGACTTGATCGAGCGGAAAACTCGCCCTGCCCCTCCCGGTCGGAGCGTATGCAGGGTTTGTGTACGAATCCTCGCGCCCGTTGACCGACGCCGGGGTCCCCGCCATAATACTTTCGGTTCACGCACGAATCCGCTGCCAGAGACAGCCGGCGCAAACGGGTCTTACCCGCGAGCTTAATGGGACTTCCCGCCAGCCGAGGTGGTCGAGTAGATATGTCTTCTCGCCCCCGTCGCTCATGCAGCGCGGGGGCTTTCTTTTTGGACATGCCCCCGTCACGTCCTTGTGGCGGACCGTGCCCGGAAAGAATTCGAGGAGGTGTAATTCATGCCCCAGCAGTACAAAATCGACAAGGTTGCAGAGATCGAGTCCCGTATCGCCGAGAACGCCGGTCTGTTCGTCGTCAACTACAACGGTCTGACGGTTAAGCAGGCTCAGGAGCTGCGTCATCAGCTTCGCGAGTGCGGCGCCGAGATGAAGGTCTACAAGAACAACCTGGTCAAGATCGCTCTCAAGAACCAGGAGCAGCCCGAGCTCGACGAGATCCTCGCCGGCCCCGTCGCTTATGTGTTCTACGAGTCCGAGCCGGTCGAGGCCGCTAAGGCCCTTAAGGACTTCTCCGCTAAGTCCAAGGGCGTCCTTGAGATCAAGGGCGGTATCTCCGACGGCAAGGCCGTTTCCGCTGATGATGTTAAGGCTATCGCCGAGCTGCCCACCAAGGATCAGCTTCTCGGCCAGATCGCCGGTCTCATCTCCGGTTTCGCTCGCGACATCGCTGTCTGCGTCAACGGCGTTTCCTCTGGTCTCGCTCGTTCGATCCAGCAGGTCTCCGAGCAGAAGGCAGCCTAGTTGCTGTTTTCACCCGCGGCGGCAACGCCGCACCCCTGGCGCATTCGCGTCGTGTTTTAACTGATCTCCGTGCATCCGCACGGAAACCGAAAGGACTTAGAAATGGCTAAGCTTACCACCGATGAGATCATCGATGCTCTTAAGGAAATGACCCTTCTCGAGGCTTCCGAGCTCGTCAAGGCTATCGAGGACACCTTCGGCGTTTCCGCCGCTGCTCCTGCCGCTGTTGTCGCCGCTCCCGCTGCTGGCGCTGCTGAGGCCGAGGAGAAGACCGAGTTTGACGTCGTGCTCGAGGGCTTCGGCGACAACAAGATTCAGGTCATCAAGGCCGTCCGTGAGCTCACCAACCTTGGCCTGAAGGAGGCCAAGGAGGTCGTCGAGGGCGCTCCCAAGGCTGTTCTCGAGGGTGCCAAGAAGGAGGACGCCGAGGCTGCCAAGGAGAAGCTCGAGGCTGCTGGCGCTGCTGTCACCCTCAAGTAATCAGGCTTTCTCGCCAGATTTCTTTGCAGACGGGGTTCGCATTGCGAGCCCCGTCTTTTTTGTTTTTCGGTCCCTCGACATCGGTAGCTCAAACTGCCATGTTCTGTGATTTGCGTCGTATCGGGCACCCTGCCGTTGGGCAATAAAACTGCACCATTCGAGCAATAATTTGCGTTGACCTGCTGAAGAATTGTCTCTGCCTTGTAGCGACATATAGTTCCAGCGGTAAGATGCTTAGGTATCGCAATTTGGTCTGCGGCTGTGTGCCGCACGCATGGGGCGCTTTTGCGCCTGCGAAAGGATCTTTGAATAACATGAAGGCAATCATCCCCGCCGCCGGTCTTGGCACGCGTTTTCTGCCTGGCACCAAGTGCACGCCCAAAGAGATGCTGCCGGTGCTCGACAAGCCCGTCATTCAGTACGTCGTCGAGGAGGCGCTCGACCCCGAGGAAGTCGACGACGCCATCATCGTTACTTCTCCCGGTAAGCCCGAGCTACTGAACTACTTCCAGCCCGATCGCTCGCTCGAGAACCTGCTGCGCGAGCGCGGCAAGAACGCCTATGCCGATGCCGTCGCCCACGCTGGCGGTATGCCGGTCGACTTCCGCTATCAGTACGAGCCCAAGGGCCTCGGCCATGCTATTCGCTCTGCTGCCGACGCCGTGGCAGGGGAGAACTTCCTGGTTCTTCTGGGCGACTACGTTGTGCCTAACCGCGACATCTGCGACAAGATGCTCGCCGTTTCCAAGGAGCACGGTGGCGCTTCGGTTATCGCCGTCGCTGCTTGCTCGCCCGAGGAAGTCAGCCGCTACGGCGTTATCGCCGGTGAGCGCGTCGGTTCGCTCGAGGGTGCCGAGGACGTTGCCGATGCAGAGCCGGGCGCTGTCTGGCGCATCGGCGGTCTGGTCGAGAAGCCCGCTCCCGAGGCGGCTCCGTCCAATCTGTACATCGTCGGTCGCTACCTGCTGAGCCCGCTGGTCATGGACCTGCTGGCAGATCAGCAGGCCGGCAAGGGCGGCGAGATCCAGCTCACCGACGCCATGGCCCGTTCGCTCGACCGCGAGGCCATGTATGCCGTCGTCATTGACCCGCTGTCGGGCTACGACACCGGCACTCCCTCTGGCTGGATGGCCACCAACGCCCTCATGGCCGCAAGCGACCCCCGCTTTGCCGATGCCTTCTGGGATGCCATCGACGAGCGCGGCGGATTGATGCGCAAGTAAGCCTTCGGGCATCGACATTTACGGGCGCGGACCTCGGTTCGCGCCCGTTTTTTATAAGAGCTGCGATTGCCGGCTCTCTGTTCACAGAAAATATATGAACAGATGTTCGATACACATACATCTACCTGCGTGTTTTCTGTCGAAAAACTTTGCTACTCCAAAAACTCAATCGCGTCAAGGCTTTTCTTGCCCAACGGTCGGTACCTGATAAACTATTAGGTTGCGATAACTGGCGAAGCTATGCCTCGCCAACCCACCGAGCATTTCCGTGAAGGAGGAAAAACCTGGTGACCTACGCATACACTGCCACTGAGCGCAAGCGCGTCAGCTTCGGGAAAATCCCGGAGGCCATGGAGCTCCCCAACCTTATCTCTGTTCAAAGGGAATCCTTTGAGCGTTTTAAGGACGAGGGCCTTCGTGAGGCGTTCAAGGAATCCAGCCCCATCCAGAGCCAGAACCATGTTCTCGAGGTTACCTTCGGCGAGCATCAGTTCGGCGACCCCGCGCACACCGTCGAGGAGTGCCGCGAGAAGGACATGACCTATCAGGCCCCGCTTCTGACCGACGTCCGTCTCACCAACAAGGAGACCGGCGAGATCAAGGAGCAGCTCGTCTTTATGGGCGACTTCCCCATGATGACCGATCAGGGCACCTTCATCATCAACGGTACCGAGCGTATCGTCGTCTCGCAGCTCGTCCGTTCCCCGGGTGTGTACTACAGCTCCGAGATGGATTCGGGCAAGCAGATCTACAAGGCCCAGATCATCCCGTCCCGCGGTGCCTGGCTCGAGTTTGAGGTCGACAAGCGCGACCAGCTCATGGTCTCCATCGACCGTAAGCGCAAGCAGAGCGCCACGATGTTCCTGCGCGCCCTTGGCATCGCCGTCACCAACGACGACATCATCGAGCTGCTCGGCAACTCCGATGTGATCAAGCGCACCCTGGAGCGCGACACCGCCCTCACTCGCGAGGACGCCCTCATCGAGATCTACCGTCGCCTGCGCCCGGGCGAGCCTCCCACCGTGGACGCTTCCCGCAGTCTGCTCGAGGGCCTGCTCTTTAACCCGCAGCGCTACGATCTGGCCCGCGTCGGTCGTTACAAGGTCAACAAGAAGCTCAACCTCACCACCGAGGAAGAGGTCACGGTGCTCACCGACGAGGATATCGTCGCGACGCTGCGCTACCTGCTGTCCCTCGCTGCCGGCGAGCAGGGCTTCAAGGTCGACGACATCGACCACTTCGGCAACCGCCGTATCCGCACCGTCGGCGAGCTCGTCGCCAACCAGTTCCGTATCGGCATGAGCCGTATGGAGCGCGTCGTCCGTGAGCGCATGAGCTCCCAGGACATCGACGAGATCACCCCGCAGTCGCTCATCAACATCCGTCCGATCGTGGCTTCCATCAAGGAGTTCTTCGGTTCCTCGCAGCTCTCGCAGTTCATGGACCAGGCGAACCCCCTGACCGGTCTGACCCACAAGCGCCGTCTGTCCGCACTCGGCCCTGGTGGTCTTGCCGGCCACAAGTCCGGCTCCAGCCGCCGCACCAACGTGCCGACGGCCGTCCGCGACGTTCACAATTCGCACTACAGCCGCATGTGCCCGATCGAGACCCCCGAAGGCCCCAACATCGGCCTGATCGGCTCGCTCGCCCTCTACGCCCGCGTCAACGAGTATGGCTTCATCGAGGCCCCGTTCCGTCGCGTCGAGAACGGCGTTGCCACCGATCAGATCGACTGGATGACCGCTGACGAGGAAGAGAAGCACGTCATCGCGCCGGCCAACACGCCGCTCGATCCCAAGACCAACGAGTTCATCACGACCGATGCCGAGGGTAAGATCGTCCGTCCGCACACCGTGATCGCCCGTACCCGCGACTTCGACGGCTCCTTCGGCGCTCCCGCCGACGTGCCCGTCGAGGACGTCGACTACATGGACGTCTCGCCGCGTCAGATGCTCTCCGTCGCAGCCACGCTGATCCCGTTCCTTGAGCACGATGACGCCAAGCGTACGCTGATGGGCGCCAACATGCAGCGTCAGGCCGTGCCGCTGGTTCACCCCGCCGCTCCCTATGTCGGTACCGGCATGGAGCGTCGCGCCGCTCTGGACTCCGGCGAGGTCACCCTGGCCAAGAACGCCGGCGAGGTCATCTTTGCCGACGCCGCCAAGATCATCGTCAAGCATGCCGGCGGCATGGACGAGTACCACCTGGCCAAGTACCAGCGCTCCAACCAGTCCACCTGCATCAACCACCGTCCGCTCGTTCGCGTTGGTGACACCGTTGAGCAGGGCGAGCCTCTGGCCGACGGTCCTTCGACCGATCACGGCGAGCTCGCACTGGGTCAGAACCTCACCGTGGCCTACATGCCGTGGGAAGGCTTTAACTACGAGGACGGTATCGTCGTGTCCGAGCGCCTGGTGGCCGAGGACCTGCTGACGACCATCAACATCACCCGTCACGAGATCGACGCCCGCGACACCAAGCTCGGCCCCGAGGAGATCACCCGCGAGATCCCGAACCTCTCCGAGGACATGCTTGCCAACCTCGACGAGGACGGCATCATCCGCATCGGCGCCGAGGTCGGCCCTGGCGACATCTTGGTCGGCAAGGTCACGCCTAAGGGCGAGAGCGCTCTGACCGCCGAGGAGCGCCTGCTGCGCGCCATCTTCGGTGCCAAGGCCCACGACGTCCGCGACACCTCCCTTAAGATGCCTCACGGCGCTTACGGCCGCGTCATCGACGTCGTCCGCTTTAGCCGCGAGAACGGCGACGACCTAGCCCCCGGCGTCAACGAGCAGGTGCGCGTCTACGTCGCCCAGCGTCGTAAGATCCAGCAGGGCGATAAGATCGCCGGCCGCCACGGCAACAAGGGTGTTATCTGCAACGTTCTGCCGGTCGAGGACATGCCCTACATGGCTGACGGTACCCCGATCGACGTTATCCTCAACCCGCTGGGCGTTCCTTCGCGTATGAACGTCGGCCAGCTGCTCGAGTGCCACCTTGGCTGGGCTGCTGCGTGCGGTTGGGATACCGAGCAGGCCGACTCCGACAAGTACGTCCCCGGTCCGTTCTTCACCGCCACGCCCGTCTTCGACGGCGCCAAGGAGGACGAGATCGCCGAGGTCATCCGTCGTGCCAACAAGAACATGCTCAACAAGGCTACCGCTGCCTTTGGCGATCACATGCGCCCCGAGTTCGTCACCCAGCTTGACGAGCGCGGCAAGACCCGCCTGTTCGACGGCCGCACCGGCGAGGAGTTCCGCGAGCCCATTACCGTGGGTACGTCCTACATCCTCAAGCTCGGCCACATGGTCGACGACAAGATCCACGCCCGTTCGACCGGCCCTTACAGCCTGGTTACCCAGCAGCCTCTGGGCGGCAAGGCTCAGTTCGGCGGCCAGCGCTTCGGCGAGATGGAAGTTTGGGCACTGTACGCTTACGGTGCTTCCAACGTCCTGCAGGAGATCCTGACCGTCAAGTCCGACGATACCGTGGGCCGTGTCAAGACCTACGAGTCCATCGTCAAGGGCGAGAACGTTCCTGTCCCGGGTATCCCCGAGTCCTTCAAGGTTCTCGTCAAGGAGATTCGCTCCCTCGCACTGGACATCGAGCCCATGCACGATGCCGACGAGGACGCCTCCGCCCCTGTGACCGCCGAGGAGACCTCTGCTCTCGACGACCTGGCTGCGCTCGCCGGCGTTGACGCCGACGTCGAGGCCGAGGATGCCGAGACCGCCGAGGCACCCGAGGCTGTCGCCGCCACGACCACTGATAAGGAGTAGTTGACTGTGGCAGATTTCGAAGCTACTGATTTTGACTCGGTAAAGATCTCCCTTGCCTCCGCCGACCAGATCCGTTCCTGGTCGCACGGTGAGGTCAAGAAGCCGGAGACCATCAATTACCGTACCCTCAAGCCCGAGAAGGACGGCCTGTTCTGCGAGAAGATCTTCGGTCCCGCCAAGGACTGGGAGTGCTCCTGCGGCAAGTACAAGGGCATCCGCTTTAAGGGCATCGTCTGCGAGCGCTGCGGCGTCGAGGTCACCTCGGCCAAGGTGCGTCGCGACCGCATGGGTCACATCGAGCTCGCCGCTCCCGTGTCCCACATCTGGTACTTCAAGAGCCCCACGAGCTTCCCGATGAGCCGTATGCTCGACATCAAGTCCAAGGACCTCGAGAAGGTTCTGTACTTCGCCAGCTACATCATCACCGAGGTTGACTATGAGGCCCGCGAGGCCGACGCCGACGACCTGCGCGAGGAGCTCGCCGCCGATCTGGAAGAGATCGATGCCGAGTGCGCCCGCCAGATCGAGTCCCTCAAGGAGCAGGGCAACCCCGAGAACTTTGACGAGTTCTCCGACGAGGAGCCGCTGACCCCCGAGGAGATCGCCTCTGGCATCGTCGACATCGAGGAAGAGTGCAAGGACGAGAAGCAGCTCCGCACGGACGCCTTCAACGCCTTCATGAAGCTCAGCGAGCGCGACCTCATTTCCGATGAGCCGCTGTTCCGCGAGATGACCCGCTACTACTCGATGTACTTCAAGGGCGGCATGGGTGCCGAGGCCGTCCGCGACCTGCTCGCTGCCATCGACCTCCCCTCCGAGGCCGAGAAGCTCAAGGCCATCATCGCCGACGAGGACTCCCAGAAGCAGAAGCGCGAGAAGGCCGTTAAGCGCCTCGAGGTCGTTGACGCCTTCCTGAAGGGCGGCAACAGCCCCGCGAACATGATCCTGGACGTCATTCCGGTCATTCCGCCCGATTTGCGCCCGATGGTCCAGCTTGACGGTGGCCGTTTCGCCGCGTCCGACCTCAACGACCTGTACCGTCGCGTGATCAACCGTAACAACCGACTCAAGCGCCTGCTCGACCTGGACGCCCCTGCGATCATCGTGAATAACGAGAAGCGCATGCTCCAGGAGTCCGTGGACGCCCTGTTCGACAACGGCCGTCGTGGTCGCCCGGTCTCTGGCCGTGGCGGTCGCCCGCTCAAGTCGCTCGCCGAGGCCCTCAAGGGCAAGCAGGGTCGTTTCCGTCAGAACCTGCTGGGCAAGCGTGTCGACTACTCCGGCCGTTCGGTAATCGTTACCGACCCCAAGCTGCTGCTGCACCAGTGCGGTCTGCCCAAGACCATGGCGCTGGAGCTCTTCAAGCCCTTCGTCATGAAGCGCCTGGTCGAGCTTGGCAAGGTCGAGAACATCAAGGGCGCCAAGCGCGCTATCGACCGCGGTGCCACCTTTGTGTGGGATATCCTCGAAGAGGTCATCGACGGCCGCGTCGTGCTGCTCAACCGTGCACCGACCCTGCACCGTCTGTCCATCCAGGCCTTTGAGCCGGTGCTGGTCGAGGGCAAGGCTATCCACCTGCACCCGCTGGTCTGCTCGCCCTTCAACGCCGACTTCGACGGCGACCAGATGTCTGTCCACGTGCCGCTGTCCAGCCAGGCTCAGGCCGAGGCCCGCGTGCTCATGCTCTCTGCGAACAACCTGCGCTCGCCGGCATCCGGCAAGCCGGTCAACATCCCTTCGCAGGACATGATCATCGGTGTGTACTACCTCACCCAGGTTCGCGAGGGTCTGCCGGGCGAGAACCACGTGTTCTCGAGCTTCGACGACGCGCTGCACGCCTATGACTGCCGCTCCGAGGTCGACATGCAGGCCAAGATCCAGGTCCGCGTGTCCGCTGCCGATGCCAACGTCATCAACGAGGACGGCACCCGTATCTTCCGCGTCAAGAACGGCAAGAACGAGTTTGTCGACTACGACGTCACCGGCAACAAGACCGCGCGCTTCGAGACCTCTATCGGCCGCATCATCTTCAACCGCCAGTGCCTGCCCGAAGATTACGAGTTCATGAACTACAAGATGGTCAAGGGCGACGTGGCCAAGCTGGTTGCGGACTGCTGCGATCGCTATCCCGAGGCCAAGGTCGGCCCGATCCTCGACGCCATCAAGTACTCCGGCTTCCACTACGCTACCCGCGCCGGCCTCACCATCTCGGTGTGGGACGCTCTCATCCCTGCCGAGAAGCAGGAGCTGCTCGACCGCGCCCAGGCCAACGTCGACCAGATCAACGAGTACTTCGAGGAGGGCTTCATCAACGAGACGGAGCGCCACATCGAAGTCGTTAACGAGTGGACCGCTTGTACCGATAAGGTTGCAGCGCTCATGCTCGACATGTTCGACGAGGAGAACCCGCTGTACATGATGGCCGACTCCGGCGCCCGTGGTTCTAAGACCCAGCTGCGTCAGCTCGGCGGTATGCGTGGCCTGATGGCAGACATGTCCGGCGAGACGATCGACCTTCCCATTAAGGCGAACTTCCGCGAGGGCCTGCTGCCGCTCGAGTACTTCATTTCGACCTACGGCGCCCGTAAGGGCCTGGTCGATACCGCATCCCACACCTCGGACTCTGGTTACCTGACCCGTCGTCTGGTCGACGTGGCCCAGGACGTCATCGTCCGCGAGGAGGACTGCGGTACGCACGAGGGCGTCACCTACAACCTCATCATCCCCGGCACCACCGACCTCAACACCGACCTCGTCGGCCGTTGCTTCATTGAGGACGTCGTGGCTCCCGATGGCACCGTGCTCTTTGAGCAGGACGGCTACATCGAGAAGGTCGCCGACATCCAGAAGATGGTCGATGCGGGCCTTAAGAAGGTCAAGCTTCGCGCGCTGCTCACCTGCCGCTCCAAGTACGGCGTGTGCCAGAAGTGCTACGGCTGGGATCTTTCCACCCGTCGTCCGGTCGCCATCGGTACCGCGGTCGGCATTATTGCCGCCCAGTCCATCGGCGAGCCCGGTACGCAGCTTACGATGCGTACCATTCACTCCGGCGGCGTCGCTGGCGTCGACGATATTACGCAGGGTCTGCCTACGGTCAGCCGTATGTTCGATATCGTCGGCAACGTCAACGAGAAGATTCTGGGTCGCGAGGCCGAGCTGGCCCCGTACTCCGGCCACCTCTCGATTAAGCCCGAGAAGTCCGAGTACGTGCTGACGCTCACCGACTCCGAGGATCACACCCGTGTCCTCGACGAGCGTCGCGTTCCCGCTTCGGTGCGCTTCATGCCCGAGATCGAGGACGGCTGCGAGGTTCGCGCCGGCGACCAGATCACCAAGGGCTTCGTCAACTTCCGCAACCTGCGCAAGCTGACCGACATCGAGTCGACGATGCACACCTTCGTCGAGAGCGTCAAGGACGTCTACACCAGCCAGGGCGTCGACCTGAACGACAAGCACATCGAGGTGCTCGCACGTCAGATGCTGCGTCGCGTTCAGATCACCAACCCCGGCGACTCCAAGTACCTGCTTGGTCAGTACGTCGACCGCTACGAGTTCGCCGACGAGGTCGAGCGCGTTGCCCGTCTGGGCGGTCAGGCTCCCGTGGCCGAGCCCGTCATCCTGGGTACGCTCAAGGTCGCGTCCAACATCGACTCCTGGCTGTCGAGCGCTTCGTTCATCCGTACTGCCGGCGTCCTTACCGAGGCTGCCATTGAGGGCAAGGTCGACCACCTGCTCGACCTTAAGTCCAACGTCATCGTCGGTAAGAAGATCCCGGCTGGTACCGGCCTCAAGCCGTACGCCAACGCCAAGCTGACGTATCGCACGGCCGACGGCTATGTCGACATCGACGGTCCGGCTTCGCCCAACGCCAAGTCGCTGCCTGAGTGGGCTCCTGTGGAGCTCAAGGACCTGGACGAGCAGCTCCCGCAGCAGCTCGACTGGGCCGGCTACGATGAGTTCGGTGGTGCTGACGGTTCGTTCACCCGCAACGGCCACACCATCTCCGCCGAGAAGGCTCGCCTGTACCTGTTCGACGACCTGGGCGTGTCGCAGCGCTGGACCAACAAGTTCAGCGAGGTCGGCATCGAGACGGTCGGCGACCTGGTCGGCAAGTCCGAGGAGGATCTGCTGCGCATCGATGGCATCGGTGCCAAGGCGATCGAGGAGCTCCGTGACGGCCTGGAGGCCCACGACCTGCTCTACATCCTCGAGAACAACGACGACGTTGCCGACGAGGAAGACCTCTCGCAGCTGTTGCAGATGGTCTTTAGCCCCGACGGTCCGGACGATATCCTGCTGGGTACCTCCGCTCCGACGCATCACGCCGACGCCGACGAGGAGCTCCTGGGCGCCCCGATCGACGACAAGAAGGCTCCCGCCAACGGCGCGATCAACGAGGACATGGCTTCCCTCGACGAGCTGCTCAACCAGCTCGTGGACACCGACGACGCCGAAGAGGCCAAGGACAACGACGAGGAGTAATTTCCTAGTACGTTAACCGTCCTTCCAAAGACCCGCTTCCCAACAGGGGAGCGGGTCTTTTTTGTTGAAGAAAACCTACCAAAAAGGGACAGGTTTATTTTGGTAGGTTATTCCTGCTTGAATTTGAAACATTTCGTTCGGTCAAAGCGTATCTATGGTGAGGGCCTCAGCAAGAAACATCAGCATCACCGGGAGGTGATTATGGAAGAACAAGCATTTAGACAGGCGGTCGAAGATTACCGGGATGTCGTGTTTCGGATCGCATTGACGTACCTACGCGATCGTGCCGATGCCGACGATGTTGCCCAAGATGTCTTTCTTAAGTTGCTCAAAAGCGATGGACACTTTGAAAGTTGGGAGCATCTTCGTCGCTGGCTTATTCGGGTCACGATCAATGAATGCAAATCGCTCTTTCGAAAGCCATGGAGGCGCATAGAGGATATTGAGAACTTGGCCGATTCACTCTCGGCAGCGCAGGATGAGACCAAGGTGGTCCTGTCAGACGTTATGCGACTTCCGGAACGATTCCGTGTTCCCATCGTGCTCTATTACTATCTAGGCTTTTCGACCTCAGAGATTGCCGAGTTGTTGCATGTACCAGCCGCGACCGTTCGAACGCGTTTAGCTCGCGGTCGATCGAAGCTCAAATTCATCCTAGAGGAGGGCGACCGTGAAATCCAATCAAATCAAGCAGGCCTTCGAGTCCATCCAAGCCGATAGCAATCTTGCAGATCGCGTTCTTAATGCAGCTGAAGGCGAGCCGCTTCGCAAAAGGGGTCATGCTAAGCCCCTCTATGTTGCGGTTATCGGATGTCTTGCCGGAGTGTTGGCGACCGGAGGGGTCGCCTACGCCGTTGTCAATTCCAGCTATTTTGCCTCAGCCTGGGGAAACCACGGCAACGGGGATTCCATTACCTGGACCAACGGCGGCTCATCGGGAACTAAATATACCTACACCAGAGAGTTTGGCGATGGCATCGCGCCCCAAAGCCTGGAGGGCACAGTCCAGAAGGTTAATCTGTCCGTCGAGGGTAACGGCTATACGCTTGATATCCATGAGATGGCAATCGACCAAAACGGCTGCGGAGCCGTGACGTTTACGTTGTCCAATCCAAATGGAGTTAACTACTACAAGCCAGCAGCAGAGATTGGCGAACTTGTTCTCTATGGTGAAGAAGAACAGGGCATCGGCACGCCCGATATGAAGTTCGGCGAGGAATGGCCTGACACACGCAGCACAATTGATAAGGACACATCAAGCGATACTGTCATTAATGGCACGATGTACTTTGCCGCTATGGATCGCGAGCGAGATTTGCAACATGCGGTCACCTGGAATATCCACTGGACCGAGGGTGAAGGTGAGAGTGCGAGGCGGTTTGAGGCGTCGACACCCGAGTTCAATATTGGAGCGTACGTCGATACAAAGGAACTCCGCTCCGGTGACTCGCCTCTTGAGATTAGCCCGTTTTCCATCCAGACGCACATCGATGATTTGGG
Source organism: Collinsella aerofaciens (assembly GCF_039752955.1). GTDB lineage: Bacteria > Actinomycetota > Coriobacteriia > Coriobacteriales > Coriobacteriaceae > Collinsella > Collinsella aerofaciens_BI. Next base: position 65,041 of record NZ_JBDMHB010000004.1, read on the forward strand.
CTATGAAGCAGTTGATAATAAGCTGACCGTCAGCTACAAGGATGGATCGGAGCAGATTATCGAAGATGACGACGCAGGGGTGTTCAACTTATATTTTTCTTATGGGCGCAATAGCGGAGAGAACATCTGGGTGCCAACGAAGTTGATTGATGTCGAACAAGTGGTCTCAGTAACGCTTGAGGGCACGAGGTGCACGTCAACAGGGGAGACCGAAACAAAAGTACCCTTTACCATCGTCTATTCGTAAGGTCTGAGGCCGCTTCCTACTAGGGGAAGCGGCCTCTTTTGCGTTAAATGGAAACGCCGCCGATTTCCATGCGTCAGATGAGAGCAGATTACCGCTGGAGCGCGACGTTTCACCAGATAAAACCGAACAAAATAAACCTGTCCCTTTTTGGCGGGTAGCGTTGCCCCGCCGAGCACGTCGGATTCCCGGCCCGGGCGGCCGGCGGCTTAAGTTTGTCGCGAGTTCCGCACGAGCCGGAGAGCACTTAATGTGCTCTCCGTGCGAGTCAGGACTGTAGAGCAGCAAACTTAACCCCCGCGCCGCCCGGTCCGGGAATCCACCCCCGCGCACAGAAAGGGATTCCTTTTGTGTAGGCTTTGCGGAAATGTGCCAATTTTGGGATACGCCCGGCGGCGTGGTCTGTTGACGGCACAGCTAACGCCACGTATCCTATCGAACTGCGTGTTTCGTAGGGGGATGCTGACCCCTCGATTCAAGCCGTTGCACTTTACAGAAAGCTGGAATCATTCGAGAAGGAGTACGCTTTGCCTACTATTAACCAGCTGGTTCGCCAGGGCCGTCGTTCCGTGCCCAAGAAGTCCAAGAACGCTGCTCTGCAGCACAACTCCCAGAAGCGCGGCGTGTGCACCCGCGTCTTCACCACGAGCCCCAAGAAGCCGAACTCGGCTCTTCGTAAGGTTGCCCGTGTTCGCCTTGTCAACGGCATCGAAGTTACTGCTTACATCCCGGGTGAGGGCCACAACCTGCAGGAGCACTCCATCGTGCTCGTCCGCGGCGGTCGTGTCCGTGACCTCCCTGGTGTCCGTTATCACGTCATCCGTGGCGCCTACGACGCTGCTCCGGTCCAGAACCGTATGCAGGCCCGTTCCAAGTACGGTGCTAAGCGCCCCAAGGCCAAATAAGCCAGATAACGTTTTGATACTTTCGCCGTGTGCCGCCTAAGCGCCGCACGGTAGACACTTAAGGAGATTTCACATGCCGCGTCGTGCAGCAGCTAATCGTCGTGAGGTTCAGCCTGACGCCGTTTACAACAACCGCCTGGTGACTCAGCTCATCAACAAGGTCCTTCTTGACGGCAAGAAGGCCACCGCTGAGCGCATCGTTTACACCGCTTTCGAGATCGTTGCCGAGAAGTCTGAGGGTGGCGACGCTCTCGCTACCTTCAAGAAGGCTATGGACAACGTCAAGCCCACGCTCGAGGTTAAGCCCAAGCGTGTCGGTGGCGCTACCTATCAGGTCCCGATGGAGGTCAACTCCCGTCGTTCCACCGCTCTGGGTATCCGCTGGATCGTCAACTTCTCCCGCGCTCGCAAGGAGAAGACCATGGCCGAGCGTCTCGCCAACGAGATCCTCGACGCTTCCAACGGCCTGGGCGCTTCCGTCAAGAAGCGTGAGGACGTCTTCAAGATGGCCGAGGCCAACCGCGCGTTCTCTCACTATCGTTGGTAAGTTAAGGTAAGGAACTAACATGGCTAAGCCTAAGTACAAGCTTTCCGATACCCGTAACATCGGCATCATGGCCCACATCGATGCCGGTAAGACCACCACGACCGAGCGTATTCTTTACTACACCGGTAAGACCCACAAGATCGGTGAGGTCCATGAGGGCGCTGCCACCATGGACTGGATGGTTCAGGAGCAGGAGCGCGGCGTAACCATTACCTCCGCTGCTACCACGTGCTTCTGGAACAAGGACGGTAAGGACTACCGCATCCAGATCATCGACACCCCGGGCCACGTTGACTTCACCGCCGAGGTCGAGCGCTGCCTGCGCGTCCTCGATGGCGCTGTCGCCGTCTTCGACGCCGTTGCCGGCGTTCAGCCCCAGTCTGAGACCGTTTGGCGTCAGGCTTCTACCTTCAACGTCCCTCGCATCGCCTTCATCAATAAGTATGACCGCGTGGGCGCTGACTTCTTCAACGCTATCGAGACCATGAAGGATCGTCTCGACGCTAACGCCGTGGCCGCTCAGGTCCCGATGGGCGCCGAGGACAACTTCTGGGGCGTCATCGACCTGGTCACCATGAATGCATGGGACTTCAAGGCCGACGAGAAGGGTATGACCTACCCCGAGCCGATGGACGAGATCCCGGCTGAGTTCGCCGACATCGCTGCCACCAAGCGCGAGGAGCTCCTTGACGCTGCTGCCAGCTTTGACGACGAGCTCATGGAGAAGATCCTCATGGAGGAGGACTTCACCGTCGAGGAGCTTAAGGCCGCTCTGCGCAAGGGCGTTCTGGCCAACGAGCTCAACCTCGTCTTCGTGGGCTCCGCCTACAAGAACAAGGGCGTTCAGGAGCTGCTCGACGCTGTCGTCGACTACCTGCCCAGCCCGCTCGACGTTGAGGCCGTCACCGGTACCGATCCGGACACCGGCGAGGAGATCCAGCGTCATCCTTCCTTCGACGAGCCCTTCTCCGGCCTGGTCTTCAAGATCATGACCGACCCGTTCGTCGGTAAGCTCACCTACGTCCGCGTTTACTCCGGCCGCGCCGAGTCCGGCTCCTACGTTGTCAACGCTTCCAACGGTCAGCGCGAGCGCCTCGGCCGCATCCTCGAGATGAACGCCGCCGAGCGTATCGACCGTGACGACGCTGCCGCCGGCGACATCGTCGCTTGCGTCGGCTTCAAGAACTCCACCACCGGCGACACCCTGTGCGCCGAGGGCAAGGAGATCGTCCTCGAGAAGATCGAGTTCGCTAAGCCCGTTATCGACGTTGCCATCGAGCCCAAGACCAAGGCCGAGCAGGACAAGATGTCCCTGGCTCTGACCAAGCTCGCCGAGGAGGACCCGACCTTCCAGGTGTCCACCAACCACGAGACCGGCCAGACCATCATCGCCGGCATGGGCGAGCTGCACCTCGAGATCATCGTCGACCGTCTGCTCCGTGAGTTCAAGGTTGACGCTAACGTTGGTAAGCCCCAGGTTGCCTACCGCGAGACCGCTGGTCACGACGTCGAGAAGGCTGAGGGCAAGTTCGTCCGTCAGTCCGGCGGTCGCGGTCAGTACGGCCATGCCGTCATCAAGCTCGAGAAGATGGAGGAGGGCTTCGGCTACGAGTTCGTCAACGCTATCGTCGGCGGCGTCGTGCCCAAGGAGTACATCCCGTCCATCGACAAGGGCATCCAGGAGGCCCTGAACACCGGTGTTATCGCCGGCTTCCCGGTCCTCGACGTTAAGGTCACCCTGTTCGACGGTTCTTACCACGAGGTCGACTCCTCCGAGGCCGCCTTCAAGATCGCCGGTTCCATGGCTATCAAGGACGCCCTCAAGAAGTCCGATCCGCAGCTGCTCGAGCCGATCATGGCTGTCGAGGTCGAGACCCCCGAGCAGTACATGGGCGACGTTATGGGCAACCTCTCCGGTCGCCGCGGCAAGATCGAGGGCATGGAGGATCGCAAGAACACCAAGCTCATCCGTGCCAAGGTGCCGCTGGGCGAGATGTTCGGTTACGCTACCGACCTTCGCTCCCAGACCCAGGGCCGTGCATCCTACACGATGCAGTTCGACTCTTATGAGCCCGCGCCCAAGTCCATCGTGGACGAGGTCATGAGCAAGAACGCCTAAGTTCGAGCTCCCTGTTACGTAATCCGCGAGAACATCTCTCGCACTCTTTGGAGGTTTAAGTTGGCTACCCAGAAGATCCGCATTCGCCTCAAGGGCTATGATCACGAGGTCGTCGATCAGTCCGCGAAGCTCATCGTCGAGACCGCTCAGAAGACCGGCGCTCGCGTTTCCGGTCCTGTCCCCCTGCCCACCGAGCGCAACCTGTACACGGTTATCCGCTCGCCGCACGTGAACAAGGACTCCCGTGAGCAGTTCGAGATGCGCACTCACAAGCGCCTCATCGACATCCTCGACCCCACCTCGGGCACCGTTGATTCGCTCATGCGTCTCGACCTCCCCGCTGGCGTCGACATCGACATCAAGCTCTAAGCGATATCGCTCATAGCTTAAAGGGCCCCGCTGCCGTTACGGTAGCGGGGCCCTTTTGTTTAGCATGATGGGATTGGACCGCCGGATAAGGCTGCCGAGCGGCTGGCTGTGGCGCCCTATTCGCTCGCGGGACGCAGCGATGCCTCCTCAAAATGGAAGGATCGCAAACCGCCTTCCGTTTCGATACACGCGCGACCAAAGCCATCGACGGTTTTAAAGATGCCGCGTGCCAGCTCGTCGCCGGCAGGGGAACGGGCGATAACGTGCTCCCCAATCCAATTGAGGTGGGCGATATATTCGTCGTGGACGGGCGCGAGCGGACCGGCATCTTCTTCCTTGGCGTTGAGGCGCTCTGCCCAGGCATCTGCAGCGTCTATAACTGCGTGATAGACCTCATCGAGGAGCATGTCGACGGCAGGTACGCTCTCGTTGAGATCCGAGAGACCGATTGCCGGCAGGCCGCCATCGGGCACCTCTTGGGGCGCATAGTTCACATTGACGCCAATGCCGCAGACGGCGAAAGGTTTGCCTTCGTTATCGCGTGCGGCCTCGACCAGAATGCCGCCGAGCTTGCGTCCTCGCGCGACAAGGTCGTTGGGCCATTTAAGGCGAATCTCGTTTGCAAGACCCTGCTTTTCGAGTGCTTCAAGCACCGCTAGGCCGCTGACGGCGGCAAGACCAGAGAACTTTGCAGGATTAACGCATGGGCGCAGGACAATCGAAAGCAATAAGTTGCCGACGGTTGAGTCCCACTTGTGCCCGCGCCGGCCGCGTCCTGCTGTTTGAGCCCGGGCGGCAAGTCCTGTGCCGTGCGGCGCTCCCTGTTTTCCTGCTTCGAGCAGGTCATCGTTGGTCGATCCGGTTACGTCGACTATCGTTAATTTGGCATCCATAACGGTTGCTACCTCCTAAGTTAATAAGGCAATCGCGTAATGGTGTCGAGAGATAGACACAATGTGAAGCCTTTGTCGCATTTGGACAATTTAATGTTAACACGTCAACAACGACTAAAATGCGCTATCCTCTCTTGGTCGATGTAAACACGTCAACAACTCAAAGGAGGCTAGTGATGGGTTTCACGATTCTTGGAACAGGCTCGGCGCTTCCTGAGCGCAGTGTTTCCAATGACGAGCTGTCTGAGTTCCTCGATACCTCGGATGAGTGGATTTTTACCCGCACAGGTATCAAGAGCCGCCACGTCTGTACCACCGAGTCACTTGACGACCTTGCCGTAGCGGCGAGCGAGCGGGCACTCCAGGTGTCCGGAATCGACGCGAGCCAGCTGGATCTGATCGTCTGCTCGACGACGACGGGTGACCACCTTGTTCCCGCTGAGGCGTGTGCCGTTGCTGAGCGACTAGGAGCGGCGTGCCCTGCCTTCGATGTCTCGGCGGCCTGTGCCGGCTTCGTGTTTGCGCTCGATGTCGCCGAGGGCTATATCGAGCGCGGTCGTGCCGAGCGCGTGCTTATCGTTGCTGCTGAGCAGATGACGCGCGCGCTCGACTGGACCGACCGCGCCACCTGCGTGCTCTTTGGCGATGGGGCAGGCGCCGCAGTGATTGGGGCTGGGGGAGACAGTCCCCTTGCCGTTGAGCTTTCGACGGCGCCCGACGTCGAGACGTTACACGTTCCCGGTCTGGTCGGCACCTCGCCGTTTAAGGCTTCCGCAGATAGCAAGAGCGTGCTGTCCATGAATGGCCGCCGCGTGTTCAAGTTCGGCGTCAACGCCATCTGCGACACGGTCCATAAGCTTGCGGGCGATGCGGGCATTTCGGTCGAAGACATCGACCATTTTGTATTCCATCAGGCTAACGAACGAATCCTGAGTCAGGCGGTCAAGCGCCTCGGCGTGCCAGATGAGCGCGTGGTTCGAACGCTGCGCGAGACCGGCAACATTTCGAGCGCCTGCATTCCCTTTGCGTTTGACCGTCTGGCACGCACCGACGCACTGAATGCGGGCGACACCATCGCCCTCGTTGGATTTGGCGCCGGCCTGGATATAGGTGGCTATCTGCTTCGTTGGAAGTAGTTGCACATAGGAAAAAACGCCCCTAGGGCACAAACAAAGGAGAACTACCATGGCAGATCAGAAGACCTTCGAGCGCGTTTGCGACGTTATCCGCGAGACCGCCGGTCTTGACGATGTCGAGATGAAGCCCGAGTCCACGCTCGAGGAGATTGGTCTCGACAGCCTGGGCACCGTCGAGATCCTCGTCGCCGTCGAGGACGAGTTTGGCATCCAGCTCGATACCGAGGAGAACCCCAAGACGGTCGGCGAGTTCGCCGATACGGTCGAGGCGGCATTGGAGAAGTAGAGATGCTCAAGACTCCTCTCTGCGATCTGCTCGGCATCGAAAAGCCCGTGTTCCAGGGCGGTATGGCCTGGATTGCCGATGCCTCGCTGGCGTCCGCAGTGTCCGAGGCGGGTGGCTTAGGCATCATCGCGGCCATGAACGCCGACGCCAACTGGCTTCGCGACCAGATTCATGAGCTGCGCGCCAAGACGGATAAGCCCTTTGGCGTCAACGTCATGCTCATGAGCCCGTTTGCCGACGAGGTCGCGCAGGTCGTGATTGACGAGCGAGTGCCGGTCGTCGTGACGGGCGCCGGCAATCCCGCCAAGTACATGAAGGCGTGGAACGAGGCGGGCATCAAGGTCATCCCGGTCGTTGCCTCGGTGGCGCTGGCGCGTCTCGTGGCGCGTCGCGGGGCCACGGCGGTTGTTGCCGAGGGTACCGAATCGGGCGGCCATATTGGCGAGACCTCGACGATGGCACTGGTGCCGCAGGTCGTCGATGCGGTCGACATTCCCGTTGTGGCCGCCGGCGGTATTGCCGACGGCCGCGGCGTGGCGGCCGCCTTTATGCTGGGCGCCGAAGGCGTGCAAGTGGGTACGCGCTTTCTGGTCGCAGACGAGTGCACCGTCTCGGAGCAGTACAAAGAGATGGTCCTGAAGGCCAACGACACTTCGACGCGTGCGACCGGTCGCTCGACGGGACATCCAGTGCGCGCCCTCAAGAGCCCCTTCACCAACGCCTATGCCAAGAGCGAGGGTTCCGGCGCGAGTGCCGAGGAGCTCGGTGCTATGGGAACCGGTGCGCTGCGTAAGGCCGCCAAGGACGGCAACTACGAAGAGGGTTCGTTTTTGTGTGGACAGATTGCCGGCATGGTCAACGAGCGCCAGAGCGCACGCGAAATCGTTGACGACCTGGTCGATGGCGCCGAGCACGTCCTGAAGGGTGCGTGCGCATGGGTGGCGTAGCGTTTTTGTTTGCCGGCCAGGGTGCCCAGCACCCCGCGATGGGCGTCGACTTGATCGAGACATCGCCGGCGGCTGCCGAGGTGTTCGCCATTGCCGATGAGGTGCGCCCGGGGACGAGCGAGCAGTGCCGGAGCGCCTCCAAGGAGGAGCTCTCGCAGACCGAGAACACGCAGCCTTGCGTGTTCGTGCACGACCTGGCAGCGGCTGCCGCCCTGCGTGAGCGCGGCGTGGTACCTGCCGCCTGTGCGGGATTCTCGCTGGGCGAGGTCGCCGCGCTCACCTTTGCGGGGGCGTTCGATACGCGAGCGGGCTTTGAGCTCGTGTGCGAGCGCGCGGCGCTGATGGCCGCGGCTGCCGAGCGCCATCCGGGCGGCATGCGCGCCGTCATCAAGCTCGATGCGGCGCAAGTCGAGGGCCTGGCAAAACAGGCCGGCGAGGACTGCTGGCCAGTCAACTACAACAGCCCACAGCAGACGGTTGTGGCCGGAGCGCCCGAGGCGCTGCAGGAGCTCGACGTCCTAGTAAAAGAGGCTGGCGGCCGCGCCATGAAGGTCGCGGTGTCGGGTGCATTTCATAGCCCCTATATGGCCGAGGCGACCTGTGGCCTTGCCGCATATATTGAGGCCGGTCACGCGCCGTCCCCGTTGCTCATTCCTGTTTTGGCAAATATGACAGCGGCGCCCTATCCGGCGGATCCCCAGACGGCATCGGATGTCTTGGCCAATCAGGTGAGCCATGCCGTACGCTGGGTCGATACGCTGCATGCTCTGCAGGATCAAGGCATCGACACATTTATTGAGGTCGGCCCCGGCAAAACGCTGTCCGGCCTGGTCAAGCGTACGCTGAGCGACGTTCGTGTGTATTCGTGCGAGACGGCCGAGCAGGTCGCAGCTATTGCCGACGAGCTCGCATAGTCCACAGGGCTGTAACCCGAAAGGAATGACATGGGCAACTTGAACAATGGCGCGCTCGAGCGCAACGACTCACGTCGCGTGGCACTGGTCACGGGCGGCTCGCGGGGTATCGGCCGCGCCTGCGCTATCGGTCTGGCGGAGGATGGCTGCGATATCGCCGTCGTCTATGCCGGCAGCGTCGATGCGGCGCGCGAGACGTGCGACGCCTGCGAGGCGGCTGGCGCCACGGCGCGCTCATATCAATGCGACGTGGCCGACCCCGCTGCCGTCAACGCGTGCGTGGAAGCGGTCCTCAACGACTTTGGCTCCATTTGGGCGCTCGTCAACAACGCTGGCATCACCCGCGATGGCCTGCTCATGCGCATGGGCGATGACGCCTTCGATCGCGTGCTCGATGTCAATCTTAAAGGAACGTTTAACACGACGCGCGCGCTCACCAAGACCTTTATGCGCCAGCGCGGCGGCTGCGTCGTCAACATGAGCTCGGTCGTGGGCCTGATGGGCAATGCCGGGCAAGCCAACTACGCTGCCTCCAAGGCGGGCGTGATCGGCCTGACCAAGGCGGTGGCGCGCGAGCTTGCGCCCCGCGGCGTACGAGTGAACGCGGTTGCCCCCGGGTTTGTCGAGACGGATATGACGGCAAAGCTCTCGGAGAAGGTGCGTACGGTAACCGAGGAGCAGATTCCCCTTAAGCGTATGGCGCGCCCCGAGGAGGTGGCCGGCGTAGTGCGCTTTCTGGCGAGTGATGCGGCTGCCTACATTACGGGTGAGGTCGTGCGCGTCGACGGCGGAATGGCGATGTAGAAACCAGGGCCGAAGAACGGCTTGGATGAGGAGACCATGATGGAACAGAGAGTTGCAATCACCGGTATCGGTGCCGTGTCGCCGCTCGGCAACACCGCGCTTGCCACCTGGGCGGCAATGTGTGCTGGCACGTGCGGCATCGGCCCGATCACGCACTTCGATACCGATGCGTTTGCCGTCAAGGTGGCAGCCGAGGTCAAGGGCTTTGACGGCAACGAGTACTTTGGCAAGCGTGACGCCAAGCATCTCGACCCCTGCGTTCAGTTTGCGATGGCGGCTTCGGACGAAGCCATGCACGATGCGGGCTTTGATGTCGAAGGCGCCATCGATCGCGAGCGCCTGGGCGTCTACGTGGGCTCGGGCGTGGGCGGCATGACGACGCTCGTCGACAACGTCCATACGATTGCCGAACGTGGGCCCCGCCGCGCATCGCCCTATATGATCGCGATGATGATCCCCAACATGGCATCGGGCAATATCGCAATCCGCCACAAGGCAAAGGGCCCGACCCTGCCCGTGGTGACCGCGTGCGCAACCTCGGCCCATGCGGTGGGCGAGGCGTTCCGCGCCATAAAGCACGGCTATGCCGACGCGATCCTCGCGGGCGGCGCCGAGGCCGCAATTATCCCCGATGCCGTTGCGGGCTTTACGTCCTGCCGCGCATTGACCACCAACCCTGATCCCGCGACGGCTTGCCGCCCGTTCGATGCAGACCGCGATGGCTTTGTGATGGGCGAGGGCGCCTGCGTGCTCGTGCTCGAGAGCATGGAACATGCGCAGGCGCGCGGTGCGCACATTTATGCCGAGGTCGTGGGCTACGGCAACACCGATGATGCCTATCACATCACGAGCCCTGATCCCGAGGCTGCCGGCATTGCCCGCGCGATATCGCTGGCGGTGACCGAGGGCGACGTCAGGCCTTCCGAGGGCCTCTACATCAATGCCCACGGCACATCGACCAAGCTCAACGATTCGTCCGAGACGGCGGGCATTAAGCGTGCGCTCGGCGAGGACGCGGCGCGCGCCGCGCACGTCTCGTCGACTAAGTCGATGACCGGCCACATGATCGGTGCCACGGGCGCCATCGAGGTCATGGCCTGCGCCATGGCGCTCGAGCAGGGCGTGGTGCCGCCGACCATTAACTACCACACGCCCGATCCCGCCTGCGATCTTGACTACACGCCCAATCGCGCGATTCGCGCTGACCTTACCTGGGCGCTTTCGACCAACCTGGGCTTTGGCGGACACAACGCCGCCATCGCGCTGCGTAGATATACGAGGAGCTAGAGCATGGATTCCAAAAGACTTGCCGAGATAGCCGATGTTATGGAGGACCGCGGCCTCACGCGCGTACGCGTTGAGGAGCCCGATGGCACCGCGGTCGAACTCGAGCGCGCGAGCGCCGCACAGCCGGTTGCCGTGCCCATGCCCATGCCGAGCGCTATGGCCGCTCCAGTTGCAGCTCCCACAGTCGCGCCTGCCGCACCGGAGCCCGCCGCGCAGACACCTGCCGCCGCACCGGAGCCCAAGGGCACCGAGGTGACCGCTCCCATGGTCGGCGTTTTCTATGCTGCCCCGGCGCCGGGCGACGAGCCGTTTGTGCACGTGGGCTCTAAGGTCAAGGCCGGCGAGACGCTCTGCATCATCGAGGCCATGAAGGTTCTCAACGAGGTAACGGCAGAGGCAGACGGCGAGGTGCTCGAGATCTGCGTGGCCGACGGCGACCTCGTGGAGTTTGGCAGTTGCCTTATGAGGATCGGATAGGTGATATCCATGAACAAAGAAGAGCTTAAGGAACTGTTGCCGCATCGCGAACCGATGCTTTTGCTCGACGAGGCCGAGCTGGTGGGCGACGAGGCCCACGGCAAGATCACGATTACGGGCGACGAGTACTTTTTGCAGGGGCATTTTCCGGGAAACCCGGTGGTCCCCGGCGTGATTCAGTGCGAGATGCTCGCCCAAAACTGTTGCGTGCTGCTGATGGGCGATGAGGAAGCGCGCGGCGCGACGCCGTTCTACACGAGTCTGGACAAGGTGCGCTTTAAGCGTCCGGTGCGCCCGGGCGACACGGTTGATCTGGTGTGCACCATCACGCGTGCGCGCGGGCCGTTCCGCTTTGCGACGGGTACTGCGAGCGTCAACGGTGAGGTTTGCTGCCGCGCCGATATGTCTTTTGCACTCATGCACGAAAGTTAAGGAAGGCTTCATGTTCGACAAAGTGCTCATCGCCAACCGCGGCGAAGTCGCGGTCCGTGTTATCCGCGCGTGCCGCGATATGGGCATCAAGACCGTCGCCGTTTATTCCACGGCCGATGCGGACGCGCTGCACGTGCAGCTTGCCGACGAGGCGTATTGCATCGGCGGTCCGCGTCTTGCCGAGAGCTACCTCAACGACGATGCTGTGCTCACCTGTGCCGTAAAGTCGGGAGCTAAGGCAATTCATCCCGGCTATGGCTTTTTCTCCGAGAAGGCGAGCTTCGTGCGCGACTGCGACAAGTATGGCCTGGCGTTTGTTGGTCCTTCGGCCAAGGTGATCGACAGCATGGGCGACAAGGACGCCGCACGTCGAACGGCTGCCGCGGCGGGCGTGCCCATCGTGCCGGGCTGCGATTTGCTCAAAAGTCCCGAGGAGGCAACGGCCGAGGCTGAGCGCATTGGCTGCCCCGTGCTTATTAAGGCGCGTGCGGGCGGCGGCGGTCGCGGTATTCGTAAGGTCGAGCGCGCGGAAGATGCGGCAAAGGCCTTTATTGAAGCACGCGCCGAGGGCGAGGCCGTTTTTGGCGACGGCGAGTGCTACATGGAGAAGTTCGTCGCGCCGGCGCATCACGTTGAGGTACAGATTATGGCCGATAAGCAGGGCCATGTGTTTTCGCTCGGCGAGCGCGAGTGCTCGGTGCAGCGGCGCAACCAAAAGCTAATCGAGGAGAGCCCCGCGCCGTGCCTCGACGGACACGACGACATTCGTGCTCGCATGCACAAGGCAGCGCGTGACCTGGCTCGTGCCGTCGGCTACGAAGGAGCCGGTACCATCGAGTTCCTGTATTCGGACGACGGTAATTTCTACTTTATGGAAATGAACACGCGCTTGCAGGTGGAACATCCGGTTACGGAGTTTGTGACCGATACCGACTTGGTCAAGTGGCAGCTGCGCGTGGCAGCCGGCCAGCCTCTGCCCTTTGAGCAGGAGGACATGCCGGTCCGCAACCACGCCATGGAGTGCCGCATCAATGCCGAAACGCCGGACTTTCTGCCGTCATGCGGAACGGTCACCGCGTTGCGTGTGCCGGGTGGTCCGCGCGTGCGCTGGGATTCCGCCATGTTTGCCGGTGCGAAAGTTCCGCCGTACTACGACTCCATGCTCGGCAAGCTCATCGTGTGTGCGCCCACGCGTGACGGCGCCATTCGCAAGATGCGCTCGGCCCTGGGCGAGCTCGTGATTGAGGGCGTGAGCGAAAACAGCGAGCTTCAGCTCGACGTGCTGGCAAACGACGAGTTCTTGTCGGGCATGTATCACACCGATCTGATGGGGCATCTCTATGCTGATGAATAGAAAAGCGAAGACGGTCAACGTCCTCGAGGGACCGATGACCGAGTCGTGCGCCGAGTTTCCCGCGCGCCACGTGTTTATCAAGTGCCCGGAGTGCCGCCGTGTGATCGATGAGGCGCGCCTGCACGACAACCTCGAGGTCTGCCCTCGTTGCGGCAAACACTTTCGCGTGAGCGGGCGCGACCGCATGCGCATGACGATTGACGAGGGCACGTTTGAGGAATGGGATGCCAGTCTGGCGCCGGAGGACTTCCTTTCGTTTCCCGGCTATGCCGACAAGCTCAAGAGCGTGAGCGAACGTTCGGGCGAGCGCGATGCCGTTGTGTGCGGCAAGGGCAAAATCTGCGGTTGCGATACGGCGCTCTTCTTTATGGACGCCAACTTTATGATGGGCTCGATGGGTTCCGTGGTGGGCGAGAAGATCTGCCGCACATTTGAGCGTGCGACCGAGCTGGGACTGCCGGTCGTTGGCTTTACCGTATCGGGTGGCGCCCGCATGCAGGAGGGCGTGACCTCGCTCATGCAGATGGCCAAAATCTCTGCGGCGGTTAGGCGCCATAGCGAGGCGGGCGGCCTGTATATCACGGTGCTCACTGACCCCACGACCGGAGGCGTAACCGCGAGCTTTGCCATGGAGGGCGATATTATCCTGGCCGAGCCCGATGCCCTGACGGCATTTGCCGGCCCGCGCGTGATCGAGCAGAACATGCACAAGCGCCTGCCCAAGGGATTCCAGCGCTCCGAGTTTTTGCTGGAGCACGGCTTTTGCGATGCCGTTGTACCGCGTGGCGAGGTTGCGCTCACGGTAGGCGAGCTGCTGGCGCTGCACGAAGGGCACGCGCCCGGCCTGGGGGCACCGCACGAGATTGTGCATACGGGCCGCCGCGGCAAAAAGCTGGGACATTTGTTCAAGCGCTCGGCCGCACCAAAAACCGCGCTCGAGATTGTCAAGCAGACCCGCTCGGCAGATCGCGCCACGGCAGGCGAGATGATCTCGCTGGGCCTGGATGGATTTGTGGAGCTGCACGGCGACCGCTACTTTGGCGACGACGCCGCTGTGGTGGCTGGCATTGGCTGGAAAGACGGGCGCCCCGTAACGGTCATCGCCATCGAGCGCGGCACCACGACCAAAGAGCGCATGCGTCGCAACTTTGGCATGGCACATCCCGAGGGCTACCGCAAAGCGCGTCGCCTTATGCGCCAGGCCGAAAAGTTTGGTCGACCGGTTCTGTGCCTGGTCGATACTTCGGGCGCGTTTTGCGGCATCGGTGCCGAGGAGCGCGGCCAGGGCGAGGCGATTGCTCAGAATCTCATGGAGATGAGCGGCCTTAAGACACCGATTGTCTCGGTGGTGACAGGCGAGGGCGGCTCTGGTGGCGCGCTGGCGCTGTCCGTGGCCGACCGCATCCTGATGCTCTCGAGCTCGGCCTATTCAGTCGTGAGCCCCGAGGCCTGTGCGTCGATCCTGTGGAAGGATACCGAGCGTGCGGATGAGGCCGCCGAGGCGCTTAAGCTCACGGCCCCCGATCTGCTGGCGCTCGGCATCATCGACGGCATTGTTGACGATAAGGGCCTGTCGCATGAGGAGATCGCCGGTGCCGTCATGTCCTCGGCATTTGATGCCTTCGATACGCTTGGGCAGCTCGACGACGCGACCCTCACAAACCTCCGCTACGAAAAGTACCGCGCAATCGGTCGATACCGCACGATGTGACAAAGGGACAGCCCGCATGTCATATTGGGAAAGGCGTTCCATGCTACAAGTTTCTAACACCTCGTTTACAACGTCGGTTTCATCAAACGCCATGGCCGTGGTGGACTATCTGTCCAAAAGCATGATGTCGGCGCTGCCGTTTATTGTCTGCGCGGCGTTGTTCCGCACCGTCGCTGTCATTATGGGCGAAGGCATGCTGGGCCTGTGGTCTGCCGATTCCGATATCTATCGCCTGTTCTACAGTTGGCTCTATAACGCCGGCTACTACTTTTTGCCCATTTATCTTGGTTGGGCGGCCGCCCGCCAGCTCGGTTGCTCGGAGCAGCTGGGCATGATGCTGGGCGGCGTATTGATTGCACCCGATTTACTCAAGCTTGTCGATGCCGCATCGACGACGGGGGCATCGATGACTTCCGTGTATGGTCTGCTTCCTGCGCCGGTCAACGATTACACGACGACTGTTATTCCGGTTCTCATTTCGATGCCCGTGCTATGGCGAGTGGAGTGTTTCTTTAAGCGCGTTATCCCTAAGGCCGTGGCGTTTTCGTTTGTTCCGTTTGCGACCATGCTCGTCATGGTTCCGGTTTCGCTGTGTATTACGGCACCGGCGGGCAGCTATCTGGGCATGCTGTTGGGCCAGCTTATGTTTATGCTTGGCAATTCCGGTGGCATCGTGTCGCTGCTCACGCTCATGGGGCTTGCCGCGGGCTGGGAGTTCCTAAAGATAGCGGGCGTCAGCAACGTCGTTCTATCGCTTGCGTACGCGCAGTTTATGAGTGTGGGAACGGATTCGTGCATCCTGATTGCCGCGACGATGGCGACGTTCGCCGTTTGGGGCATGCCTTTTGGCGCGTCGCTCCGCGTTGCGGATAAGGACGAGAAGGCGCTCATGCTGGGCTACTCAATCTCGGGTGTTCTTGGCGGCGTAAGCGAGCCGGCGCTGTACGGTTGCGGCTTTAAATATGGCAGGTGCCTGACGTGCATGGCCATTGGCGGCGCCGTCGGAGGCCTTGTTGCGGCCGTGGGCCACGTTACGGCCTATACCATCGGCATGACGAATGTCCTTATGGTCATTGGCTTTGCCACGGGCGGCATCTCGAACCTGCTGTGGTGCTGCGCTGCCGGCGGTGTGGCATTTGCGGTGTCTGCGGCGCTGAGCTACTGCTTTGGCGTGGTGCCGGCGAAGGGACAGACGACGGGGGACGGAGCCGATTCACCCGAAACCTCGAAGAGCGTGGCCGAAGTAAGCGCGTAAACCTGTGCGACACAAGGACGATTCCTTTGCCATATTCCAAGGCCGTGGCCCGTGTGGGTTGCGGCCTTTTTTGTATCTGGGGGACAAAGTGGCTACACTACAATCCGTTTGAGCAATAGATATATAGGTAGTACCGTGGGGGCGGATGTAGATGGTCGAGTGGATTGTTAAGCGTGCGCAGGGCGACCGTGCGCGCGTGGGCACGTTGACGGGCGTGGTGTGTATTCTCGCCAATGTGGCACTATGCGCTGCGAAGGGCGTAATTGGCGTGCTGTCGGGATCGGTTTCGATTGTGGCGGATGCCATGAACAACCTGTCCGATGCCAGCTCGAATATCGTGAGCGTGCTGGGCTTTAAGCTGGCGAGCAAGCCGGCCGACCCCGAGCATCCTTACGGCCACGGTCGCTACGAGTATCTCTCGGGTTTGGTCGTGGCGGCGCTCGTGCTGCTTATTGGCATCGAACTGGTGAAGTCCTCGGTGGAGCGTATTGTCAACCCGGAGCCTGTCGAGTTCTCGCTTGCCCTGGTGGCAGTCCTGGCACTTTCGATGGTTGTAAAGCTGTGGATGGCGGCCCTCAACCAAAAGCTCGGCGATCGCATTGAGTCCGAGACGCTGCATGCGACCGCGCAGGATTCCAAGAACGATGTCCTTGCCACAGGCGCCGTGTTGGCGTGCGCAATTGTTTCGCAGGTGACGCACATCAATCTTGACGCATGGGTCGGCCTTGCCGTTGGCGCCTATATTGGCTGGAGCGGTTTTGAGCTCATCCAGGATACGGTGAGCCCGCTTTTGGGCCAGTCGCCCGATCCTAAGCTGGTCAAGCACATTCGAGACAAGATCATGAGCTATCCCGGCGTTTTGGGCGTTCACGATTTGATGGTTCACGACTACGGCCCGGGCAGGAAGTTTGCAAGTGCGCATGCCGAGATGGCGGCCGAGGACAGCCCGTTGGAAAGTCACGACACGCTCGATAACATCGAGCAGTCGTTTAGGGACGAAGACGGCATGATCGTTACGCTTCACTACGATCCCATCGTGACCGATGACCCCAAGCTGGCGAGCATGCGCTTGCGCATTCACGCCATGGCCCAGGAGATCGATAGCCGCCTCTCGATTCATGACCTGCGCTGCGTGCCGGGTCCTACGCACACCAACGTGATCTTTGACTGCGTGCGTCCCTCGGATCTGCAGATGAGTGCCGAAGACGTAAAGCACGCGCTGACACAACGGGTCGAATCGGAATATCCCAAGTCGATTGCCAAGATTACGATCGACGAAGACTACGTAGGGCATACCCACGAGTAAGGCTATGCCGGCAAAGCAGGTTATGCAGAAGGGGAGAGCATGAAGAAGCTGTATCTACTCCGCCACGGTCAGACGGAGTTCAACGTCAAAAAGCTGGTCCAGGGCCGCTGCGATTCACCGCTCACCGACTTAGGCCGTCAGCAAGCCGGGATGGCAGCCGCATGGCTCAAAGCCCACGGCGTCGTCCCCGACAAAGTGGTCTCATCACCTTTGGGCCGAGCCATGGACACGGCAAGTCTCGTCGCATGCGAGCTCCTCGGCCCGGACGCAGCAGTCGAGCCCTGTGAAGGCATTATCGAGCGCAGCTACGGCACCTTCGAAGAAGGCCCCCACGACGCCCTGCCCACCGACGTCTGGGATCCAGGCGAGGACTTAATCCCATTCGGAGGAGAAGAAAGCCAGGCACTGCAAGAGCGCATGGTAGACACCCTCACCAATATCATGGGCGCCGAGGGCATCGAAACCCTCCTAGCAGTAAGCCACGGCAGCGCCAGCCGCCAATTCATCAAGGCTGCAGCCCCAGAGGGCTTCGGGCTCCCAACAAAACTCCCCAACTGCGCCATCATGATCTTCGATTTTGATGAGGCAAAGCCACAAGCAGAAGGCGAGTCAATGCAACGCAAGTTCACCCTCCAGCAAATAGTGGATCCCCAACAAAGTAATTAGCTGAGCGAGCAGAGTTAAGCAGACATCACCGTGGCGTTCCCAGTGTGCGGCGGAGGGGGCGGGCCTGAGACATATTAAGGTTGTCGCGAGTTCCGCACGAACAGGAGAGCACTTAATGTGCTCTCCGTCGTGAGCAGGACTGTAGAGCAGCAACCTTAATATGTCTCAGGCCCGCCCCCTCCGCCGCACACTGGGAACGTGCCACGCACTTTACCTGCGTAAACAATGTGAGTGAAATATGAATCTCGATGGATACGCCCGCAGCCGTGTATACTAAACAGCTGTGTGTAACCAGGGGAGTATTCTGGCTGGACAAAATGCCTGCTTAATAGGGTTGTCAGGTAGTCCGGGCGAAATACAAGGCTGGGGAGCACGTCGTGTAAGTAGTGGTCCTCTAGGGGCGTACGCTCGGTGGTGTACGCATTGTCCCAAGACCACGCGAGAGTTGGGATCATATCTTGATCAGCATGATTCTCGGCCGCAAGATTGGCATGACCCAGGTTTGGGACGAGGACGATAACGTCGTTCCCGTCACGGTCATCCAGGCTGGCCCCTGCGCTGTCTCGCAGGTTAAAACTCAGGCAACCGACGGCTATGACGCCGTCCAGATCGGTTTCGGCGACATCAAGGCCAAGAACGTGAACAAGCCCATGGCTGGTCACTTCGCTAAGGCTGGCGTCGAGCCTGTCCGCTTCCTTCGTGAGGTCCGCGTCGAGAACGGCGAGGAGCACAAGGTCGGCGAGGTCGTTACCGTCGCTGATTTCGCTGATGTCGAGAAGGTCGACGTCATCGGTACCTCCAAGGGTAAGGGCTTCCAGGGTCGCATCAAGCGCTGGGGTCAGCGCCGCGGTCCTATGACGCATGGTTCTCACTTCCAGCGTCACCCCGGTTCTATCGGTCAGTGCGCCTATCCTGCGCGCGTCCTCAAGGGCGTCAAGATGGCCGGTCACATGGGTAACGAGCGCGTTACCGTCAAGAACCTTTCCGTTGTCCGCATCGATGCCGAGCAGAACCTCATCTTGGTCAAGGGCGCTGTCCCGGGTGCCAAGAATGGTCTCGTCGCCATCCGTATGGCCTAAGGGCCCAGCCCATTTAGCCCAGCGTCATACCAAGGAGAACACTTAAATGGCAAAGTTTGAAGTAAAGAACAGCGAGGGCAAGAAGGTCGCCGAGGCCGAGCTCGCCGCTGAGGTGTACGGCATCGAGCCGAACATCCACGTTATGCACCACATCGTCAAGTGCCAGATGGCCTCTTGGCGTCAGGGCACCCAGTCTGCTAAGGGTCGCTCTGAGGTTTCCGGTGGCGGCAAGAAGCCTTGGCGTCAGAAGGGCACCGGCCGTGCCCGCCAGGGTTCCATCCGTGCTGCCCAGTGGCGTCACGGTGGCGTTGTCTTCGCCCCCAAGCCCCGTTCCTACGCTAAGCGTATGAACAACAAGGAGGTCAAGCTGGCTATGCGCTCCGCGCTGTCCGCCAAGCTGGCCGATGGCGAGCTCGTGCTCGTCGACGACTACGGCTTCGAGAAGCCTTCCACCAAGGCTGCCGTCGCCATGCTCAAGGCTCTCGGTCTTGAGGGCAAGCGTCTGACCATCATCGTTCGCGATGAGGACGTCAACGCCTACCTGTCGTTCCGCAACATTCCCAAGACGTTCATCATCACCGCTGACGAGGCCAACACCTACGATCTCGTCAACAATAACGCTGTGCTGATGCCCGCCGACATCGCCGCTCACTTCGGGGAGGTGCTTGCATAAATGACCGCCCACGAGATCATCATCCGTCCGATCGTGTCCGAGCGTTCCTTCTCCGGCATGGAGCTGAACAAGTACACGTTCGAGGTCGCCAAGGATGCTAACAAGTATCAGATCAAGGACGCTGTCGAGGAGATCTTCGGCGTCAAGGTCGTTCGCGTGAACACCCTGACGGTCAAGCCCAAGACCAAGCGCGTGCGCTATGTCGCCGGCAAGACCCGTTCTTGGAAGAAGGCCATCGTCACGCTGGCCGAGGGCGACACCATCGAGGTCTTTGGCAACCAGGCCTAAGACTCGCTGCTGTTGAGTGAGCTCATGCCTCCCAAATAGGGGAGGCGGGAGCTCAAGGTTTTGGGCGTATAAAATGGACACGCCCGGAACCGTGTATACGTCCGGTGTCATCGCACCCGAGGCAGAACCTCGAATCCCTGTCTGCGATGGCTAACGGATTCCTATTGAAAGGGATTGTAATGGCTGTAAAGCACCTTAAGCCGACCTCCGCTGGTAGGCGTTGGCAGACGATCTCCGACTTCTCCGAGATCACCTGCACCAAGCCCGAGAAGTCTCTTCTCGAGCCCCTGCCCAAGAAGGCCGGTCGTAACAACAACGGCCGCATCACCACCCGCCACCAGGGCGGCGGCGTGAAGCGTCGTTACCGCGTGATCGACTTCAAGCGCAACAAGGACGGCGTGCCCGCCAAGGTTGCCACGATCGAGTACGATCCGAACCGTTCCGCTCGCATCGCTCTGCTGCACTACGCTGACGGTGAGAAGCGCTACATCCTGGCCCCCAAGGGCCTCGAGGTCGGTCAGACCATCATGTCCGGTTCTGACGCCGACATCAAGCCGGGCAACGCTCTGCCCCTCGCCGACATCCCCGTCGGTACGCTCATCCACGCCGTCGAGTTCCAGCCGGGCAAGGGCGCCGCTATCGCCCGTTCCGCCGGTAACTCCTGCCAGCTGATGGGTAAGGAGGGCAAGTACGCCATCGTCCGTATGCCTTCCTCCGAGATGCGCCGCATCCTCGTTACCTGCCGCGCCACCGTCGGTGAGGTCGGCAACGCCGATCACTCCAACATCGTCATCGGCAAGGCCGGCCGTAAGCGTCACATGAACGTGCGCCCGACCGTCCGCGGTACCGTCATGAACCCTGTCGACCACCCGCACGGCGGTGGCGAGGGCAAGAACCACACCTCTGGTCGTCCCTCCGTTACCCCCTGGGGTAAGCCGACGAAGGGCCTTCGTACGCGCAAGAAGAAGAAGGTCTCGAACCAGCACATCATTCGTCGCCGTAAGAAGTAATTTCGGATACCGAGTTTTAGGAGAAAGCACTTATGAGCAGAAGTCTCAAAAAGGGCCCGTTCGTGGAGACTCGCCTTCTCTCGCGTATCACCGCGATGAACGAGGCTGGCAAGAAGGACGTCGTGAAGACCTGGTCCCGCGCGTCCACCATCTTCCCCGAGATGGTTGGTCACACCATCGCCGTCCACGACGGCCGCAAGCATGTGCCCGTGTATGTTACCGAGTCCATGGTTGGTCACAAGCTCGGCGAGTTCGCGCCGACTCGTACGTTCCGTGGCCACAAGGCCAAATAGGGGGTTAACCGTAAATGGCAACTAAGTCTATTGAAACTGAGGCCACCGAGGTTCGCGCCGTCGCTAAGTACGTGCGTGTTTCCCCCAGCAAGGCCCGCCTGGTGGTCGATCTGATCCGCCGCAAGCCTGTCGCTCAGGCCTTCGACATCCTCCACTTCTGCGACCGCGCCGTCGCCGTGGATGTCGAGAAGGTTCTCCGTTCCGCCGTTGCGAACGCCGAGAACAACAACGGTCTGCGTGCCGACAACCTGGTTGTCGCCGCTGCCTATGTTGACGAGGGTCCGACGCTTAAGCGCATCCGTCCCCGCGCCAAGGGTTCCGCTTCTCGCATTCTGAAGCGTACTTCCCACATCACCGTCGTCGTTGCTCCTCGAAAGGAGGCGTAAAGCTGTATGGGTCAGAAAGTCTACCCCACCGGCTTCCGTCTTGGCATCACCGAGAACTGGCGCTCCCGCTGGTTCGCAGAGAAGGATTACGCTAAGACCCTCGGTAACGATCTCGAGATTCGCAAGTACCTCGAGAAGCGTCTTTCCCGCGCAGCTGTCTCCCGCGTCGAGATCGAGCGCGCTGGCGACAAGGTGAAGGTCATCATCCTCACCGCTCGCCCCGGCGTTGTCATCGGTAAGAAGGGTGCCGAGATCGATACCCTCCGCACTGAGCTCGAGAAGGTCGCTGGCGTCTCCAAGGGCCAGCTCTCCGTCGACGTTGTCGAGATCAAGCGCCCCGAGCTCGACGCCAACCTCGTTGCTCAGTCTATCGCTGAGCAGCTCGAGGGCCGCGTTGCCTTCCGTCGCGCTATGCGCAAGGCTGTCCAGTCCGCCCGCAAGGCCGGCGCCAAGGGCATCCGTATCCAGTGCTCCGGTCGTCTCGGCGGTGCCGAGATGGGCCGTCGTGAGTGGTACCGTGAGGGTCGCGTGCCTCTGCACACCCTCCGTGCCAAGATCGACTATGGCACGGCTGTCGCCAGCACCACCATGGGCGCTTGCGGCGTGAAGGTCTGGATCTACCTGGGCGAGAAGCTCCCGGGCCAGCCTGTTCCCAACCCTGCACTCGAGGGCTCTTCCCGTCCTCGTCGTCGTAACTCCGAGAGGAGGGGTCAGTAGTGCTTGCCCCTAAGCGTATTCTTCACCGCAAGGTGCAGCGTGGCTCCATGAAGGGCCAGGCCAAGGGTAATACCGAGCTGCATTTCGGCGAGTTTGGTATCCAGGCTCTCGAGGCCCATTGGATCACCAACCGTCAGATCGAGGCCGCTCGTATTGCCATGACCCGCTACATGAAGCGTGGCGGTCGTGTCTACATCACGATCTTCCCCGATAAGCCCATCACCAAGAAGCCTGCCGAGACTCGCATGGGTTCTGGTAAGGGTAACCCCGAGGAGTGGGTGGCCGTCGTCAAGCCCGGCCGCATCATGTTCGAGGTCAAGGGTGTTCCCGAGGAGGTCGCTCGCGAGGCTCTGCGTCTTGCGCAGCACAAGCTCCCCATCAAGACCAAGATTGTTGCTGCTAAGAACGCTGAGCAGCGCATCGAGAAGGAGATGGCTGAGGAGGCCGCTCTCGAGGCCAAGTGGGCTGCTGAGGACGCCGCCGCCGCCAAGGAGGAGAACTAATGAAGCCCGCAGAGATTCGTGAGCTCTCGGACGCTCAGCTCGTTGAGAAGCTGAAGGAAATGCGCGCCGAGCTCTTTAACCTTCGTTTCCAGATGGCCACCAGCCAGCTGGACAACACCGCTCGCGTCAACACCGTGAAGAAGGACATCGCTCGCGTCCTCACGGAGCAGCGCGCCCGCGAGATCGCAGCGGAGAAGTCCGCTGTCGCCGAGTAGGACCTAAGGAGAGAACATGACTGATTCGCGTAACTCGCGTAAGGTCCGTACGGGTGTCGTTACCTCCGTCTCCGGTGCCAAGACCATTGTTGTCACCATCACCGAGCGCAAGCGTCACCCCAAGTACGGCAAGATGATGACCAGCTCCAAGAAGCTGCACGCTCACGACGAGGAGTGCACGGCTGGCGTGGGCGATACCGTCCGCGTTATGGAGACCCGTCCTATGTCCAAGATGAAGCGTTGGCGCCTCATCGAGGTCGTCGAGCGCGCTAAATAAGCAGTCGCTCTTACGACTTGTACGTTTCCGAAGATGTGCGTATGCCTGGCTTGCATACCACGGGCCGTATAAAGGCTGCGCACCTCTCTTCGGTTCTTAGTTCGGAGGAACATCTACCATGATTCAGATGCAAACCATGCTGAACGTCGCCGACAACTCCGGCGCTCGCAAGATTCGCTGCATCAAGGTGCTTGGCGGTTCCAAGCGTCGTTATGCAGGCATCGGCGATGTGTTCATCGGTGCTGTCCAGGAGGCTACCCCTGGCGCCAACGTCAAGAAGAAGGACGTTGTCCGTTGCGTCGTCGTTCGCACCGTTAAGGAGATCCGCCGCAAGGATGGCTCCTACATTCGCTTTGATGAGAACGCCTGCGTTGTCATCAACAACGATGGTTCGCCCGTCGGCACCCGTATCTTCGGGCCCGTCGCTCGCGAGCTTCGTGACAAGAAGTACATGAAGATCGTCTCGCTCGCTCCCGAGACCCTGTAGTTAGGGGAGATATATGTATATCAAGAAGGGCGATAAGGTCCAGGTTCTCTCTGGTAAGGATCGCGGCAAGCAGGGCGTTGTCCTGCGTGCTCTCCCCGCCGAGAACAAGGTCGTTGTCGAGGGCGTTTCGGTCGTCAAGAAGGCCGTCAAGCCCAACGCTGCCAACCAGCAGGGCGGCATCGTTTCGCAGGAGGCTCCCATCGACGCCTCCAACGTCAATCTCGTCTGCCCCGAGTGCGGTAAGGTTACCCGCGTCGGTCACGAGAAGGACGGCAAGAACAAGCTGCGCGTCTGCAAGAAGTGCGGCCACAAGTTCTAAGCTGCCCGCAACATCAAGTTGCTAGCAAAGGCCCGGATGCCCCACGGCACCCGGGCCTTTTTCTATCCCCACTCATTGGGGACAGACTTAAATGAGTTGCCGTTGCATTCATTGGGGACAGACTTAAATGAGTGGCCGTTGCATTCATTGGGGACAGACTTAAATGACCAGTCGTTGGGGGGACAGTCTCAATGTGCCGACAGTTTGGGACGGTCCTTTGATGTCTGATGCCCCCAGAGGGGTGGAGTAATACGGCCTACTCTGTCTTTTATGGCTATGGTGCTCTGCCCCTTTATGTTTCACAAGGATCGTTGCATGCGCATTTATGCGCATAGCCTTGCGCGATAATGCGCATAACTGCACAAACATCTGCCAACTATGGCTAAATAAAGACTGATAAGCAAATAAACACGCAAACACGAGCAGATACGCGCGCAATTGTGCGAATATAGGGTTGTTAGAAATAAAGGACTTCCGATAACTCAGGAGGCACATCATGGCAGATTCCAAACAGGCTCCGCTCGACGCCGAGGCAGCCGCAAAGGCGGCGTTTGCCTCGGTCCAGGATCAGCCGTTCCCCAACGATATTTTTACGGCTCCCGAGCTTCGTTGGGCTGTGATCGGGTGCGGCGTTATCGCCAACCAGATGGCCCAGTCTCTCGCTCTTGCCGGCCGCAAGCTTGCGGGCGTTGCCAACCGCACTCTGTCCAAGGCTCAGGCTTTTGCCGAGCAATATGGCATCGAGAAGGTCTATGAAACGGTCGAGGACCTCTACGCCGATCCTAACATTGACGCAGTCTATATCACCACGCCGCACAACACGCATATCACCTACCTGCGAGCCGCTCTGGCAGCTGGTAAGCACGTACTCTGCGAGAAGGCCATTACCCTCAACTCTGCCGAGCTCGACGAGGCCCGTGCCATCGCCGACGAGCACAACGTGGTCCTTATGGATGCCACCACGGTGCTCCACATGCCCTTGTATCAGGAGCTGCGCCGCCGCATGGATGCCGGCGACTTTGGACGCATGAACCTCGCCCAGCTCAACTTTGGCAGCTACAAGGAGTACGGCGACCTGACCAACCGCTTTTTCAATCGCAACCTTGCTGGCGGTGCCATGCTCGATATTGGCGTCTATGCCCTGTCCGTCATGCGCCTCTTTATGGCAAGCCAGCCCGCTGAGGTCGTTTCGCTGGGCAACACCTGCGAGACTGGCGTTGACGTCGCGGGTGGCATCGTCTGCCGAAATGCCGAGCAGCAGCTGGGCGTCGTGAGCCTTACGCTCCACTCCAAGCAGCCCAAGCGCTCGGTCATCAGCTTCGACAAGTGCTACATCGAGGTCAATGAATATCCGCGTGCCGATCACGCGACCATCGTGTGGACTGCGGACGGCCACCGCGAGGAGGTCCACGCCGGCACCGAGGCTTACGCCCTGTGCTATGAGATGGCCGACCTGGAGAAGGCCGTTGCCGGCGACGACTCCAAGCGCGAGCTGCTGGATTATGCTTCTGATGTTATGGAGCTTATGACCAAGCTCCGCGCCGACTGGGGAGTTGTGTACCCCGAGGAGGAGTAAGCGATGCTTGCGGAAGATAGGCTCAACGCGATCGTGTCGATGGTGCAGCAGGCCGGCTCGGTTACCGTGCCGGAGCTTGCCGAAGCCCTGGGCGTGACGGCGTCTACCATTCGGCGCGACCTGCAGACGCTCGACCGAGCTCATCGCATCGCCAAGGTCCACGGTGGAGCGACGAGTCTTGAGCGCGCGCACGTGACGCGCGACCTAACGCTTAATGAGCGCAGCGACCTCCATAACGACGACAAGGAGCGTATCTGCGCCCGTGCGGCGGCGCTTGTGGAGCCCGAGAGCTTTGTATACATCGACTCGGGCTCGACGACGCTCAGGCTCATCGAGCATCTTCCACACCTTGAAGATGTCACCTATGTGACCGATTCCGTGCTCCATGCTCAGCACCTTGCTTTGCGCGGCATGCGTACCGTGGTGTTGGGCGGCGAGCTCAAACCCGAGACCGAGGCGCTCGTTGGCCCCGATGCCTTGGCAACCTTAGACCGCTACAACTTCAACTGTGGCTTTTGGGGCTCTAACGGCATTGCCGCCGAGCAGGGCTTCACGGCGCCCGATATCGAGGAAGCACAGGTCAAGCGTATCTCGATGCGCCATACCGCCAAACGCTTCGTAATCTCGGACGCCAGTAAATTTGGCATGGTGGCGCCCGTCAAGTTCGCGGACTTCCGCGACGCAACGATTATTACCGCAGGCGAGGTCCCCGCCAAGTACCGGGCAATGGACAACGTCATCACTGTCTAACAGCGAGACAAGGCCAAAACCACCACGAAGGTGCCTGTCCCCATTGTGGTGGTTAGTAACGAAAACCGAGTAGTTTTCTCAATAGAAAAGCGGCAACGTCCATCACGGGCGTTGCCGCTTTCGTTGTCTGCCGGTTTGTCTAAGTCTGTAACAACTGGACCGTTAAAAGTGGGCTAGGTGTTACAGATTGAGATACTTCCGAACCGCGCCGTCCCTTTGTCTCAATCTGTAACATCTGGGACTGATTTTGCCGAGCTACTGTTACAGATTGAGATTTTCCCTTAAGGGGGATTTGAATGTCTCGATCTGTAACAGATAGACCGGAAAATGGGTTCTAACTGTTACAGATCGAGACGTTTTGGGACCGCGGTTGAACCATTGCGGCAAAACCACCACAAAGGTGCCTGTCCCCATTGTGGTGGTTTAGGGCTCCCAGGGGCAGGGGGCTTCGATGTGGATGTGCTCGCCGGTTACGGGATGCGTGAAGGACACGCTGTGGGCGTGGAGCATCAGGCCGCAGGGGCGCGGCGTTCCGTACAGGTCGTCGCCAACCAGGGGATGATGCTCGCTTGCCAGGTGCACACGGATTTGGTGCTTGCGGCCGGTGAGCAACTCGACATCGATATACGAGCGCGCGGGCAGGCCACGACGGCTCTTAAGACGTTTGAGCACCTTCACGCGAGTTTGAGACGGCTTGCCGCTGGCGCCGACGCGCATCTTTCGGCTGTCGTGACGGTCGCGGGCGATGGGCTTGTCGATGAGCTTCTCGTTCCAGTCGATCTTGCCCTCGGCCAGCGCCAGATAGTGCTTTTCGAAGGCGTGGTCGATCACCATCTGGTCAAAGGCGGGCTGCGTCTGTTTGTCGAGCGAAAACAACACCACGCCGGTGGTGTTGCGGTCCAGGCGGTTGAGCGGCTGCATGTCGGTCGCGGCAAAGCAGTCACCCATCGCCAGCAGCAGGTCGCTGGCGTAGTCGGTGAGCGTGCGCTCGCCGGTGCCGTCGCCGTGGACGATCATGCCGGCGGGCTTGTCGATGGCCATGAGCCAGGCGTCGCAGTAAAGGACTTGAGGTTCTTCGTTCACGTGTAAGCCTTTCGGTTAGCTGATTCCCACAAACATGCAGCCCGAGGTCGCCCCGCGCAGGCGGGCGGCGGGCTTGCGGCCGGCCTGCGCTGCTTCGACGGCACGACGGACGCGGGCGACGGCACGGCCCACCTCATCCGCCTCGAGCAGCGTTCCGTCCACCATGAGACGACGCACGCCGGCATCGAGCAGCTGAGCAACCTGCGGCGTGAGGTCGATGGGGTAGGCATCGTACAGGCGAGAGCGGCCGTGAGTGTCGGTGCGGACGGGCATGACCTTGCCGTCGATATTCTTGAGCGAGAGCTTGCGGGCACGCAGGCGGCAGTTGGCACAATCGTGGATGCAGCCGTTGGCAACCTGCAGAATGCAATGCTCGCTCGTCATGACGCGCGGGCGGCCAAAGACGGTGATGCCCAGAGCCGCGGGCGCGGTGGCGCCGAGCGAGACAATCTCGTCGAGCGTGATCTCGGGCGAGAGCCAAAACGCACCGGCTCCGCGCTCGGCAAGCGCCTCCATGCAGGGCGTGTTGTGCACCGGCAGGCAAGAGCGAATCTCGGCCGTGGCGCCGGCATGCGCGGCTACGGCGAGCTCGGAGATATTGCCGACGGCGACGGTGGCTCCGGCATTGATCCAGGGATCGACGCGCTCGTGGTCGACGGTGCGGCAGACCTCGTCGAGTACGGGCACGATACCCTGCTCAAATGCATCGGCAGGGGAGAGTCCGACAGTCTCGAGCGCGTCGGTGGTCATATAGATGCGCGCGGCGCCCTCGGCGCGAGCTGCCTCGGCGGCTTCGAGCGTGGTGACGGTGGCGCAGATATGCGGCTCGTCGCGGTAATGCTCGGGCATGGCGTGCGTACATTTGTCGAGTACCGGCAACTCAAGCGTTTTCGCGCGCTCCTCGTACGGCGCCAGAATGGCCTCCTCCAATGCTTTACAGGCGGCGGCGCGCACCTTGTGCACGGCGGAGAAGCCCATACCGCAGCCGGCGTCGAGCGAAACGTCAAAGCTCGCGGCCTCAAAGGGCGAGGAGCCCATGCGGCCTACATGCTCAACCAGATCGGACGCTTCGACGGCGCGGGTCTTGGCGGCCTCGACGGTAAAGCCGGTCGCAGCGGCAGCGAGCGTGGGGTCGTCGCAGCAGGTGAGCGTCACGGTAAACGGCTCGCCCAGACGCGCCACGACGGTCACGTCTACGGCGCGGCGGCGCAGCACATCGCGTTTGAGCGCGGCGCCGGCGGCGTCGATAGCGCGCTGGCTTCGAATCACGCGTACACGGCAACCCTCGGGCATGCTACGGGGCACGCGGCACTCGATGATGTCGCCGGCAGCGGCATCCTCGGCGGCAATGGTGGTCAGGAACTGGTCAAACTCATCGTCGTGACGAAGCTCCAGCAGGTCACCCTTGCCCACGGGCTCAAACAGCTCAATGCGGGCGATGGCAGCGCGGCGACGGCGGTCGTCGGGCTTGAGCCCGCGCACATCGCGGTTGGACAGGCGGCTGCCGAGCACCGTGCCCACGATCTGGCCGCGGTTGTTGGAACGCTCGTAGCTCATCATCTCGTCACCCGAGGTACCGTCTTGGTAGGCGTGCGTAAAGTCGCGGTTGAAGCAGCGTTTGAGCTGGCGCTGGCGGGCGGCGTCCTCGTCCTTATCTACGGCGACCCCGGCCAGCATGTCATCAATCTGATGACGATACACGTCGACGATGGAATATACGTAATCGGGGGCTTTCATGCGGCCTTCGAGCTTGAGCGATGCGGCGCCGGCGTCATACAGACGGCGAACGAGCTGCGAAGTATTGGTGTCGCGCGGGCACAGCGCGCGCTCGCGACCGGCAGGGGAGAGCGAGCGGCCGTTCTCGTCAATCAGCTCGTAAGGCAGGCGACAGGGCTGAGCGCACATGCCGCGGTTGGCCGAGCGGCCCGCCATGGCAAAGCTCGACAGCAGGCACAGGCCCGAGTAACAAAAGCAGATGGCGCCGTGGCTAAAGACCTCAAGGTCAACGTCGGGCGCGGCATTGTGAATGGCAGCGATTTCGTCGATGGAGAGCTCGCGCGAGAGGGTCACGCGGTCGGCGCCCTGCTCGCGGCACCAGATAGTCCCACGGTCATCATGGATGTTCGCCTGGGTCGAGATGTGTGTCTCGATGCCGGGCATGGTGCGCTTGACCTCAAAGAACAGGCCCCAGTCCTGGATAATGAAGGCATCGGCGCCCAGCGTGGAGCAGCGGTGGATGAGTTGCAACGCATCGCCCATCTCGGACTGCTTGATGACGATGTTGACCGTGACGTAGACGCGCGAGCCGGCCAGATGCGCGGCGCGGCAGGCCTGCTCAAAGGCCTCATCGGTAAAGTTGGTTGCCTTGCGGCGGGCGTTGAAGCTGCCCATGCCGCAGTAGATGGCGTCTGCCCCGGCAGCGAGTGCGGCGGCAAAGGGCTCGGGGCCTCCGGCGGGGGCCAAAAGCTCGGGCCTGCGGTTGGTGGTTCGACTGGCGGTTGCGGTCATATCCTGCCTTTCAAAATGCTCAGATATTCAAAAGTATAGTGGCGTCGCTGCGGTGGGCGACGCCCGTGCTCCAAGCTGGATAAAGTCTTCAGCAGCTTGGACTGGCTGCTCCACATGAGAACCGTTCAGCGGTTCGGGGAAACCGTTGGGCGATAAAATATTCTCGCAACGTGATAATAATCTTGCATTGCGCGGAAACCTTGAGTACTATCCCAAATCAAGCGCGGTGTTCAGACCGAATTGTGCCTCCCGGTGTGAACGCCGCGCTCACGCTCTCTATCTGATCGTAAGGAGAAAAACATGAGCAAGACCGTCGTGTCTTCCGATAACGCACCTGCAGCCATCGGCCCGTATTCCCCCGGCATCCAGACCGGCAACATGGTGTTCCTGTCCGGCCAGCTGGGCATCGACCCCGCAACCGGCAAGATGCCCGAGGGCGTCGAGGCCCAGGCTAAGCAGTCCCTTGCTAACGTCGAGGCCCTGCTGACCGCTGCCGGCGCCACCTTTGCCGATGTCGTTAAGACCACGGTCTATCTGGCCGACATTGCCGACTTCGCTGCCGTGAACGAGATCTACGCCTCCAAGTTCGAGGCTCCGTTCCCCGCGCGCAGCGCTTTCCAGGTTGCCGCCCTTCCGGCCGGCGGTCTGGTTGAGATTGAGGTCGTCGCCGCTCTCTAAGGGGTTGGCAACAACTAAACATGACATGCAAAAAGACCCTGCAGTGCGTGTGAACTGCAGGGTCTTTTGTCAAGCGATGCGACAAAAATGATCCGTTTTCCTCCGTCCCCAAGGAGTCAGCGGGTTAGCCTTCCTTGCGGACTTTTTGCAGGTAGCGGTAGACGCTGGGCTCCGAGATGCCCAGCGCGGTGGCGGCGCAGGCTACGGCGCCCTTGAGCATGAACACTCCGTTGCCGTTGAGGTGGCGAATGACTTCCACGCGGTCGCTTTGACCAAGCGACGTCACATCCAGCCCGCGAGCGCTCAGCAGCTCGGAAATACTGCGGTCGATGAGCTCCTGCGTGGACTCCGAAAGGCTTTCGACCTCGATGGGGGAGGGCTCGGTGCGTGCGGGAGCGGCGTCAAAGCAGGCCATAAGCTGCTGGGCCATGGCACTGATGTTGCGCACGGCCGAAAGATCGGTGTTGACGCAGAGCATGCCGACGATCTCGCCGTCCTCGCGAATGAAGTACGTCGCCGACTCCAGCGTCTTGCCACCGGCACCGCGGCCTTCGTAGCCCGTAATGAACGGCAGATCGCGATATTTACCATCGTGCATGATCTTGAGTGCCAGATCGGTGGCGGGACCGCCGACCTTACGGCCGCTCACGATGCCGTTGCGAATATCGACGATGGCGTGGTCGGGATCCGAGAAATCGTGCAGCACGATTTCGCTGTTCTTACCGAGTACCTGCTCCAGGAAATCGACCATCGGCAAAAAGCGGCGTACGGTCTCGTTCACGGGCAACTCCTTTGGGTTCTATCGAAGTGTTCATAACAATTTTTTATCATGGTAACACGGTGTCTATTGACTCGTATATCCGCAGGTACATTGCGTAATGCAGACGAACGGTAGGAATTTAGCGGTAAACGGTTGACCAAAAGAAATGTTAGATGTTATTTTGACCAGACACTTTCTTGACCTGCGGAAATGCATTGTCTCAGCTCAAGAATAGTCTGATAACAAAAAATTATTATTGAGAATGAGAATCATCTTTAATACGATATGCAATGAAGGCACAACCTCAACCCCGCACTGCGTCACAATAGAGCGTTAGATGCGAAAACAACTACTTCGAGGATTGGTGGTCAAATGACCCAGGAGACGGTTACGAACGGCACTGAAGCCCTGTTCACTCGCGAAGGCATGCCTCCCGTTAAGGAAATGATCCCGTGTGCCCTTCAGCACGTACTGGCATCGTTTGCCGGCATCATTACCCCGGCGGTCATCATGGCCGGCGTCTACGGCTTTAATAGCCAGCAGAGCACCGACATCATCCAGGTCGCCCTCATTCTTTCGGCAATCGACACGGCCCTTCAGGCCTTCGCTCCCTTCCGTCGCATCGGCGGCGGCCTGCCCATCGTCATGGGCGTTTCGTTCGCGTTCCTGCCGGCCCTGCAGGCCATGGGCGCCTCGGGCTTTAGCTTTGGCGCGCTGTTGGGCGGCGAGATCGTCGGCGGCGCCGTTGCGGTCCTCTTTGGTCTGGCCTACAGCAAGATCAAGTGGCTGTTCCCGCCCGTCGTGACCGGTACGGTCATCTTCTCCATTGGCGTCTCTCTCTATCCCACGGCCGTCAAGTACATGGCCGGTGGCATGGGCACGCCGCTGTGGGGCACCCCGCAGGCCTGGTGCGTCGCTCTTATCACCTTCGCCGTGGTCTTTGCGCTCGCCAACTTTGGCAAGGGCACGCTCAAGCTGGGCTCCGTGTTCTTTGGCATGATCGTTGGCATGATCGTCTCCATCCCCTTTGGCATGATCGACTTCTCCAGCGTCGCCACCGCTCAGGTCTTCGCTCTTCCCAAGCTCATGCCCTACGCGCTCGAGTTTGATCCCGAGGTCTGCATTACCCTCGCTGTCGTGTTCCCCATGGTTGCCATCCAGGTTATCGGCGACGTCTCCGCTGCCTGCCTTGGTTCCATCGACCGTATGCCCACCGAGCGCGAGCTCTCCGGCGCTATCGTGTCTCAGGGCCTCACCTCTATGGTCGGCGGCCTGCTGGGCGGTCTTCCCACCAGCGCCCTTGGCCAGAACGTGGGCATCATCTGCTCCAACAAGGTCGTCAACAAGTGGGTCTTTGTGATCATCGCGGCCGTCTTTGCCATCGCCGGTCTGTTCCCGCAGCTCTCTGCCATCCTTTCCGCTATCCCGCAGCCCGTCATCGGCGGCGCGACCGTCGGCGTCTTTGGCACCATCACCATGAACGGCGTGCGCATGTTCACCCGCGAGGGCCTCACGCAGCGCACCACCACCATCGTCGGTACCTCCGTCGTCTTTGGCCTGGGTATCTGGATGGCCAGCGGTTGCCTTGCCGGCGAGGGTATGCCTACCTGGGTGTCCACCGTCATCGGCTCCAACGCCGTGACCCCCACCGCCATCATGGCCATCGTGCTCAACCTGATCCTTCCGCAGACGCCGGTCGTGGCTCAGCACATCGATGCTGCCAAGGATGCCGCTGTGAATCTGGTCCTGCCCGAGAGCAAGAAGTAACCAATTCGGTGCTATTCGCCGGCGGACGCATCGCCTCGTCCGCCGGCGCCATGCGGCGCCAAGCCGCACTTCAAAGGGCTTGTCCCTTTGGTGAAGCGTTGACGGGAGAGGGCCCGTTTCCGGTGTAGGCCGGCGCTTCGCACTTCCGCCATGTCAGAGGTGTCAAACCCCGCCTCTGATGTTGAAGGGAGCATTTATGCTTCTGGTCGCTAACGGTTCCGTCTTTACCCGCAACGCTCAGACCCCGTTTATTCCAAACGGTGCGGTCGCCATTGACGGAGATACGATCGTCGAAGTGGGCCCCGAGTGCGAGCTCAAGGCCAAGTACCCGGATGCCGAGTACGTCGACGCCCAGGGCAACCTCATCATGCCCGGACTTATCAACTGCCACACCCACATCTACTCGGGTCTGGCCCGCGGCCTTGCCATTAAGGGCTGCAACCCCACCAACTTCCTGGAGAATCTTGAGCAGCAGTGGTGGAAGATTGACGACAACCTGACGCTCGACGGCACCAAGGCCAGCGCCTATGCCACGATTCTGGATTCCATCCGCGATGGCGTTACCACGATCTTCGATCACCACGCGAGCTTCTGCGAGATTCCGGGCAGCCTCTTTACCATTAAGGACGCCGCTCAGGAGTTGGCCATGCGTTCGTGCCTGTGCTACGAGGTCTCCGACCGCCGCGGTCAGGAAAAATGTGACCAGGCCATTGCCGAGAACGCCGAGTTTGCCCAGTGGGCCGCCAAGGAGCGTCGCGATAACGACAACCACATGATCGCCGCAATGTTTGGCGGTCACGCCACCTTTACGCTGTCGGACGAGACCATGGATAAGATGGCCGAGGCCAACAATGGCCTGACCGGCTTCCACATCCACGTGTGCGAGGGCATGAACGATGTGTGGGACTCCCGCCTCAACCGCGGCGGCATCAGCCCCGTCGAGCGCCTGCTGCAGCACAACCTGCTCGGTCCCGACACCATGCTCGGCCACTGCATCCATGTGACGCCCGCCGAGATGGATATCGTCAAGGAGTCCGGCACCTGGCTGGTCAACAACCCCGAATCCAATATGGGAAACGCCGTGGGCTGCGCCCCCGTGCTCGAGTTCTTCCGCCGCGGCATCCCCGTGTGCATGGGCACCGACGCCTACACCCACGATATGCTCGAGAGCCTCAAGGTTTTCCTGATCATTCAGCGCCACAACGCCGCTATGCCCAACGTGGGCTGGTGCGAGGCCATGACGATGCTGTTCGAGAACAACGCCAAGATGGCCAGCAAGTACTTCGATCGCAAGCTCGGCGTGCTCGAGGCCGGCGCTGCTGCCGACGTCATCGTTATGGACTACAAGCCCTTTACGCCGCTGAGCGAGGAGAACATCGACGGCCATATGCTCTTTGGCATGATGGGAAAAAACTGCCGCACCACCATCATCAACGGCCGCGTCCTGTACAAGGATCGCGAGTTCGTCGGTATCGATGAGGACAAGATCAACGCGTGGACCATGGCTGAGTCCAAGAAGCTCTGGAGCACGCTCAACGATCGCACCTACTAATTCACAAGTAGATTCACGCGCGTCGGATGTTTCGCCGCATCCGACGCGCGTATAGGCGACCTCCGCGGGGTCGCCGGCGCTGTGCTAGCGCTACACCGTATTTGCGCCCGCCGCGCGGTCTCGCCGGGCGTTACAGAGAGGAGCTCATTATGAGCGACATCATGAGGCCGATCCCGTTTTCGCAGCTGATGAACTGGATCATCGAGGAGCACAAGACTCAGGGCGCCATCTTTGGCGTGCGCAAGATGGTCACGACCAACCAGGAGGGCGCGCTTCCCATTTTTGACGAGCGCATCGAGACCCCGTTTGGCCCGGCCGCCGGTCCCAATACGCAGCTTGCCCAGAACATCGTGGCATCCTACGTGGCCGGCTCCCGCTTCTTTGAGCTCAAGACCGTTCAGGTTATGGACGGCGAGGAGCTCTCCAAGTGTGTGAACAAGCCCTGCATCGTGGCACAGGACGAGTGCTACAACTGCGAGTGGTCGACCGAGCTCGAGGTTCCGCAGGCCTTTGCCGAGTACGTGAAGGCATGGTTCGCCTGCCACCTCATCGCTCGCGAGTACGGCCTGGGAAGCCCGGACGGCTTTGTCTTCAACATGTCCGTGGGCTATGACCTGGAGGGCATCAAGAGCCCCAAGGTCGACGCCTACATCGAGGGCATGAAGGACGCCAGCGGCTCCGAGGTTTGGAACGAGTGCCGCACCTGGGCGCTCGCTAACCTGGACAAGTTTGAGCATGTCGACGCCGCATTTGTCGAGTCCATCCCGGCACGCGTGTCCAACTCCATCACCGAGTCTACCCTGCACGGCTGCCCGCCGGCGGAGATCGAGCGCATCGCGACCTATCTGATCGCCGAGAAGGGCCTCAACACCTACATCAAGTGCAACCCCACGCTGCTGGGCTATGAGTTTGCCCGCCAGCGCCTCGACGAGCTGGGCTTTGACTACATCGTCTTCGACGATACGCACTTCCGCGAGGACCTGCAGTGGGCCGATGCCGTGCCCATGTTCGGGCGCCTGATTGCCCTGTGCGCCGAGCGCGGCCTGGAGTTTGGCGTCAAGCTGACCAACACGTTCCCCGTCGACGTGACGAGAAACGAGCTGCCCTCCACCGAGATGTACATGTCCGGCCGTTCGCTGTTCTCGCTGACTATCGAGGCTGCCCGCCGCATTACCGAGCAGTTCGATGGCAAACTGCGCATCAGCTACTCCGGCGGCGCCACGGTCTACAACATCCGTGCCCTGTACGATGCCGGCATTTGGCCCGTCACCCTGGCGACCGACGTGCTCAAGCCCGGTGGCTACGAGCGCTTTAGCCAGATGACTGGCGAGTTCACCGATCTGGACGGCAAGCCGTTCGCGGGCGTCTCGCTCGAGGCCGTGAC
>NZ_JBDMHB010000005.1:0-93303 GCF_039752955.1 Collinsella aerofaciens
GCTCTACAGTCCTGCGCAAGACGGAAAGCACATTAAGTGCTTTCCTTTGCGTGCGGAACTCGCGACAAACTTAACCCGCCCCGGCCCCCGATGGCCCCAGACCTGACAAATAGGGACAGGTTTATTTTGGTCGGTTGTATCTGGGGTAATGCCGCACATGCGTTTATCTAAAGATCTGAATTCATATAACTGAATAGACTGTCTGACAAAATCGAAACCCGCATCAACCAGCCCTTTTGCTATTCCCGGCGGGGTCCGCGGATAAAGTTTATCGCGAGTTCCGCACGAACAGGAGACCACTTAATGTGGCCTCCGTCGTGAGCAGGACTGTAGAGCAGGAAACTTTATCCGCGGACCCCGCCGGGAATAGCAAAAGGGCGACCCCAGTCCGGAGTCGCCCTTGTTGAGCTGCTTATGTGTAGCTGTTACTCGGCGTCGTGGTGACGGCGGGGCTTGCGGCCTCCGTTGTCGCCGGGACGGCGCGGACGGTCGCTGCGCTCGGAGCGCTCGCGACGCGGACGCTCACGGCACTGGAAGTGCTCGCCGTCGCCCTCTGAGGCACCCTCGGCGCGAGCCGGGGCCTCGGGCTTATCCAGACGATCGAGCGAAATCTTGCCGCGGTCATCGACTTCGATGACGACGACCTTGACCTCGTCGCCCACATTGAGGACGTCCTCGACCTTCTCCACACGGCCCTTGGCGACGCGGGAGATGTGCAGCAGGCCGTCCTTACCGGGCAGCAGGTTGACGAAGGCGCCGAAGGGCTGGATGGAGACCACGCGACCGGTGTACTCCTCGCCCGGCTCGGGAACCTTGATGATGAGCTTGATACGCTCGACGGCCTGGTCGACGGACTCGCCGGTGCCGCCGACAAAGACGGTGCCGTCCTCCTGGATGTCGACCGAGGCGCCGGTCTCGTCCTGGATACCGCGGATGACCTTACCGCCGGAACCGATGACGTCGCGGATCTTGTCGGTCGGAACCTGGATGGAAACGATGCGCGGAGCGGTGCTGCGCGTGGTGTGGCGCGGCTCGGGGATCACATCGAGCATCTTCTGCAGGATGAAGGCGCGACCCTCCTTGGCCTGCTGCAGAGCGCGGGCCAGGATGTCGAAGGTGAGGCCGGTGGCCTTGTTGTCCATCTGCAGGGCGGTGATGCCCTCGGTGGTGCCGGTGACCTTAAAGTCCATGTCGCCCAGGAAGTCCTCGAGACCCTGGATGTCGGACAGCACCACGGTCTTGCCCTCCTCCTGGATCAGGCCCATGGCGATACCGGAGACCGGGCGCTTAATGGGCACGCCGCCGTCCATAAGGGCGAGCGTGGAGCCGCAGGTCGAAGCCATCGAAGAGGAGCCGTTGGACTCCATGACCTCGGAGACGACGCGGATGGCGTAGGGGAACTCGTTCTCGTCGGGAAGCACCGGAAGCAGAGCGCGCTCGGCCAGATTGCCATGGCCGATCTCGCGGCGCTTGGGGCTGCCCATGCGGCCGGTCTCGCCGGTGCAGAAAGGCGGGAAGTTGTAGTGGTGCATGTAGCGCTTGCCCTCGGTGGGCTCGATGGTATCCAGACGCTGGCCCTCGTTGAGCATGCCGAGCGAAAGAACCGAGAGCACCTGGGTCTGGCCACGCTGGAACAAACCGGAGCCGTGAACGAGCGGCAGG
Organism: Collinsella aerofaciens; assembly: GCF_039752955.1. Taxonomy (GTDB): domain Bacteria; phylum Actinomycetota; class Coriobacteriia; order Coriobacteriales; family Coriobacteriaceae; genus Collinsella; species Collinsella aerofaciens_BI. The sequence continues at coordinate 1,663 of NZ_JBDMHB010000005.1, forward strand.
TAGTTGTCCTTCACCATGATGGGACGGATCTCGTCGGCGGCACGACCGTCGACGCGCTCACCGGTCTCGACGACCATGGTGCGCATGGCCTTCTTCTCGAGCTTCTTGAGCGCCACGGGGATCTCGCGCTCCCAAGCGGCCTGCTCCTCCTCGGTGAACTCGGCACGGATGGACTCCTTCAGAGCCTCAACCTTGCCGATACGGGAGAGCTTGTCGGCGTCACGAAGGGCGGCTGCCATCTCGTCGTAGTGGGCGAAGATGCGCTCCTGGACCTCCTCGACGGGCTGGTCGAGCGGGTACTCCTTCTTGACGATGGGGCCGTTGACCTGCTCCCACTCGGCGACGAACTCGTCCTGAGCCTGGCAGAAAGCGGCAAGGGCCTCCTGGCCAAACTTCATGGCGGCGAGCATGTCGTCCTCGGAGATCTCCTCGGCGCCGGCCTCGACCATCGAGATGAAGTCGGCGGATCCGCCCAGCTCCAGGTCCAGATCGGAGTTCTCGCGCTCCTCGTAGGTGGGGTTGACGATAAACTCGCCGGTCTCCACGTTGCGGCCGATGCGCACGCAGGCAAGCGGGCCCTCGAAGGGCACGCCGCCGAGCGTCATGGCCAGGGAAGCACCCATGACGTTGATGACGTCAAAGGGGTTGACTTGGTCGGCGACAAGCGAGGTGGCGACGATGTGCACCTCGTTGCGGAAACCGTCCGGGAAGCTCGGGCGAATCGGACGGTCGATCATGCGCGCGGTGAGCGTGGCCTTCTCGCTGGGACGGCCCTCACGCTTGAGGTAGCCACCCGGGATGCGCCCTGCGGCGTACATCTTCTCGTTGAAGTCGACGGTCAGCGGGAAGAAGTCGTAGTTCTTGCGCTCCTTGGAGACGACCACGGTGTCGAGCATCGTGGTGTCGCCCTGCTTGACCAGGCAGGCGCCGGTGGCCTGCTTGGCAAGCTCGCCCGACTCGAAGGTGTAGGTCTTGCCGTACAGCTCAAAGGTCTTGGATACGAGTGTCATTGTTCTCCTTTACCCCACAGGCCCCTTGCCTGCGGGCTTCTCATGTGACGCGGGCCCCCTGCCCCCGCCACGCTTCAGAGCGTGATTGTTCGCGCCCTTACACAAAAAGAGCGCCCCGCTGCGCAGGACGCTCTTAGCATGTACAAATCCTACTGGATGTTGTCGCGGATGCCCAGAGCCTTGATGAGCTCACGGTACTCGACGATGTCGTTCTTCTTGATGTAGGAAAGAAGACGACGACGACGACCGACGAGCATGAGCAGGCCACGACGGGTGTGGAAGTCCTTCTGGTGGGACTTCATGTGCTCGGTCAGCTCCTTGATGCGCTCGGACAGGATGGCGACCTGAACCTTGGGGTTGCCGGTGTCGACCGGGGTGTTACCGAACTGGGCAGTCAGCTCCGCCTTGCGCTCTTTGGAAACAGTCATTGTTTCACCTTTCGTTTTGCGTCGCCCACGGGCGACTCGATTCGCCTCGGACTGGGAAGCCGCCGGTGGAGCGAACAACCAAGGTCGAGGTACCAACAGGTCGGTATGTTACCACAAGCAGCCCGCGCCTGCGCATCATCACCGACCCAACATGAATTCCATCGCGCGGAGGCGCTGATCGGTGTGCGTCGCAGCCCAAACATGCGAAAGCCCGAGCAGGAATGCCGCCGTATGCGGGTCGATTCGCTCGGCCATGAGCGCATCGAAGGTCATGGACATGAGGGCGCGCAGCCATGCGGTCTCACCGGTCGACACCAGTTCGGCACCTGGAACGCTCGACGCGCACGACCCGCACATGAGACCGCCCGCCTGGGCTGAAAAATACGACAGCATGGGGTCTCCGCACAGCACACAGGCCGAAAAATCGGGTCGATAGCCAACGTGCGACAGCAGCTTAAAGACATATGCCGCCACAAGTAGGTCCATATGCGCCGTGTCAAGCCCGCTGCCCACCAGGGCAAGCGCTCGCTGCGTGATGGCAAAGGTAAACGGGTCCTCGGCGTCCTCGAACGAGCACACGCGCGCAACCTCGGCGATCGCGCTTGCGGCGCAGGTCGTCTCGTAATCGGGCGCAGCGCCGAGCGGCGCCTCCATAAGCTCGGCCTGGGAAACCACGTCGAGTGACCGTCCATGTGCGAGCAGCATATCGACCGTACAGAACAGCTCGCAGCGCGCAGCCAGGCGTCCGCCGGGTTTGCGGGCGCCCTTTGCCACGGCACGAACCTGCCGCCCCCGCTCGTCAAGCATCGTCAAGATCAGGTCGGTCTCTTTGAGCTTAGTCTTATCGAGCACGACCACTTTCGTGCGATATGTCCGGGAGCCTGCCATGCGCGCCGCGCGTCCTTAGTCCTCGGCGTTATAGCCAAAGCGGCGAATCTGGGCCTCGTCGTCACGCCAGCCGGCCTTGACCTTCACGTCCAGCTCCAAAAAGACCTGCGTGCCAAAGATGCGCTCAAGATCGCGACGGGCGTCGATACCGATATGCTTGATCATCTCGCCGCCCTTGCCGATGATGATGCCCTTTTGGCCCTCGCGCTCGACGTAAATGGTGGCGTGCACGCGCAGCACCTTCTTGGTCTGCTCAAGCGCATCGCAGATCACGCCAACGGAGTGCGGAATCTCATCACGGGTGCGGCGCAAGACCTTCTCGCGCACAAACTCGGCAACGAGCGTCTCATCGGAAGCGTCGGTACCCATGTCCTCGGGGAACCAACGCGGACCCTCGGGCAAAAAGTGCGCAACGGTCTCGATAAAGGCATCGACGTTGAAGTTCTTGACCGACGACGTCACGATCTCATCGTCATATTCCATGAGCTCGTGGGCAGCCTTAAGCTGCTCCATGACCTGTGCGGGGTCGGCCTCATCGGCCTTAGTGAGCACCAGAACCTTCTTGGAACGGGCGCATCTGACGCGCTCGGCAACCCAAGCGTCTCCCCTGCCGATAGGTTTGGTGGCATCAATCAAAAACGCGACGACGTCAACATCGTTCAGCTCGAACAACGCACTCTTGTTGAGCTCGGAACCCAGACCGTCCTTGGGCTTGTGGATACCCGGGGTATCGACAAAGACCAGCTGGTAGCCGGGACGGTTAACGACGGCGCGCATGCGGCGGCGGGTCGTCTGGGCCACCGGCGAGGTGATGGCGACCTTTTTGCCATAGCAGGCATTAAGCAGCGTGGACTTGCCAGCGTTGGGACGACCGACCAGGGCCACAAAGCCGCTGCGGAAACCGGGCTCCACGTCGCCAAAGCCCGCGAGGTTGTCGTCCTCGTCGCACAGGGCGTCGAGTTCCTCGTCGCTCATACCCTCAAACGGGTCGAACTCCTCGACATCCTCGAGCTCCTCGGTATCCACCGCGTCCAGGGACTCGTCGTCCAAAATCTCATCGGTAGGCTGCATATTGTCGGACATGGGAATCCCTTTCTAAATAAAGCCGAGCGCGTGGGCAAATACCAGCAAGCCCACAATCGCGGCGGTGATGGAAAGAACGTATACGGAGGCGGCGGCGATGTCCTTCGCACGCTTGGCCAGCGGATGGAGCTCCTGGGTCGCCAGGTCGACGATGGCCTCCATGGCGGTATTGCAAAGCTCGCCGTGGATCACCAGGCCGCAACAGATGATAATCGTGGCCCACTCGGCAATGTCGAGCCCCACGATGCAGCCTGCAATGACGGTGCACACGCCCGCCACGAGCATGACCTTAATGTTGCGCTCGGTCTTGACGGCGGTGACGAAGCCCTCCATAGCGTAAGAAAACGACTTTAAGAAGGACGGATGGTCCTTGTTCGATCCGGGAATCATAGACGGCTCCTAGTCGTGGGCGTGGTTGGTGATGGGGCCGACGTGGACTAGCTTGGGGTCCTCGCCGCGCTCGAGCGCCAAATCGCGCAGGATGGCGTCCTCGCGGGCCTCCATGACCTCGGCCTCGTCGTCCTCGATGTGGTCATAGCCCAGCAGGTGCAGCATGCCGTGAACGAGCATCAGACGGCACTCGTCAGCGGGGCTATTGCCAAAACCGGGGGCCTGACGGGCAATAACCTGCGGGGCCAAGATAATATCGCCGAGCTCGAGCGTCTCATCGGCGGGAATGTCATCGTCAAAGGCCGAATCGCACTCAAACGAGAGTACATCGGTGGTGCGATCGATACCGCGCCACTCGTGGTTGAGCTCGTGCATCTCGTCCTCGTCGACATACGAAAGGGAAATCTCGACTTCACGCTCAACGCCCTCGGCGGCAAGCACGACCTCGCAGATGTGCTCCACCTCCTGCGCATCGAGCAGCGTATCGAGCTCGGCATCGTTGCTGATCAATACACTCAACGGGACTCCTTTCGGTCGCGCGGGCGCTGCTCGCGCACGTCATCATAAGTGTCGTATGCCTCGACGATACGTCCCACCAAGGCATGGCGCACCACGTCGGCGCGCTCGAGGTGCGAAAATGCGACATCGTCGACACGGCCCAAAATCTGCTCAACGTCGGCAAGACCGCCACGACGACCCACCAGGTCGCGCTGGCTCAGGTCGCCGGTAATCACAAACTTGGAGTTAAAGCCCAAGCGCGTCAGGAACATCTTCATCTGCTCAGGCGTGGTATTTTGCGCCTCGTCGAGCACCACGAAGGCATCGCTCAGCGTGCGGCCGCGCATGTAGGCAAGCGGGGCGATCTCGATCACGCCACGCTCCATAAGCTCATCGGTGCGCTCGCGATCCATCATGTCAAAAAGGGCGTCGTAGAGCGGACGCATGTAGGGATCGATCTTTTCCTCGAGGGTGCCGGGCAAAAAGCCCAAGTTCTCCCCCGCCTCGACAACCGGACGCGTCAAGATCAGCCGGCCCACCTCGTGGCGCTTGAGCGCGGCAACGGCGAGCGCCATGGCCAGATAGGTCTTACCGGTGCCGGCAGGACCCAGGCCAAACGTGATGGTATGCGTGCGGATGGCATCCACATAGCGCTTTTGGCCCAGCGTCTTGGGGCGAATGGCACGGCCGCGATACGAAAGCAGCACGTCATCGCGAAGCGACGTAGCCTCGTGCTCACCGTCGCGCAAGACGGCCAGGCAGCGAGAGACATCGTCGGCAGACAGTGTGCGCCCGGCGGCCGCCTCGCGAAAAGCATGCTCGAAAAAGCGCGCCACGAGCTCAACCTCATCCGGGTCACCGCCCACGGCGATGCTGTCACCACGGGCAACCACGTGGGCGCGAACCAGGCCCTCGAGCGTGCGCAGAACGCCGTCACCAGCGCCCAGCACACGAGAGGGGTCAATTCCCTCGGGAACGGTAAGTCTAATCTTCGAGGCTTCCATGAACCTCCCTGCGTGCATGGACCAAGCCGGAATCATCGACTCCGATGATAGCAACATCGAGCAGGCACGGGGCCGTGAGTCCACGGGTATCGTCAAGGCGGGCATGATGGAAGGAGCCGAGCGTCAGGTTGTCGCCATACTCGAGCACGGCACGCTCGACGGAGCCCACGCGGCGACGGGCGTCGGCAACGGCGAGCTCCTGGGCCGCCGCGCGCATGCGACGGCTGCGCTCAGCCATGACCTCGGGCGCCACCTGGTCGGGCATATCGGCCGCCAAGGTGCCGGGGCGCTTGCTGTAGCGGAACACGTGCATACGCGAGAAGCCCACGCGACGGCAGAGCGCCAGCGACTCCTCAAACTCCTCGTCCGTCTCGCCGGGAAAACCGACGATGACATCGCACGAAAGCGAAGCCTGCGGCAAAATCTCGCGAATCATACGCACCGTGCCCTCGAAGGACTCAGCGCTATAGGGACGGCCCATACGATGCAGGGTCGCCGTGCAACCGGACTGCACGGGCAGGTGCAAAAACGGGGCGATACGCTGCGGATAGCGAGCCATGACCTTCAGCAGGCGCTCGGAGATATCCATGGGTTCCACCGAAGAAATGCGCACATGGGGAATCGAGGTGCGCTCCATGATGGTCTCGAGCAGCTCGTCGATCTCCACGTGTTCGTCGGTCGCGCTCTTGCCGTCGTAGGCACCGAGGTTCACGCCCGTCAGCACGACCTCGGGCACGCCGGCCTCCTGGGCCTCGAGCACCTGCTCGAGCACAGACTCGACAGGCACGGAGCGCTCGGGGCCGCGCGCCTTCCACACGATGCAGTAGGTGCAGCGGTGATTGCAGCCGTCTTGGATCTTTACGCCCAAGCGGGAGCGCCCAAGCGCATCGACCACATCGCTATCGCTGCAAGCGGCGACGCTGTCGGATTCAACGCCTAGCACTTCGCAAACGCGGTCGGCAACATCGATCTTGGACGGCTCGGCAATCACGCGGTCCGAAAGCTCCAGCAGCTCCTCGGGATGCAAATTGACAACGCATCCGGTCACGATCACATAGGGTTCGTTTGGATGGGCCAGAGCATGGCGAACGGCCTTACGGGTCTTGGCCTCGGCCTCGCCCGTAACGGCACAGGTGTTAATGACGATCAGCTCTGCATCCTGGGGCTCCACCATCGCAAAGCCCAGGCGCATAAGATCGGCAGTGATACGGTCGGATTCAACCCGGTTGACACGGCAACCGAGGTTGACGACGGAAATATGGGGTGCGAGCACGCGGGCTCCTTAATCGAGGATGTCATCGAGAGCACTCTTGATACGGTCGGTCACCGACTTCTTACCAGAAGCAACGTCATCGCCCATCTCATCGGCAAAAGCACGGAGCAGCTCGCGCTGCTTATTGGAAAGATTGGTGGGAACGACCACGCGCAGTTGCACGATCAGGCGGCCACGCGAACCGCCACCGCCAATGCGCGGCATGCCGTAATTATTGACGCTCACGGTATCACCGTACTGGGCGCCGGCGGGAACCGTCACCTTAACGACCTCGTCGGGCATAATGCCCTCGACCTCGATCTCGCAGCCAAGCGCAGCCTGCGCAATCGAGATATCACTCACCAGGTACAGGTCGTCACCGTTGCGCTTAAAGCGCTCATGGTCGGCAACGCGCACGTTGACAATCAGGTCGCCCGAAGGCTCGCCGCGAAGGCCGGCCTCGCCAAAGCCGCTCACACGCAGCTGGCGACCGGTCGAAACGCCGGCGGGAATATCGATGTCAATCTTTTCATGCGAAGGCGTGCGGCCCTGACCGTCGCAGGTCTCGCAGGGATGGTCGATAACCGTGCCCTCGCCATGGCAGTCAGGGCAAGGCGAGGAAGACTGAACCTGGCCCAGGAACGAACGCTGAACCGTCGTGACGTAGCCCGTACCGTGGCAGCGGCCGCACTGCTTTTCCTGTGCGCCCTCTGCCCTACCGGTGCCATTGCAGTCCTCGCAAGGAGCAAGGCGGTCATAGCTGATCGTCTTTTTGCAGCCGAGTGCCGCCTCCTCGAGCGTCACCGAAAGGGAGATGGCCATATCGCGACCCCGGCGGCGCTCGCGACGGCTGCGGGCGCCACCGCCGGCACCGCCGCCAAAGAACGACGAGAACAAGTCGTCCATGCCCATGCCACCAAAGATATCGTTGATATCGACGTAGCCTGAACCACCAGGGCCGTCGGCAGTGCCGTAACGGTCGTAGTTAGCACGCTTCTGCTCATCGGAAAGAACGGAATATGCCTCGTTAAGCTCTTTAAACTTGGCCTCGGCCTCGGGGTCGTCCGAAACGTCCGGGTGTACGGTACGGGCCTTCTTTAGAAACGCGCGCTTAATCGTCCGCGCGTCGGCATCCCTGTCGACGCCAAGTACCTCGTAGTAATCCCTATTTTCCGACACGACCGAATCCTTCCGACTTTCATTATTGTCACAGTGCGTCCTATACCCAAGCAAGGCCGGCCGCAAACAGAGGGTTTGATGTTATTGCATTTGGTACGGCGAAAGCATGGCCCGTTGCGAGCAGCTCGCGAACCAAACCGACACGAGCGCGAACATGAAGCCGTTGGCAAAACCGTTGGCAAACTGCATCGCACCGCGCTTCCACCACAGCAAGCTGCGATGAAGCACGCCGTCCGAAAGCACCATGAACAGGCCCATGGTAAACGGAATAAAGCACATCACGGCAAAGGCAGAGAACACGCCCGAGATGGCCGAGAGTACCAAAAACGGCGCCACGATGCCCATCAGGTAAAAACCGGTACGAGCTTTGCCTTCCAAGCGCTCGGCCTCAACATGGGCGCGGCCGACCAGATCGCCGCCCGCGGCACCGTTGGTGCCAGCATGACCCATGCCGCCAATGCGGACCTCGTCGCCATCGTGCGTGCCGGCAGGAAACTCAATCGTCTGCTCGGAGGTTACGCGAGTACGACCGCTGCCGCCGCAATCAGGGCAGGGGTCGGCCACGACCTTACCGGAACCGCCGCACTCGGGGCAGACCGACTGGAACGTACCCGCACCAAACAGGAAGGACAGGTCGACGTCGATGTGGCCGCGGCCACCGCAGCTCGGGCAGGTATGGGCATGCTCAGACGAAACGGAGCCCGAACCGCCGCAGTTGTTACAGGTATCGAAGCGCGTGTAGCGGACGGTCTTGCGGGCACCGCCCTTGGCCTCCTTGGCGTCGAGTTTGATATCAACGACCACGTTGGCGCCGTTCTCGGGATTGTAGGCAGCCTGCCCGCGACGCGGCTGGCCCCAAGCGCCACCAAAGGGAAAACCGCCCTCAAAGGGATTGCCATAGCCCGCGCTGCCGGCGTAGCCGCCGCCATAGGGCGAAGCCGTAGGAGCGCCGGCGAAGGGGTTGCCCGAACGCATGGCGTCGTAGCGCGAACGCTTCTGCTCGTCCGAAAGCACGGCGTAGGCCTCGGAAACCTCTTTAAACTTTTCCTCGGCATCCGGCTCTTTGTTGACGTCCGGATGGAGCTTGCGGGCCTTTTGCTGGAAGGCCTTTTGAATATCACGCGAGGTGGCGTCCTTGGAGACACCCAAAATCTCGTAGTAATCTTTTTCGTTCATCGTCGCCATGCGCGGCAACCTCCTGCTCACAGCAGCGTATATATTCCGGTAATTCTACCCGAGCGGCCTAAGCTAGATCCCAAAACAGCTCGAACAGAACATTTCCATCGAGCCAGCCCAGGTGTGTCGGCGCCAGACGAGCTCGGACATGGCCCGCGAGGACGTCTGCCGAAGTGAAGGGTCCCTCATGGACTCCGAGCGTCTCGGGCACCCAAGTGGCAAGACCCAATTCGAGCGCGCGATCGCAGGCAGCTGCCAGCTCGCCCGTTGGGATGACGCAAGCTGCACGAACCAACAGATCGGACGCAATACCGCGCGTCATGCGACAAGCGAGCATCAGGTCTTCAGCCGCAGCCTCACGCTGCGACAGATATTCAGTCTCGAACGCCGTCGCGTCATCGTCACGTTGCACCAGACGCACGCGGTACGCAACGCCTCGAGAAGAAACACCGGGGAACAAACCTGCAAGACGGTCGAAATCCCCGGCGTCGAGCATGCCCGCGGCAGAACGACCCAGGCCCAGGTAGCCCCGTCCGGTCCAGTAGGCAATGTTATGGGCGCACTCATGGCCGTCGAGCGCATAGCTTGCCACCTCATACGGGTGATAGCCGGCCGCACCCAGACGCTCACGCGCCACATCCATGCACGAAGCTTGAAAATCCTCGTCGGGCTCGACCGACTCGTCGCGGCACGCCATGCGATAAAGGGGCGTCCCCTCCTCAAGCGTAAGCGGGTAGACCGACACATGATGCGGAGCCGCCGCCAGCACGCCATCGAGCGTGTGCTTCCAACTCGCTGCGGTCTGCCCGGGAAGTCCGCACATAAGGTCGCACGACACGTCAAGCCCAGCGTTCTTGACCGTCGCGATGGCGGCGAGCGCCCGATCGGCATCGTGAATACGGCCGATGGCAGTAAGTTCGGTGTTATCGAGCGTTTGCACGCCCAGAGAGACGCGTGTGACACCAACCTTGGCAAGCGCAGCGGCAAGCTCGGCGGTCAGCGACTCGGGATTGGCCTCGCAGGTAAACTCAACGGGGGCGCACCACGCACGAATACGCCGCACCAGCTCCACCAGGCGCTCCCCCGCCAGCGACGGCGTACCGCCGCCAACATAGACGGTGCGGATCTGGTCAAGGGCCCCAGCCTTGCCAAAAGCATCGAGACGCGCGAACAACTGCTCAAAATAGAAATCGAGCGCAGCGCTCAGGTCGCACGGAGCAAAACTGCGTGAGTCAAAGTCGCAGTACCGGCACTTTTGGGCGCAAAACGGCACGTGCGCATACAGCGCGGTAACGGCCACCCTTAAGCCCCCAGCGGATGAGGGGGCACCGATTCGCCGGCGGCAAGGGCAGCCTCGCAGGCCACCACATCGCGCTCGATCTCATCGACCAGCGCCATGAACTCCTCGTACGTGGAGCAGTGCACCACATGAGCACGCCAAGCGGCGGCATGGGGCATGCCTTTTAAGTACCAGCTTGCGTACGTACGGGCACGCGACATGAGCGGCAGGAGCTCATGCGTCAGCGTTAGGTGCTCACGCAGGGCGTCTAGGCGCTCAACGGAGCTGCGCGCCGGCACCGGCATGCCATCGAGCGCAAGGGCGCGAGCATCACCGAACACCCACGGATTGCCGTAGATGCCGCGCGCGATAAACACCGCGCTGGCACCAGAACTGCGCAGATGCTCCGCGGCATCCTCGGCGCAGAACACATCGCCCGAACCGATAACGGGAATTTCGACGGCGTCGGCAACCTCATCGACAACCGACCAATCGGCCTGGCCGGTGTAGAGCTGCGTGGCACAACGACCGTGCACGGCAACTGCAGAGGCGCCCGCCCCTTCAAGCATCTGGGCAAACGTTGCGGCGTTGCGGTCCTCGGCATAAAAACCCTTGCGGATCTTCACGGTCACGGGAACATGCGCCGCGCCCACCGCTGCCTCGACAATCTTCTCGGCCAGGTCGGGCGTGCGCATAAGCGCCGAGCCTTCGCCCTTAGTAACGACCTTGCGAGCCGGACAGGCCATGTTGATATCAATCAATGACAGGCGATCGCCCACACGCTCCTCGACGGCGGCGACGGCACTCGCAAACTGCTCGGGCTTGGAGCCAAAGAGCTGCACGCAAATCTGCTGCTCCTCGTCGGCCGGTAGCACCAGGCGCCAGGTCTTGTTGCTGGCATAGGCAAGGCCCGCCACGCTCACCATCTCGCTATAGGCGAGATTGGCACCGCGGCGGCGGCACATGATGCGATAAGCGGGATCGGTTACGCCCGCCATGGGAGCCATAAGGAACGGCTGCTCGGCATAGGCGCCCAGCAGCCGCTTGCTGTATTCGGAAAGCGCCATAGACCTACTCGTCCACCTTGAGGATCGCCATAAAGGCCTCCTGCGGGACCTCGACCGAGCCGATGGCCTTCATGCGTTTCTTGCCCTCTTTCTGCTTCTCGAGCAGCTTACGCTTACGCGAAATATCGCCGCCGTAGCACTTAGCAAGCACGTCCTTGCGACGCGCCTTGACGGTGGAGCGGGCAATGATCTTGTTGCCGATAGCACCCTGGATGGGCACCTCGAACAGCTGACGCGGAATAATCTCCTTGAGCTTGTCGCATAGGCCGCGGGCAAGACCGTAGGCCTTGTCCTTGTGGACGATAAACGACAGCGCGTCCACCTCGTCGCCCGAAAGCAAGATATCGAGCTTGACGAGCTCGGAGGGACGATACTCGTTGAACTCGTAGTCGAGCGAAGCATAGCCCTTGGTACGGCTCTTGAGCTGGTCAAAGAAGTCCAAGATGAGCTCGGCGAGCGGCATATCAAAGCGCATCTCGACCGACTTGCTCGTGAGATGAATCATGTCGGTAGTAATGCCGCGGTGCTCGATAGCGAGCTGCATGACGGCACCCGTATACTCGGGCGGGCAGATAATCTTGGCCTTGAGGTAGGGTTCCTCGATACGCTCGATGCGCGTAGCCTCGGGCAGATCCTGCGGGCTGCGGACATCAATCATCTCGCCGTCAGTCTTGTAGACGTGATAGTCCACCGAGGGGCTCGTGGCAATGAGGTCAAGATTGAACTCGCGCTCCAGGCGCTCCTTGACGACCTCCATGTGCAGCAGGCCCAAGAAGCCCACGCGGAAGCCAAAGCCGAGCGCCACCGAGGTCTCGGGCTCCCACACCAACGACGGGTCGTTGACGTGCAGCTTATCGAGCGCGTCACGCAGGTTCTCGTAGTCCTTGTTATCGATCGGGAACAGGCCCGTATAGACCATGGGCTTGGCCTCGCGGTAGCCGGGAAGCGGCTCGGGGCAGGGATTCGACGCCCACGTGAGGGTATCGCCCACGCGAACGGCCTCGGGGTCCTTCAGGCCCGTGACCACGTATCCGACCTCGCCGACCGTGAGCGCGTCGACCGGGGTCTCGGCGGGACGCTTGACGCCCACGCCATCGACCAAAAAGTCGCCCTTTGCCTGCATCATGCGCAGGGTATCGCCCTTTTTGATGGAGCCGTCAAAGATGCGCACCGTGGCGACGACGCCACGATACTCGTCGAAGTACGAATCCAGAATGAGTGCCTTGAGCGGCGCGTTCGCATCGCCCTTGGGCGGAGAGATCAAAAAGACAATGGACTCCAGCAGATCGTGGATGCCCTCGCCGGTCTTGCCCGAGACGCACACGGCATCATCGGCAGGGATCGCCAGGTCATCCTCGATCTCGGTCTTAACCTCGTCGGGATGGGCCGAGGGCAGGTCGATCTTGTTGATGGCCGGCACAATGTCCAGGTTGGCGTTCATGGCGAGCGTCGCGTTGGAGACGGTCTGCGCCTCGACGCCCTGCGTGGCGTCGACAACGAGCACCGCGCCCTCACAGGCTGCCAGCGAGCGCGAGACCTCATAGGTAAAGTCCACGTGGCCCGGCGTATCGATCAGATTGAACTGATACGTCTCGCCATCGTCGGCGTCATAGGACACGCGAACGGCATTGGACTTGATCGTGATGCCGCGCTCGCGCTCGATATCCATGGTGTCGAGCAGCTGCGACTCCATGTCGCGTTCGTCGACGGTATGGGTGAGCTCGAGGATGCGATCGCTGATCGTGGACTTGCCATGGTCGATGTGCGCAACGATTGAGAAGTTGCGGATGTGGGAAATGTCAATTGAAGTATTCATGCGGACTATCTTACCCGAGCGGTACAAAAAATGGAGCCTGTTCCATAAAACAGGCTCCATTTATGCGCGTAATCTGTGTGGTGTGAAATTTACAACTTAGGCGTTGATGCTGTTCACGAGCTTGGCAAGACCGGACTTGCGGTTGGAAGCCTGGTTCTTGTGGATAACATGCTTGGCGGCAGCCATGTCGAGACGCTTGGTGACGGTCTTGAGGGCAGCCTGGGCCTTCTCGGCGTCGCCCTCGGCAACGGCGGACTGGACGTGCTTGGTCAGCGTCTTGAGCTCGGACTTGACAGCCTTGTTACGCATGCGAGCTGCCTCATTGGTGCGGATACGCTTCTTCTGAGACTTGATGTTTGCCACTTCTGGAGTTCCTTTCGAGTTCCTTGCAAAAAATGTATGACACCTCTGAGACACGGTGAGGTCATGCAAGCGCCTACTATAGCACGCTCCCCCTCAAAGGGATAGAACGAATTTGTCAAATAGGCAGGTATCATCACGATTTTCTCAAGATGTACGTAATCCAGAGCAAAAGCGCGGTCTGAGAATCGGCCGAACCCTTCAGCGCGAGCTCCACATCGACCGCGCCCTCGAGCGCGGCAACGAGCTCTGCCATCGAAAAGCGACGTGCCCAGGTCAGGTGATTCTTGACCTGCCAGGACTGGAGCTTAAGCGTTGCGGCCAGCTCACGACCCTGTCCGCGCGCATCGAGCGCCTTGGCAACGATAAGCTCGCGGATGCGGCCGCACAGCAATGTGTAAGTCCACACGTAGCTCTTGGCGGGCAGTAGATTGAAGAGCTCGAGCGAGCGTCGCATGTCACGGGCCGAGACCGCATTGAGAAAGTCCCAGGGCTGGACTTCGGCCGTGCGCACAATCCAGCGCTCCACATCAGCAAGCTCAATCTGGGGCGCCTCGACCATCTGGGCAAGCTTAGCCAAATCGTTATCGAGCATGCGAGTGTTTTCACCCGAACGCGAGACGAGCTCCTCGGCGGCCGCCGTCGAGATCGACTTGCCGTGCTGCGTCGCCATCTGTTGCACGCGGCGCGGTAACTCCCAGCGCTTGGTGCCGGAGCAATCGATCACGGCCTTCTTGTCGATTTTGGCGATCGCCTTATACAGGCGCGTGTTCTTGGCAAGCGAGTCGGCGATGATGAGGCAGACCGTCGTGGGGCTGGGACTCGCCAGATAGTCGACAAGCGGCTCCGAGACCGCCTTAGCGAGCTTTGAGCAGCCATCAAGGATTACCAAGCGAAACTCGCTGCCCATCGGAAAGGTGTTAAGCGATCCGATAATGGACTCGATATCGGGGTCCTTGGTCATGTCGCGCTCGTCGAGGTTGAACTCGACCATTCCCGACTTTTCCAGACGCGCCTTCATACGCGAGACGGCGTGATCGCGCTTGACGCCGTCGGTACCGACGATCAGATATGCCGGCAGCAGACCGGTTTCGGACATTACGCTCCCCTCCCGCAGGCCTTCGTATTCGTTCCGTGCCATTCTAGCCCAGGGGCCCACCACACGCCATCGACGTCGTCACGGTCGCTGGCATCGCATCGCAAAGCCCTTTGCGGTCGGGCTGATGGTGATATCACCGTGTTCGATGGTGCATGCGAACGCACCGCCCGCTTCCTGAACGGCATCGATGCAGGCATCCGACGGATGACCGTATCGATTCCCCTTGCCGGCGCTCGCGAGGGAAAGCTCGGGTCTCAGGACATCCAGCAACTCACCATCGACTGAAACCTTGGAGCCGTGATGCCCAAGTTTAAGGACATCGATATCCCCCACCTCCTGCACGAATTCCCGTTCTTGGTCGAGCTCGGCATCACCAGTGAGGAGCATACGCAGGCTCTTGCCTTCCTGAACATAAGAGAGTAGCAGGACAAGCGAGTCCTCATTTCCCTCGCCATCTACGGACTCGAACGGCCACATCTCGCGGGCACAAAATGAGCCGATGTCGACCGTATCCCCACGGCGCACCTGCCGATACTCAACGCCAGGTCGATTCAATACCTCGGCAGGAGCATCCTCCAACGCATCCGCCGCCACGGCAATCGTTCCGACCGAAAACTGTTCGAGCACGGCAGGTAGACCACCCCAGTGATCCTCATCCCAATGCGTCACAAAGACGGCATCGATATGGTGCACGTTATTGCGAACCAACGCCGCTACCACGCGCTCATCGAGCCCGCAGTCGACGAGTGCTAATGCGTCGCCCTGGCGGATAAGAATCGCATCCGCCTGGCCCACATCGAGCACCGTCACCGAAGGCGGAGCGAATCGATCCCAGTAGACGTACGGAATCGCAGCCAAGAGCACCAGGCATGAAAGCCCCACCGCCATAGGACGTGCGCGGGGACGCGGCCACCAGACCAGCAGAACCGCCAGCACACACGGCACTAGGTAAATCCACATGCTATCGGGCGGCACGCTCACGGATGCATCCGGCACGGCGGCAAACAGCTGCTCGAAGAACAGCGCGCAACGGGCGGCAATCATGGGCACAACGAGCGCCCAAGTCCGCAACGGCGCCACGAGCGAAAAGGGAACCAGCACGATCGACACAGCAAGCAGCACGCTCACCACCGGACCGATGACCGCATTTGCCAGCGGAGCAATGAGCGAGAACGTACCGAAGGCGGGAATGGTAATGGGAAGAGTCGCCAGTTGCGAGCACAGCGTGACGGAAAGCATGCTGGCAACGCCCGATGGCACACCCAGCTCACCCAAAGCGTAGGTCGCATAGGGGCAAAAGCACAGAATGGCTAAGACGCTGGCACATGAAAGCTGAAAGCCCATCTCGAACAGCACCGTCGGCCGCAGTAGCACAAAGATGGACATGGTTACGAAGAGTGCCGATTCGCCGTGCCGGCGACGCCCCGCGCCGTTTACGACAAGCGTCGCGAACACCATGCAGCACGCGCGCACGGCCGAAGGAGACGCGCCCGTAAAGGCAGCGTAGCCAACAAGCGTTATCGCCAATATCGCCCGCTGAAGACCACGTGAGCACCGAGTCTTTTGCAATGCGCCCTCGATTACAAACCCCACGATAGCCAAATGGCTGCCCGAGACGGCGATAAGATGCGCCGTCCCCGTCACCGAAAACCAATCGCCCGCCGGCTGGGCGCGCAGCTCGGCCGAACGACCGCAGGCGACACCGGCTATGAGCGCACGCGCCGGGTCGGTCGCAGGCGCAATGGACGCAAGCAGCCCATTTCGCAGCCGAAGCAGCGGCCCCGGAGAGCCCTCATCGACCGGCACAATCCGAACGGCTTGAACCTTGCGCACCTCGCCTCGGAGCACGCGCGATCGTCCATATGCATCGTTCTCAAAACGTGAAACGCGACCGATAACACGCACGTGCGCCCCGACCTTGAGCTCGCGGTCACACGATAGGCGAACCGTTGCCAAGTTCTTACCGTCCGCGCGCGCCTCGCAGGTATAGGAATACACGTCGTCGTTTATGGATGGATCACCCTGCACGACAAACTCGAGGCTGCTTGCCGCTCGACCGTCGAGCGCCTTCGAGGCGCCTAGCGTGCCCACAGCCCACCACGCCGAGACGACCGCTCCCGCCACGAGACCGACGGACGCGGCATACAGCCACCACTTCCAAGGGGCAAGCCACGCACAAGATTGAGCCAGCACAACGAATACCGCCGCCGCAACGGGAATGGCCCATAGCAGCCCGACCGCCGACGCCTGCTCCCTCAGCAGCGCATCAGCGGCCACGTTGAGCACCAAGGCGCAGCTCATGCACATGCCGGCACACAGGGCCATCGTCCATGGCATCAGGGGCCGCGGAGGCATCACATGTTCGCGCTCGGTCGCACTCATACGCAGATGCAATCTTTGATTTTGGCAAGCTTCTTCTCGCCGATTCCCGACACACGCATCAGATCGTCAACCGAGGCAAAAGCACCGTTCTTTGTCCGCTCATCGATAATCGACCGGGCCATGGAGGGACCGATGCCCGAAAGCGTCTGTAGCTCTGCCGAGCTTGCCGTATTAATGTTTACTAGGCCTGTTGCGCCACTCACGCCCGATGATGCGGAAGCCCCACCATCAACATCGGCTTCCGCAATGGGCGCCTGCTGCTCCCCTTCCGTTGGAACGTGGATTTTTTGTCCATCGACGACCTTGGATGCCCGATTGAGCCCCGTAACGTCTGCCTCGGGCGCCAGCCCGCCGGCGGCATCAATCGCCTGAGCCACCCGCGCGCCGTCCTTGAGACGATATACACCGGGCGACACAACGGCGCCATCGACATCGACATAGACCTCTGCCGCGGCAGAAGCCTTAGTCGAAGAACCTTCGGATGTCTTTCCGCTCGAGGCATCACCGGATCCCGGCTCCACCAACGAGCCCGAACCGTCAGTGCGCTCAAACGACACGGCGCCGGCACCGCCGCCAAGGTTCGCCATCGCCAAGCCGCTCGACATCGCAATGACGACCAGTATCGCCATCACCACTGCCTTATGACCGAGCAGCTTGTCCGCCAAGCGGTCCATCTTTTTGACCCGTTCGTGTTGTTCGCGCTGCGCCATAGCAAAACCTCCCAACACCATCGTGTCAGGAAAGGAGCCCTGTAACAGCCACGCCCCAAAACCGGTTTTAGCGGTCAAACCAAAAGCCGACCAAAATCTTGCACAAATCTGTCCATTTATTCAGGCACACGTCAGCAAATGAACACTTAGTCGCAAAACGCCCAGATAGCAAAAGGCCGACGATGCAAAAACATCGCCGGCCTATGCAACAAATTACTCGTGATCTTGGTAAATCTCACGCGGAGCGAGCTCCGAATGTTTGCGTTTTAAGGTCTTGGGGGCCTTATACGTGTTGCTGCCAAAATCGATATACTCGGTCTGTTTGAGCAGGCGCTCGATCATCTCCTCGTGATCGAACAGCTCCCAGGCCTCATGCACGGCATCGAGCTTGGCATGCGTCTCGGGACGACGCGGCATAAAGAGCGTGCAGCAATCGGGCGCCGCCTCGGTCGAGATATCAAACGTGCCGATCTCCTGGGCACGCGCGATGATCTCCTGCTTGTCCGAACCGATGAGAGGACGGAACACGGGGATCTTCACGGCCTCGTTGACGGCCATGATGTTCTCAAGCGTTTGGGAGGCAACCTGCCCAAGTGATTCGCCCGTAACGATAGCCTTGGCACCCTCGATGTGTGCAATGCGCTCGGCAACCGAATACATAATGCGGCGATACATAATCACGCGCAGGTTGCTGGGACAGGTGACCGAAATCTCACGCTGGCAGTCGCCAAACGGCACCACGTACAGGCGGCCGATCTGGACACCCGGCTCAAGCGCACGGATGATGTCCTGCACCAAATACTCGCTCGTATCGGGCGTCTGCGGACGACCGGAGAAATGTACCGGCACGCACACCGCGCCGCGACGCGCGAGCATCCAGGTCGCCACCGGAGAATCGATACCCGACGACAACAGCGTCACGACCTTGCCGGCAGAACCCACCGGCAGACCGCCCACGCCACGCTCGGAGCGCGCATACACGTAGACGCTACCCTGGACCACCAGTACGTGCACCATCGCATCGGGGTCGTGCATTTGAACCTTTTTATCGGGGAAGGCCTCGCACAGTACCTCACCCACCTGACGATTGATATCAATCGAGGTGAGCTCATAGTCGGTATTGGAGCGCTTGGCGTGCACCTTAAACGAATCGAAAGGACCAAACTCGCGCAGCGCCTTGACGGCGGCGGCACAGTACTCCTGCGGGTCGCGGTTAGTGTGATACGCCAAAGATACACGGGCAACGCCGGGAACGGTGCGAATGACACGCGCCGCCTCGTCGGCCTGATGCTCGTTAAAGGTCACGAGGATATAACCGGAAATTCGAGACACGGCATTCACGGAAAAGGCGGCCAAGGCCGCCTTGATGTTATCCATGAGGATATGCTCAAAATGTGCGCGGTTCTTACCCTTCAGTCCAACCTCGTGATAGTGGACCAGGCAGACGCGAGCCGCCATTTAGGCTTCAGCAACCTTGTGGCCGAGCGCCTTCTCGTAACGGGCCTCGTCGTAAGAGATGTCGCCGTCGACAATCTCGTCCATAGCCATCGAGATGGTATCGGCACCGGAAAGCCTGATGGTGATGTCATCGACATCCTGGACGGCAAGCACGCGGTTGTGCTGGCCACGCAGCATGCTATTGATGTCGCAGGCGCGCTTGGAGGCAAGCGAAGCGAGCAGGAAGCGGTTGTGATCGGTCTTCTCCAGAAGATCGTCAATGCAAGGCTTTACAACGGACACGGACCTCAGTTCCTTTCATGCATATCGAGAACGCGAACGAGTTCATCGGTCGCGCGGTCGAGATCGTCATTAACCACGACGTCGTCGTAGCGGTCGGCAAGGGCAAGCTCATCGGCGGCGTTTGCCATACGCAGCTCAATCGTCTCGGGCGTCTCGGTACCGCGACCGACTAAACGCTCGCGGAGCACCTCAAGCGAAGGCGGCTTGATAAAGATCAGCACGGCCTCGGGGAAACGCTCCTTCACCTGCAGGGCGCCCTGGACATCGATCTCCAAAATCAGAGACGCGCCCGAGGCGAGCTTGGATGTGACCTCGCTCACCAACGTGCCGTAGCAGTTACCGTGGACCTCGGCCCACTCAACA
Source organism: Collinsella aerofaciens (assembly GCF_039752955.1). GTDB lineage: Bacteria > Actinomycetota > Coriobacteriia > Coriobacteriales > Coriobacteriaceae > Collinsella > Collinsella aerofaciens_BI. Next base: position 21,387 of record NZ_JBDMHB010000005.1, read on the forward strand.
AACTCGCCGTTTGCCACGCGGCGGTCGAACTCCTCGCGCGTCAGAAAAAAGTAGTTGACGCCGTCGACCTCACCTTTGCGTGGTGCTCGCGTGGTAGCCGAAACCGTCAGGCCCAGGTTCGAGCGGCGCTCGCGCACACGAGTGACGAGCGTACCCTTGCCTGCGCCTGACGGTCCAGAAATCACAAAGAGCTTGGAATCCTGAGCGCTCACTTATTTGGTCAGCTGCTCGAGGAGCTGCTCGCGCTGACGGACGCCGAGGCCCTGGACGCGACGGGTAGCGGAGATACCGAGCTCCTCCATGATCTTGGCGGCCTTGGCCTTGCCATAACCAGGGAGAGACTCGATGAGGGTGGAAACCTTCATGCGGGAAGCGATGGGGTCATCGGAGTTGAGCACGGACTCAAGGGACTTCTCGCCCTTCTTGATCTGCTCGCGAAGCTCAGCGCGGGCGTGACGTGCGGCAGCAGCCTTCTCAAGAGCCTGCTTGCGCTGCTCATCGGTAAGCTGAGGGAGTGCCATTCGTACCTCCAAGTAGTTGGGTTATATCTGATTCAATAATTGGCATTTTAGCACGTAGAACGTACAAAATGCCCAATCGCGGCTCCATAGGTTAGACGATACCCGCAAAAAGTGCAATATACTGCGCCCAAAGTTAAGCCCCTGACCTGCGATTCCACACAAAGGATGGGAAAGTTTACGCAGGCACAGGGGCTATTTTGTGCTAATGAAACCCAAAAGTGGTGACTTAGGGGAATCTTTTACGCGACGTTTTCGACCAGCTCAGCGACGATGGCGTCAAAGGCGGCAACCGGATCGTCGGCACCGGTGATGGGACGGCCCACCACAATGTGGCTTGCGCCACGCTCGATAGCCTGGGAAGGCGTCGCCACGCGGGACTGGTCACCTAAGGCGGCACCCACCGGACGCACACCCGGAGTCACGATCAGGGCATCAGGGCCCAGCAGTTCACGCATGTCGTGAGCCTCCATCGGCGAGCACACGATGCCATCGATGCCGTTGGCCTGAGCGAGCTTTGCCAGGCGGGCGGCCTCCTCGGCCACGGGCGACTCGACGCCGATCTCGCTCAAGGCATCCTGATTCATGCTCGTGAGCACGGTGATGGCGACGAGCTTGGCGCGGTCCTCGCGCGCCTCCTCGGCACCCTCGCGGCAGGCAGCGAGCATGGCGCCCGAACCCAAGCCGTGAACCGAGAGCAGGTCGGCACCGGCAAGCGAGGCCGAACGGGCGGCACCGCGAACCTGATGCGGAATATCATGGAACTTAAGGTCAAGGAAGACCTTAAAGCCCAGGTCCTTAAAGGTCTTGACGATCTCGGGGCCCTCAGCGTAATAGAGCGTCATGCCAACCTTGAGCCAGGCGGCATGGCCCGAAAGCTCGTGGGCGAGCTCGAGCGAACGTTCACGATCGCAGTCGAGGGCGACGATTACGCGGTCGCGGGCATCGGTCTCTAGCATTCGAAAGCACCTACCAGCTCGTTGATGTCCTTTACGCCCTGGGACTCGGCCCAGGCCTCGAGCTCATGCGCGATCTTGAGCGAAGCGCACGGATCGACGAAGTTGGCCATGCCGACCGACACGCAGGTGGCACCGGCCAGGATAAACTCAGCCGCATCCTCACCGGTCATGACACCGCCGACACCGTTGATGGGGATATCGACGGCCTGGGCAACCTCCCAGACCATGCGCACGGCGATGTGGTGGCACAGCGGGCCCGAAAGGCCGCCCTTGGGCTTGGCCACGCGGGACTTGCGGGTATGGACGTCGATGGCCATGCCCTGAATGGAGTTGATGACCGAAAGGCCGTCGGCGCCGGCAGCCTCGAGGGCCTTGGCGATCTCGGCGACGTTGACCGGCGCCATCTTCACGAACAGCGGCTTATCGGTCACCTTGCGGCAGGCAGCCATAACGGAAGAGGCGCCCTCGGGCGTGGAGCCCATGGCGGCACCGCCGGCGGCGATATTGGGGCAGCTCACGTTGATCTCGTAGCCGGCAGCCCAGGGGCACAGCTCGACATACATCTCGAGTGCGCGGACAAACTCGTCAACGGAGTGGCCGGCAACCTGACAGATGACCTGGCAGCCGTCCTTGGAGAGCTGCTCGAGCCACGGACCGGACTCGCGAGCAAAGGCGGCCACGCCGGGGTTCTGAAGGCCCACGGAGTTGATCATACCGCCGGGGATCTCGGCCATGCGGGGCGCGGGGTTACCGGGCCAGGGCTCGGCTGCGCAACCCTTGGTGGTGATGGCGCCCAGTTGGGAAACATCAAAGAAGTTCTGGAACTGCCAGCCGTAGCCAAAGGTACCGGCTGCGGTGTTGATGGGGTTTTGCATCTTGACGCCGCCGAAATCGACGGCCATGTTCACGGTACCCACTAGAAGACCACCACCTTGGAAGCATCGAACACGGGGCCGCACATGCAAGCGCCCTTCATACCGTCGACCGTCTCGACATTGCAGGTGTTGCAGGCGCCAAAGCCACAGCTCATCATGCGCTCAAGCGACACCTCGCAGTACGCACCGGCCTCGGCGGCAGCGGCGGCGACTTTCTTCATCATGACAGCGGGGCCGCAGCTGGCGACGTAGTCGTAGGCGCCCTCGCCGAGCAGCTCGGCGGCAGGATCGGTGCAAAAACCGTGCGTGCCGAGCGAGCCGTCGTCGGTGCAAACGTTGACCGTGGCGCCCAGCGCGCGGAACTCATCGACACCCACGGCCTTGGAAGCGGTGCCAAAGCCCAGGCACACGTCAACATCCACGCCCTGCTCGGCAAGCATACCGGCAAGACACAGCACAGGCGGAACGCCGATGCCACCGGCGACGAGCAGGGCCTTCCTGGTGCCCTCGGGTACCATCCAGCCACGGCCACCGGGGCCCAGCAGGTTAGAGGTGGAGCCAGGGCCCATCTGGGACAAACGACGGGTATCGTCGCCCACGACGGCGTACCACAGCTCGACGGTGCCGGCCTCGGCGTCGGCGCGGTAGTAGCTCAGGGGCACGCGAAGCAGCGAGGACGCATCGCCGGGTACGGCGATGTTCACAAACTGACCGGGCTTGAGCGCACTTGCAAGCTTGGGGGCCGAGATGACGAGCGAGAAGATGCCGTCGGCGATCTCCTGGTTCGAGACGACCTCGAAGTCGTGCATGCGTGCAGTGGAAGGTGTGGGCATAGACGCTCCAATCCCCCATGCGGTTGCATGGTCAAAACGAACAGAAAGCGCGGCACCGCAAGGGCGCCGCGCACAAAAGCGATAAGGCTATGCTAGCAGATGCAGCCGTCGGCAAGCGTCTGCTTACCGCCGACAAACACATCGGTGGCACGACCGGTGAGCGTGCGGCCGGCAAAACCGGAGTTCTCGGCGCGCGACTCGTAACCGTCCTCGCCAACCGTCCAGGTGGCGGACGCGTCGAACACGGTCAGGTCGGCAACGGAGCCCGCCTTGACCTGAACCTGGTCGAGGCCCAGGATCTCACGCGGCTTGATGGCCATGAGCTCGACCATACGGCCCATGCTCATCTTGCCCGTGTTGACCAGCTCGGTGAGTACGAGCGACAGCGAGGTCTCGAGGCCGATCATGCCAAAGGGCGCAAGCTCGAACTCGCGGGCCTTCTCCCACGGGGTGTGGGGAGCGTGATCGGTGACGATAACGTCGACGGTGCCGTCGATGACGCCCTGACGAATGGCCTCGGCATCCTCCTCGGTACGCAGCGGCGGGTTGACCTTGAGCGAAGTGTTGTAGGTCTCGTCCAGGTCGTTCTCGGTCAGGAACATGTGGTGCGGGGTGGCCTCGCAGGTAACCTGAACGCCAGCGGCCTTACCGGCACGCACGATCTCCAGACCATGGGCGGTGGAGATGTGCTGGATGTGCAGCTTGGCACCAGTCAGCTTGGCGATCTCGATGTCGCGGGCGATCTGGAGCTCCTCGCCGGCAGCCGGCCAACCCTCGAGGGCCAGACGGGTCGAGACCTTGCCCTCGTTGATCTGGCCGTGGCCGACCAGATCCTCGTCCTGGCAGTGGCTCATAAAGACCTTGCCGAACATCTTGCCGTAGTCCATGCAACGACGGAGCATGCCCGCGCCCTGCACGCCGCGACCGTCGTCGGTGAAGGCGACGGCGCCGTGGGCGACCATATCGCCCATCTCGGACATGGCCTCGCCCTTAAGACCGCGGGTCATGGCGCCCGACGGATAGACGCGGCAGTGACCGACCTCGGCAGCGCGGGACTTGACGAACTCCACGACGGTGCCGTTATCGGTGACGGGATCGGTGTTGGGCATGGCGCACACGCCGGTGAAGCCGCCCTTGGCAGCTGCGCGGGTGCCGCTCTCGATGTCCTCTTTGACCTCATAGCCGGGCTCGCGAAGGTGAACGTGCATATCCACCAGGCCGGGGACGAGGTACTTGCCGGAAAGGTCGCGGACCTCGGCTCCCTCGACGGCGAGATTCTCGCCGACCTCGGCGATCTTATCGCCGTCAATCAGGACGTCAACGACACCGTCAAGCTCGACAGACGGGTCGACGACGTGGGCATTCTTAAGAAGCAAGGCCATTATCGGCACCTCCAAGCAGCAGATACAGGATAGCCATACGCACGCAGATACCGGCGTAGACCTGCTCCAGGATGACGGAGCGTTGCGGGTGGTCGGCCATATAGGAGTCGAACTCGACGCCGCGGTTGATGGGGCCCGGGTGGCAGATGATCGCATCGGGCTTCATGAGCTTCTCGCGGTCCTTGGTCAGGCCGAAGAGCTTGTGGTACTCGCGAATGGTCGGGAACGGGGCACCTTCGAGGCGCTCCTGCTGCACGCGCAGCATGTAGACGACGTCCAGCTCGGGCAGGACGGAATCGAGGTCGCTCGTCACGTGGTCGCAGCCCAGGACCTCGGGCGCCGGCGGCAGCAGCGTGCCGGGGGCGACGGCATAGGTCTCGCAGCCCATGATCTTAAGGGCGGGAATCAGCGAGCCGCAAACGCGGGAGTGGGCGATATCGCCGACGACAGCGACCTTCAGACCGTGGAAGTCGCCCTTGTGCTCCCAGATGGTGTACAGGTCGAGCAGGGCTTGCGTGGGATGGTTGTGCTTGCCATCACCGGCGCAGATGACGCTTGCGGGCGAGTTCTGCGTGACGATGTAGGGAGCGCCGGCGTGCTTATCGCGCACGACGATGCAGTCGATCTTATAGGCGTTGAGGGTCTCGACGGTGTCGACGAGGCTCTCGCCCTTGACCGTGGAGGTCGAGGAGCCGCCAAAGTTAAGGCTGTCGGCCGAAAGACGCTTCTCGGCGAGCTCGAAGGAGCTGCGGGTGCGCGTCGAGGGCTCGTTGAACATGTTGACGATGGTCTTGCCCTTGAGCGTGGGGACCTTCTTGATCGCACGCTCGTTGACCTCGGAGAACGCCTTGGCGGTCTCGAGGATGAGCTTGATATCCTCTTCGGAGTACTCGGTAATGTCGATCAGGTGCTTATGGTTGAACGCCACGGTACTACTCACCTCCCAGCGGCGCAGAACCCACGTGGGAGCCCGGCGCGACGTCGTTGATCTCGACGGCGGTGTGGCCGTCGACTTCCTTCATATATAGATGCACGTTCTCCTCATGCGACGAGGGAACGTTCTTGCCGACAAAGTCCGGCGAGATGGGGAGCTCGCGGTGGCCGCGGTCAACGAGGACTGCCAACTCAATGCGGCTCGGACGGCCCAGGTCCATGACGGCGTCGAGAGCGGCGCGGATGGTACGGCCCGTATACAGGATGTCGTCCACCAGCACGACGCGCTTGCCGTCGACGCTGAAGGGAATGTTGGTAGCGTGGATCGCGGGAGCGAAATTGGTAGCGTAGTCATCGCGGTAGAAGCTGATGTCCAGGCTGCCGAGCGGAACTTCGACGCCCTCGATCTCCTTGATCTCCTCGGCGAGCTTCTTTGCCAGAAGGTCGCCGCGCGTGACGATGCCAACCAGAGCGAGGTCTTCACAGCCCTCGTTGCGCTCGAGAATCTCGTGCGCGATGCGAGTCATCGCTCGATTGACGGCGGTCTCGTCCATGATGACCGCCTTGGGGGAAGTCGTGCCCATCGATCTCCTTCCTCACATGTCTTGACTGCTGACACAGTCAAAAAAATAGATGCCCGACCGCTCAAAGCGGACCAGACACCCACAGGAAGGGCTGCTCTTTGGCAGCTATGTAATTCCATGTGGGTATCTCGTACCCCTTTAATGGTCAAGGGATAGTGTAGCCAACCTCGAGCTTAATTGCGAGCATAAATACAGAGCAATCCGTAAACGGAGCCCAAAGCCCAATAAACCTATATATATTTGTGGGACGAGCTTGAAAACGCATGCACGAGCTGGCATAATCCCCTCTGCTGCACGCAAATCGGATCTACGTCCAGGGCCGTGGCGTGGGCACTATCGCCAAAAGAGGAATATCTCTGTGTAGATTGCGCACAGGGAGTGACTTCTGTGCTATAGTTCAGGCTTGTTTGTTAACGCGACATGTTCGTTTGTCGCCCAAGGAGGGTCAGTTATGTCCAAAGTTTGCGAAGTTTGCGGTAAGCACCCCGTTGCCGGTCGCTCCATCAGCCACTCTCACCGCGTCACCAACCGTAAGTTCCGCCCCAACATCCAGCGCGTCTACGTCGTCGTCGATGGTCACCGTCGCAAGATGAACGTTTGCTCCACCTGCCTCAAGTCTGGCAAGGTTGCGCGCTCCTAAATAAGGTCTTACCAACAAGTACCTCGGACTCTCCGGGTCAAAGACCTCGCGTTCATATAGAACTTACCAAAGGCGTCCTCCCCTACGGAGGGCGCCTTTTTGCACTCATTGGGGACAGACTTATATGAGGGTTTGCAGATGTCAAAGGGATCATAGCGCAGCTGGTATGCCTTGTAACTAACGGTACGCCTCGAGCGAGTCGGACGCACCTTACACGGGATTGAAATGGATGTAATCGAGTAGCTGCACCGCCTGTGTGTCCGACTCAACCGCGACCCGCGAATAGCGATTATCAAACAGATGTCCCGTTTTCCCATTGAAATACTCATGAGAGTCTGTCCCCAATGAGCGGGGCGATGCATTGGGCATAGTTTTAGTTGAAACGGTTCATTTGATTGAAGCGTTTTAGTTTGTCTTTTACGGGAATCTGACCGTTCACCGAATAATTTCTTGCTATCATGCAAGGCGTAGGGTAAATCTCCGATCGCAAGGAGACACAAATGGTGAAAAAGTCACCGGAAAACACTACTCCCGCAATTGTGGACAACGTAGAGGCGCTTGAGGCTAAGCTCGCTCAGATGCGAGAGGCCCAGGCGCTTTTTGCTACGTACACGCAGGAGCAGGTCGACAAGATCTTCTATGAGGCCGCCATGGCCGCCAACAAGGCTCGTATCCCGTTGGCGAAGATGGCCATCGAGGAGACCGGCCGCGGCGTTCTTGAGGACAAGGTCATCAAGAACCACTACGCCGCAGAGTACATCTACAACGCTTACAAGAACACCAAGACCTGTGGTGTCCTGGAGCGCGACGAGGCTTACGGCATCACCAAGGTCGCCGAGCCCATCGGCATCGTGGGCGCCGTCATCCCGACGACCAACCCCACCTCCACCGCGATCTTCAAGACGCTGATCTGCCTGAAGACCCGCAACGCCATCATCATCTCCCCGCACCCGGCTGCCGCCAAGTGCACCATCGCCGCCGCCAAGCTCGTGCTTGACGCCGCCGTCAAGGCCGGCGCCCCCGAGGGCATCATCGGCTGGGTCGATGTCCCCTCCATCGAGCTGACCAACATGGTCATGCGCGACGTCGACATCATCCTCGCCACCGGTGGCCCGGGCATGGTCAAGGCCGCTTACTCCTCGGGCAAGCCCGCCCTGGGCGTTGGCGCCGGTAACACCCCGGTCGTCATCGACGACACCGCCGACGTGCTGCTCGCCGTCAACTCCATCATCCACTCCAAGACCTTCGACAATGGCATGATCTGCGCTTCCGAGCAGTCCGTGACTGTCATCGACAGCATCTATGACCAGGTTAAGGCCGAGTTCCAGAAGCGCGGCTGCTACTTCGTCAAGCAGGGTGCCGAGATGGAGGCCCTGCGTGCCGCCATGTTCAAGAACGGCGCTCTCGATCACCGCATCCCCGGCATGGCCGCTGCCAAGATCGCCGAGCTCGCCGGCATCGAGGTTCCCGCCAAGACCAAGATCCTGATCGCCGAGGTCACCTCCACCGACCCCGCCAAGGAGGAGTTCTCCCACGAGAAGCTCTCCCCGGTCCTGGCAATGTACCACGCCAAGGACTTCCAGGAGGCCGTCGACAAGGCCGAGCACCTGGTGCTCGCCGGTGGCCCGGGCCACACTGCCTCTCTGTACGTGCACCCCGCCCAGGCCGAGAAGATCAGCCTGTTCGAGCACGTCATGAAGGCCTGCCGTATCGTCATCAACACCCCGTCCTCGCACGGCGGCATCGGTGACCTGTACAACTTTGGCATGAAGCCGTCTCTGACCCTGGGCTGCGGCTCCTGGGGCGGCAACTCCGTCTCCGAGAACGTTGGGGTGAAGCACTTGATCAACGTTAAGACTGTGGCCGAGCGCCGTGAGAACATGCTGTGGTTCCGCGCTCCCGAGAAGGTCTACTTCAAGAAGGGTTCCACGCCCGTCGCCCTCGACGAGCTGGGCAACGTCATGGGCAAGAAGCGCGCCTTCATCGTCACCGACCAGTTCCTCTTCAAGAATGGCAACACCCGCGCCATCGAGGCCAAGCTCGACGAGATGGGCATCGCCCACGACTGCTTCTACGACGTCGAGCCCGATCCGTCGCTGCAGTGCGCACGTCGCGGCGCCAAGCAGATGGCTCTCTTTGAGCCGGACGTCATCATCGCCGTCGGCGGTGGCTCCGCTATGGACGCCGGCAAGATCATGTGGATGATGTACGAGCACCCCGAGTGCAAGTTTGAGGACATGGCCATGGACTTCATGGACATCCGCAAGCGTATCTTCACCTTCCCCGAGATGGGCAAGAAGGCCTACTTCGTCGCCATCCCGACCTCTTCGGGTACCGGCTCCGAGTGCACGCCGTTCGCCATCATCACCGACAAGGAGACCGGCATCAAGTGGCCGCTCGCCGACTACGCGCTGCTCCCCAACATGGCTATCGTCGACGCCGACAACTGCATGACCGCCCCGCGCGGCCTGACCGCTGCCTCCGGCATCGACGTCATGACCCACGCCATCGAGTCCTACGTCTCCATCATGGCTTCCGACTACACCAAGGGCCTCTCCGAGCGCGCTGCCAAGCTCGTCTTTGAGAACCTGCCCTCCAGCTTCACGAACGGCGCCAAGGACCCGCACGCCCGCGAGGAGATGCACAACGCCTCCTGCATGGCCGGTATGGCCTTCGCCAACGCCTTCCTGGGCCTCAACCACTCCATGGCTCACAAGCTCGGCGCTTTCCATCACCTGCCCCACGGCATCGCTAACGCCGTCATCCTGACCCGCGTCATGCGCTACAACGCCGCCGAGGCTCCCGTCAAGATGGGTACCTTCTCCCAGTATCCTTACCCCAACGCGCTGCACAACTACGCCGAGATGGCCAAGTACTGCGGTATCGAGGGCAAGGACGACAAGGAGGTCTTCGAGAACTTCATCACGAAGCTCGAGGAGCTCAAGGACTTCATCGGTGTCAAGAAGACCATCGCCGACTACGGTGTTGACGAGCAGTACTTCCTCGACACCCTCGACGAGATGACCGAGCAGGCATTCAACGACCAGTGCACCGGCGCTAACCCGCGCTACCCGCTCATGAGCGAGATCAAGGAGCTCTACCTGGACGCCTACTACGGCCGCGAGCCCCAGGACTACGCCGTCTGCTAGTTTTTAGCACGGTTTTTTGCGGCGGGGGTGCACGGGTGTTTCACACACCCCCGCCGTCGCTTCTATCGCATCGTTGAAAGGATGCAACCATGCTGCTACCCGATTCCAAGACCGAGCTCGTCCGCCGTGGCAACAAGGTCGTTTACGACCTGGGCGACAAGATCGTCAAGGTCTTTAACGAGACCAAGCCTGTCTCCGACGTGTTCAACGAGGCTTTGAATCTTGCCCGCATCAATGAGTGCGGCATCCGCAGCCCCAAGGCTCTCGAGGTTTCCCAGCTCGAGAACGCCAACGGCTGGGCGCTCGTGACCGAGAAGGTTCCGGGCACCACCCTTGCCGAGAAGATGACTGCCGAGCCCCAGCGCTTCGGTGAGTACCTCGAGATGTTCGTCGACCTCCAGATCGAGATCCACGGCTACACCTCCCCGCTGCTCAACCGTCAGCGCGACAAGTTCGCCCGCATGATCGACAGCCTTGATCAGCTCAATGCCACCACGCGTTACAACCTTCAGGAGCGTCTGGACGGTATGACCAAGGAGTTCAAGGTCTGCCACGGCGACTTCAACCCCTCCAACGTCATCGTCGGCGACGACGGCCAGCTCTATGTGTGCGACTGGGCACACGCTACCCAGGGCTCCCCTGCTGCCGACGTTGCCACCACCTACCTGCTCTTTGCCCTCAACAGCAAGGACCAGGCCGAGGCTTATCTAGAGCTCTACTGCGACCGCGCCGACATGCCCATGCAGGTCGTGCGTCAGTGGACGAGCATCGTCGCCGCTTCCGAGCTCGCTCGTAAGCGCAACGTGAACGATGAGTTCCTGAAGAACTGGATCGACGTCGTCGATTATCAGTAATATCTGAGCGATTTATTTCGCATCGGAGGCACAAAGGAAACCCCGCAGCTCGCATGGGCTGTGGGGTTTCCTTTTAGCGATTGAGTACGCCGACAAGATAAAAGGACGGCCCCGCATCTCCCCTATCTGGAGAAATGCGGGGCCGTCCCGTATATCGAACTACAAGCGAAATCGCCGATTAACGGCGTGCCGCCTTCACAAGCTCGGCGACCTTGGCGACGACCTCGTCGATCGCCACGTCCTCGCGCTCACCCGTAGCACGGTCCTTGAGCTCGACGGTGCCGTTCTTGAGGCCACGCTTACCCAGAACGACCTGATACGGGAAGCCCATAAGGTCGTTGTCGGCAAATTTAAAGCCGGGACGCTCGTCACGGTCATCGACGACGACCTCGATACCCTCGGCGCACAGGCCATCAACGATCTGCTCGCAGACGGTAGCGCACTCCTCCTTCTTGGGATCGAGCGGAATCACCGCGACCTCGTACGGGGCAACGGAGACCGGCCAGACGATACCGTGCTCGTCGTTGTGCTGTTCCACGACGGCAGCGAGCGAGCGGGACACACCAACGCCGTAGCAGCCCATGATGAGCGGCTTCTCCTTGCCATCCTCGTCCATAAAGGTGGCACCCATGGCCTCGGAATACTTGGTGCCCAGCTGGAAGACCTGAGAGACCTCGATGCCGCGGGCAGCGGAGAGCGGCTTGCCGCAGTGCGGGCAGGGGTCGCCGGCGACAACGGTGACCAGATCGGCCCACTCATCGACGGTAAAGTCGCGCTCGGGGCAGGCACCGGTAAAGTGATAATCGACCTCGTTGGCACCGCAGGCCCACTGCTTGGAATCGCGCAGGCTCTCGTCGCACACCAGACGGATGCCCTCGGGCAGGTTGACCGGTCCGATAAAGCCCTTGTGCAGGCCGTTCGCTTGAAGCTCCTCGTCGGTCATCATGCGGTAGCCCTTGCCAAAGACATGCTCGGCCTTGCAGTCATTGAGCTCGTGGTCGCCCGGGACAATGGCCACGACCGGCTTGCCCTCGGAGTCGATGAGTGCCAGCGACTTGCGCGTGCCGTTCTCGGGGAAGCCGAAGAACTTGGCAACGGCCTCGATGGTGCCCATACCCGGAGTCTCGACCTTGGTGAGCGTGCCATCGCCGGGGCCCTCGGTCACAACGACCTTGGTGCTTGCAGCCTCGTCATCGGCAGCAAAACCGCAATCGTCGCAGTAGACGAGCGAAGCCTCGCCGGCGTCGGCAAGAGCCATGTACTCGACGGAAGTGTCGCCGCCGATCTCGCCGGAGTCGGCGACAACGGGCAGAGCCTTGATGTAGCAGCGCTCGCAGATGTTAGCGTAGGCCTGCTTCATCTTGTCGTACTCCTCCTGCAGGCTCTCCTGCGTGGCGGAGAAGCTGTAGGCGTCCTTCATGATGAACTCGCGACCGCGCATCAGGCCAAAGCGGGGACGGAACTCGTCGCGGAACTTGTCCTGAATGTGGTACAGGTTGACGGGCAGCTGTTTGTAGGAGCGCAGCTCATTGCGCACCAGGGCCGTGACGGTCTCCTCGTGGGTGGGACCCAGGACGAACTCGCGACCGTGACGGTCGTCAAAGCGCACAAGCTCCTTGCCATAGGCGTCGATGCGGCCGGACTCACGCCACAACTCGGCGTCGACCATGATAGGCATCATAAGCTCCTGGGCACCGGCAGCGTCCATCTCGTCGCGCACGATATTCTCGATCTTGCGGATCGAGCGCCATGCGAGCGGCAGATAGGAATACAGGCCGGCGGCCTCTTTGCGGATCATGCCGGCACGGAGCAGCAGGCGGTGGCTGGCGAGCTCAGCGTCCGCCGGATCCTCTTTAAGCGTCGGCGCATAGAGCTTAGACATATACATTGCTCGGGTCATTTATTTCTCCTCAATAAGCTTGTCGACCTCTGCCATAAGCGCGTCGACAATTTGGTCCTCAGCTACTTTACCAATGATCTGGCCATGCGAAAAGAGCAAGGCCTGACCTCGTCCACAGGCCACGCCTAGGTCGGCGTCGGAAGCCTCGCCGGGGCCATTAACGGCACATCCCATGACGGCAATCGAAAGCGGCGCGGAGTAGTTCTTAAGCCGCTCGGTGACCTCCTCAGCAATGGGAATGAGGTCAACCTGGCAGCGGGCGCACGTGGGGCACGAGACGATCTCAGGGCCACGACGACGCAGGCCCAGGGACTGCAGAATGCCCCAGGCGACCGGCGGCTCCTCGACCGGATCGGCCGTGAGCGAGACGCGCATGGTGTCACCGATACCCTCAGACAGCAGAATACCAAGGCCCACCGAGCTCTTAATGGTGCCCTGAAGCTTGGTCCCCGCCTCCGTCACGCCCAGGTGAAGCGGAACGTGGGGAATCTCACGCGACAGGGCTCGATAGGTATCAAGCGTCGTTTGCACGCTATGGGCCTTGGCCGAAAGCACAATGTTCGTAAAACCGCGGTCCTCAAAGTGCTTGACGAAGCGCTCGCTCGACATCACGAGCTTCTCGGGCTGCGTAAGCTCGTCGCGCTCAGCGATATCCTGCTCGAGTGAGCCGGCGTTGACACCGATGCGAATCGCACAGCCCGCAGCGCCGGCGGCGTCGATGACGGCATCGACCTTAGCCCAATCGCCGATATTGCCGGGATTGATGCGAAGCTTGGCGGCACCGGCCTCGACGGCGCCGATGGCGAGCTTACGGTTAAAGTGAATATCGGCGACGATCGGCACCGGAGACTCGGCACAGATGGTGCGGAAACCCTCAAGCGCGGCCTCGGTGGGCACGCTCACGCGCACGATATCGCAGCCAGCCTGCGCCAACGCGCACACTTGTGCAAGCGTTGCCTGGGCGTCAGCGGTATCGGTGCAGGTCATGGATTGGACCACCACCGGCGCGCCGCCACCGATCTGCACGCCGCCCACATGCACGGGGCGCGTCAACTCGCGAGGCAAAGAATGGGATAAAGACAATCCAAACACTCCCCTACAGAATAAATCGAAGGATGTCGGAACGAAGCATATAGACAAACAGAAGCGCAAAGAGCGCGATGCCCACATAGCTCACAATCGTCTGGATCTTGAGCGGAAGCTCGCGGCCCACAATCTTTTGAATGATCTCGATGACCAGCTTGCCGCCATCGAGTGGTGGGATGGGCAGCAGGTTCATAAAGCCAAGCGAGAACGAAATGAGGGCGGCAAACGAAAGGAACGTGGCAGGGCCGGCAGCAGCAGCCTGTGAGGACATAACACTAATACCCACGATCGAAGAAGACTGATCGAGAATCTCCATCGTATGCTGCGGCTGGAGCAGGCGCATCACGCCCTCCGCCGTCTGCGCGACATAGGAGAACGACAGGCGAGCCGACGTGATGGGGTCTAAACGGACCACCTGCGTAGAGGCATACACACCTAGGCGCTCGTCCTTTTTGAGCGCAACCGAGGTCGAATGCTGCTTGCCGTCGCGCTCATACTCAATGGCGATATCATCCTTACCGGCGGCCTTGCCGATAGCATCGTAGACGTCCATCCAAGTGGAACATGAGACACCGTCAACCGAAAGGATCGCGTCGCCGCCCTCGATACCCGCCTTGGCGGCAATAGACCCCTCGTCAACCTGACCGATCACGTTGGTATCCATCGGCACGGTGACACCCGCAATAGAGTAGATGCTCATAAGCAGCAAAAAGCCCGTCAGGATATTGACGAGAATGCCCGCGAGCAGCATAAAGGCGCGCTTGAGAAAGCCCTGGCCAAGATAGGTGTGCGAACGCTCTTGTGCAAGGAACTCGGCCTCGCCGCACGGCAGCTCCCATACATCGCCCTCGGCAGTTGAATGTTCGCGATCGAAACGGCGGCCGTCAAAGGTAGTGTAACCCGCCGCATCTCGCGGCAGCGTCTGATACCTGGTGGGATAGTAGCTCGGCGAGGGCTTCTCCCCTTCCTCATACCAGGGTGCGATGGAACCCCAGCCCAGCAACAGGGCGCATGCCTCGAGCACATCCTCCTCGGAAAGCTCAAGCTCGACAGCAAGGTCGGCCACGGTCACGCGACCATGACGATAGATAGCCGCGAGCACGCGGTCGGCACACGAGACGTCGGTCGGATCCATACCGCAAATGGCAGCGTAGCCACCCAGCAGCAGCGGGGTCACGCCAAACTTGGTTCCAATGCGACGCGACGTGTAATGGATGTCAAAGCGGCACGGCAGGCCCAAAAAGAACTCGGTCACACGGACGCCGCAGGCACGCGCCGCCAAAAAGTGGCCGCCCTCGTGCAAAAACACGAGGACGGAAAGCATCAGCAGGCCCCAAAAGACCGATGAGAGAACGCTCAGAACAGTATCCATAAAACGAAAAAGCAATCCTTATGGGTTAGGAACGGGTTGCGGCGAGCACCTGCGCAGCTTTTTCACGCGCCCACGCATCGATGTCGCGAAGCTGCTCAAACGAATCGACCGCCTGCATATCGTGGGCATCCATGCAGGATTCCACAATGCAATCGATATCGGTAAAGCTGCAGTCATCGTGCAGGAAGGCATCGACGGCGACCTCGTTGGCGGCATTGAGCACGCACGGCATGGTGCCACCCGTCTTGCCGGCACGTTCGGCCAGTGCCAGACAGCGGAAGGTATCCATGTCGGCAGCATCAAACGTGAGCTGCCCCAGCTCGCGGAAATCGATACGAGGCGCCGGGGTATCCCAACGCTCGGGATACGAGAACGCGAACTGGATGGGAATACGCATGTCGGAAGCACCGAGATGCGCCATCACGGAGCCGTCGGCAAACTCGACCATAGAGTGAATCTTGGACTGACGCTGCACGACCACGTTAATGAAATCGAGGTCGCAGTTAAACAGATGCATGGCCTCAATGCGCTCTAGGCCCTTGTTCATGAGGGTGGCGGAGTCGATGGTGATCTTGGCGCCCATGGCCCACGTGGGATGTGCGAGGGCATCGGCACGCGTCACGCGATTGAGCTCGTCGCGCGTGCGGCCAAAGAACGGACCGCCCGAGCAGGTGAGCCAAATACAATGAGCCTCGCGCGGGTCCTCCCCCAGATAGCACTGGTAGATGGCGGAGTGCTCAGAGTCGACTGGAATAAGCTGGCCCGGTTGTGCCAACGGCATAAGCAAGTCGCCACCGACGACGAGGGACTCCTTGTTGGCAAGGGCAAGACGCTTATTCGAGGTCAAGGCCGCATGGCTCGCCTCGAGACCGGCGGCGCCCACAATAGCGACGAGCACGCAGTCGACATCGTCGCGACACGCGAGCTCGCAAACCGCCTGCGCGCCAACGCCGAGCTTCGTTCCCTCGGGCAACTCCTGCAGCACGGCGTCATCGCCATGAGCGACATCGGCCACGGCAACCGCCGGAACCGAGAACTCGCGGGCAGCGGCAACGAGCTCGGAGGTACTGGAGTTAACGGACAGCGCCGTCACCTGCAGGCGATCGGCATGCTGGCGGCACACATCGAGCGCCTGGGTGCCGATAGAGCCCGTACAACCCAGGATGGCAACACGGAGACGTCCATCGGGGCCATACGTCGTCTGGAAGGACATTACAGCACGCCTCCGATCATCAAAAGCAGCTGCGCGGTAATGCAGCCAAAGATAAGCGAATCGCTACGATCGAGCATGCCGCCATGGCCCGGGATAAGGTTGCCGGAATCCTTGACGCCCACACCGCGCTTGATGCGCGACTCGATGAGGTCGCCGATAACGCCCAGGACGGACACGACCACGCCGCACAGCAGCGCATAGGGCAGGCTGAGCTTGTAGAAGTGCGTCGCCCACAGGATGAGCCAAATCAAAACCGAGCCAAGAATGCCGCCGACAAACCCCTCCCAGCTCTTTTTGGGAGAGATCTTGGGGACCATCTTGTGTTTACCGATACGGCTGCCCACGATGTAGGCAAACGAATCGGAGACCCAAAGGGACGCACAAACGCCCACCGAAAGCAGGGCGCCGGCAAAACCGGGCACGGCATCGCGCAGCAGCACGATAGCCGACAGCATAAAGCCAGTGTAGATGGGGCCCATGAGCGTCACGGCCACATCAGAGATGCGGGTACGCGGCGACCAGACATACCAAATGCCCACAGCGAGCATCAGGGCAAAAAGCAGGGCATTCAGCAACATCGAATCGCCCAACGCCGACAGCGGAAAGAGTACGGCGGCAGCGATACCCATGCGCTCGTTAGCCATCTTGCCATCGAGCCTCGTCATACGGAAAAATTCATAGCAGCACAGACCGCTCATGACAGAAACAAAGATGGCCGTGGGCACAATACCCAAAACCAAGCACAAGATAAAGACAACGGCGTAGACGATACCGGCGGCGGCACGGGTAATAAAGCCCGCCAGCCACGAACCGGTGCCGCTCTTCGCTGCAGGCGCTCCCGAAGTGGCAGCTTTGCGCGCAGGCGTCTTGGGAGAAGATGCCTTGGGACGATCGGACACGATTAAGCCTCCTCGGTCTTGCTCAGTCCACCAAACCTACGGTCACGGCCCTGATAGGCCAAAATGGCGTCGACAAGGCCCCAACGATCAAAATCGGGCCAATAGGTATCGGTGACGTAGAACTCGGAATAAGCCACCTGCCACAGCAGATAGTTCGAAAGGCGCAGCTCACCAGAGGTGCGAATCACAAGCTCAGGATCGGGAAGACCGGCAGTATAGAGGTGAGAAGCCACCATGTCGTCATCAATTGCGGCAGGGTCGATCTTACCGGCGGCAACGTCGAGTGCGATCTGACGGACAGCGCGAGTAATCTCGGCACGCGCGCCGTAGTTGACGGCAAGCGCCAGCGTCATACCGGTGTGATCGGCGCACTCAGCAAGACCGCGTTCAAAAACGTCGCGGGTCTTCTTGGGCAGCGCGGAAATATCACCCAAAAAGACAACGCGCACGTTTTCGCGCTTCAGAAGCGGCAACTCGTCGATGAACGTCTTGGCAAACAGGTGCATCAAGACGTTGACCTCATGCTGCGGGCGGTTCCAGTTTTCGGTAGAAAACGCATAGGCCGAAAGCACGTCGACGCCCAGGCGCACGCAGGCGGTAATGATCTCGCGCAGCGAGACGATACCCGCCTTGTGGCCCTCAGTGCGTGCAAGACCGCGCGACGTGGCCCAACGACCGTTGCCGTCCATGATGCATGAGATATGGTGCGGAATGTTATTGAGGTCAAGGTCTGAAAAACCGACGCCCGCAGGGGCGTCGGCAAAGTACTCGACCAGTTTATGCTCGTCGTATTGCACCTTAGATCTCCATGACCTCGGCTTCTTTTTCCTTCAGAAGCTCCTCGACCTTGGCGACATACTCATCAGTGTGCTTCTGGACCTTGGCCTGCTCGCGACGGACATCGTCCTCGGTGAGCTCCTCATCGCGCTCGAGCTTGTTGTTGAAGTCGCGACGGATGTTACGGATAGACACCTTGGCCTGCTCGGCGTACTCGCGGCACTCCTTGACGAGCTCGCGACGGCGCTCCTCGGTGGGAGCCGGGAACGGCAGACGAACGACGGTGCCATCGGAGTTGGGGGTAATACCCAGATCGGAAGCGCCGATGGCCTTGACGATAGCGTTGATAAGTGCCTTGTCCCACGGCTCGATGAGCAGCATGTGGGCCTCGGGGGTCTTGACGGCGGCAATCTGCGTGACCGGCGTGGGAACACCGTAATAATCGACGGTGATGTCGGACAGAATGTTGGCATTGGCGCGGCCGGTACGGACCTTGGAGAAGTTATGCTTGAGGGACTCGAGCGACTTGTCCATATGGGCGGTGATGTTCTCTGCCATGCTTAATCCTCCTGATAGACGAGCGTGCCGACGGGCTCACCCGCGAGCGCGCGCTTGACGGTGTCCTCGCCATCGATGTTGAGGACCAAAATCGGCATACGGTTGTCCTGGCACAGTGCCGTAGCCGTGGAATCCATAACCTGCAGACCGCGGACGAGCACCTCGTGATAGGTAATCTTGTCAAAACGGACGGCGTCGGCGCACTTGACGGGATCCTTGTCGTAGATGCCGTCAACCTTGGTGGCTTTAATCAGAATCTCGGCGCCGATCTCGCACGCACGAAGAGCCGCGGCGGTGTCGGTCGTAAAGTACGGATTGCCCGAACCGGCGGCAAAGATAACGACGTTGCCCTTGGAAAGGTGGTTGATGGCGCGACGGCGAATATAGGGCTCGCAGATCTCGTTCATCTGGATAGCGCTCATAACGCGGCAGGGAACATCGTTGTGCTCGAAGGCATCCTGCAGGGCGAGCGCGTTCATAACGGTTGCCAGCATGCCCATGTAGTCGGCCTGAGCACGCTCCATGCCACCGGCAGCGCCGGCCATGCCGCGGAAAATATTGCCGCCGCCGACAACGACGCCGACCTCATGGCCAACGGCGAGCAGCTCCTTGACCTGTTTGGCAAGATGGTCGGTAACCTTGGGGTCGATGCCATACTGGCCGTCGCCCATCAGTGCTTCGCCAGAAAGCTTAAGAAGCACGCGTTTATATCGGATGTCGGACAAAGCGATCCTCCTTTAGATTGAACTCTCAACATTCTATCAAAGGCTCTAAGAAGAGCCATGAAAAAGCAGGCTGTGAGTAAAACCCACAGCCTGCTCATTACCAGCTACAAGAGCTTATTTACTCGCCACGAACCAGACGGTCAAAGGCAACGACGGTAATGGTGTCGCCGAGCTCCTTGGAGACCTGCTCAGCGTACTTCTTGATGGTGAGGGAGCTGTCCTTGATGAACTCCTGCTCGGTGAGCACGGACTGCTTGTAGAACTTCTCCAGACGGCCGACAGCCATCTTCTCCTGGATAGCCTCGGGCTTACCGGACTCGGCAGCCTGAGCCATGTAGATCTGCTTCTCGTGCTCGACGGTCTCGGCCGGAACCTGATCGCGGGTAGCACAGATCGGGGCGACGGCGGCAACCTGAAGGGCAACGTCGTGAGCGAAGGTCTTGAAGGACTCAGCCTGAGCGGTCTCGGCCTTCTCGAAGGCGAACTCGACGAGGACGCCGATCTTACCACCCATGTGGATGTAAGAAGCGAGCGCGCCGTTCTCAGCCTTGCGAGCAGCGAAGCGGGAGATCTTCATGTTCTCGCCCATGATGTGAATCATCTCGGTGAGCTCGGAGGAAACGGTCTCCTCGCCCATCGGCTTCTCGAGCAGAGCGTCGACGTCAGCAGGCTCGGTGGTAGCGACAACCTCAGCGACCTTGGAAGCAAAGCCGGTGAACTTGGCGTTGGAGCCAACGAAGTCGGTCTCGCAGGAGAGCTCGAGCAGAGCGCCGGTCTTGCCATCCTCGGAGACGAACGCGGCGACAGCGCCCTCGTTGGTCTCACGGCCAGCCTTCTTGGCAGCCTTGGCAAGGCCGTTCTTACGCAGAACGTCGACAGCGGCGTCCATGTCGCCGTCAGCCTCGACGAGAGCCTTCTTGCACTCCATCATCGGGGAGTCGGTCATCTCGCGGAGCTGCTTAACCATAGCGGCGGTAATCTGGGCCATTGTGGTTCCTTTCAAAGAGATGAAAAAGAATTAACTAAGACTGATTTACTCGGCCTTGGGCTCAGCGGCCATCTCGGCCTCGGAGACCTGCTCCTTGCCGGAGCCAGCGAGGCAGGCGTCAGCCATGAGCTCGCACATAAGGGTGACAGCGGAGATAGCGTCATCGTTGCAGGGGATGCCGTACTCGACCTCGTCGGGATCGGAGTTGGTGTCGATCAGGGCGACGACGGGGATGTTCAGGCGCTGGGCCTCCTTGATGGCGTTCTCCTCGCGCTTGGTGTCGATGACGAAGAGAGCCTGGGGCAGACCCTTCATGTCGCGGGCGCCACCGAGGTTGGTCTGGAGCTTAGTGAGCTCCTTGCCGAGAACAGCCTGCTCCTTCTTGGGCAGAACAGCCATGCGGCCGTCCTCGACCATAGCCTCGAGCTCCTCCATGCGGTTGATGCGGGAGCGGATGGTGACGAAGTTGGTCAGCATACCGCCGAGCCAACGTTGGTTGATGTAAGGCATGTTGGCGCGCTCAGCAGCGTTCTTGACGGCCTCCTGAGCCTGCTTCTTGGTGCCGACGAACAGCACGTTGCCACCCTTGGCGACGTTCTTGACGAAGGTGTAGGCCTGGTCGGCGTCGAGGATGGTCTGCTTGAGGTCGAGGATGTAGATGCCGTTGCGCTCACCGAAGATGAACGGCTTCATCTTGGGGTTCCAGCGACGGGTCTGGTGACCGAAGTGGCAGCCGGCCTCGAGCAGGGTGCGGATATTAATCTTGGTAGCCATGTTAAACCTCCTGTGGTTTGCCTCCGCGCGGGGTCATCCTCCAAAACCAACCCGGACATGTGCTACCAAAGCCCGGGCACCACGGTATGAAGTAGCCGCGCGTGCGTGATAAAAACATGTTGCCGTGAAGCAACCCGATGAATGATAGCAGGAATGCCTCTTCCTGCCAACCCGCAATCAAAACCACACACCTCGGTGCGGCGCGGGACGTCCCAGCCACTATTCGCCGCGGGGATGGGCTTGAGCCACGGCACGTTTAAGCCGATCGGGTGTGAGATGCGTGTAGATCTGCGTCGTGGACAGGCTCGCATGACCTAGCAGCTCTTGAACCGAGCGCAGGTCCGCACCGCCCTCGAGCAAGTCGGTCGCAAAGGTATGGCGCATCGCATGCGGGGCGATGTCAGCCGGAATGCCGGCGAGCGTCGCCAGCGTATGGAACCGCCGCCGGAGCATCGCGGCGCTCATGCGATTGCCGCGCGCCGATATAAGCAGCGGATGCGGCCCGGTAGCGGGGTCGCGGCGCTTTGCCCGAGCGAGCAACTCCGGCCTCCCCTCTTCAATATAGAGACGCGTCACATCGAGCGCACGACGATACAGGGGGACGATACGTTCTTTGCTCCCCTTGCCCCACAGGCGCAGCGTGCGCTCGGACCATGAGATGGATTCCACATTGAGCGCCGCAAGCTCTGAGATGCGGGCACCCGAGGCATAGAGCAACTCGAGCATCGCCGCATCGCGCAGTCCCGCGGGTGTTGAGGTATCAGGCGTCTTGAGCAGCGCCTCGACCTGCTGGGTCGTAAGGACGCCCGGCAGGTCACGCGGCAGCTTGGGCGATGCGATCGCCGAGACCGCATCGCCCTCGACAATCCCCTCGACAGCCATCCACCGATAGAGTGAGCGAATGGCAGACAGGTGTGCCGCAAGGGTCCGAGCCGCCACCTGGCCACGCGACAGCTCGGCCAAATAGGAACGAACGGTCCGTACGTCGGCGGCGCGAGCGTCGATGCCCTCGCGCTCGCACCAGGCAGCAAAGCGCTCCAGTCTCGAGCCATAGGCCGTCACCGTGTTGGGAGAAAGCCCCTCAACGCGTGCGATATAGGCGATAAAAGAGTCGACGGTGTCGTACAGGTCAAAGGCTATGACCGGTCGCCTCCAAACAGATCGGGGCGAGTGGCCAAGTAGGCATCGAGGGCCTCGAGCGCACGGTCCGCATAGGCCTGATAGCGGTCGCGCTTGCTGCGGCGCTTACCATCCTCGAGTGGCGGCACCAGGCCAAAGTTGACATGCATGGGCTGATAGCCCACGGTGGCAGGATCGGTCGCATAGCCCACGAGCGCACCCAGGGCGCCCACGCGGGGCAACTCGACGCCCGCGGCACCGATAGCCTCGGCATAGGTGTTGAGCGCGGCGAGCAGACCGGTCGCCACGGCTTCCATGTACCCCTCGGTGCCGGTGATCTGACCGGCCAGGCGCACGGTCGTGCCGGGAACGGCAAAGGTGCCATCAAGCACATGCGGCGCATCAACAAAGGTGTTGCGGTGCATGACACCGTAGCGGAAGAACTCAGCGTTCTCCAGGCCCGGCACCATATGGAAGACGCGCTTCTGCTCGCCAAAGGTCAAGTTGGTCTGGAAGCCCACCAGGTTATAGGCGGTCTTCTCCTTGTTCTCGGCACGCAGCTGAATCGCCGCCCAAGGGCGACGTCCGGTACGCGGGTCGGTGAGGCCGACGGGCTTCATGGCGCCAAAGCGAATGGCGTCCTTGCCGGTGCGCGCAACCTCCTCGGCAGGCTGGCAGGCCTGGAACAGATCGCCGCCCTCAAAGTCCTTGAGCACCACGCGGTCGGCCGTGGTGAGCGCCTCGATAAAGGCCTCGTACTCCTCCTTGTTGAGCGGAGCGTTGAGATAGTCGCCGCTCCCCTGCTCCTCGTAGCGCGACTGCGAAAACAGCACGTCCATATCGAGCGTGGAGGCATCGACGATCGGCGCCGCGGCATCGAAGAACGCAAGGGCGTCGCCACCGACGAGCTTCATGACCTCTTCGCTCAGCGCCGGTGAACACAGCGGGCCCGCGGCAATGACCACGTGGCCCTCGGGGATCTGCGTGACCTCGCCGTGCACGACCTCGATATTGGGACGAGCGGCAACCTCGGCCTCGACAAGCTCGGAAAACTTGACGCGGTCGACCGCCAGGGCACCGCCGGCGGGAACAGCAGCGCGATGGGCGCAATCGAGCAGGACTGAACCCATGCGCTCAAGCTCGGCCTTCAGCAAACCAGCCGCGGAATCCGGACGGGTCGACTTAAACGAATTCGAGCAGACGAGCTCTGCCAGGTGATCGGTATGGTGAGCCGGGGAGCTCACCTGGGGGCGCATCTCGCACAGCTTTACGGCAAAACCGCGATCTGCCAGCTGGATCGCGCACTCCGAACCCGCCAGACCGCCACCGATAACTGTCACCTGATCGAACTGCATCTGCAAACACCTTTCTAATTGACACGTTTTCCATTGTGACCGAAGGGCGTCTGGGCGTGAAGGGCAAACTTGGAGGGCGCATACCTTCCATCCATCATGCGCTCGATAAGGCCCTCGAGTTCAAACGAACCCAAGAGTTTGAGTACGCCGACGGCATCAAGCGAGACGAGCGCCGCGATGTCGTCGACCTTGAGCGGAGAGGCGATGAGCGCATGCATCACGGTCTGCTGTGTTGGATCCAGGTCGGCAATGCCGGGAGCATCAGGGCGCGAGTAGCGCAGGGTGCCGTAGATACGTGAGATAGCCATCTCGATAGATTCCTCATCGATGATGCAGCAGGCACCGTTCGCAATGAGGTAATTCGTGCCACGCGACTCGGGCGATAGGATCGACCCCGGCACGGCAAGAAGTTCGCGCCCCAAATCCATAGCAGCCTCGGCTGTAGAAAACGTCCCGGAAGGCATACCCGCCTCGGATACAAAGAGGGCTTGCGACAGGGCCGCGATCACGCGATTCCGGCGCGGAAAGGCAAACTTGCGCGGACCCATGCCCCACGGAGAGATCGACACGACCGCGCCACCCGTATCGAGCGTGCGAGTAATAAGCCCCGCGCTCGAACGCGGGTAGACCACGTCGGCGCCCGTCCCCAGCACCACGACGTGTTTGCCGCCGGCGTTGACCGCAGCCCAACCCGAGGCCTGGTCACAACCGACCGCGCCGCCCGAAACAACCGTCACTCCCGCCTCGACCGCCACCTTTGCCGCAAGCTCTGCCACGGCAAGACCATACGGCGAGGCCTTTCGCGCGCCGATGATGGAGAGCGCGGGCGTCGAAAGCGCCTCGGGGTTGCCGCGCACATAGAGCGTCTGAGGTACATCAGAAAGCTCCAAAACGGTCTCGGGATACAACGCGTCACCTGGATGCAGCTCGAAGGTCCCCTCGGCCATCATTGGTCCCTCCTTCCCTGGTACATCGCCGCCTCGAGCACGTGGTCCTGCGTCACTTGCTCGCTCTCGGCGACATCTGCGATCGTGCGCGCAATGCGAACCAGGCGCACGATGCCACGCCCTGTGAGATGCGTGCGTTTGGACAGACCGAGTACGCATTTCTCGGCAGCATCATCGAGCTCAAAGGTCGAAACGACGCCGTCAATGGACCGCGTCTCGTCATCCTCGGCCTCGGCATCCGCATCGTCCATACGAGACTCGCGCCAGGTGCGAAAAGCGCGACCGCGCACAACGTAGTCACGTAACTCGGCCGACGACATACCCTCCGCGCCCTCGATAATCACCTGGGGATCGGGACGGGTCACATCGATCATCATGTCGATACGGTCGGCCAAAGGACCGCGCAGCTTTGCCCGATAGCGCTCGACCATCGATGCCGAGCAGCGGCACGGCACCTCGCGGTCGCCCAAAAAGCCGCAGGGGCAGGGATTGCTCGCAGCGAGCAGCTGAAAGCGCGACGGGAAGGTAAAGGCCCCGTCGACGCGTACGATCCTCACATAGCCGCGTTCGATGGGCTGACGCAGCGTCTGCAGCACACCCGTGGGAAACTCGGCAAGCTCGTCCAAAAAGAGCACGCCGCCATGAGCAAGGCTAATCTCACCCGGGTGCACCGGGCGCCCGCCGCCGATAAGGCCTGCGGTCGAAATACTGTGATGGGGACTGCGGAAGGGCCGGTGCCCCGCCAACAAGCCATCAATGTTCTCGCCCAAAACCGAATGGATGCACAGTGCCTCCTGCTGATCCTCAACGGAAAGCTCAGGCAGAATGCCAGTCATACGGCGCGCAAGCATCGTCTTGCCCGATCCCGGGGACCCGATCATAAGCAAACCGAGCTCACCCGCTGCCGCCAGTGCCATGCCGCGTTTGGCAACCTCCTGCCCCAGCACGTCGGCATAGTCGAGTTCGGGCTCAAAAGTAGCCTCCACACCCTCGGAATCCAGATAATGCCGCGCGGCATCGCCCATGCCATGGGCAAGCTGAGACAAATGATCTATGAATCCGCAATCCACGCCCGCGAGTGGCACATGCTGGTCTGATCTGCCGGCGATAAAAGACAGCCCCAAATCACGCGCCAATAACTGAAACGCCACCTCGCCCTTGACGGGAAGCACCGTACCGTCCAAGCCAAGCTCACCGGCGATAAGACAACGATCGAGGTTGTCGCGGGGAATCTGACCATCGGCCGCCAATACCGCGATGGCGATGGGAAGATCAAAGCCGCTACCGGTCTTACGAATATCGCCAGGTGCCAGGTTAACGGTAATGCCCGAGCGTGGGATCTCGAACCCGGCGGAGCGCATCGCACAGCGAATGCGACCACGCGACTCCATCACCTCCATACTCGGGATGCCGAGCATCTGAATGCCCGGAACGCCGCCGGCAAGCGAGACCTCGACCGTGACGTGAATCGCCTCGACGCCGCGGATGCAGGCCGCGTGAACGGCAAACGTCTCGAACGCCATCACGACACCTGCCAATCGAACGCGTTGTACTGATGCTCGATCTCGGCGATATGCCCGCCGCGAATGGTGACACCCACGGCATCGAAGCGAATCGCCTTGAGCGGATAATGCTCCATGAGATAGCAACTTGCGATGCGGCGGTAGCGGCGTTGCTTTTGGGCGTCCACGGCTTCCTCGGGAAAGACCCGCGTAGTGCAATCCAGGGCGACGCGTCTGGTCTTGACCTCGGCCATCACCACGACATCGTCGAGCTCATCAAGCAGCACCAGATCGGCCTCGCCCTCGGTGCAACGATAACCCTGTTCCAGCAAGGTGTAGCCGCGCTCGTTAAAGTAGTCGATGGTGATCAGCTCGCCCAGCATGCCCAGCTCGCGGGGACTGAGTCCCTTGATAAACTCGGGCGTCATCGCCCCGCAGTCGAGCTCGCCGTTTTCCCAACGCTCCTTGAGCCGCTGCGTCTTGCTCTTTTTGCTTGCGGCACTCATGGGGTCTCCTTTCCCGCACACTGCATTGCCCCGATGATGAGGGCACCTTTCATGCGGGTAAGTACCGGAAGCAAACCAAAAGCTGACCAAATGCCAACAAAAAACGGGCCGTACGCAACAATCACGTTGCACACGGCCCGCTACCAGCAGGTTTATAAAACGCCAGGGGTCCCTGTCTCCACAATTGACCTAGAAAAGGCGCTCAGTCTGCAGAAAGTTTCCGCAAAAGCTCACGCGGTGCAGCGGACAAAGTCCATGTTTGCGAATCGCCTCGATGTGCTCGGGGCTTGCGTAGCCCTTCGACTCGGCTAGATGATACTCGGGGTACTCGGCGTCGTACTCGACCATCATCTCGTCACGCGTGACCTTGGCCATGATGGACGCCGCGGCGATGCAGGCGATTTTGGCATCGCCCTTCACCACGTCGCGCTCGTTGGGAACGGCGCCCAAGGGGTTGCCATCCATGAGGACGCAGTCGGGTTCAAGTCCCGTATCGGCCACGGCGCCCGCAACGGCAGCGCGAATGGCGCGGGCCATGCCCATCTCATCGATATCCTTCGGCGCAATATGGCAAAAACCGATCGCCGTCGCCACCTCGGCAATCTTCACTGAGAGCAACTCTCGGCGCGCCGGCGTGAGCTTTTTGGAATCGTTGATACCCCAAACGTGCGGCTCCATAGGAAGACAGACGGCGCACACCGTCAAAGGACCGGCCACCGATCCGCGACCCACCTCGTCGACACCAACGACCACCCCATCGCCGCCAAGCTCATGCATAAGCTCGTACATGTCATTGACGCGCTCGCGCTCGGCAAGCTCTTTGGCATGGCGTTTGAGGGCGCGTTCACAAGCCTTGATCACCTGCTGGCGCGGGTCCTCGCGATAATGCTCCACGAGGGCGGGAATCTCCTCAAACGTAGCGCTCGCCAACTCACCGGCAACCTGCGATGCCGAAACCGAGCTCGTCATGTTGGCCATACCAGGCCCTCCTTGCATGCAAATCAGATAAAAAGAAGGGCCACCCGAAGGTGACCCTTGTGTCCAAACGAGTGGACAGACGCTGCGATCTTCTTAGCGCTTCTCGGGGATGCGAGCAGCCTTGCCCACCTTGTCGCGGAGGTAGTACAGCTTGGCGCGACGGACGCGACCATGACGAACGACCTCGAGCTTGGCGATCTTGGGGCTGTGAAGCGGGAAGGTACGCTCAACACCGACACCGAAGGACATCTTGCGGACGGTGAAGGTCTCGCGGGCACCGGCGCCGGCCATGCGGATGACGTCGCCCTGGAAGACCTGGATGCGCTCGCGGTCGCCTTCCTTAATGCGGTAGTGAACCTTGACGTTGTCGGCGACGCGAACCTGAGGAATGTCCTCGCGGATCTGCTGACGCTCGATTGCGCGGATGTAATCCATGTGCAATTCCTTACTCTTCTAGAGGTGCCGTACCACCTTGGCCGGCACGTAGTTGAACAAACGTATTTGAGTATACACGCGCGGGTTTCTGCTGCAAGAACAATTTTTTACGCAGACAAAAAGACAAAACCCGCACATGATAACCGCCAGCCTCACGAATGAGACGGGCGGCATGAAGGGGGCTACGCTAGGCGTCTAAACCCAAAACGTTAGGCGGAACGCTTGGCCTCGAGCTTGGCCTGAGCGGCAGCCAGGCGTGCGAGGGGCACGCGGTAGGGCGAGCAGGACACGTAGTCCACGTCGGCCACGTTAAACAGGCCTTTGATGGACTTGGGGTCGCCGCCGTGCTCGCCGCACACGCCAAAGTGCATGTCGGGGTTGGTGGCGCGACCCTTCTCGACGGCCATACGCACCAGCTCGAGCACCGCTGTGTCGATGGTCTCGAAGGGATTGTCCTTCAAGATCTTCTTATGCATGTACAGCGGGATGAACTTAGCCTCGGCGTCATCACGCGAGAAACCGAAGGTCGTCTGGGTGAGGTCGTTGGTGCCAAAGCAGAAGAAGTCTGCGTGATGGGCGATCTCATCAGCGACCATGCAGGCGCGCGGCAGCTCGAGCATCGTGCCCACGGGAATATTGAGCTCGACGCCCTCTTCGTCGGAAACCTCGGCGATCACGCGCTCGATAACCTCGCGGGTCTGAACATGCTCGGCCGTAATGGAAACGAGCGGGACCATAATCTCGGGACGCGGATCGACGCCCTCCTTGATGAGGCGAGCGGCAGCCGTGGCGACGGAGCGGACCTGCATGAGCGGCAGATCGCTAAAGACGATGGACAGGCGCACGCCGCGTAGGCCGAGCATCGGGTTGGACTCGACCATGCCGTCGATACGACGCAGGCGGGCGCGCAGGACGGCAAGCTCTTCCTCGCTGGCGCCAGCGGCTTCCTTCTTGGTGATGGCGACCTCGAGCTCGCGAGGATTATCCAGGAACTCATGAAGCGGCGGATCGAGCAGGCGGACGACCACATCGCGACCGGACATGGTCTTGAACATCGCCAGGAAGTCCTCGGTCTGAACCTTGAGCAGGTCGGCCAGGGCCTGCTGCTTCACGGCCTCATCGTCAGACAGGATAAAGCTCTGGATGATGTTCTTGCGGTCGCCCAGGAACATGTGCTCGGTGCGGCACAGGCCGATGGCCTCGGCGCCAAACTCGAGCGCGAGCGCGGCATCCTCGGGGTTGTCGGCATTAACGCGCACATGGTTGGCATGGCCACCGGTCTCGTCCAGGCGAATCTCGTCGGCCCAGGATAGGATGGTGTCCAGATCGCCGGTGAGCTCGGCGGAGACCAGGTCAACGGCGCCGTCGACGACGATGCCCTGGGTGCCGTCGATGGAGATGATGTCGCCCTCGTGCAGCACGCGGTCGCTGCCCTCGATGCGCACGACCTTCTCGGCGGCGTCGATATGGAAGCGCTCAACGCCACAGACGCAGGGCGTACCCATGCCGCGGGCGATAACGGCGGCATGGCTCGTCTTGCCACCGTGGCTGGTCAGGATGCCCTCGGCGGCTACCATGCCCTTCAGGTCATCGGGGTTGGTCTCCCAGCGAACCAGAATGACCTTGTGGCCCTCGTTGGCGCGCGCGACGGCGTCGTCGCTCGAGAACACGACCTCGCCCACGGCGGCACCGGGGCTGGCGTTCAGACCGCTGGCCAGCGTCTCGTACTTCTTGGAGGCGTCAAACTGCGGGTGCAGGAGTTGGTCGAGCTGCGCGGGATCGATGCGGCTCACGGCCTCCTCGCGGGTGATCAGGCCCTCCTCGACCATTTCGATAGCGATGCGCAGGGCGGCGGTGGCGGTGCGCTTGCCCACGCGGGTCTGGAGCATCCAGAGCTTGCCCTGCTCGAT
Source organism: Collinsella aerofaciens (assembly GCF_039752955.1). GTDB lineage: Bacteria > Actinomycetota > Coriobacteriia > Coriobacteriales > Coriobacteriaceae > Collinsella > Collinsella aerofaciens_BI. Next base: position 51,158 of record NZ_JBDMHB010000005.1, read on the forward strand.
GGTGAACTCGATATCGCACATATCGCGATAATGATCCTCGAGCGTCAGGAACACGCGCTCGAGCTCCTCACCTGCGGACTCGAGGCCCGGGGTGGTCTTGAGGTCGGCGATAGGCTCGGTGTTGCGGATACCGGCGACGACGTCCTCGCCCTGAGCATTAACCAAAAAGTCACCGTAGAACTCCTTGGTGCCGTCGGCCGGATTACGCGTAAAGGCGACGCCTGTCGCAGAGGTCTCGCCCTTGTTGCCAAAGGCCATGGCCTGCACGTTGACGGCGGTGCCGAGGTCGTCGGAAATGCCATGCTGCTTGCGGTAGATGCAGGCACGCTCGTTCATCCAGCTGCCAAAGACGGCCTGAATTGCAAGGCGTAGCTGAAGCTCCGGGTCGTGCGGGAAAACGGGCTTGCCGTCAGCGACCTCGAGCTCGGGATACAGGGAGGCATCGACGTTCTCGGAGAAGATGCCCTTAAAGGTCTCGACGAGTTCCTGCAGGTCCTCGGCCGAAAGCTCGGAATCGATGCGAACGCCGGCGACCAGACGGGCCTGGGTCAGGGCGTTCTCGAACAGGTCGGCGTCAACGCCCATGACGACATTGGAAAACATCTGGATAAAGCGGCGGTAGCTATCCCAGGCAAAACGCGGGTTCTGCGTCTGCGCGATGAGGCCCTGGACGGAATCGTTATTGAGGCCCAAGTTGAGGACCGTGTCCATCATGCCGGGCATGGAGAACGGAGCGCCCGAACGAACCGACACGAGCAGCGGGTCGTTGGCGTCACCGAGCTTCTTGCCGCAGCGGGCCTCGAGGTCCGCCTCGGCAGCAACGATCTCATCGAGTGCGTCTTCGGGCCAGACGTTGCCGGCACCGGAGTACTCGACACAGGTCTGGCAGGTAATGGTAAAGCCACCAGGAACCGGCAGGCCGATACGACTCATCTCGGCAAGGTTAGCGCCCTTGCCACCAAGCACGAAGTTCACGGACTTGTCTCCCTCGGTGACACAGGTGCCCTGGGCGTCGGTTCCAAAACGGTAAACCCTCTTGCAATCGCTCACGATACTTCCCCTTCCATGCACTTACGCGCACGACCGTGGTAACGAATCGACCCGCCAGATGCGGGCCGTGAGGGAACTATACGGCGGGTTTTGAGCAGGCTTAAGCAGAGGATGCGCGGTTTGGTAAACGTGCTAAAACTGGCGGTAAACGGTAGGTAAAGGTGGTTACATTATGAAGATACCACTGTAAGAACGTGCAGGTCAGATGCGATATTTTTGCTAAATCGCTTTATCAAAATGCTGCTACTATTAGGCTCGACGGGCGGCGCGGCGGGCACGGGCTTCTTGGATTTCCTCCAAGTGGCTAATGATCTCGGCAGCGCTTTCTTCGATGGCCTTGCCGTCGGTACGCACCACAAAGCAGCCTAGGCGCTTCATGAGCGCACGGGCTTCCTCGAGCTCGCTGTGCACGCTCTCGGGCTCGGCATAGGAGCCGGCAACGGCACGAGCGTAGTCATCGCCCAAGCGGCTATCGCGAATTTCGGAAATCACATCGACGGTCGAAATCAGGCCGAACAGGCGCATCGGGTCGACCTCGTAAATCGACTTGGGCGGCTCCATGCCATGCGCCAGTGGGACATTGGCGACCTTGTAGCCCTGATAGGCCAAATACATCGACAGCGGCGTCTTGGACGTACGCGATACGCCCAGCAGCACGATATCGGCTCCCGACAGATCGTCGCAGCCGCGCCCGTCATCGTGCTCAACGAAATACTCCATGGCCTCGATGCGATGGAAATAGCGGTCATCGGTCTTGTGAATCACACCCGCGACGCCCTTGGGCGGCACACCGATGAGCGACGACAGCACGGCAAGCGTCGGGCCAATCAGGTCGACCGAACGAATATGCAGCATGCCCAGGTAATCGAGCACGCGGGCGCGAAGCGCCGGATCGACAATGGTGTGGAACACGGCAATATCGCGATGGTCGGCATCGACGCGCGGGCCCACAAACGACTCCACCTGCTCCACCGAGGTCACCTTGGGCAGGCGCAAGAGAAGAAAAGCCCCTTCATCAAATTGCCCGGACGCCGCAAGCACCACCTCACAAGCGGTATCACCGAGCGAGTCGGAGATAACGATAACGGTGGGACGAGCGGTGACCGGGCAATCCATGCGGGGCTCCTTTAGCGCTTATGCGCAGGCTGGCTTACTTTTTGCGGGCAAGCTCACCGATGTTGGCGATGCCGGAGAAAACGGCCTCGAAGCGGTTGAGCAGCTTAAGGCGATTATCGCGGAGCTGCTCGTCCTTGTCCATGACCATGACCTCATCGAAGAAGCGGTCGATGGGCGCGCGCAGGGCGGCAAGGGCGGCAAATGCGGCCGGGTAATCCTCGGCAGCAAGGGCGGCATCGACAGCGGTCTGAGCAGCCTCGGAGGCATCGGCAAGCGCGAGCTCGACCTCGCCCATCGGGCCGCGGTCGTACTCCGCACCCAGCTCGGGCTTGGAGATGTGTGCGGCGCGGGCATAGGCGGTCGCAAGGTTGTCGAACGTCTCGGCGTCGTTCTTGCGGGCCTCGTCGAGGGCGGCGCAGCGGGCGAAGAAGACGGACGGGGCGATGATGTGCACCGCGGAGACGGCGGCAACGGTATCGGCCGGGATCTTTTCGTCGCGGGCCATGCTCACCAGACGGCCGTGGAAGAAGTCGCGAACCTGCTGAGCGACCTCGGCGGCGTCGAACTCGATACCCTGCTCGCTATAAAGCTCAAGGGCAAAGTCGATAAGCGACGTGGGATCGATCGGCAGACGGTCGCGCAGGATGTTGATGATGCCGATAGCGGCACGACGCAGCGCGTAGGGATCGGAGGAGCCGGTCGGGGGCTCGCCAATGGCAAAGATACCGGCGATGGTATCGAGCTTGTCGGCGCAGGCCACGATGCAGCCAGCGGTGCCCTCGGGCAGCTCGTCACCGGCAAAGCGGGGACGATAATGATCGCGAATGGCGTGGGCGACCTCATCGTTCTCCCCCATCGCGGTGGCGTAGTAACCGCCCATCACGCCCTGCTGGCTCGTGAACTCGACGACGGCGTTGGATACCAAGTCGGCCTTGCACAGGTGCGCGGCGCGAGCGGCATCGGCTGCCAGGTGAGCACCCAGGTGTGCCTCACGGGCAATAGCGAGCGCGAGCTGCTCGATGCGCTCGGACTTGGCGAGCACGCTACCGAGCTTCTCCTGGAAGGCGACCTTGGCCAGACGCTCGCGGAACTCGTCGAGGGAGATCTTCAGGTCCTCCTCGTAGAAGAACTTGGCATCGTCCAGACGGGCACGCACAACGCGCTCGTTGCCGTCGATCACGCGCTCGGCGTTCTCGGGCTTGCTGTTGGAGACGACCACGAACTCACGCGTGAGCTTGCCCTCGCCGTCATAGATCGGGAAGTAGCGCTGGTTGGTGAGCATGGACTCGCAGATGATCTCGTGCGGGACCTTGAGGAACTCCTCATCGAAGGTCCCGACGAGCACCGTCGGCCACTCGCAGAGGTTGATGACCTCCTCAAAGACCTTCTTGGGCGTATCGACATGGCAGCCGGGACGGGCAGCCTCGACCTCGGCGATACCGGCAAGGATGGCCTCGCGACGGCGCTCGGCAGAAAGCACGCCGGCGTCCTCGAGCACCTGCTCGTAGACGGCGGGGCTGGCGACCACATGGTCACCGGGGCCAAGCACGCGATGACCACGCGTGGTGTTGCCACTCGTCACGTCGGCAAACGACACGGGCACAACGTCCTCGCCCAGAAGGCAGCAGATCCAGCGGACCGGACGAACAAAGGTCGCATGCTCGTGACCCCAGCGCTGAGAGCGGTAGTTGGGCCACTGCAGGCCAGCGATAGTCTTCTCGCACAGGGCCGTCAGGATCGGGGTGGCCGGGGCGGAAGGGATGTTCTTCTCGGCAAAGACGTACTCACGGCCGTCGGTGTCCTCGCGACGAACCAGATCCTCGGCAGCCACACCGCACTTGCGGGCGAAGCCCTGGGCGGCCTTGGTGGCGTTACCATCGGCATCGAAGGCGATGTTGGCCGCGGGGCCGCGCTTGACCTCGTGAACCTCGTCGGTCGCGGTGGCGACGTCGGCAACGAGCGCAGCCAGGCGGCGCGGGCTCGAGATCACACGGACCTCGCCGTGGGCCAGACCGGCCTCGTCGAGACCCTTGGCGATCATGGTGCCAAGCTGCTTGACGGCATTGTTCAGCGGTGCGGAGGGCATTTCTTCCGTACCGATCTCAAACAGGAAATCCTTAGCGTCTGCCATGGCTTACGCCACCTCGCCTTCCTGATCGGCATTCTCGTTGACTCCGGCGACCTCGGCCATGTAGGCCTCGCAGCACGCCTTGGCGACGGCGCGGACGCGCAGGATGTAGTTGGCACGCTCGACCGCGGACAGGGCGCCGCGAGCATCGAGCAGGTTGAAAGCGTGGCTGCACTTCATGACGCAGTCATATGCCGGCAGCGGCAGCTTGCGCTCCAGGCAGGAATGGCACTCGGCCTCGTAGTCGTCAAACTTCTGACGCATCATCTCGACGTTTGCGACCTCAAAGTTATAGGCACTGAATTCGCGCTCGTTCTCGAGGAACACGTCGCCATAGGTCATGGGCGTGCCGTCGGGCAGGTAGCTCCACACCAAGTCGTAGACCGAGTTAACGCCCTGCGCATACATGGCAATGCGCTCTAGGCCATAGGTGATCTCGACGGGCACGGGGTCGACCTCGATGCCGCCTACCTGCTGGAAGTACGTAAACTGCGTGACCTCCATGCCGTTGAGCCAGACCTCCCAGCCAAGGCCCCAGGCGCCGAGCGTCGGGCTCTCCCAGTCGTCCTCGACAAAGCGGACGTCATGGTCGTTGGGGTCCAGACCGATAGCGGCAAGAGACCCCAGGTAAAGCTCCTGGGCGTTGACCGGTGAGGGCTTGATGAGCACCTGGAACTGATAGTAGTGCTGCATGCGGTTGGGGTTCTCGCCGTAGCGGCCGTCGGCGGGACGGCGGCAAGGCTGCGCATAGCAGGTGCGCCACTCGGCGGGACCGAGCGAGCGCAGCGTGGTCGCGGTATGGAAGGTACCGGCACCGACCTCGGAGTCATAGGGCTGCATGATGACGCAGCCCTGCTCGCCCCAGTACTGCTGGAGGCGCAGGATGATGTCTTGGAAGGAAAGCGATGAAGCGTTCATGCCTCTAATATCCCCTCGTCGAAACGATTACACGGTTAGGTACTGTACTATAGCGGTTTTTAGTCGATAGCGCCCAGACGGTTGAGCGGCCAGTAACGCACGAGCGCCACGGCGATCAATTCGGAGCGGTCGACCGGGCCAAAGTAGCGGGAGTCAGCAGAGTTCTCGCGGTTGTCGCCCATCACCCACACGCACCCGTCGGGAACGGTGTAGGGATAGCTTACCTGAGCGCCGGGCGCTTGGACCGAAAGTGGCCAGCTCATGCCCGTCGTATAGTCCTCGTCGAGCGCTTGGCCGTCAACGACCACCTTGCCATCCTGCAGGTCGACCGTCTGCCCGGCCGTGGCAATAACACGCTTGACAAGAACATCATGCTCGGAGGTGCCATCGGGGTTGTGAAACACCACGATATCGCCCTGCTTGACGGGCTGACCGAGCTCGAGGCTCACCTTTTGTGCCAGGATCTGGTCGCCAATCTCGATCGTGGACTCCATGGAACCGGTGGGTACCACAAAGGGTTCGACCACAAACGAGCGAATCAAGAAGGTAGCGACCAGTGCGATCGCGACGACCACGATCCACTCAAACGCACCCTTTAGCACGGAATGCTGCGATGGAACCATCCTCACTCCTCGCTCTGCGAATACGAAGCGTCCAGAATCTCCTGCGCGTAAGCGCGCTCCTCGGGCGTGAGCCGCGCCGTCTCAATCAGATCGGGACGCCAACGACAGGTGCGCTCGATGGCGTTCTTACGACGCCACGCATCGACCTTAGCATGATCGCCGCTCACAAGCACCGGAGGCACGCCCTCGCCGTTGAACTCGGCAGGACGGGTGTACTGCGCGTACTCGAGCAGGCCTCCATCCTCGGCGGTCGAGAACGACTCGTCCACGTTGCTCATCTCGTCGCCCAGGGCGCCGGGAATCAGGCGTACGACGGCATCGGCAACGACCATAGCGGGAAGCTCGCCGCCCGTAAGCACGTAGTCGCCGATCGACAGACGCTCATCGGCATACGCATACGCGCGCTCGTCGACGCCCTCGTAGCGACTGCACACAAACAGCAGGCGCTCACTTTTGAGCAGGCGCTCGGCCACATGCTGCGTAAAGGGCTCGCCACAGGGGGTGAAGAACACAACCGTGGGCTTGGGACCCTCTGCGCTAATGGCCTCGATGGCCTCTGCGATAGGCTCGACCTTCATGAGCATGCCCTGCCCGCCGCCGTACGGCTCGTCATCGACGGTACGATGGCGGTCGTGCGTCCAGTCGCGCAGGTTATACGCCTTAAAATCAAAAAGGCCGGCCTTGCGGGCGCGGCCCAAAATCGATGTGGACATGACGGGCTCAAACATCTCGGGAAAGACCGAAAGGGTCTCGATCAGCATGTTGTCCTCCCTACTTGTCCATATCGATCAGGCCGTCCATAACATGGACGGAAATTGTTCCTGTGTCGGGAAGATCGAGCACGACCTGCTCGATCACGGGAATCAGTACCTCGCCGTACCGATCGCCCTCGACAACCCAAACATCGTTAGCGGGCGTCGACATGATCTCGACGATCGTGCCGAGCGAACCGAAGCGCTCGTCGACCACCTCACGACCCATCAGGTCGGTATAGGCAGCGTCGAGCGAATCGAGCTCAAAGTCGTCACGATTTGCCAGCACGTAGCATCCCGTGATGCCCTCGGCGGCCGTCAAGTCGTCAATGCCCTCAAACGAGACCAGATCGCCATCGCCCGTATCGGTGACGGACACGACCGTGCAAAAGCGGTCGCGCTTGAGCGCCGGCGGCGTCAGGGCGACGCGCATACCCGGCTCTAATACAGAAGGAAGCCCCCGCAGCGGCTGCGCGAGGACCTCCCCCTTCCTTCCGTGCGGCTTGACCACACGGGCGATGTTTTTGTACTGGGACCTCAAGGTCCTAGCCCAGAACCTCTACCTCGACAGCAGTGTCGAGGCGAGCAGCCAGTGCACGGGCGAGCGTGCGAATGGCCTTGATGGTACGGCCACGACGGCCGATGACCTTAGCGACGTCATCCTCGGCGACCGAAACCTCAATCGTAGAGGCGTCATCACCATCGATGACCTCAAGGCTCACGGAATCCGGGTCGTCGACGATCTGAACAACGAGATATTCGACGAGATCGGCGATGCGATCTGAGAGCATTGCCTCACCCTCGAGCTGTGCAGCGTCAACCTCAGGCACGATTTACTCCTCGGCGCCCTCAGCGGCCTCAGCGGCAGCCTTAGCGGCCTCGGCCTCTTTGGCGAGCTGCTTCTTGGACTTCTTGACGACGGTCTCGGTCTTCTCGCCCTCGTTGGCGGCCTTGACCAGAGCGGCGACGGCGTCGGTGAGCTGAGCGCCCTTGGACTGCCAGTCGGCGATCTTCTCGAGGTCAAGGTTGATGGTCTTGGGGGCGGTCATCGGGTTGTAGCGGCCAACCTCCTCGATGATACGACCGTCACGCGGGGCGCGGGAATCGGCGACGACGACACGGTAGTACGGACGCTTCTTAGCGCCGTGACGAGCAAGGCGAATCTTGACTGCCAAAGGAAACTCCTCCAACCAAGCAGCTTTAGGCTGCAACTACAAACAAACAGTTGAACATAATACGCCATCGACGCGGGCAGGTGAAGTCCGTGAGACCAACTTCTTCGGTGTAGTCGAGGGCAAATCCATATCTTAGACAAGAATTCGGGATTTGCAAGCACATACACGCACCCCACATGAGCTGCGCGGTATACTCATGACATGGAAAGACGCGAACATACATACGGTTATGAGGATGCCATGGGCGTCACGCCGCCTCCCTGGACGGGTCCGGCGGTGGGTCTGATGGACCTTGATGCGTTTTTTGCGAGCGTGGAGATGCTCGATCATCCCGAATGGCGCGGAAAGCCGCTCATCGTGGGCGGAGACGCCGATTCGCGTGGCGTCGTGTCCACGTGTTCGTATGAGGCACGTCGCTTTGGCGTGCACTCCGCCATGCCCTCAGCCGAGGCGCGGCGCTTGTGCCCGCAAGCCATTTGGACGCACGGGCACTTTGATCGCTACCGCGAGGTGAGCGCGCACGTTATGGCAATTCTCGCCGACGAGACCCCGCGCGTTGAGCGCGTATCCATCGACGAAGCCTTCATCGATATCACACCGGGTCGCTTTGCGCCCGAAGACCCGCTGCTGGTTGCGCGGCGTATAAGCGGTCGCGTGGCAGAGCTGGGAGTGACGTGCTCCATTGGCGTGGGCTGCAACAAGACGGTCGCAAAAATCGCAAGCGAGCGGGATAAGCCGTTTGGGCTGACCATCGTGCGCCCCGGAACCGAGCAGCGCTTTTTGGCCGCGCTGCCGGTATCTGCCATGAGCGGCATCGGGCGCTCGGCCGAGGAGCGACTGCGCCGCATGCGCATCTACACCCTCGGCGAGCTATCACGTGCACCGGAATCCACCTTGGCCTCTATTTTTGGCGTCAACGGCGAACGCATGCGCCAGCGTGCGCAAGGACTCGAAATCTCCGAAGTCACGAGTCTCGATGAAGAGCGTGAGGTCAAGTCGGTCAGTAATGAACGCACCTTTGCGAAAGATTTGACTGAGCGTGGGGATATTGAGGCGGCGATTGCGCTGTTGGGAGAGTCAGTGGGACGCCGCCTGCGCCGTCAGGGGCTGACGGGTGCCACGGTAACGCTCAAGCTTAAGTATTCGTATGGCAGCGGGCGTACGGCACAGCGCCGGCTGCCTCATCCGACCGACGATGAGAACATCTTCGTGGCGGTTGCACTCGAACTGCTCGACAACATCTGGCAGGATGGCATGCATGTTCGCTTAGCGGGCATCGGCATGAGCGACTTCGACCACCAAGGCGGCATCCAGACTGACCTGTTCTGCGAGATCGATGACCGCGGAGCCCAATCCAGCGACCGCCGCGACCTCTCCGTCGCCATCGACGCCGTCCGAGACAAATTCGGCGACACCGCCCTTTCCTTCGGCCGCCAATCCCGCTTCAACGATTAACCGCCTTTGGGCAAAAAGAAAGCCGGGCAGGTGCGGAAACCGCACCTGCCCGGCGATATGCGTGAGGGTAGCTAAACCCCGTCTCAAATGAGCTACTAGAGGAGGTTGAGGGGGAGCTGGGGGGCGTCACCCCAGAGCTTTTCGAGACGGTAGAAGTCGCGCGCCTCGGGAGTGAAGACGTGGACGACAACCGAACCGTAGTCCATGAGCATCCAGGTCTTCTGCTCGCGGCCCTCGATGGAGAACGGATGCTCGCCGCAAGCCTCGGCGACCTTCTCCTCGATCTCGTCGACGATCGAATCGACCTGGCGGTTGTTGGTACCGGTGGCGAGCACAAAGTAGTCGCACACATCGGAAAGCTCGGTCAGGTCGAGCACCTGAACGTCCTCGCCCTTCTTGTCGTAGGCGGCCTGCGCGGCGGCGCGGGCGACATCCTCGGCGGCGACACCGCTCGCGGACAGCGAGGCGGCAGTGCGGTCGGACGTGGCGGCGAAGCTCTTGTGCTCCACACCTTCAAGAATCTGCTCGTCGGTCATGGTCTCGTCGGCCATGGAATACCTCTTTCTAGTCAGCCCGAGCTAGCGCAGCTGGGCGTAATGGTTGTAAATCGAAATAGCCGTGGGATAAAGATAGCGCCCGGACTGGATCACATAGACCAGACCCTGCGCAAAACAGGAGAAGAACAACTCGTCGAGTGAGGACTTCCCCACCATCTTGCGCAGCGCATGGGCATAATCGCCGTGGCGGTTGGGTTCGATGGCATCGGCCACAAAGACCACCATATCGAGCGGCGTCATGTCGCAGTCACCCACGGTGTGACGGTCGACAGCCTGGAAAACGGCCGGCGACAGTTCGGGAAAAAGCTGCGGAAGTTCATAGGCGGCAACAGGGCCATGCAAAAGCGGCGTCGCGGCGGAAGGAGAGCCGGCAATCTTAATTCCGTAATGCAGAGCGCGCGTGACCAGCTCGTCGTCGGAGAGCACTTTGTCCCAGTCATGGATCAGGCCGGCGGCAGCGGCATCAAAGCGGTCAACGCCGTAGACCTCGGCCAGATGAAGTGCGGTCTCGGCAACACCCAGCGAATGCACATAGCGCTTGCGCTTATCCTTCATGCGAACATCGAGCAGCTCTTGAATGCGCTTGAGCAGCGCGCGCTCATCGCCCTCAAACTGATCCTCTACCGACAACGTAGACCCCCATCACTCAAAATCTTCTTGGCCCAAATCGGCATATAGCCTGCGTTTGCGAATGTAGCCGAGCACGGACTCGCTCGTAAGATAGCGCACGCTCATACCGCGGGCAACACGCTTGCGAATGTTCGTCGAGCTGATCGCCAGCGCCGGAATCTGAATATAGCGCACGTCGAACGGCAGCCCCGACTCTTTGATTCGGGCACGCGCCGTATCGATATCAAAGCCCGGTCGCGTCGCCGCAATAAAGGTAGCAAGCTCAGCGATTCGTTCGGCATCATGCCAAGTCACAATATCGATAATCGCGTCGGCGCCCGTAATAAAGTAGAGCTTTACCTGCGACGGGTAAAAGTCGCGAAGGGCATGAAGCGTATCGGCCGTATAGGTTACACCCGGACGGTCGATCTCGAACCGGCTCGCCAAAAAGGCCGGGTTCGCGGCGGTGGCGAGGACCGTCATGGCATAACGGTCCTCGGCAGGCGTCACCGGCTTGTCAAGCTTAAAGGCAGGAGAGCCCGCCGGCATAAAGAGCACAGCGTCCAAGTCGAGCGACTCGCGCGCCTGCTCGGCGGTCACCAGGTGCCCGTAATGGATGGGATCAAAGGTGCCACCCATAATGCCGAGCCTAAACTCCTGCCCGTCCTCTAGAGGAAGCTCGGGCAGACCGATTCCACCGCGCAGCGACATGGCTTACTCGCCCTCCGAGGTCTCGGCATCGCCCGCGGCATCCGCCGCATCGACAACCTCGACTCCCTCATCCGCAGCATCGGCCACGTCAATGGCTTCAACGGCAACGTCCTCGCCAGCATCCTCGAGCTCCTCGTACTCCGAGAAGTCCTCGGCGCCCTCAAAGTCAAAGGCGCGCTGGCAAATGCGGACCTCGTCGCCCGCACGGCAACCGGCCTTCTCGAGCGCGTCGTCAACACCCATACGCGCAAACTTATGCTGCAGGTAAATGACGGCTTCCTCGTTTTCCCAGTCGGTCTGGATGACCATGCGCTCGATGGCACGACCGACCACGCGGAAGGCACCGGGCTCTTCCTGAACAATGCGGAAACGCTTCTCACGCTGCAGGCGACGGCGCTCCCACTCATCGTCGCGCAGAACGACCGGCTCATCCGAGACAGCCAACTCGGCGCGCAGCTTAGCCACCTGCTCGCCCACGGCAAGCATCAGCGTGTTGAGGCCGGCGCCCGTCACGGCAGACACGGCAAAGAACATATGTCCATCGTCGAGCGCTGCGCGCTTGAGGTCGGCAATCTTGTCGGCCGTGCCCGGCGCATCGCACTTGTTGGCAACGACGATCTGCGGACGCTCCGAAAGCTCGGCGCCATACTGCTCGAGCTCGCGGTTGATGATGTGGTAATCCTCGACCGGATCGCGATCCTCAAAACCACCCGTCATGTCGACGACGTGCATGATCAGGGCCGTACGCTCAATGTGGCGCAGGAACTGGTGACCCAGGCCCTTACCCTCGCTCGCGCCTTCGATAAGACCGGGGACGTCGGCAACGACGTAAGAATATTCACCGGCACGCACCATGCCGAGGTTCGGCACGAGCGTGGTAAACGGGTAGTCAGCAATCTTGGGACGGGCGGCACTCATGCGCGCGATGAGCGATGACTTACCCACGGAGGGAAAGCCCACGAGCGCGGCATCGGCCATAAGCTTCATCTCGAGCTCGATCCAGTGCTCCTCGGCCGGTTCGCCCAACTGGGCAAAGGCCGGAGCGCGACGCACCGACGTCACAAAGTGCGTGTTGCCCAGACCGCCGGCACCGCCGGGCGCCACGACGACGCGCTCGCCGTCGTGCACCAGGTCGGCAATCTCGAACATCGGGGTCTGCGTCTCGGGATCGAGCTCGCGCACCACGGTACCCATAGGGACCTTGAGAATCAGGTCCTCGCCGCTCTTGCCGTTACGACGGGCACCCTGCCCGTGCGTGCCGCGCTCGGCGCGAAAGTGATGCTTAAAGCGGTAATCGATCAGCGAAGACAGCTGAGCATCGGCCTGGATGACGACATTGCCGCCACGACCGCCGTCGCCGCCATCGGGGCCGCCCTTGGGGACAAATGCCTCGCGCCTAAACGACATGCATCCGGCTCCGCCGTCGCCGCCGCACACGTTAATGCGGCTGATATCGGTGAACTGTGACAACAGAATCGCCTCCTACAAAAAAGAGGGAGACCCTTGAATCCTAAAACTCAAGTGCCTCCCACATATGTGCTCTATGAAGGGTGAATTACGCGTTCGCGAGCGGGCGTACGCTGACCCTGTGCTTGATACCCTTGTGGAACTCAACGGTACCGTCGACCAGCGCGAACAGCGTGTCGTCCTTACCACGGCCAACGTTCTCACCCGGGTGGATGTGCGTGCCGTGCTGACGGACGAGAATCGTGCCCGTGGTTACCGTCTGGCCGGCATAGCGCTTCGTGCCAAGGCGCTGACCGCGGGAGTCACGGCCATTACGGGAGGAACCGAGTCCTTTTTTGTGTGCCATTGTGTATACCTACTCTTTCGTTACGAGTGTAATCTACTCGGCGACGGGAGCCTCGGCAACAGCCTCAGCCTCTGCCTTGACAGCCTTCTTGGCGCGGGAGGTAGCCTGAACCTTCACGATCTTCAGCTTGGTGAGCTGCTGACGGTGACCCTTCAGACGACGATAGCGCTTGCGCTTGTGGAACTTGAAGACCAGCTGCTTCTCGCCCTTGAACTGCTCAACGATCTGAGCGGTAACCTTGGCCTTGGCCAGCTTGTCGGGATCGGTGACGATCTTCTTACCATCGTTGAGGAAGATAACCGGCAGGGTGACCTTGTCGCCCTCATTGCCCTCGATCTTCTCGACGGTGATGACATCGTCGGTGGCGACCTTGTACTGCTTGCCGCCCGTGTTAACGATTGCGTACATGTTTACTTGCCCTTCATGCATCAGTTAGTGCAACAGCCGAATATAGTAGCAGGCGAAAATACCCCCGTCAACGAGTATGTGGAGCAAATCCACAAGTTCGCACAGGTATGGGGCTGACGAGTCGGCCCTCGTCGTCCTCGCATGCTTGATTCTGACGCTCGACATCGTAGGAGCAGATGGTCACGAGGTCTTGCATACCGGTGGAAACAATAGGTGCATCCACGCCCGGGGTCAAGCCCTGCAACAAAACATCAGCAGCAGAAAGCAAAATTTCCGGACGCATGGAGCCCTCGTTGTCGGCATGGGTGTCGAGCATGAGCACCAAATGGTCCGGGCGCTCCCCCGCCGTGAGCTCATAGCCCACGAGCGTGTGATCCAAATCCAAGCGCTTGCTCTTTTTGCCGCGCGCGTAGTCGATGCCGTGGCCCGCGCGCAGCGTGTCGATCGCACGACGCACCTCGTCGGCGCTTACGGGCGCCTCGGGATCCAAGTGCAGGTCGATGCGATACGACAGGCGCGTGAGCTGCGCCGTCAACGCCGGCGTGCGCACGTCGATGTACGCCGCCTCGATGGGCGCCAGATCGGCCGGAGACGCCGCAGCCAGGCGCCCAAACGCCTCGTCGAGCGCCACGAACTCGGTCATAAACAGGTCATACCACTCGCAGGTCGACGACGTACCCACCGGCAGCGCCGAAGAGAAGCCCACGCGCATGTGCGGAGAGAAGCCCTGCGTGACGGCATAGGGAAGTCCCGCACGGCGCACGATGCGCTCAATGGTATGGATTACTTCGAGATGGCCCAGGTACTTAAGGCGATCGCGCTTGCCATAGCGAACACGAAGTCTAAAGAGCGAGGGGTTGTCGGTCAGGCGCTCACTCATGCGCGATCACCCATCAATACATTCTTGGCGTGGAGCGTGGGGCAGATCCCGCAGCCGGTGCACGACGTGCGGGTACAGTCGGGAGTCGTGACGCCCTCGAGCGAGCGACGGTACTCGCGCTCGAGGAAGCCGCGCGTGCAGCCGGGGCTCACGTGCTCCCACGGCAGGCGCCAGTCCAACTCGTAGGGCAGGTGCACGAGCTCATTGAGGTCGATGCCGTTTTTGGCAGCAGCTTCCTTCCAGTTATCGAGCGAGAAATGCTCTACCCAGGCGTCAAAGCGAGAGCCCGAGCGCCAAGCATCGATGATGACGGGCGTCATGTCACGACCGGCGCGGGAAAGCGCGGCCTCGATGAGCGAGGTCTCGGCATCGTGGTAATGCACGCGGACGGCACGGTTGCGAACGCTCGTGATAAGCAGCTTCTGGCGACGCTTGACGTCGTCGTAGTCGAGCTGCGGGCACCACTGGAACGGCGTGGCAGCCTTGGGGATAAAGACCGAAACCGAGATCGACACCGAAATCGAGCCGCGACGAGCCTTGGGCACCACGGAACGACCGAGCTCCAGCACGTGATCGGCCAGATTGGCGATGGCCACGATGTCCTCATCGCGCTCGCCGGGAAGGCCCATCATAAAGTAGAGCTTCATGCGGTTCCAACCGGCCTCGAAGGCCGCCTTGGCCGCACGGTCCAGGTCCTCCTCGGTCACGTTCTTGTTAATGATGTCGCGCATGCGCTGGCTGCCGGCCTCGGGCGCGAACGTTAGTCCGCCCTTCTTTTCGCCGGCGACCGACTCGGCCATATCCACGCCAAACGAATCCAGGCGCTGCGACGGAATAGACACGCGAATACCCGTATCCTCCAGGCGACGGTTGAGCCTGCCGAGCACGTCGCGAATGCAGGAGTGGTCGGTCGTGGAGAGCGAGGTCAGCGACACCTCGTCATAGCCAGTCTTTTCCAGGCCCTGAATCACCGACGAGACGATCTGGTCGGCCGAGCGCTCGCGCACCGGGCGATACGTCATGCCGGCCTGGCAAAAACGACAGCCGCGGGCGCAGCCGCGCAGGATCTCGATAGACAGGCGGTCGTGAACCAGCTGCGCATAGGGCACGCACGACTGCGACAGCGGATTCGTGGCGCCGAAATCCTCGACGACGCGCTTGTAGACCACGGTCGGCGCATCCTTGCCCTCACGTGGCACGGTGTAGCCATGCGGCGAGCAGGGCTCGTCATGACGAACCTCATAGAGCGACGGCACGTAGTTGCCGGCAATGGATGCAAGCTGCTCGACAATCTGCGCGCGCGGGACCCCTTCGTCACGCAGGCGGCGATGCAGCTGGCAGGTCTCGAGCAGCGATTCCTCGCCCTCACCGATGAGGATGGCATCGAAGAAGGCCGCGTACGGCTCGGGGTTGTACACCGAGGGACCGCCGGCGATGATAATGGGGTCGTCCTCGGTGCGGTCGGCCGCTAACAGCGGAATGCCAGCGAGGTCGAGTGCCTCGAGGAAGTTCGTCACCGCCATCTCGTGCGGCACATGCAGACCGACGATATCAAACGAAGCGACCGGCGCTGCGCCCTCGAGCGATAGCAGCGGAATACCCGCCTCGCGCATGGCGTCGCCCATATCGGGCCACGGCACATAGCCGCGCTCGCAGGAGATGCCCTCGGCCTGGTTAAGGATGTTGTAGAGGATGGCGATGCCCTGGTTGGGCAGACCAACCTCGTACACATCCGGGTAGATCAGGCAGCAACGGTAGTCGGCATCGGCCTTGGAAAGCGTGCCCCACTCGTGATCGATATAGCGGCTCGGCTTCTCGACCTTGGCGAGCAACGGCTCAATTAAATGAAAACAATCTTGGTACGGAACGCGCAACGGAAAACCCCTAAGCAGCGAGATCTGATGCGTCCTGGTAGGACGCCATAGGACGGGTAGCGCCCGCGACCGTGGTCACAAGATCGCGAACGCGGGAAAACGTGGCAGTGACCACCTCATTGGCACGGCTGTAGTCGACATCGCGCTCGTAGAGCGAAACGAGCGCACGGCCCATGCCATAGGTGCCCGCGGCAGCAGTGAGCGCCTTGACGGCAAACCCAATATGCGGCGTCTGCTTGACGAGCGCGCGGGTGACCGCGCGGATCACAAGACCGCCGGCAAGCACGCCCGCGACCTCGTAGCCGCGCTCAGGTTTAATGCCGCGTCCAAAGACGGCAGCGAGCTCAAAGAGCATGCCCACCTGCGCCAGCGCCATAACGGGATAATCGGCGCCCGGCAAAAACACCAGTGCACCGGTCGCCATATTGGTGAGCGCGCACGAGGTGATGATACGGTTGGCCGCCGCGATGCGCATGAAGGCAAAGTTCGCCGCAAAAGCCGTTTCCTTGTCGGTGCGATCGAGAATCCAGCGGGCAAGCGTCTCGAGCAGATACGTCTTATCGATTGCCGCTACCACGCCGAGCATGGGCGTGGACTCCTCGATAAACGGCACCTCCACAGCAGACTCGGCAAGCACGCACACGGGCGCGCCGGCGATCACGAGCTCCTGCACGGCACTCTCCAAGCGGTCGGAACCACACGAGAGCACCAGCACCACATCGGTATCGGTCTTTGGAGCAATTCGCTCCTCCCCCAGACGCTCGACGCGCACAATGCCCGAGGTCGTCTGCGGCACAAAGGCGTCACGCACCGTCTCGGCCAGAAAGCGCGAGGCGGACGAATCCAGATAGACCGAGACGCGCACCGGCGTATCGGAATCCTTCTTAACGGACGCGCCCATCTTAAAAGCGCGGGTCAGCTTATCTACGGGAATTTTCATAGCAAACCCCTCCAGCGGTTACGCGGCGCCCGAACGATGCCGCCATATGGATTGTACGATACCCACCGTCAGCAGCTGAATCATCATCGAAGACGAACCGAAGCTAATAAACGGTAGCGGAATACCGGTAATCGGCATCATGCCGATGCACATGCCGATGTTTTCGAAAGTCTGGAACGCCCACATGCCAACGATGCCCACACACGAAAGACGCAAAAACAGCGACTCGCACTTAAAGGCGACGCGAATCGTCGAAAAGATCAGCAGCACGTAGAGGCACAGGAGCAAAAAGGAACCGCAAAAGCCAAAGGTCTCGGACAGGAAGGCGAAGACGAAGTCGGTGTGGAACTCAGGCAGAAAGCCGCCGGCCGACTGCGTCGCATGCCCCAGGCCCTTACCAAAGAAGCCGCCCGAGCCAACGGCGATAAGCGACTGCTGCAGGTTGTAGGCATCGTCCGAATCGGCATTATCGGGGTCGATAAAGACCGTCAGACGGTTCATCTGATACTGCTTGATGAGCACATCGTGGCCGAGCAACGAATCAAAGACCGAATCAAGCGCCAGGACGAGGGCCACCAGGCCCACGAGCAGGGCCAGGGTCGACAGCACCCATTCGCGGCGTGCACCGCTCATGCAGATGACGATGGCGCCCGAAACCAGCACGACCAGGCCCGAGCCCAGGTCACCCATGGCAACGACGGCCAAAAACGGAATGGACAGCATGCCGCAGAGCTTGACGTAGTCGCGAACGGTATCGATGCGACCGTTATACTGCGAGCCAAGCGTAGCAATAAAGAAGATGGTGATGAGCTTGGCAAGCTCAACCGGCTGGAACGTCAAGCCGATACCGGGAATCTTGATCCAGCCCGTCATGCCCAGACCGCCCGTATAGGACAGACCCGGAATCTTGGGCGAGAAGATCACGATCAGGTCGATGACGAGCAACGCCGTCGAGAAATTGGAAATACCGCGCAGGTCGGTTCGCCAGACGAGCACCGCCAGCACCGCTCCGATGCCAATTCCCAGCAAATGGCGCGAGAACGAAGCATCGGCCTTAAACTGCGAAGCCGACCAGATAATGATGGCACCGTAGGCGACGAGCGCCACAGTAGCCACGAGCACACCGATATGCACCTTTTGGCGAAACGTGCCGCGCGAGGCCGAAAGTTGCTTGTTGACGCGGTCCAGGCTGCTGCGAGAGCCGGTCTTGGTTGAACGGAACAGATCCGCCGGAGAAAAATCCATCGCAACCTCCTATCGAACCGAAGAATCGCCCGAGGCCGAAGAGGTATCGGGCTCGTCATAAATCACGCCGAGCACGTCGCGCACGACATGCATCGCGGTATCTGAGCCACCGCCGCCCTGCTCCAGGACGGTAGCGATGACATACTTGGGATCATCGGCCGGTGCATAGGCGCAGAACCACGCGTATTCGTCCTCGCCACTTTTCTCGCCCGTGCCCGACTTGCCGTATACCTGCGGCGTCAGGGTGCCAAAGTGCGCCTCCAGGGACGTCGATGCCGTGTAAATCACGTCGTGCATGCCGTTGCGAACAAGAGCCAAATCCGAATCGCTGTTGATCTTGGCCTCCAGGCGCTTCTTCTTGCCCTTGCCATTGTACTTATAGGCATCGCCGTCGCCATCGCGCGACACGGCAGACAAAAATACGTGAGGCACGTACTGTTTGCCGCCGTTGGCAAGACCCATATAGGCGCACGCCATCTGCAGGGGCGTCACCAGGATGTCGCCCTGGCCGATAGCAATGTTGGTCATATCGCCGGCATTCCACTTGCGGTCCTCGGCAGAGGCGTCGGTGAAGTATGACTCTTTCCACTCGGCATCGGGAATACGACCCGCGCCCTCACTCGGCAGATCGATACCGCAGGTCTTGCCTAGGCCCCAGCGACGAAAGACCTCCTGCAGGCCCTCGGGATGTTGCTCGTCATAAAAGAACGCCTTACCCATGTCGTAGAAGACGGGGTCGCACGAGTTGGCGATACCC
This sequence comes from Collinsella aerofaciens, assembly GCF_039752955.1. Classification (GTDB taxonomy): domain Bacteria; phylum Actinomycetota; class Coriobacteriia; order Coriobacteriales; family Coriobacteriaceae; genus Collinsella; species Collinsella aerofaciens_BI. Next base: position 70,169 of record NZ_JBDMHB010000005.1, read on the forward strand.
GACTGCAGCGTCATGGTGCCGTGGCCAGACGTCAGCCAGCAGCGCTTGCCCCAAGCCTTGCCCAGACCCGTCCAATAACCCGTGCAGTTGGTTGTCTGCGTTGAAGTGTAGGTTCCAAACTCAAGACCGGCCAGTGCCGAGAGCGGCTTGATGGTCGAGGCCGACATGTACTGTCCGCTAATGGCGCGGTTGAGCAGCGGGTGCGAACCCTTGTCATCATTGAGCTCGGTCCACACGTCATTTGAGACGCCGCCGATAAAGACGGACGGATCGAACTTGGGCTGGCTCGCCATGCCCAGGATCTCGCCATTGTTGGGATCGAGACACACCACAGCGCCGTTGCCGGCATTGCTGTAGCCAGTGGTCTTGGCAAGCTCGATAGCGCTCGCCAGCGCCGTCTCACAGGCCTGTTGGATCTTAAGGTCGAGCGTGAGCTTAATGTCGGAGCCGGCCTTCGCGGGCACGGCGCCGGCCTGACCGGTCACATTGCCCGAGGCATCGACCTTGACGGTCTGCTCGCCACGAATACCCTGCAGCAGGTTTTCGTAGTAGCTCTCAACGCCCGCCTGGCCCACGATATCGCCCGACTGGTACGTAATCTTGCCAGCAGAAGCATCATCATCGCCAGAGGTTTTCTTATTCTGGGCCTCGAGCTGCTCGGAGGTAATGGTGCCGGTATAGCCCAAGATATGGCATGCCGTCTCGCCGTATGGATACTGGCGCTCGGTACGCTCGGCAATCTTGACGCCCGGGAACTCGCCGGCGTGTTCCTTGATATAGGCAACCGTGGAGCGACGGACGTCCGTCGCGATGGTATGCAGGCTCTGAGCGCCCTCTGTATTGTCCTGAATATTGCGAAGGACCGCCACATAAGGCATTCCAAGCACGTTGGCAAGATGGCGAACCAGAACCTCATCCTCGGCAAGGTCGCGGTAGGCCACGACAGCAAGTGAGGGACGGTTCTGGACAAGCGCCACGCCATTGCGGTCGAGGATGCGGCCGCGCACAGCGGGTGTGGTAACGGTGCGAGTCTGATTACTATTGGCCTGCTTCTCGTAATAGTCCGACGAGACCATCTGCATGCCCCACAGCTTGACGGCAAGTGCCGCAAACATCGCGCCCACACCCGTGGTGAGGATGGAAAAGCGGCCCTTAAAGGCGGTCGCCGCGGTATTGCCCTCGCCCTCGGTGGCGCGCGGGGCCGTTCCATGCTGTGTATCGTAGGTAAAACGGGAATCGCCTCGACGCATGATGACCAGCGCGACCACGATGGCCACAACCAGCACGATACCGGCGATAATAACCGTCATCTGGGAAGACATCTACGGGCCTCCCCTATTTGAGCTTGCGGGTCTTGGGCTTAAAGCGCATACCCGTCTGGCGTCCGCCACGTGCGGAGAATCCATAGCCGGACTGCGGCACGACGCCGGACATCAAAAACGGAATGGCAACCAGACCCGTCAGGATCGAGGACGGCAGCGCATGGCCGAAGATCGCCACGACAAAGCTCGTCTCCAAACCCATAAACAGCAAGATGATGCTGTAGATCACATTAATGACGAGCGCAAAGGCGCCCACGGTGACGCCGCGCGCACTCGGGGTACCGCCCGTCTGACCGACGGCGCTGTGCACCAGGGCAAAAGAACCCACGGTCAGCAGGAGCGACATAACGCCCACCGGCACGGCAGCGGACAGGTCATAAAACAAGCCGCTGCAAAAACCGCACACGACGGCACGGGTCGGGTCGCCCGAGAACACGCTTAGGCACACCAGGATAATCATGAAGTTGACGCGACCTCCCGCAATGGAGATCTGCGGTGCCAGGCCTGCCTGCAGCAGCACACACACAATGGCGGCGATTACAAACGTGCGGGAGCTCATCCCCTGCTCGTGTAGATCCATGGACATGCCCCCTATTCGCTCGAGCCAGAATCGGTCGTCTCGGACGTGTCGGAACTGTCATCCGAGCTCTCGTCCTTCGTCTTGGTCGCAGCATCGCGCGACGTTCCCTGCGGCGTGCTGTTGGCCGTGCTCACGTCCTCATCCGAGGCCGACTGTTCGTCGGTCAGCGAGGTGATGACCAGCACTTCCTCGTTGTTCTCGGCCGTGGTCTGAGCGCGCACCACAATGGTGTAGTACACGTCGTTTGCCGATTTCTCAACCGACGAGACGGTGCCAAGCGGAAGGCCCTTGGGGAACACGCCACCGATGCCAGAGGTCACGATGATATCGCCAACCTTAACATCGGAGTCGACGCTCACGTACTCAAGACGCAGCGTGCCGTCAGCCTGACCCTGCAGCATACCCTGGGCGCGCGTGTCCTGCACCATGGCGGACACGCCCGAGTTCTCGTCGCCAATCAGGCGCACGGTAGAGGTCTTGGCCGATACCTCGATAATCTGGCCGATAACACCGGCAGAACTCGTCACGGGCATGTTGATGGTAAGGCCGTCGGCAGAGCCCTTGTCGATGGTAACGGTCGAGGTCCAGGCATCGCCGGAGGCACCAACGATACGAGCTGCGGTCGATTTGAGGTTGTAGGTCGATTGCAGCCCGACCAGGCCCTCCAGGCGCTCGGCAGTCTTTTGAGCCTCAGAAAGCTCGGCGACCTTAGAGGTCAGCTCCTCATTTTGCTTCTTGAGCTCGTCGAGCGTGTCCTGCGACGCCGTTAGGTTAGAGAACACGTTGCCAATCGCATTGAAGGGAGCCGCCACAGCCGAGCCCACAAAGCGCACCGGAGAGGTAATCGTCGTTACGCCCGAACGCACGGCATGAATCGGCCCTGCCTCACCCTCGCGGATGTAAAACGTGAGCAGCAACACCGAAATCAGGCTGAAAACAATCAACGGGCGCATACCCGTTGATTGTCGCTTGGTATTCAGATTTGTGGAGAAACCCGAAGATCGTGCCAAATGGAATCCACCTTTTGGAAATTAAGCATTGGTCTGGACGAAGCCGCCATCAAACGCATTGGCCTCGAGCACGCGGGCACAGCCGTTAACGACGTTATCGAGCGCCGTGGGGCTGACGTTGACCGAAACACCGGTCTCATCGCGCAGGCGCACGTCGAGACCGCGCAGCAGCGCGCCGCCACCAGTCAGCAAAATGCCGTAGTACATAAGGTCCGAGGCAAGATCGGGAGGCGTAGCGTCGAGTGCGTCCTTGACGGCCTTGGCCATCTCGTCGAGCGGCTTGTTGAGCGCGCGACGAATCTCCTCGCTCTCGATGCGCACGGTCTTGGGCAGACCGGTGATCACGTCGCGGCCGTTGACCTCGACGTCGAGCTCGTCCTTGAGCGGCACGGCGGAACCGACCTTGATCTTGATGTCCTCTGCCGTACGCTCGCCGATGGCAAGGTTGTAGGCATCGCGAACGTGCGTGAGGATGGCCTGATCGAACTCGTCGCCGGCAATACGGATGGACTGCGAGACGACGATGCCGCCCATAGCGATAACGGCAACCTCGGTGGTACCGCCACCGATGTCGATGACCATGGAGCCGGTGGGCTCCTCGACAGGCAGGTCGGCGCCGATAGCAGCAGCCATGGGCTCCTCGATCAGGTAGGCCTGGCGAGCGCCGGCCTGGATCGTAGCCTCAAAGACGGCACGCTTCTCGACCGACGTGACGCCGGAGGGAACGCAAACGACAACGCGCGGACGCGGGGTCCACGGATAGCGCTTCTCGGAAGCCTTGTCGATAAAGTAGCGAAGCATGGCCTCGGTAACATCGAAGTCGGCGATGACGCCGTCCTTCAGGGGACGAACGGCCACGATGTTGCCGGGCGTACGGCCGAGCATGCGCTTTGCCTCGATACCGACCGCCAGGATGCGCTCGTCGTTCTTGTCGATGGCGACAACAGAGGGCTCGCGAATGACAATGCCCTTGCCGCGCACGGAGACAAGCGTATTTGCGGTGCCGAGGTCGATGGCAAGATCGCCCGCATAGCTACCGAAGAACATATCCATCAAAGAAAACAACGCAACTCCTGATGTGTTGGATGATTGCTGGAAAACTACTAGCTCATGATACTAGCGCAAGCCCGGCACCTCACTTGCGGTGAAGCGCCGGGCAAAGCTAAATCCCATAAGGTCACTACTGGTTGTCAGCAGCCGAGAAATCCATATCGAGCGAGGAAACGGCCCAGCCGATATGATTGTCGGAGCGCACGAATTTGACGGTGTACTCCTGCTCGCCGCCCTTGGACAGCGAAGCCTTGACCTTGGCAGTCGTCTCGGTCATGGACTGATCCATGCCCTCGACGGACACGGTGGCGCCCTGCGGAATCGAGGAGATGATCATCGACTTGGCGTCCTCGGACAGGCTCGAGGCCAGGCAAGACTCGGCCTTTGCGGTGTCACCGTCGCCGGCAGCCTGGAACAGATCGGTGATAACCGACTCCTGCGAGGGGAAGCCAAAGCCGCGCGTGTAGGCAAAGCCCAGACCGCCCGCAGCAATCAAAATGAGCAGAAGCAGCACGATGAAGACTTTGAGACCCGTGTGGCGATGGCGACGACGGACCTTGGCCTGCTTACGATCCTGACGGTCCTGCTGGACCATCTCGGACTCTGACAGTGTAAAGAAGCCGGTGTCCGAGGGATCGGGCATAAACTGACCGGTCGCGCCCGTAGGATCGAGCGGATCGACGGCAGGAGCGTCCATCGCAGGCGCCGGAGCCGTGGCCATAGCCGTCTGGGCAGACAGCGCAGCAAGCGAATCGTGCACGCGGGCAAGCTCATCGGCCTGCTCGGAGGTAAGCTGGTAGATGCCATCGGCAGTAGCGGCGTTAAAGGCGTCGAGTGCGTCGGAGGGACGGCCGGCGGCAGAAAGCGCCTGACCCATGCCGGCGTTGAGCGCGCGCGTGTCGTCACGGGGACCGGCAAAGTCGATAGCCGTACGGTAGGTCTCCACGGCATCCGCCGGACGGCCGAGCTTAATGAAGCAACGACCGAGCTCGCCGAGTGCGGCGGCAGGAGCCGGATTGGCGCCGTCGATGGCAGCCTGACGGAAGGCAGTACCTGCGTTGGCATAATCGCCCGACTGGAACAGCGCATTGCCCAGGCCCAGATAGGCCTTGAACGGCGTGGCATAGGAAGCATCCTGCGTAGCAGCAGAGAACGCCTGGGCGGCCGTCGTGTAGTCGCCCACGGCGGCGAGCGCCTTGCCGCGGTTGGTGAGCAGCGCGCCGCGCTTGCCGTAGGTGCCGTCGTTGAGGGCGGCAGCATAAGCCTCGGCGGCCTCGGCATACATGCCCAGGTGCATCAAGGCGTTGCCACGAAGGTGATCGGCCTCGCCCATAATCTCATCGGGAGTCTTTGCCGCCCCAAGCATCTGGGCTGCAGCGGAAAAATCACCCGCGCGGTAAGCGGCGCGGCCCTGTTGGATCAGCTGGCTATTCAAGGAAGTCCCCTTTACTCGTGAACGATCTCGACATGGACGATCTCGTCGCCGGCACGCAGCTGCGAAATCACATCGAGACCCTCGACCGTGGTACCAAAGACGGTGTAACCGGAATCGAGGTTATGCTGGGCGCCCAGGCAGAAGTAGAACTGCGAACCCGCGGAATCGGGGTCCATGGAGCGTGCCATGGCAAGGGCACCATCGACATGGCTGTTGCGCGGATTGGTGGCAAACTCGCCCTTGATGCAGTAGCCGGGGCCACCGGTACCGGGCATGCCGTCGGGGCCCTCAAGACCAGCGGCGACGTCGGCGCCGGACATATCGCGGGTATTGGGGTCGCCGCCCTGAATGACAAAGCCGGGCACATAGCGATGGAACTTAAGTCCATCATAGAAACCCATCGTGGAAAGCTCGCAGAAGTTCGCGACATGAATGGGAGCGCCCTCGCCGTCAAACTTGACCTTGATGGTACCCTTCGACGTCTCGATTACGGCGCACTCGTCGCCGGCAAGCTGATACTCGGGCGTGTAGAGCTCTTTCTTAAAACCAAACATGTGGTTCCTTCCTCGTGCGTTTAAAGCATATTTGTACGAATTGTAGCAATAAGCACGGGCTTACATCAATTGCGCACGTAGGTTATGCCGACTATGGCGAACTAATTTTAGGAATGCTGCTGCGGCTTCCAAGAACCCACATTGGCGTCGTACTGGTTCAGCGCGCTGTTGCCGCCCTGCGCGATGGGCGCCAGGATCTCGCTTTGGTGGGAACTCATCGACTCGCCATCGGGAATGGCCAGCGAGATATCCCAGCTCTGGCAGATCACGTCGACACGCTCGTACATCCACTCGGCAAGCTGCTTTAAGTGGGCGATGTCGTCCGCATAGACCGTATCGTCCTGATACTTAAGGTTGTTAAGCTCATCTTGCGTCTTTTTGATCTGGTCGCGCAGGGCGTAGGCACTCTGCGACAACTCCTGACGGGTGGACAGCGGCGTTCGGAGATAGCCGTTGTTAAAGGAATCGATGACCTCGCCGATCTGATCCTCGTCACCGTAGGACACGATAGTCTGATACAGACCGTCGAGCCTGGTATAGAGCTGATCATCGGTGAGCACGGTTTCCTCCTGGACCACCTCGGCAGCATCGTCCTGCTTGGTATCGTCCTCAGTCGCCTCGCCCTTTTGGCGCGTAGGGAAGGTCGTCTGCGCGGCCTGGCCAAACTGGTCATAGAAGCCAGGCATGACACCCATGGGATCGGCCGTCACGAACCAATAGGCACCGCCGCAAACGACGGCAAGGACCGCGATGACGATGAGCGGCTTGGGGATATGACGCTTGTGCTTGTGATAGGCGTCCTCGTCGGGATGCACCTTGCGCTTGGGTTTTTGAGCATCGTCATGCAGGGAAACGGGCGTGGGAATATCGACCTTGGGGATACCGAAATCCTTATCGAAAGCCGGCAACACGCAGGTCTCGTTAGGATCGGCGGCGTCCGAAAGCACCGCGGCTGCCGAGGCGGGCGCATGCGGCACCTCGGTATCGATCTGCTCTTGCGTTAGGCGCGGAAAGCCCGCCGTGCGGCCCGCTGCCAGGTCGGATGCGGCCGCGTCCTCGGAGAGGATACCCGGAGCGGGGCGTCCGCATTTGGGGCACGTACGATCATGCGGAGAAAGACGGGCACCGCAGCCCTCGCAGAACACGAACTCGGTGTGCTCGGGACCATCGCCCGGACCCACATAGGCGTTGCAGTAGGGGCAGAACGAGGCGCCGTCCTCGATAGTCTTAAGGCAATGCGGGCAGATCACGGCATCCTCTTTTCGAAGCAATTCAAACAATCGAGGTTAGAGCATAACATCGCCACGGCCCCACAGGAGCAAGGCACCAATTCAACATCGGCAGGGCGCGTAGTTACTTCTTCTTTTTGCTTGGCATCGAGACTTTGATGCCTTGGGCGGACTTGGTCACACGAGAGCGCTTAGCTCCGGTACTCTTCTTTTTCTTGGGCTGGGCCTGGCCCACGCCCTCGAGTGCGCGGGCCTCGGCCTCGCGAGCGGTGCGATCTTCGCGGCGCTGCGCCATGTCGGCGGCGACGCGCTTGGCAAAACGCTCGGCCGTCGAACCCGTCGAGCTCACCTTGCCGCCACCGCGACCCAGGCGGACGTGCACACCGCGGCCAAAACCAGTTGCGGCATGACGACGACGCGGCTTGAGCGAATCTATCATCGTGGCGAGCTTAAAGAACACCGAGCAGGTAAAGACCACGATGACAGCCAAGATAACCATCTGGCCCATCGACAGGTTGGCAATAGACAGCAGCCCCGGGAATCCGATAACGCCCACCAGGATGCCGGCGACTACAAACACAAAGAGCACCACACGTAAGGGCGTGAGAGGCTGCGAGATGCGCCAGATCAGGCTGACGCTCGCCGCGCACGACGTAAGCAGACACATCGTAGACAGCGTGAGCTGGCTAAAGCCAAACACGCGCGCCACAAAGATATCGAGCGCCGCAGCCAGAATGACCGCAATCGACGCCGGCAGTGCACGCTTGAGTACATTCGTCAAAAACGCACCCTTCACGCGAGCATTGTTGGGCTCCAGGCCCAACACAAAGCCCGGCGCGCCGATGCAAAAGAAGTTGATGAGTGTCACCTGGATGGGCTCGAAGGGGTACGGCGGCAGCGCAATGCACAGCGCCGCCAGCCCCATCGAGAACAGCGTCTTGGTCAGGAACAGCGAGGCCGAACGCTGCAGGTTGTTGATGGAGCGACGGCCCTCGGCCACCACGGCGGGCATCGAGGCAAAGTCGTTGTCGACGAGTACGATCTCGGCCACATTACGCGCGGCATCGGAGCCGGCCGCCATGGCGACGGAGCAGTCGGCTTCCTTGAGCGCCAGCACATCGTTGACGCCGTCGCCCGTCATGGCCACGGTGTGCTCGCGGCGCTTGAGCGCCTGCACGAGCTCGCGCTTCTGCTGCGGGGTCACACGACCAAAGACATGGTAGCGGTCCACTGCGGCATCGAGCTTGGCAGGCGTATCGAGCGTCGTGGCGTCCACATAAGCGTCCGCCCCCGGCACGCCCACCACGCGCGCGATCGACGACACCGTACGCGGGTCGTCGCCACTGATCACGTTGAGGGTCACACCCTGCTCGTTAAAGTAGCCGATGGTCTCGGCCGCCGAGGTACGAATCTCGTCGCGGATGGTCACAAAGCCCACGGGCTCGGCCTCGCCCACCATATCGCCATCGGGTGTAAAGCCGTCCACGCGCGCCACCACGAGCACGCGGCAGGTATCGGCAAGCTCGGCGACACGGTTCTCGACCTGCGAAAACACATGCTCCGAAAGCACAAACTGCGCGGCGCCCATCACATAGGAGCCCTGCGCAAACGAAGCGCCACTCCATTTTTTAGACGACGAGAACGGAATGACCGACAGCGGCTCAGACACCTCGACCGGGCGATCGGCGTAATAGTTGAGCAGCGCCTGGCAGGTCTCGTTGGCATCGGCCGAAGTCGCACGTGCCACGTTAGCCAGCGCAAAATCGAGCACTGTGGTATCGACGGGAACAGCCGCCTCGTCCGAGTCCACGCCAAAGCCAACACCCTCAACAGGCAGCGGGTAGGTGCCCTCGACCTCCATGCGGCCCGACGTGATGGTGCCCGTCTTGTCCAGGCACAGTACATCGACGCGAGCGAGCGTCTCGATGCAGTAGAGCTGCTGCGCCAGCACCTTGCGGCGGGCCAGGCGCACCGTGGCGATGGCGAGCACCGACGAGGTCAGCAGCACCAGGCCTTGCGGGATCATGCCCAGCAGGGCGCCCACCGTGGACAGCAGCGCCGACGAAGGCACATGACCAGCCAACAGCTCGGAGAAGCACCACGAAAGCGCGCTATCGCCCGGGGTTCCCGCTGCATCCCACAGCTCGCTCACGCTCGAGGCAAACAACGCCAAACCGAGCGGGATCATGATGATGCTCGCAAAGCGCACGATGGCGTTCAGCGCGTTCATGATCTCGGAATTGACCTTTTTGACGTACTTGGCCTCGTTATTAATTTTGGCCACGTAGTTGTCGGCGCCGACATGGATCACGCGGGCGCGCAGCAGGCCCGAGTCGATAAAGCTGCCGCTCATGAGCTCGGAACCGGGCTGCTTCTTAATAAGGTCGCTCTCGCCCGTCAGCAGGCTCTCGTTCACGAGCGCCTCGCCGGAAACCACCACGGCGTCAGCGGGAATCTGGTCGCCGCGCCCCAGGCGGATGATGTCGTCGAGCACGATCTGGTCCAAGTCGAGCTCCACCTCGGCACCGTCGCGCACCGCGATGGCCTTCTTAGAGGTCAGCAGCGTGAGCTTATCGACCATCTTCTTGGACCGCATGGACTGGATGACGCCAATAGCGGTATTGAGGAACACCACAAACAGGAACGTTAGGTTCTTAAACGAACCGGTCAAAATGACCAGGAACGACAAGATCACGTTGATCAAATTGAACAGCGTGCAGAGGTTCTCGATGATGAGCTCTTTGACCGACTTGGTCTTGAGCTCCATGTTGCGGTTGATCTTACCGGCGGCGATGCGCTCCTCGACCTCGGCGGTCGAGAGTCCGCGCTCGATATCCGTTGCTGCCATACCACGTCCCATCACGTCGCGTCGGTATAAGAAAAACCGTCCGGACCATGCGAGGTTCGGACGGTCTTACGTTCGATGGTGCCCCATGTTGGATTCGAACCAACGGCCTTCTGCTCCGGAGGCAGACGCTCTAATCCCCTGAGCTAATAGGGCCAACGTTTGGCATTATACCCAAGTGCACCACGGGCTATCAAAATAAAAGAAAAAGCTTTGCAATTCCGAGGAAGACGCGGCGCAACGGCCCACTTTAGAAGGCAAAAGCGAGTCAGATAGTATAAACTCTCATGCACCATATATACACGGCTCGCGATGCGGGCCGTTTTTGCAAAAGTTATCCATCGAGGTGAGAGGCACACCATGATTGCAATTTTAAAGCAGAGCGCCAGCGACGAGGCCGTCGGCCATATCGTCAGCTGGATTGAGAAAAAAGGCCTGAAGACCGACGTCTCGCGCGGCGAGAATGAGACGATTATCGGCCTGGTGGGCGATACGACCAAGATCGACCCGTTCCTGCTCGAGTCCATGGATGTCGTCGAGCGCGTGCAGCGCGTCTCCGAGCCGTTCAAGCGCGCCAACCGCAAGTTCCACCCCGAGGACTCCGTCATCGACTGCGGTCACGGCGTCAAGATCGGCGGCGACCAGTTCCAGGTCATCGCCGGTCCCTGCTCCGTCGAGGGCGAGAACCTCATCCGCATCGCACGCCGCGTGAAGGCCGCCGGCGCCACGATGCTGCGCGGCGGTGCCTACAAGCCCCGCACCTCCCCCTACGCCTACCAGGGCATGGGCCCCGCCGGCCTCGACCTGCTGTGCGAGGCGTCTGCCGAGCTCGACATGCCGATCGTCACCGAGATCATGGACCCGCGCGACGTGCAGGTCTTCTTGGACAAGAAGATTGACGTCATGCAGATCGGCGCCCGCAACGCCCAGAACTTCCCCCTGCTCAAGGAGGTCGGCAAGACCCAGACCCCGATTCTGCTCAAGCGCGGCATGTCCGGCACGATCGACGAGCTGCTTATGGCAGCCGAGTACATCATGAGCGAGGGCAACGACAACGTCATCCTGTGCGAGCGCGGTATCCGCACCTTCGAGACCCGCACCCGCAATACCTTCGACCTCAACGCCGTGCCGGTTCTGCACCACCTGTCGCACCTGCCCGTCGTCGCCGACCCCAGCCACGCCACCGGCTACACCCGCTACGTTGAGCCCATGGCGCTCGCCGCGACCGCCTGCGGCGCCAACGGCCTGGAGATCGAGGTCCACGACGAGCCCAGCCGCGCATGGTCCGACGGCGCCCAGGCCCTCACCCCCGACCAGTTCGACGACACCATGCGCCGCATTCGCGCCATCCGCGAGGTCGTCTGCCAAGAGACCATGGAGTAGCCCATGGGTACGGTGAGAAACGCGCGCGTTAACCAGGGCGGCCCCAAGTGCGCCGGTATCGTCGGCCTTGGCCTCATCGGCGGTAGCTTTGCCCGCGGCTATGCCCAGGCGGGCGTCCGCGTGCTGGCCTGGGACCCCGATGACGATGTCATGACGGCCGCCAGCATGGGCACTGTCGCCGGAGAGCTCAACGACAAGACACTCGGCGAATGCGACATCATCGTCCTGGCTTGCTACCCCGAGGCCTGCATCGAGTGGCTCGAGGCGCATGCCCAGGCCCTCGCCGACGCCACCGACACCGAGGCCATCATGGGTCCCGTGGTGATCGACACCGTGGGCGTCAAGGGCATCGTGTGCGAACGTGCCTTTGAGCTTGCCCGTGAGCACGGCTTTTACTTTGTGGGCGCACACCCCATGGCGGGCACGCAGTACTCGGGCTACGCACACTCCCGCGCCGACCTGTTCCAGGGCGCGCCACTCGTGCTCGTGCCGCCCGCGGTGGACGATGCGCTCAAACTGGAGCTTTTGGGCCAGGTGCGCGAGATGGTGCGCCCCTTGGGCTTTGGCAAGTTCAGCGTGACCAGCGCCGCCGAGCACGACCGCGTCATCGCCTTCACGAGCCAGCTTGCGCACGTGGTGTCCAACGCCTACGTCAAAAGCCCCACCGCCCAGGTCCACCACGGCTTTTCGGCCGGTAGCTACCGCGATCTCACCCGCGTGGCGCATCTCAACCCGCAAATGTGGTCAGAGCTCATGATTGACGACGCCGACGCGCTCGCCTTCGAGATCGACCATCTGATCGAATCGCTTGGCGCCTACAGCCGCGCCCTTAAGGACCGCGACCAGCGCTATCTGGAGAATCTCCTTGCCGAGGGCGACCGCATTAAGCGTGCACTCGACGACGAGGCCTCCCACTAGACCACCTATCACGCCAGGTCGAAAGGACCGAAGCTTATGGCGATTACCATCGATATCGACACTGCACGCCCCTACCAGGTGCATGTTGGCACGTTTTTGCTGGAGCAGGCGGGACCGCTCGTGCGCGCCACTGCCGGCGGCACCAAGGCCGTCATCGTAACGGACAGCAACGTGGGCCCGCTCTACCAGATGCCCGTTAAGCAGAGCCTGGAGGCGTCAGGCTACGAGGTGAGCATCTGCACCTTCGAGGCCGGCGAGGCCCATAAGCGCGCCGAAACCTATGTTGCCATTTTGGAGTTTGTGGCCGAGCACGAGCTTTCGCGCTCCGACGTGATCGTGGCACTCGGCGGCGGCGTCGTGGGCGACGTGGCAGGCTTTGTGGCCGCCACCTACATGCGCGGCTGCAAGTTTGTGCAGATCCCGACGAGCCTGCTCGCCATGGTGGATTCATCGGTGGGAGGCAAGACGGCCATCGACCTGGCTGCTGGCAAGAACTTGGCCGGCGCCTTTTGGCAGCCGAGCGTGGTTATCGCCGACGTGGGATGCCTGGCGACCCTCACGCCCGAGCAGTTCGCCGACGGCTGCGGCGAGGTCGTCAAGCACGCCGTGATCGCCGACCCGGAGCTCTTCGCCGAGCTGGAGAAGACCCCGCTCACGCTGGAGCTGCTCAACCGCGACGTGGCCCGCGTAGCGCTCATCATCGCCCGCAATATCGACATCAAGCGCGCCGTGGTCGTCGCCGACGAGCGCGAAACCAACCAGCGCAAGCTCCTCAACTTTGGACACAGCGCCGGACACGCCGTCGAGGCCTGCGAGCACTTTGAGCTCGGACACGGCAACTGTGTGTCGATCGGCATGGGCATCATCACGCGCGCCGCGGCCCTGCACGGCGTTTGCGATGCTGCACTGCCCGGTCGTATTGAGGAACTCTGCGCCCGCCATGGCCTCAAGACCCGCTGCGACCTAGATGCCGATGCCGTCTTTGCCGAGGCGCTCCACGACAAGAAGCGCGCGGGCGACACCATCGACCTGGTGATTCCGCACGGCATTGGCCGCTGCAGCATCGACCGCACGCCGCTTTCCACTTTCCACGAACTCATTGCCGAGGGCCTCGGCCAGAAGGGAGACGCATCCGCATGCTAGCCCGCATCACCCCGTCCCCGCTCAAGGGCACCGTTCCCGCCATCGCGTCCAAGTCGATGGCGCATCGCCTGATCATCTGTGCTGCGCTTGCCAACGGCGAGACGCACGTCACCTGCAACACCACCTGCGCCGACATCGAGGCCACGGTGCGCTGCCTTACGGCACTGGGTGCTCGCATCGAGACCGTCGAGGACGGCTTCCAGGTCCACCCCACCATGAAGAGTGTTGAATTTGGCCTGCTCAAGGCCCTTGCCGGCGGCACGCTTGACTGCGGTGAAAGCGGATCCACGCTCCGCTTTATGTTACCCGTCGCCTGCGCGCTGGGCGCAGAAGCAACCTTTGTGGGTCAGGGGCGCTTGGGCGCCCGCCCGCTGTCCCCGCTCTCGGACGAGATCATCGCCGCCGGCTGCGACCTACAGGGTCTAGGCGGTTTTCCGCTCAAGACGAGCGGCCGCATGCGCCCGGGCACCTTTGTGCTACCGGGCAACGTGAGCTCGCAGTACATCTCGGGCCTGCTGCTGGCAGCCCCGCTGCTGGCCCAGCCCTCCTGCGTGCAGGTGACCGGCCTCATTGAGAGCCGCCCCTACATCAACCTGACGATCCAGGCCATGAAGGCCTTCGGCGTCGAGGTCAACGTCGAGCGTATTCCCGCCCGGGACGGCCAGCCCGAGGTCACGAACTTCCGCGTGAGCAGTGGCTCGTATCGCACGCCCGGCAGCGTGGCCGTCGAGGGTGACTGGTCCAACGCTGCCTTTTGGCTGTGCGCCGGCGCCATCGGCTCCGACCCCATCACCGTCGAGGGTGTGTCGCTTAGCTCGGCCCAGGGCGACCGCAACGTGCTCGCCGCGCTTTCGCGCTTTGGCGCCCGCATCGTGCGCTCCACCAACGCCGCCACCGTGCAGTCTGACAAACTCGCCGGCTTTGAGATGAGCGCCCACGACATTCCCGACCTCGTGCCCGTTATCTCGGCCGTGGCCTCACTGGCACAGGGCCGCACCTTTATCCGCGATTGCGCCCGTCTGCGCATCAAGGAATCCGACCGCCTGGTCACCACCACCCGCGAGCTCACCGCGCTGGGCGCGCAGGTGCGTATTGCCGGCGACGACCTCATCATCAAGGGCGTCGATGCCTTCACCGGCGGTGAGGTCGATTCGCACAACGACCACCGCATCGCCATGATGGCCGCCATCGCCGCGAGCCGCGCCACCGGCGAGGTCGTGATCCACGGCGCCGAGGCCGTCAACAAGTCCTATCCCGATTTCTTCGACCACTACCGCCTGCTGGGCGGCAAGGTCACACTCGAGGAGGAATAGCATGGCCTCGACCTTTGGCAACGTCTTGCACTTAAGCATCTTCGGTCAATCGCACTCCCCCGCTATCGGCTGCTCGCTCGATGGCATCCCGGCGGGCATCGCCGTGGACCAGGAGAAGCTGCAGGCCTTCCTCGACCGTCGCGCCCCCGGACGCGACGAGACCGCGACCAAACGCCGCGAGGCCGACGCCGCCCACATCATCGCCGGTGTTGTCGATGGACATACCACCGGCGCGCCCATCGCCGCGATTATCGAGAACACCAACACGCGCTCCAATGATTACTCCGAGCTGCGCCGCAAGCCCCGTCCCGGACATGCGGACTTCCCTGCGCGCGTGAAGTATCACAACATGCACGATGTTGCTGGTGGCGGGCATTTTTCCGGCCGCCTAACGGCACCCTTATGCATCGCCGGCGGCATTGCGCTACAGGCACTCGAGGCCCGCGGTATTCGGGTGATGGCGCACGTGGCCCAGATCGGCGGCATCTCCGACCTGCCCATGGACGACATGGTCTATCGCGAGTCCGACCGCAAGGCGATTCTTTCGAACGACCTGCCGTGCATCGACGCGGCGGCTGCCGGCCGCATGCGCGAGGAGATTCTGGCCGCGCGCGATGAGCTCGACAGCATCGGCGGCATCGTGGAGTGCGGCATCTACGGCCTGCCCGCGGGCATCGGCGACCCCATGTTCGACGGTATCGAGAACCGCATCGCGCAGATCGCCTTTGGCATTCCCGCCGTTAAGGGCGTGGAGTTTGGCATGGGCTTTGCCGTCGCCGCCATGCGTGGCAGCGAGAACAACGACCCGTATCGCATCGATGCCGAGACCGGCGAGATCGAGGTTGAGTCCAACAACGCCGGCGGCATCCTGGGTGGCATTTCGACCGGCGCGCCCGTCATGTGGCGCATGGCCGTAAAGCCGACGCCCTCTATTGGCCGCGAGCAGCAGACCGTGGACATGGACGCCATGGAAAATGCCGAGCTCTCGGTCCACGGCCGTCACGATCCCTGCATCGTCCCCAGAGCCGTCCCCGTAGCGGAAGCAGCCGCCGCCCTCGCCATCTGGGACGCCCTCCTCGAGGACGCCGCCCAGCTTTAGTCCACCCACCCCAAGGGTAGTTAATTTGGGACGGGGCTATTTTAGCTACCCCCATATGCCAGTTGATATTTGCCCTGGCTCTCATCGATTCGTCGACAATCAAAGGGTAGCTAAAAAAGCCCCGTCCCAAATTAACTACCCCAGGCAACCATTCACGAAAGGGGCCTCCATGGACCTTGCCGATATTCGCCAGACCATCGATGGCATCGACACCACCCTGCTCAACAGCTTTGTCGAGCGTATGGACATTGCCACCGAGGTCGCCAAATCAAAGATCGAGATGGGCAAGGCCGTCTTTGACCCCGCCCGCGAGCGCTCCAAACTCAACAACCTCGCCAGCCGCGCACCCGAGCGCTACGAGGCCCAGACCATCGCCCTGTTCCGTCTCCTCATGAGCATGAGCAAGGCCGAGCAGCAGCGCTACATCAACGAGCTCAAGGGCATCACGGTCTCGCAAAAGGCCCACGCCACGGCCGTAGCCTTCGATGCGCCCTTCCCCCAAACGGCCAGCGTTGCCTGTCAGGGCGTGGAAGGCGCCTACAGCCAAATCGCTGCGTGCAAGCTCTTCGACGTGCCCGACATCGCGTTCTTCGAGACCTTCGAGGGCGTCATGCGCGCCGTGCGCGACGGCTTCTGCGAGTTTGGCGTGCTGCCCATCGAAAACTCAACCGCCGGCTCGGTCAACGCCGTCTACGACTTGCTCGCCCAGTTCGACTTCCACATCGTGCGTTCGCTTCGCCTCAAGATCGATCACAACCTGCTCGTCAAGCCCGGCACCAAGCTCGCCGACGTGCGCGAGGTCTACAGCCACGGCCAAGCCATTGCCCAGTGCGCCGGCTTTATCGAGAACCACGACCTGCACGCCACCAAGTACCCAAACACGGCCATGTCGGCCGAGATGGTCGCCAACTCCGAACGCACCGATGTTGCCGCCATCGCCTCGCGCAGCTGCGCGGCACTCTATGGCCTGAAGATGCTGGAGCCCAACATCCAGGACTCGGACAACAACTACACGCGCTTTGTCGTCATCAGCCGCGAGCCGCGCGTCTACCCCGGCGCCAACCGCACCTCGCTCATGATCACCACGGCCAACGAGCCGGGCGCCCTCTACCGCGTGCTCGAGCGCTTCTACGCGCTCAACATCAACCTCATCAAGCTCGAGAGTCGCCCCATCCCCGGGCACGACTTTGAGTTTATGTTCTACTTTGACCTGGACTGCCCCTTTGGCAGCAAGGCCCTCGACGATCTGCTCGATTCCATCGACGACGTGTGCGAGAGCTTCACCTACTTTGGCAGCTACACGGAGGTGCTCTAGATGACCGATACCGCCGCAACCCGCCCCTACGGCGTGCTGGGCCGCGTGCTGGGCCACAGCTACACCCCGACCATCTACAAGGAGCTCGCGGGCCTGGAGTACGTGCGCTTTGAGCGCGAGCCCGAGGACCTCGCGGCCTTTATGACGGGCGAAGAGTGGGAGGGCACCAACGTGACTATCCCCTACAAGCGCGCCGTCATGGAGTACCTGGACGAGCTGAGCCCGCTCGCCGAGCGTATGGGCAACGTCAACACCATCACGCGCCTGCCCGACGGCCGCCTGCGCGGCGATAATACTGACTACTTCGGTTTTCAGTGCCTGGTCGAGGAGCTGGGGGTTGATGTTGCCGGCAAAAAGGTCCTCGTGCTTGGTGCCACCGGTGGCGCCGGCACCACGGCAAGTATGGTGCTGGGAGACCTGGGTGCCATCGTTGTACCCGTGGGTCGCACGAGCGAGGTCAACTACGGCAACATCGCGCAGCAATCCGATGCCGCGCTGCTCGTCAACTGCACGCCCGCCGGCATGTTCCCCCACTGCCCCGACGCGCCCTGCACGCTCGAAGGGCTCGATGCGCTCGAAGGCGTTATCGACATTGTCTACAACCCCGCCCGCACGGGACTCATGCTCGAGACCGAGCGCCGCGGCATCCCCTGCATCGGTGGCCTGCCGATGCTCGTGGCCCAAGCGGCACAGGCCGTCGAGCACTATACCGGCCAAGTCACCCCGCGCAAGCGCATCTTAGACGTAACGGAGCGTCTGTCCCGCCGCGAACAGAACATCGCGCTGATCGGCATGCCGGGTTCGGGCAAGACCCGCGTGGGCGAGCAAATCGCCCTGCTCACGGGACGCGAGCACATCGACCTGGACCGCGCCCTCGAGGAACGCCTCGGCATGCCCTGCGCCGACTTTATCGTCGAGCACGGCGAGGCAGAGTTCCGCGAACAGGAGACGGCGGCGCTGTCCGACATCTCCAAGCGCAGCGGCCTGGTGATTTCCACCGGCGGCGGCGTGGTCACGCGCGACGAGAACTATCCGCTGCTGCACCAGAACAGCCAGATCGTGATGCTCAACCGCAAGCTCGAAGAGCTCGCCCACAAGGGCCGCCCCATCACCGCACGCGACGGCATCGATAAGCTCGCGGAACAACGTATGCCACGCTACCGCGCCTGGGCCGACCACATCATCGACTCACGCGACTGCGCCGCCAATACCGCCCAAGCCCTCCTCGACACCCTCCCACCCGCTCTCTAAAAAAACCACCACAAAGGGGACAGGCACCTTTGTGGTGGTTTTCCAATCGCAAAGGAAGCAACCATGAAAGCACTCGTCATCAACGGCCCCAACCTCAACATGCTCGGCATTCGCGAGCCGGGCATCTATGGCAGCGACAACTACGACCGCTTAGTGCAGATCTGCCAGGAAGCGGGCGCCGCACAGGGCTTTGACGAGGTCGATGTCTTCCAGTCCAACCACGAGGGCAGCATCGTCGACAAGATCCAGGAGGCCTACGGCAAGGTCGACGGCATCGTCATCAACCCGGCCGCCTACACGCACACAAGCGTGGCCATCCTGGACGCGCTCAAAGCCGTCGCCATCCCGGCTGTGGAGGTCCACATTAGCGCAGTCGAGACCCGCGAAGACTTCCGCCAGGTGAGCTACGCCCGTCTGGCCTGCTTCGCCACCATCACCGGAGAGGGCCTCCAAGGCTACGCCCACGCGTTGGAGCTGCTGAAAGAGCATCTCGAAAAGTAAAATGCCAACCCCAACAAACAGCAGCGGCTTGCTCGCGCTCGGCTCCAGCAACACACAAGATGAAAAAAGCCCAGACCACCAAGCGGTCCGGGCTTAATAAACGATGGTGCTCCATGGCGGATTCGAACCGTCGACCTTGGGATTAGAAGTCCCCTGCTCTATCCAACTGAGCTAATGGAGCAAATAACCGCACGCCCAGCCAAACAATTCGGCCAAGCGCAAGTAATTATAACCTAGTTGAACTGCTCGCGATACGCCTTGCAGACCTCACTGACCGGGCCGTCCATGCGAAGGTCACCCTTCTCAATCCAAACGGCACGCTGGCAGATGCGCTCAACCTGCTCCATGGAGTGCGAAACGAACAGAACCGTCACGTCGCCGCTCTGGATAAAGTGCTGGATGCGGGCCTCGCACTTCTGCTGGAAGAACACATCACCGACGGACAGCGTCTCGTCAACGATCAGAATATCGGGCTCGGTAATCGTCGCGATTGCAAAGGCGATACGCGCCACCATGCCCGAGGAGAAGTTCTTAAGCGGCATATCGACAAAGTTCTGAAGCTCAGCGAACTCAATAATGCCGTCAAAGTTGGCGTCGATGAACTCCTTGGTATAGCCGAGCAGGGCGCCGTTCAGATAGATGTTCTCGCGGGCGGTCAGCTCGGGGTCAAAGCCGGCACCAAGCTCAATCAGCGGCGCAATGTTACCGTGCACCTTAACGCTGCCCTCGCTAGGCTCAAGCACACCGGCGATAATCTTGAGCATCGTAGACTTACCGGAACCATTGGTGCCAACCAGACCCACGACCTCGCCACGATGAATATCAAACGAGATATGCTTGAGCGCCCTAAACTCCTCAAAGAACAACTCGTGCTTGGCAAGCTTGATGAAGTACTCCTTGAGGTTGGTCAGCGACTCGGACGCCATGTTAAAGATCATGGTGACGTCGTCGACCTCGACAGCCAGAGGCTGCTCGCTGTAATCAACAACAGATTCAGTCATCACAGCACTCCTTAGATGTAGAGGATGAACTTGCGCTCGGACTTATGGAACACGGTATAGCCAATAATAAGCGCAAGAACCGCCCAAGCGACGCACATACCAAACGTCATAAGCGAGGGCGTAGTCTGGAACAGGAAGATATCGCGCATAAACTGCAGGTAGTTGAACATGGGGTTCGCATACATCAAGATACGCACGAGATGCGGCATTTGCGCAATATAGTCAGTCGTCCAGAAGATGGGCGTAATGTAAGTCCACGCCGTAATGACGACGCTCCACAGATGCATAACGTCGCGGAAGAAGACCGTAAGGGCAGAGAGCATCATGCCCAGGCCCATGCAGAAGCACATAAGCAGCAGCAGGCAAACCGGCAACAGAATCAGGTGCCAAGAAGGCATAACGCGGAACCACAGCATGACGATGGCGACGGCGACCAGCGAGAAAGCAAAGTTGACCAGCGAGAAGAGCACCTTCTGCACCGGGAAAACCCAGCGGTGCACCTTAACCTTCTTGAGCAGAGGGGCAGCGCCCACGATCGACGTCAGGGCCTGGTTAGTAGACTCAGACATGACGGCAAAGGTAATGTTACCCACGATCAAGTACAGCGGGTACATCTCGGGCGTCATTGAGCCATTGCGGCCCTGGCCAAAAATCGTCGAGAACACGATGGCCATGACGATCATCATCAGCAGCGGGTTGAGCACCGACCATGCGACGCCCAGAACGCTACGGCGATACTTGATCTTAAAATCCTTGGTAACCAGCTGACGAAGGATAAACGCGTCCTTCTCAAATTCGTTCTTAGCAAACGTCGCAGGCAGACTGCGAGTTTCTTGTTGCTTTGTCTGATCCGACACGGATGCAACTCCTTTACTCGTAATCGTTGACAAACGAACAGTATAGACCCGACGGCCATGCAAACGATTCGCGCAACAAAACTGGAAAACTAACCCACATCTTAGGATGCCAGGCCCAAACGGCTATACTTTCTAGGATTGAATGTATAAGGAGCATTAAGTGAATTCTGAATCCATCGCCGTCATCATCCCTTGCTACAACGAAGCGCTCACGATCGGCAAAGTCATCGACGACTTTCACCGCGAGCTTCCGCAGGCGACGGTCTATGTCTATGACAACAACTCGTCGGACGATACCTCACGCATTGCCACCGAGCACGGCGCCACAGTCCGCTTTGAGCCCCGTCAGGGAAAGGGCAACGTGTGCCGCCAGATGTTTCGCGATATCGACGCCGATTGCTACCTGATGGTCGACGGAGACGACACCTACCCCGCCGAGGCGGCCAAGGCCCTCTGCGAGCCCATCCTTAACGGCACGGCCGACATGACCGTAGGCGATCGCCTTTCCAACGGCACCTACGCCGAGGAGAACAAGCGTGCCTTCCACGGCTTTGGCAATAATCTGGTCCGCGCCATGATCAAGTGGATCTATGGCTACAGCTTCGATGACGTCATGACAGGCTACCGCGCCATGAGCCGCCCGTTCGTTAAAACCTTCCCAGTGCTTTCCGAGGGCTTTCAGATCGAAACCGAGCTCTCGATCCACGCCGTCGACCACCGCTGGCGCATCAAAGATGTGCCCATCGAGTACCGCGACCGTCCCGAGGGTTCCGAGTCCAAACTCAACACCGTGAGCGACGGCATTAAAGTCGTTGCGATGATCGGCACGCTGTTCAAGGACTACCGCCCGCTGAAGTTCTTCAGCCTCGTTGCGCTTCTGTTCGCGGTATTCGGCCTCGCCCTGGGCATGCCCATCGTTGTCGAATATTTCCAGACCGGCCTCGTCCCGCGCTTCCCCACCGCTATGCTCGCCGCCTCGTTTATGTTCCTGTGCGGCCTGAGCCTTGCGACCGGCTTCATCCTAGATTCTGTAGCAAAGGTCGAAAAAAAGCAGTGGGAGGTCAACGTGTACAGCAAATACGCCTACGACGACCAGCCCGGCCACCCTACTTCCATGCCAAGCGAGAGGTAGATCTTCCGCAAAATACTATTGGCACCACTGCGCAGATAGCCACCAACAAGAAAAGCCGCCGTTAAAGAACGGCGGCTTTTACTCTCGAAAAGTTAATAGCGGCTAGAGCGTCTTGATGTACTCCCCCAGCTCTTCCTCCCAGTCGGGCATGTGGAAGCCGGCAGCCTCGAGCTTGGACAGGTCGAGCGCGGAGTGGACCGGGCGCGGGGCGACGGGGCCCTCGGCGCTCGCGTAGTAGTCGGCGGTCGATACCGGCACGACCCTGTCCCCGTTGCCGTTGGCGGCCTCGAAGACGGCGCGGGCGATATCGGCCCAGGACTTGACGGTGCCGGAGCCGGTGCAGTCGTAGGTGCCGTAGGGGGCGTGCGTCCCCAGCACGTGGAAGATGGCCTCGGCCATGTCGCGCGTGAAGGTCAGGCGGCCCAGCTGGTCGTCAACGACCGTGACCTGCTCGAGCCCGTCCTCGGGGTCGGCGACGCGGTCGGACAGGCCCTTCATCGTCTTGACGAAGTTGCGGCCCTCGCCGATGACCCAGCTGGAGCGCATGATGTAGTGGCGCGGGCACCCGGCCACGGCGATGTCGCCGGCGGCCTTGGTCTGGCCGTAGACGGACAGCGGGCTGAGGGGCTCGTCCTCGTCATGCACCTCGGCGGTGCCGTCGAAGACGTAGTCGCTGGACACGTGGACGAGGGTGATCCCGTGATCAGAGCATGTGCGGGCGAGGAGGGCGGGGCCGGTCGCGTTGGCCTTCCAGGCGGTCGCGCGGCCCTCGGCGGTCTCCGCCCTATCCACGGCGGTGTAGGCGCCGCAGTTGATCACGGTGCCGTAGAGCGACCAGTCGTATTTTGAGTAGGCGTCCGGGTCGGACATGTCGAAGGTGTCGATGTCGCAGAAGTCGAAGTCCTTGGCGACGCCGCGCTCCTCGGCGAGCTTTCGCACCGCATGGCCCAGCTGGCCGTTGCAGCCGGTGACGAGGGTGCGCTTCGGCGCCATCGGGACGACGTCGGCGAGCATCGGGTGGTTGAGGTCGGCCTCGGAGACGGTGGCCTCCTCCAGCGGGATCGGCCACTCGATGGCGAGCTCGGGGTCGGCGAGGTTCACGAAGGTGTAGGTCCTCTTCAGCTCGAGGGACCAGTGGGCGTCCACCAGGTAGGTGTAGGCGGTGCCGTCCTCGAGGGCCTGGAAGGAGTTGCCCAC